>NZ_JBICKY010000055.1:0-17259 GCF_043104705.1 Delftia sp. WSY_10 | reverse complement strand
AATACCGTCCAGCACGCGGTACACGCTGCGCACCACGTCCTCGCGGGCCACCTGCCCACGGGCCAGCACTTCATAGTCATCCATGGCGGTGATGCCCCAGCTGGCCCAGTCCGCGTACTGCCGCAGCTCGTAGGAAAGGGTGTCGCGGTCCCCCTCCATGCTCAGGTGCACTTCGCCGGGCTCGTCCATGAACACGGCGGCAGCGCGGTGCGCGCCCTTGGCCAAGGCCAGCGCCATGGCGGCCAGATCACCCAGCGAATCATGCAGGTAGGACACGGCACACACCAGTTCCTCCTCGGACGTGCTGAACTTCAACGTCGCCCAGCCCGCCTTGCCCACCTCATAGCTCCATAGTTCTTCGAATGCGGCCATGGCCGTACCTCTCTTTTGTTTCTTCGTTGTCCGTTGTGTGCCGACCAGCCTGCCGGTCAACGCATCTTCACCAGCCCGTTGAGCACCTGGTCCAACCCGCCGAACACGGAGATCTTGTCGATGCGCTCGGCCACACGTTCCAGCGTCTCCAGCTCCTTCATGCGCAGGGCCACGGGGTTGTCCTCCATGACCTTGGCGGTGTTGAGCAGCGAGCGCGTGGCCGCCGTTTCCTCGCGGCGGCGGATCACGTTGGCCTGGGCCTGCTTTTCGGCCTGCACCACCTGGGTCAGGATGGCCTTCATCTCGCCGGGCAGCACGATGTCCTTCACGCCCACGCTCTCCACCACCATGCCGAAGGGCTGCAGCTTGGCCGCCATGTGCGCGGTCACCACGTCGTCGATCACCGTCTTGTTCTCCAGCAGCTCATCGAGCGTGCGGGTGCCCACGGCGGCGCGCAGCGCGAACTGCAGCTCCCGGTACAGGTGCTCGGCAGGCTTTTGCAGCTGGGCAAAGGCGCGCAGAACGTCGGTGTGGCGATAGGTGGCGCTCAGGTTCAGGCGCAGGCTGACCTTGTCGCGGGTCATGATGTCCTGGCCCGAGACCTCGACGGCCTGCAGGCGCAGGTCCACCAGCTCCACGGCAATGCTGCGGCCGAACTTCCAGAACGCATGGCTGCCGGCCTGCAGCAGGCGGTCCACCTTGCCGTCGATGGTCAGCAGCGCGCACTGGCCTGCGGGCACCTGCACCTGCAGCACGCCGTTGAGGCCGGACACGCTGCGCTGGCGCAGCTGCGTCTGGGTCAGGCGCGCCGCCAGGGCGACGGGCAGCTCGGCGCCGGCCTGCAGGTCGACCACCTGCACGCTCACATCCACCAGTCCCTTCCAGTACAGGCGGCGCGTGCCGGGCGGCAGGATCTCGACCAGCACGCCGTTTTCGCTGCGCAGGCCCGCCTCGGTCTCGGACAGTTCCACGCGCAGGAATTCGGCGGCCACCACGGTGGGCTCCTGCGCCATCAGGTAGTCGGCCAGGCCGTGCGTGAAGGCGGGCTGCTCCAGGGCAAAGGTTTCCACGCGCAGCTGGTCGGTGCCGGCAAACAGCCAGTGCCGGCCGCTGTGCAGCACGCGCTCGAAATCGCCATTGCGCAGCAGCAGGGCCCGTTCGTTCTTCTTGATGGTGATGCGTTGGATCTTCAGCATTTCTTCTTCTCCTCGTTCGGCGTCTTCGCCGCAATCAATAGGGGTGCCGTTACAGCAGCGGCGGGGTTCCAGGGGGCACGGCCCGGGCCTTGCAGTGCGCCGTGGCGGCAACCCTGGAAACAGGTTGCAGCGTGGCTGGCTGCGGGCGCGGACCATGCCGGGACCTGGCACAGCCGCCGCGGCTGACGGGGGGCGGCCTGGGGCTGCATCGCAACCCGGCGGCCACCTCCCGCGTTCGGCGGGTGGTCTTTCGACCGTTTCAATAGCCCGGCCTTGCGGCCGGAAGAGTGGACAGGAATCGAACCTGCGACAGTCCTCTTGCGAGGGTGCTCTACCAGACTGAGCTACCAGTGGCTGGCAAGCCTGGAGTCGAACCAGACGTCCCTTGCGGGACGGTTTCCACAACCTTGCCGTTACCCAGCGCCTGCGGCGTGCGGCATGCGGGAAATCGACAGGCCCCTGGGGGCCCGGACTTCCCGCACCGGCGGGGCAGGCGTTTGCCCCAACCCCGGCCTGTGAGCGGTCACCGCCTGCACTGGATGCCTTGCTTATTGCGAGATGCGTGCCAGCCTGGCATCCGGCGCCAAAAAATTCTTCAACCCATTGATTTATTTGGATAAATATCAAATCACACTTTCCTTGATTTCTTCTTCAATCCAAAGAAACTAGAATTTCAGCTATCCAACTAGACAAAAACATGGAAAAGAAAAAGGTCGTCATCGGTTTTCTGGGTACGCAGCTGGACTCCGGCAGGGGCGCGGGGCGCTGGGAAAAATGGCGGCCGACCCTCTCCCTCATGCAGCACGAGGATCTGGTGGTGGAGCGGCTGGAGCTGCTCTACACGCCGCCCCATCTGGCCCTGGCGCAGCTGCTGCAGGGCGACATCGCCACGGCATCGCCCGAGACCCGGGTGAACCTCGTGCCCATGGACATTGCCGATCCCTGGGATTTCGGCGAGGTCTATGCGCGGCTGTTCGACTGGACGCAGGCCTATCGCTTCGACCCCGAGCGCGAGGAGTACTGGACCCACATCACCACGGGCACGCACGTGGCACAGATCTGCCTGTTCCTGCTGGTGGAGTCGCGCCGCATTCCCGGCGTGCTGGCCCAGACCTCGCCACCCCGGCGCCAGCGCATGGGCGACCCGGGCAGCTATGCGCTGATCGACCTGGACCTGTCGCGCTACGACGTGATCGCCCAGCGCTTCGGCGCCGAGCAGAGCGAGGCCGTGCAATTTCTCAAGAGCGGCATCGCCACGCGCAATGCCGGGTTCAACGCGCTGATCGACGAGATCGAGCGCGTGGCCGTGCGCTCGCGCGCGCCCATCCTGCTCACGGGTCCCACGGGTGCGGGCAAATCGCATCTGGCGCGGCGCATGTACGAGTTGAAGAAGGCCAGGCACCAGGTGCAGGGCGAGTTCGTCGAGGTCAATTGCGCCACGCTGCGCGGCGATGGCGCGGCCTCGGTGCTGTTCGGCCACAAGAAGGGCGCGTTCACGGGCGCTGCGGCCGACCGCGCCGGCCTGCTGCGCAGCGCGCACCAGGGCGTGCTGTTCCTGGACGAAATCGGCGAGCTGGGCCTGGACGAACAGGCCATGCTGCTCAAGGCCGTGGAGGAAAAGCGCTTCTATCCCATGGGCAGCGACCGCGAGGTCAGCAGCGACTTCCAGCTGGTCGCCGGCACGCACCGCGACCTGCGCATCGACGTGGCGCAGGGGCGCTTTCGCGAGGATCTGTTCGCGCGCATCAACCTGTGGTCCTACGCGCTGCCGGGCCTGGCCGGGCGCCCCGAGGACATAGAACCCAACATGGACCACCTGCTCGCGCGCTCGGCCGACGAGACCGGCCAGATGGTGCGCTTCAATGTGGAGGCCCGCGAGCGCTATCTGCGCTTTGCGCGCTCGCCCGAGGCGCTGTGGAGCGGCAACTTCCGCGACCTGTCGGCCAGCATGACGCGGCTGGCCACGCTGGCTGACGGAGGGCGCATCTCCACGGCCCTGGTCGATGCCGAGATCCAGCGCATGCAGTGGCTGTGGCAACGGGGCGAGGCAGCGCAGCCCGCCCCCGCCGGCGCCGGCTGCGGCCTTGATGCGCTGTTGCCCGCCGAGAGGCTGGAGCAGATGGATCTGTTCGACCGCATGCAGCTCGAAGCGGTGCTGCGCGTGTGCAGGCAATCGCCCTCGCTGTCCGATGCGGGGCGCCGCCTGTTCGACCAGTCACGCACCCAGCGCAGCGTGGTCAACGATGCCGACCGCCTGCGCAAGTACCTGCTGAAATTCGGCCTCAAATGGGATGACGTGGCCGGCCGCGCGCCTGCGGCCTGAGAGCGTGCGCGCCCTGCGCGGCTACAGCGCCTTGCGCAGCGTGGTCGGGGGGATCTTGAGCAGTTCGCGGTACTTGGCCACGGTGCGCCGTGCGCATTCGATGCCCTGCTCCTTGAGCATGTCGGCCAGCTGGTTGTCCGACAGCGGCTTCCTGGGGTCCTCGGCTGCGACGAACTGCTTGATGAGCGCGCGCACGGCCGTGCTCGACGCGTTGCCGCCCGCCTCGGTGCCCAGCCCCGAGCCGAAGAAATACTTGAGTTCGTAGGTGCCCTGCGGCGTGGCCATGTACTTGGCCGTGGTCACGCGGCTGATGGTGGACTCATGCAGGCCCAGCGCATCGGCAATGTCGCGCAGCACCAGCGGGCGCATGGCCAGCTCGCCATGCACGAAGAAGTTCTTCTGGCGCTCCACGATGGCCTGCGACACGCGCAGGATGGTGTCGAAGCGCTGCTGGATGTTCTTGATGAACCAGCGCGCCTCCTGCAGCCGCTGCTGCAACGCCGCATGGCCTTCGCTGCCCCGGTGGCTGCGCAGCGCGCTGGCATAGATGTCGTGCACGCGCAGCTTGGGCATGACATCGGGGTTGAGTTGCACGCTGAACTCCATGCGTCCCGCACCCATGCGCACCGGGCGCACGATGACATCGGGCACGACGATCTGGCGCTGCACGTCGGCGAAGCGCCGGCCAGGGCGCGGCTCCAGCCGGGCGATCAGGACCATCGCCTCGCGCAGCCGCTCCTCGCGCGCGCCGCACAGGCTGGCGAGCTTGCGCAGGTCACGCCGCGCCAGCAGGTCCATGGGCTGGGCGCAGATGTCCAGCGCGGTGCGCAGCACGGCCTGCCGATCTTCGTCCTCGGCACTGCCGTCGCCTTCGCGCTCGGCATCGGCCAGTTGGTCGCGCAGCTGCAGCGTCAGGCATTCGGCCAGGTCGCGCGCGCCCACGCCCACCGGCTCCAGGCTTTGCAACAGGCGCAGCGCCACGGTGAAGCGGTGCACCAGTTCCTCGCACTCCTCCAGGTCGTCGCCCGCCAGGCCCTGTGCCAGCTCGTCGAGCGGGTCTTCCAGGTAGCCGTCGTCGTTGAGGTTCTCGATCAGAAAGCGCAGCGCGGCACGATCCACCTCGCCCAGGCGCAGGCTCAGGGCCTGGCGGTGCAGATGGTCGGTCAGGCTTTCTGCGCTGCGTGCCAGCTCGGTGGCATCGGTCTCGTCATCGTCACCCTGGCCGCGCGTGCGGCTGGAAGGCGCATCGCTGCCCCAGTCGCGGTCGTCGTTGCCCGAGTTGGTCTGGCCATCTCCTTCCCAGCTCAGGGACTCGGCCGTGCCGGAGGTCTCGACGGCATCGCCGGAGGATGTGTCCGACGGCGCCTCCCATTCCACCGCAGCCGATGGCTGGTCCGCACGGCTTTCCTGGAAGGAGTCCGCGGCGTCGGCGCCGGGCGCCGCAGGCTCCGGGGCGCTGCTTGCCGCTTCGTGGTCGCCGTCGTCGTTCGCCAGTTCCAGGAAGGGGTTGTCGCCCAGCATCTGCTCCACTTCCTGCGCCAGCTCCAGCGTGGACAGCTGCAGCAGCTGTATCGACTGCTGCAGTTGCGGGGTGAGCGAAAGATGCTGGGAGACGCGCAGCGACAGTCCGGGCTTCAAGCGGCAGCTCCTTCGCGCAGGCAATCTCGCAGACGGGCCAGGCAGGGCATGGCGCTACATCCGGAAGTGTTCGCCGAGGTAGACGCGCCGCACTTCGGCGTTGTCCACGATCTCCTCGGGTGTGCCTTGGGCCAGCACATGGCCGTCGCTGATGATGAAGGCATGGTCGCAGATGCCCAGCGTCTCGCGCACGTTGTGGTCGGTGATGAGCACGCCGATGCCGCGCGCCTTGAGAAAGCCGATGATGCGCTGGATCTCGATCACGGCGATGGGGTCGATGCCGGCGAAGGGCTCGTCCAGCAGGATGAAACGCGGCTGCGTGGCCAGGGCACGTGCAATCTCGACGCGGCGGCGTTCGCCGCCCGACAGCGCCAGCGCGGGCGATGCGCGCAGATGGTCCACGCGCAGTTCCTGCAGCAGCGCCGTCAGGCGCTCCTCGATGACGCTGCGCGCCAGCGGCCGGCCCTGCTCATCCCTTTGCAGCTCCAGCACGGCGCGCACGTTGTCCTCGACGCTGAGCTTGCGAAAGATCGATGCCTCTTGCGGCAGGTAGGACAGGCCCAGGCGCGAGCGCTGGTGGATGGGCATGTTGCCCACGGCCTGTCCGTCGATGAAGATGTCGCCGCCGTCGCTGCGCACCAGGCCCACGATCATGTAGAACGAGGTGGTCTTGCCCGCGCCGTTGGGGCCCAGCAGGCCCACGACCTCGCCCTTCTTCACGGACAGCGACACATCCTTGACCACCTTGCGGCTGCCGTAGGACTTGGCCAGATGGCGCGCCTGCAGGCTGCTGCCCTGTTCGGCGCGTGGGGAGGAAGCGTGGGCAGCGGGGGCTGAGGCCTCGGTACTCATCGCTTGGTACCACCAAGGCTGTCCAGGGTGTTGCTGGGCTGCAGGGATGTGCCCGGCGCGCCTGCGGCGGGAGCGCGCGGCTGCGAGCCCGGTGTGCCCTCCTTGGGCGCCAGCACGGCGCGCACGCGCCCGCCCTGGCCGGCGGTGGAGCTGGGCTGGCCGCCGCTGGTCTTTTGCCCATCGACGGTGAACACGTCGGTGAGGTTGTTGTAGACGATGATGGAGCCCGTGATCTCGTCGCTGAGCTGGCCGCCGCGATAGCGCCGCAGTTCGCCGCGGCGGATGAACTTCACGAGATCGGCCTTGCCGTCGTATTCGATGACCTCGCCCTCGCCTTCCACGAATTCCTCAGGCTGGCCGGGAACGGTGTCGCGCTTTTGGCGGAAGAAGGCGCGCTTGCCCGCTTCGGCCGTGACCACGCCGTACTGAAAGCCTTCGGGGTCCTGGCGCACGTCGAGCTGGGCACCGCGCAGCACGATGGTGCCCTTGGTCATCACCACGTTGCCGGTGAAGACGCTGGTCTGCTTGAGTTCGTCATGGCGCAGCGCGTCAGCCTCGATGTTCATGGGCTTGGTGCTGTCGGCCTTTTCGGCCTGGGCCAAACCGGCGAAAGCCGCCAGGGCGGCTGCGAGCAGGAGGGGGGAAAGTCGTTGTTTCATGGAGGGCACGCTTCTTGCATCCATTGTAGGGGGTGTCGCGCGCAACCGTTCCTGGCGTCTTTCAAGCCGGGGGGCAAAGCGCTGACACGAAGGCACAAAAAGAGGTTTCCAAAAGCGACAGGCCCGCTCAATGGCGGGCCTGTCACGGGTGGTCTGGGCCGAGGCCCGGACCTCAGCCCTTGCGGCTGGTGGCGATCAGCTGATCGACCACGCGCAGCACATTGGTCATGTTCCCGGCCTTGGTGCCATCGGTGTAGTAGCGGCCCGCCACGCCCATGGCCGGCACGCCTTCCACGTCATAGTCCTGCTGCAGCTGGGTGGCCTTGCGCACCTGGTTGGAGACCGTGAAGGAGTTGTAGACCTCCTTGAACTTGGCCACGTCCACGCCCTGCTTGCCCACCCAGGCGAAGATCTCGTCGTCCTTGGCCAGGCGGTTGCGTTCCACATGGATGGCGTGGAAGGCGCGCGCATGCATGGTGTCCAGCAGGTTCATGCCTTCAAAGGCGTAGTACAGCTTTTGCTGGGGCACGAAGCTGGCGTTGAAGGCCACGGGCACGCGGTGCACGACCACGTCGGCCGGCGCCTGGTTCTTCCAGGCGGCAAAGGTGGGCTCGAATGCATTGCAGTGCGGGCAGCTGTACCAGAAGAACTCGACCACCTCGACCTTGCCGGCGCCGGCGCTGGTGGGTGCGGGCTTGGCCAGCTTGATGTAGTCCTTGCCCTCCTTGGGCGCTGCCGCCTGGGCCTGTGCGGCGGAGGTGCCCAGCGTCAGCGCGCTGGCAGCGGCTGCCGAGGCAGCCAGGGAAAAGTCGCGGCGATTCATCAAAACAAACTCCTCGTTCAATGCTGCAGATTAGGAGGCTGGGGTTTGCCAAAAAGTTCAGCGCTCTTGCTCAACGCTGTTTCAGCGTGCGGCGCGCACCAGCGTGGACTCGACCCCGGCGCCATCGAGCTTTTGCTTGAGTTGCTCGGCATCGTCGCGCTTGGTGAACGGACCCACGCGCACGCGGAAGATGGTGATGCCGTTTTGCTCTCGCTCGCTCACGCGCGCCTCCCATCCCAGCATGGCCAGCTTGGCCCGCTGCGCATCGGCATCGCCCTGGCTGCGGAAGGCGCCGGCCTGCACGAAGTAGTTGAAGGCAGCCTCGGCCTTTTCGGCCTTTTCCGTCTTCTCGGCAGCGGCGGAACGCGCTTTCACCAGATCCCCCAGCGGGTCGGCGGAGGTCTTGCCATCGGCCTTGGTTTCGGGCTTGGCCGGCGGCGGCGTCACGCCGCCGGCCACGGCGGGCGGGGTGGGCGCTGCTGGCGTGGTGCTGCCGGGGAGGCTGGGCGTGACGGCAGCCGGTGGTGGCGGCGCCGGGTTCTTGCCCTGCAGCGGTGCGTTGGGGTCCCAGTTCTTGTTGCGCTGGGCCTCTGCCGCGTCCTGGTCGGCCGTCTTGCCGCCCTTGGAGAGAAAGGGCACGGGCACCTTGGTCACATAGACGGCGACGGCCAGGGCTGCTGCCAGCCCGACGATCATGCCGATGATGAGACCGATGACGGTGCCCCCACGTTGCTGTGTCTTCATAGATGGCTTGTCGCTCGAAGTTACATGCGTTGCGGGGCCGAGACGCCCAGCACTGCCAGGCCATTGTGCAATACCTGGCGCGTGGCCGAGATCAGCGCCAGGCGGGCGAGCTTGACCTTTTCATCGTCCACCAGGATGCGTTCCGCGTCGTAGTAGCTGTGGTACAGCGAGGCCAGTTCGCGCAGGTAGAAGGTCACGTCGTGGGGCGCATTGCCTTCTGCGGCCGAAGTCAGCATGGCCGGGTACTTGGCCAGCTGCAGCATCAGCGCCTGGGCCTGCGGGCCTTCCAGCGCCGACAGGTCCACGTCCTTGAGCGTGTCCGCATCGCCGCCCCAGGCTGCCAGCACCGAGCAGATGCGCGCATGGGCGTACTGCACGTAGTACACGGGGTTGTCATTGTTCTGGGCCACGGCCAGGTCCACGTCGAAGGTGTACTCGGTGTCGGGCTTGCGGGACAGCAGGAAGAAGCGCACCGCATCCTTGCTGGTCCACTCGATCAGGTCGCGCAGCGTGACGTAGGAGCCGGCGCGCTTGCTGATCTTGACTTCCTCGCCGCCACGCACCACGCGCACCATGGTGTGCAGCACATAGTCGGGATAGCCGGCCGGAATGCCCACGTCGGCGGCCTGCAGGCCGGCGCGCACGCGTGCGATGGTGCCGTGGTGGTCCGTGCCCTGGATGTTGACGACCTTGGAATAGCCGCGCTTGAACTTCTGGATGTGGTAGGCGACATCGGGCACGAAGTACGTGTAGTTGCCGTCCTGCTTGCGCATCACGCGGTCCTTGTCGTCACCGTAGTCGGTGGACTTGAGCCAGAGCGCGCCGTCGAGTTCGTAGGTGTGCCCGCCCGCGATCAGGCGCTGCACCGCGTCCTCGACATGGCCGTTGGTGTAGAGGCTGGATTCGAGGTAGTACTCGTCAAAGTGCAGGTTGAAGGCCTGCAGGTCCTTGTCCTGCTCGTTGCGCAGATAGGCGACGGCGAACTGGCGGATGTTGTCGTAGTCCTCGACATCGCCGTTGGCCGTGAATTCGCGGTCATCGGCCTTGACGGTCTTGCAGGCCTTGAAATCGTCTGCGATGTCCTGGATGTAGGAGCCGTTGTAGAAGGCCTTGCTTTCCGGATTCTCGGGATCGATGGGCCAGCATTCGTCGCCGGGCTTGAAGCCCTTGGCGCGCAGCTGCGTGCTCTTGGTCAGCGTGTCGATCTGCACGCCCGCATCGTTGTAGTAGAACTCGCGGTGCACGCCCCAGCCCTGGGTGGCATAGAGGTTGCAGATGGCATCGCCCAGCGCGGCCTGGCGGCCATGGCCCACGTGCAGCGGGCCGGTGGGGTTGGCGGAGACGAACTCGACCAGCATCTTGGCGCCACGGTCGGCCTGCCAGCCGAATTTCTCGGCCTGTCCCAGCACTTCGCGGATGATCTGCTGCTTGGCGGCGGGCTTGAGACGGATGTTCAGAAAGCCGGGGCCGGCGATCTCGATGGCATCGACCCAGCGCTGGAAAGCCGGCGTGGCCTCCAGCGCAGCCTTGAGCTGTTCACCGAGCGCGCGCGGATTGAGCTTGAGTGGCTTGGCCAGCTGCATGGCGGCCGTGCAGGCGAAATCGCCATGGGCAGCCACCTTGGGGGATTCGAAAGCGGCACGGGCACCGGCGCCGGGCGACAAAGTTTCAAGCTCGCCGGCCAGAGCCGCGAGCAGTTCCTGTTTGACGGAGAGCATCGGCGGATTCTACGTGGCAGGCCCGCCCCATGCCGCCAGACAGGAAAACCGGGCCTACATGCCCCGCGCCCAGAACACCGCCACCACCGCGATCACAGGCACCACATGCGCCTGCCACATCACCCAGCGGCGCGTGCTGGCCACCTCGGCAGGCTGGGGCAGTCCCTGGCCGGCATCCAGCGCGCGGCGCCAGCGGCGGAAGGCCAGCGTGGGCTTGATCGACAACACGGCGCCGACCACGAACAAAGTCATCTTCAGATGAAACAGTGGCTGCGAGACGTACCAGGACATGCCCTTGACGCCCCACACCAGGCGCGCAATGCCGGTGAGCACCAGGAACACCACCGCCAGCCCGTAGATCATGTCCAGCCGCGCCAGGCGCTGGACCACGGCGGCACTCATCCACTCGCTGCGGCACAGCGCCGCCTGGCTGGACAGGAACACCACGAAGGTGAGGATGGCCAGCAGGTGAAGGCTGGCCAGAATGGCTTCTATCGTCATGGGGAATCCGTATAGAAATTGAGCCTCTTGGGCCATGCTGCATTACGCCAGAAACGGCGACCGCCATCGGGATGCCCGAGACAATCGGTAGACCACTGCGGTCCTCCCGTCGCGCCGGCTCTTGCGTCGTTACTTCGGCAGTTCCGCGCGCAACCAGTCATCCAGCAGCGTCTTCTCGTAGCGCAGGGGATCGTTGGGATACAGGTCGGGGCGCATCATGAAGGTCGCATCGCGCAGTTGGCGGCTGCCCTCGCGCAGCAGCTTTCCGTCGGCATCCAGCAGCTTGAAACGCAGGTCGATGCGCGGCGGGTAGATATCGCGGACGATGCGCACATCGGCGGCCTGGGGTCCGCGCCAGGGCTCGAAACTGCCGGCACGCTGCACATCGGTGAGGTAGACTTCCAGCCGCTGGCCCTGGGGCAGCCTGGGCGCGGCCCGTTCGGCCAGGAACTGGGCCAGTGCGTCCACCCAGGCACGGCGCGCCTTGTCGGTCTCCCCGGGACCGCTGCGCGAGGCGTCGAAGCGCGAAGGGTCGTCAAAGGTGACGCTCACGATGCCCGCAGGCACCGCCCCCTGGCGGGCCCCTGCGGCCCTGCCCTGCTCCGGCCCCTGGACGGCACAGCCCGCCACCATCCCCAGGCAGGCGGCGCCCAGCGCCATGCACATCCAGCGCCGCCTTGCGGGGGGCGCGACCTGCGTTGCGGATATCGCTTTCTTCGCGATCGACACTGCCATGCTCATTCCTCCTTGCTGGGCGGCCTGCTCAGGCCGCGTGGGTTCGACGCCAGAATTCCGGCTGCTCGTAATGGTGCTTGAGATAGTCGATCCACAGCCGCACGCGCAGCGGCATGTGCTTGCGCTGGGGAAAGACCACGAAGATGCCGTTCGGTGGGGCCGCAAATTCCTCCAGCACCGCCACCAGGCGCCCGGCGGCGATCTCGGCCTCCACCTCCCAGGTGCTGCGCCAGGCAATGCCCCAGCCGCCCAGGCACCAGTCGTGCAGCACCTGGCCGTCGGAGCAGTCCAGCGGACCGCCCGGCTTGAAATGCACGACTTCGCTGGTACCGCTGTCCGGGTGCGGAATGCGAAAGGCCCAGCCGCGCGTCTGCGAGGCATCGCTGGACAGCGTCAGGCAGTCATGCTGGGTCAGCTCGCTGGGGTGACGCGGCGTGCCGCGGCGCTCCAGATAGGAGGGCGTGGCCACGCACTGGCGCCGGTTGTCGGCGATGCGCACGCTGACCAGGGCCGAGTCGGGCAGGTCGCCTACCCGCACCGCGCAGTCAAAGCCCTCACCGGCCAGATCGACCACGCGGTCGCTCAGATTCAGGGAAATCGTCACATCGGGGTGCAGGTCCCGAAAACGCGGCACCAGAGGCGCCACATGCCGCCGACCAAAGCCTGCCGGCGCCGTGATGCGCAGATGTCCTGTGGCCTTGACCCCGCCCGCACTGACGCTGGCCTCGGCGTTGGACACATCGGACAAGAGGCGCTGGCAATCCTCGAGAAAAGCGCTGCCCTCGTGCGTGAGCGAGATGCGGCGTGTGGTCCGCACCATGAGCTTGACGCCCAGGTGCTCTTCCAAGGCATCCAGTCGCCGCCCCATGATGGCTGGCGCCACGCCTTCCGCCTTGGCCGCTGCCGTGAGGCTGCCGCGCGTGGCCACCGATACGAATGACTCGAATGCCTTGAGCTTGTCCATGACTGCTGTCCGTTTCTTTTCCGTGTTCTTGTGGGGCATGCGCATGCATGCCTGTCTCCTGGGGTCCGCCTTTTTGCGCAGTAGGCACTGGCTGTCTGCCATTTGCCCTTCGCACCGGGCTGCATGCCAATTTCCGATGGTTTTGGCAGGCGCATAACCTTCCCACATTTTTGCGTAAAAGTCACGAGTTTTAAGATTTATGGTCTATTTATGTACGCAAATAAATCTAATAAAGTATTCCTTATAGTCAGGCCCGTAAAGGGTCCAGGCCAGTCTTTCCATCCATCCAACCGGGGTTCCCACCATGACCGATCGCACCCAAGCCCACAGCCTGCAGGTGGCCACAGAGCTGCACCGCTTCATCAATGAACAAGTGCTCCCGGGCACGGGTGTCGCGCCCGAGGCATTCTGGAAAGGCTTCGACGAGATCGTCAACGACCTCGCCCCCCGCAATGCTGCCCTGCTGGCCGAACGCGACCGCCTGCAGGCCGAGCTGGACACCTGGCACAAGGCCCATCCCGGCCCCATCACCGACATGGCCGGCTACCAGCAGTTCCTGACGCAGATCGGCTATCTGGTCGAGCAGCCCAAGGATGCCAAGGCGACCACCACCAACGTGGATGCGGAACTGGCCATCCAGGCCGGCCCCCAGCTGGTCGTGCCCATTCTCAATGCCCGCTATGCGCTCAACGCCGCCAACGCGCGCTGGGGTTCGCTGTATGACGCGCTGTACGGCACGGATGCCATCGGCGAGGACGGCGGCGCGGAAAAGGGCAAGGGCTACAACCCCGTTCGCGGCGCCAAGGTCATCGCCTTCGCACGTGATTTCCTGGACCAGGCCGCCCCGCTGGCCTCGGGCTCGCACAAGGATGCCGCCGGCTATCGCGTGGAAGCTGGCCAGCTGGTCGTCGCGCTCAAGAACGGCGGCACCACGGGCCTGAAGAACACCGCCCAGTTCGTCGGCTACCAGGGTGATGCCGCAGCGCCCTCTTCCGTGCTGCTGCTCAACAACGGCCTGCACATCGACATCCGCATCGACAAGACCACGGCCATCGGCCAGACCGATGCCGCCGGCGTGGCCGACGTGGTGGTCGAAGCCGCCCTGTCCACCATCCTGGACCTGGAAGACTCCGTGGCGGCCGTGGATGCCGAGGACAAGGTGGTGGGCTATGCCAACTGGCTGGGCATCCTCAAGGGCACGCTGACCGAGACCTTCGACAAGGGCGGCAAGAGCATGACGCGCGGCCTGAATGCAGACCGCGAGTACACCGGCGCCGACGGCAAGCCCGTCAGGCTGCATGGCCGTTCGCTGATGTTCGTTCGCAACGTCGGCCACCTGATGACCAACCCGGCCATCCTCTGGGGCAACGGCAAGGAAATCCCCGAAGGTATCCTGGACGCCATGGTCACCACGGCCATCGCCGTCCATGACATCAAGGGTCTGGGCGCCAACGGCATCCGCAACTCGCGCACGGGCAGCGTCTACATCGTCAAGCCCAAGATGCACGGCCCTGCGGAAGCCGCCTTCGCCAGCGAGCTGTTCGGCCGCGTGGAAAAGGTGCTCGGCCTGCCCGAGAACACCGTCAAGCTGGGCATCATGGACGAGGAGCGCCGCACCAGCGTCAACCTCAAGGCCTGCATCGCCGCTGCCGCATCGCGCGTGGCCTTCATCAACACCGGCTTCCTGGACCGCACGGGCGACGAAATGCACACCGCCATGTATGCCGGCCCCATGGTCCGCAAGGCCGACATGAAGGGAAGCGCCTGGCTGGCCGCCTATGAGCGCAGCAACGTGCTCGTGGGCCTGGGCCTGGGCCTGCGCGGCAAGGCGCAGATCGGCAAGGGCATGTGGGCCATGCCCGACCTGATGAAGGCCATGCTGGAGCAAAAGATCGGCCACCCCAAGGCCGGCGCCAATACCGCCTGGGTGCCCTCGCCCACGGCCGCCACGCTGCACGCCCTGCACTACCACCAGGTCAACGTGGCCGAGGTGCAAAAGCAGCTGGAGCAGACCAATGCCGACGCCGAGCGCGCCAACATCCTGGCCGACCTGCTGCAGGTGCCCGTGGTCAAGGAAGACAAGTGGAGCGCGGCTGAAAAGCAGCAGGAGCTGGACAACAACGTCCAGGGCATCCTCGGCTATGTGGTGCGCTGGGTGGACCAGGGCGTGGGCTGCTCCAAGGTGCCCGACATCCACAACGTGGGCCTGATGGAAGACCGCGCCACGCTGCGCATCTCCAGCCAGCACATCGCCAACTGGCTGCAGCACGGCATCGTGACCGAGGCGCAGGTGCGCGAGACCTTCGAGCGCATGGCCGCCGTGGTCGACCAGCAGAACGCGGGCGATGCGCTGTACAAGCCCATGGCCGGCCACTTCGACACCTCGATGGCCTACCAGGCCGCCTGTGACCTGGTCTTCAAGGGCAAGGAGCAACCCAGCGGCTACACCGAGCCCCTGCTGCATGCCTGGCGCCTGAAGGTCAAGGCCGCCGCCTGACGCGGGCGGCGCCCGGCGCTTGAAAAAGCACCCAGGCTTGCCTGAGGTGCTTTTTTCATGGATCTACACTCAGAACCACGATGAGTGCCCATCCCCCCGATGCCAGCCTGTGTCCGCTGTGCGGCCGCAGCAATCAGTGCGCCATTCTTGCGGGCGTGGATCCGCTGAACTGCTGGTGCATGGACACGCCGGTGGCACCCGATGCATTGGCCCGCATTCCGGAGCCCCTGCGCAACAAGGCCTGCCTGTGTCCCGCCTGCGCACTTGGCACCGACAAGCCTCGACCGCCCGCGTCGGCCGATATGATGTCGCCGACCCAACCCCCTAGAACTTGATCCCTGAGGAGATTGACATGCCCACGTACCACGTCGAAATGATGGAAGGCCGCACCGTCGAACAAAAGCGCAAGCTGGTCGAAGAGATCACGCGCGTCTCGGTAGAAGTCCTCGGCGGCTCGCCCGAATCGGTGGACATCCTGATCACCGACATCAAGCGCGAAAACTGGGCCACGGGCGGCAAGCTCTGGTCCGAACGCAGCTGAGGACTTTTCCTCCAACGCATGCAAAAGGCAGCTTCGGCTGCCTTTTTCCATGAAGCTGCAGCTTTACTTGCGCATTTCTCCAAGTGCCTGCAGCGCACTGGCAGCCACGGTCCACGGCACAGGATGGGAGTCTCTGGCCTGCCAGTACCTGGCAACCCCATCCATGGAAACCTGGGTCAAAACCACCTGGGCGGCGCCGCCCGCATAGGCTTGAAAAGCGGCATCGGTCATCCGTGCCTGGTAGCCAGAGAGATCGCCTCTACGGAAAAGCGCCCATGCGCCTTCGACACACTGCAGCTGCAGGCGCAGATGTGCATCGCCAGACAGCAACGCTTGCACGAACAGATCGCGCGTGGCTTCATACGTCGTGGGAGCAGCACACAGCAGTGCAATGCGTGACTGGGGATCTCTCTGCAAGGCAGCAGCCACCTTGCGTGCCAGCATGCCATCGGCACGCCAGACCTTGTCACTGAGGCAATCCGCCACAGCCGGACCCAGGGTCGAACAGGTCAGCAGCACGGCATCGATATCGGCAGGGTCTGCCAGCGCATCAAGCTGCCCTGCTGTTTTCCGCCGAAGCGCCGCATCCATGCCGCCAGCAGCCTCCGCCTCCAACAACAGTTCCTCATGCACCTGATGAACGATTGAGTGGGCCGGCCAGCCCAGTTCGGCAGCAGCCTGCTCGAAGATCACGGCGTTGCTGTGCGCCGTATGCAGACAGAGGATGGGCATGGGTTTCTTCCGTTTTTTTGCCGTTGAACCGCATTGTGCTTGCAGCTGCTGCGCCAGGCGTTAGGCTATGGCTTGAACTACGCAAACAACGATACCGCCATGTGCCAGCTGCTTGGAATGAACTGCAACACGCCCACCGACGTGCGCTTCAGCTTTTCGGGGTTCACCCAGCGCGCGGGCAATACCGGCGACCATACGGACGGCTGGGGCATTGCCTTCTTCGAGGACAAGGGCCTGCGCCACTTCGTGGGCTACGAGCGCGCCATCGACTCACCCATCGCCAAGCTGATACGCGAGTACCCGATCAAAAGCCGCAACGTCATCGCCCACATCCGCAAGGCCACGCAGGGCGCGGTAAGCCTGCAGAACTGCCACCCTTTCGTGCGTGAACTGTGGGGCCGCAACTGGGTCTTCGCCCACAACGGGGATCTCAAGGGCTTCGCTCCCAAACTACATGCCCACTTCCATCCGGTAGGCAACACCGACAGCGAGCAGGCCTTCTGCTGGATTCTCCAGGAGCTGTGGAAGTCGCATGCCGGCCTGCCCAGCGTGCAGGAACTCACCCACACGCTGCGCGAACTGGCCAGGCGCATCTCGCCGCATGGAACCTTCAATTTCCTGCTGTCCAACGGCGAAGCGCTGTGGGCCCATGCCACCACGCACCTGTGCTATATCGAACGACGCCACCCCTTTGCCCAGGCCCATCTGTCGGATGAAGACCTGGCCGTGGACTTCGCCCGGGAAACCACACCCCAGGACCGCGTGGCCATCATCGTCACGGCGCCATTGACCAAGAATGAGACCTGGACCTCAATCCAGTCGGGCGAACTCAAGGTCTTTGTACAGGGCGAATGCCTGCCGCTTTGAACCATTGCGCATTCAGGAATAAAAAGAGAGCGCGTCAGCGCTCTCTTTTTTTGGGTTGTCCATTTTGGCTGTTCAGCCTGTTTCCCCGTTTCCTGCA
>NZ_JBICKY010000054.1:0-1133 GCF_043104705.1 Delftia sp. WSY_10 | reverse complement strand
CTCACGAGCAATTAGTACTGGTTAGCTTAACGCATTACTGCGCTTCCACACCCAGCCTATCAACGTCCTGGTCTTGAACGACTCTTCAGGGGGCTCAAGGCCCCGGCAGATCTCATCTTGAAACGAGTTTCCCGCTTAGATGCTTTCAGCGGTTATCTCTTCCACACTTAGCTACTCGGCAATGCCACTGGCGTGACAACCGATACACCAGAGGTGTGTCCACTCCGGTCCTCTCGTACTAGGAGCAGGCTTCCTCAAATCTGCAGCGCCCACGGAAGATAGGGACCAAACTGTCTCACGACGTTTTAAACCCAGCTCACGTACCTCTTTAAATGGCGAACAGCCATACCCTTGGGACCGACTACAGCCCCAGGATGAGATGAGCCGACATCGAGGTGCCAAACACCGCCGTCGATATGAACTCTTGGGCGGTATCAGCCTGTTATCCCCAGAGTACCTTTTATCCGTTGAGCGATGGCCCTTCCATACAGAACCACCGGATCACTATGTCCTGCTTTCGCATCTGCTCGACTTGTCAGTCTCGCAGTTAAGCACGCTTATGCCATTGCACTATCGTCACGATGTCCGACCGTAACTAGCGTACCTTCGAACTCCTCCGTTACGCTTTGGGAGGAGACCGCCCCAGTCAAACTGCCTACCATGCACTGTCCCCGATCCCGATAAGGGACCTGGGTTAGAACCTCAAACGCACCAGGGTGGTATTTCAACGTCGGCTCCATGAGAACTAGCGTCCTCACTTCAAAGCCTCCCACCTATCCTACACAGATCCGTTCAAAATCCAATACAAAGCTACAGTAAAGGTTCATGGGGTCTTTCCGTCTTTCCGCGGGGAGATTGCATCATCACAAACATTTCAACTTCGCTGAGTCTCTGGAGGAGACAGTGTGGCCATCGTTACGCCATTCGTGCAGGTCGGAACTTACCCGACAAGGAATTTCGCTACCTTAGGACCGTTATAGTTACGGCCGCCGTTTACTGGGACTTCAATCAAGAGCTTGCACCCCATCATTTAATCTTCCAGCACCGGGCAGGCGTCACACCCTATACGTCCACTTTCGTGTTTGCAGAGTGCTGTGTTTTTATTAAACAGTCGCAGCCACCGATTTTTTGCA
>NZ_JBICKY010000053.1:0-303996 GCF_043104705.1 Delftia sp. WSY_10 | reverse complement strand
AGTTCCTCATGACTTAAACTTGGGACGGGCTTGCTTAACATCCCATCGGGAAGAGTAATATGAGCGATATCATGAATGAGCGCAGCGACAAAAGCATTCTGCTGCTCTGCTTCACTTAGCTGCATAATACTTGCGGTTCGGCGGGTTAGATCCGCAACGCGTCTTGAATGTCCGGCAAGTATCCCCCCTCGCCACTCAAGCAGATTTGAAAACATTCGGATCGATGCGACGAAGCTTTTTTTAAGTTTCCTATGCGCCTCCAACAATTCGTCGTCATGCTCATGGGCAGTCAGCTCAACAGCTGCATTTAGTTCTGCCAACTCCTTCGTCAGCGCTCTATTTTTTTGCTCTAGCCGAATATTCTCATAGCGTGTAATTTTTTGATCATTCAGTTGCTCAATGACAGCCAAAAATTGCTCACTATTCCAAGGTTTGACTATGTGACGGTGCAAGCCCAGCAACCGACCAAGGCCTTTCGTAATTGCCACGGGACTGCATTCCGAAAGAAAAATCACGAACAGATCAGGGGACTGCCCAAGGAGATTTTCCAGCCACTGCCCACCATCCTTGTCAATTACACGCGTATTGCATATCAACAAGTCAATTCGTCCACCAGCAAACTCAGCCAACGCTTCCGGCGCACTTGCCGCCATTCGCATATCATATCCAGCCTGACCGAGCAACAGGCCCAACCCTGAAAAATCTTCCACCTCGCAATCAACCATCAATGCTTGCAACCGCGATTGCGGCGCGAATGATTCTTGCCTCTCTCTAACATTCATTTGGCGTGCCTCCATTTGTCTTATTCGATGCATGGCCTCGCCAATATGCCATCGAAAGGCAATGTGCAGATAGAAATTCTTTACCAACACCAAATGAATGAAGATCAAATTTATCCGCTTCTCGCCACTCACTTACATCTAGCTACCATTACCCCAGTTTCGCGCAATGGATGAAATTTGCTCCAGGGAGAGCTCTCACTTGGATTCAAGGCAGTCTTGTCGGCCACGCTTGAAGCCCGGCCGCGTAGGCGGGCACCTGCGTGCGCAGCACGCTTGAGCCTGGCGCGGTCCAGCACCTGCAGCGGCGCATCAATGCCGCGCGCGGCCGAAGCATGCAGGAAGACCTGGCGCAGCCACACCATGTCATTGAGCACGGCGGCGGGCCGGCCTCGTCCTCCGTGCACCGCTTCTTGGTGTAGCCCATCAGATCCTGCACCGTGAGCTTGGCGGCCTGGAGGTCGGCCCGACCAGAGGCCTGCAGTCGCGCGATGCCGGCCTTTTTGCAACGGCCCCACTCAGTCACGTTTTTGACCGCACTGACATAATCCCGCAGTGGCTCCCCCACTGAAATTTTCTTGTGCACGGCCTGGCGCCTGGCCAAAAGCGTGCTCCTGGTCCATCTCGTGCTCGCGCCTGCGCAGCCACTCATTGGCCAGCACTTTCCGACGGTAGGCCTGGCTTTCGCGGTGGACAAACGTGCCGTTCTCCATCAGCCGGATCTGTACGGTGCAGGCAAGCGGGCAAGCAAGCCATCCGTGCGCTTGCGTGAAGTGATGGCCCCATCTGTTTTGCGACAGGTGAAGGATGTGGCAAAGCCAGCGAGAAAATCAGCAAAAACGGGGTTGGATGGCGAAGAATCAGGCAACGACGCCAGAGCAAAAAACCCAATCAGATCAATGACAAACGTAGAAAACCAAGCACCTGCCAGCATGTGGCGCATGTCCGTTGCGCCCATGATGGACTGGACTGACAAGCACTGCCGCTACCTGCACCGACTGCTGAGCCGCCATACCCTGCTGTATACCGAGATGGTGACCACGGGCGCACTGCTGCACGGTGATGTGCCACGGCATCTGCGGTTCGAGGCCGAGGAGCATCCGGTGGCGTTGCAGCTCGGCGGCAGCGAGCCGTCGGATCTGGCGCAGGCTGCGCGGTTGGGAGCGCAGTGGGGATATGACGAGATCAATCTGAACTGCGGCTGCCCCAGCGAGCGGGTGCAGCGCGGTGCATTTGGCGCCTGCCTGATGAATGAGGCGCCGCTGGTGGCCGATTGCGTAAAGGCCATGGTGGATGTGGTGGACGTGCCTGTCACGGTGAAGCACCGCATCGGCATCGACAAGGACGAGAGCTACGAATTCGTGCGTGACTTCGTGGGCACGGTGGCCGATGCGGGATGCCGCGTGTTCATCGTTCACGCACGCAATGCCTGGCTCAAAGGCTTGTCTCCCAAGGAAAACCGCGAGATCCCGCCGCTGCGCTACGAGATCGTGGCCCGGCTCAAGCAGGATTTTCCGCAGCTGACCATTGCCATCAATGGCGGCATCAAGGCCGACGCCACCGTGCAGGAGCTGCTGCAGCAGGTCGATGGCGTGATGGTGGGGCGTGAGGCCTATCACAACCCCTGGTGGCTGGCCTCGTGGGATGCGCTGTACTACGGCGATGCTGGCGTGGAGCACACGCGCGAGTCCATCGAGGAGCAGATGGTGGCCTACATGGAGCGAGAGGCGCGCACGCACGGCACGCACTGGTATTCGATAGCCCGCCATATGTTGGGGTTGCGCAACGGGCTGGCAGGTGCGCGGCGCTGGCGCCAGGTGTGGAGCAACCACCAGTTCAAGCAGTTGCCGCCTTCAGAGGTGATGCGGCTTGCGCGCACCAAACCGGCCGAAGCGGCGCTTGCCGCCTAGCGCGCCGCCCTGCATTGCAGGAATGCCGGGGGCTGGGCGGCCGCCAGCTTACAACCATCAGTCAAGCTATCACTTAAGCGACAGCATTAGAGGGGTTTTACTACCAATTTTCTTAGCGTGCTGCTGATATATTGCACTGCAACAAATCCAAACAACCCCTTGTATCCATGCTCTATCAGCTCTACGAAATCCAGCGCGCCATGGTCGAGCCCTTTGCCGATTTCGCGCAGGCTGCAGCCAAGCTCTACAGCAACCCCCACTCGCTGCTGAGCCAGGGTCCGATGTCCCAGCGCATGGCCGCCGGGTTCGACCTGTTCTACCGCCTGGGCAAGGATTACGAAAAGCCCGAGTTCAACCTGCGCAGCGTCGATGTCGGCGGCGTGGACGTGACGATCCGTGAGCGGGTCGAAGTGGACAAGCCGTTTTGCGAGCTGCGCCGCTTCAAGCGCTTCTCCGACGACACCGAGACACTGCAGACCATGCTGAGCCAGCCCGTGGTGCTGATCGTGGCGCCGCTGTCTGGCCACTACGCCACGCTGCTGCGCGATACGGTGCAAAGCATGCTGGGCGACCACAAGGTCTACATCACCGACTGGAAGAACGCCCGCCTGGTGCCGCTGGCCGATGGCGAGTTCCACCTCGACGACTACGTGAACTATGTGCAGGAGTTCATCCGCTACCTGCAGGGCAAGTACGGCCAGTGCCATGTGGTCAGCGTCTGCCAGCCCACGGTGCCGGTGCTGGCTGCCGTGTCGCTGATGGCCAGCCGTGGCGAGACGCCTCCGCTGTCCATGACCATGATGGGCGGCCCCATCGATGCGCGCCGCTCGCCGACCTCGGTGAACAACCTGGCGCAGAACCGCAGCTTCGAGTGGTTCGAGAACAATGTGATCTACCGCGTGCCCGAAGGCTATCCGGGCGTGGGTCGCCGCGTCTACCCCGGCTTCCTGCAGTACTCGGGCTTCGTGGCCATGAACCCGGATCGCCACGCCAAGAGCCACTACGACTACTTCAAGGACCTGATCAAGGGTGACGACGCCAGCGCCGAGCACCACCGCAAGTTCTATGACGAGTACAACGCCGTGCTCGACATGGATGCCGACTACTACCTCGAGACCATCGCCACGGTGTTCCAGGACTACAAGCTGGTCCATGGCACCTGGGAAGTGCGTTCGCCCGAGGACAAGGTTGAACTGGTGCGCCCGCAGGACATCAAGGGCAGCGCCCTGCTGACCATCGAAGGCGAGCTGGACGACATCTCCGGCTCCGGCCAGACGCGGGCTGCGCACGATCTGTGCACGGGCATTGCCGCGGATCAGCGCAGGCACCTTGAAGTGCCGGGCGCGGGACACTATGGGATTTTCAGCGGCCGCCGCTGGCGAGAGATCGTCTATCCGCAGGTGCGCGAATTCATCAGCACCCACCAGCCCGAGAGCGCCACCGCCGCCAGCGCTGCAGGCCATGCCAGCAGCCTGAGCGATGACGCACCGACGGCCGCCGAGCAGCCACGCAAGCGTGGCGCCAAGGTGCAGGCAGGCTGATTCCCGAGCAAGCCCGCCACGCCATGTCCTCCACCGCCATGCTCGCCCGCGACGATCTGGCAGCGCGCATAGACGCCGCGCTGCCGCAGACGCAGTGCACGCGTTGCGGCTACCCTGACTGCGCCAGCTACGCCCAGGCCGTGGCCTCGGGCGAGGCTGGCATCAACCAGTGCCCACCGGGCGGCGCTGCGGGCGTGGAGCGGCTGGCCGCATTGACGGGCCGGCCCGTTGTTGCGCTGAGCGCCGAGCACGGCATGGAAGCCCCGCGCACCGTGGCCGTGATCGACGAGGCCTGGTGCATCGGTTGCACCCTGTGCATCAAGGCCTGCCCCACGGATGCCATCCTGGGGGCCAACAAGTTCATGCACACGGTGATCGCAGCCCACTGCACGGGATGCGAACTGTGCATTCCCGTGTGTCCGGTCGATTGCATCGAACTGCACAATGCCAGCGGCCCGGCCACAGGCTGGTCTGCCTGGAGCCCCCAGCAGGCCGAGCATGCGCGCCAGCGCTATGTGCTGCACCGCGAGCGTGAAGTGGAGCGCGAGCGTTTGAGTGCAAGCCGGGCAGCGACGCCTCTTGCGCAGGCAGAGCAGGCAGCAGCCGACGACGCCAGCCCTCACGCCCCCTGCCCCGCACCTCCCGTGGCCGAGAGCAAGCAGGCCACCATCGCCGCCATCCTGGCCCGCGCTCGTGCCCAGCGCGCGGGCGGCGGTTCATCGCCGAACGCGTGCCAGTGAAGCCCGCCAGGCGGCAGTCTGCCTTCCAGGCCAAGGCTATGCCGCCAGCGCCAGACTCTTGTAGACGCCGCATCCCCAGTACAGCCCGCCATGCTTGCAGACGAAGGACATCTTGGTCTGTACCTGTTGCGTGGCCGGGTTTCTGAAGTCGTACTCCACCCAGCCTGGGCCGCGCTCGGCCTGGGCAATGATGTCGGCCAGCAGCTGCTCACCCCGCACGCCTGGCAGCTCCTGCACGCGCACGCCCACACGCGCAGGGTTGCCGCCAAAGGCGCGGTAGCTGCCGTCGGCGGCCAGGGCGAAAACGTACATATCGCGGTCATGGAAGGGCTGGCCGGGGTCGTTTACGGCGGCCAGCAGTGCCTCGGTGGCCACTCCGCGCCGCGCCAGGCCCAGGGCCGACTCGACCAGGGCCACGGCCTCCTCCGCCGTGCCCTGCTGCAGCCGAAAGCGCGACACCGCCCCTGACAGCATCTGCGCGCGCTGCTGCAGCGCGCGTGCCTGGTCCAGCGCGTGGCCCACCATCTGCGCGTTGTGCTGGGTGATCTCGTCGATCTGGTGAACGGCGCGGCTGATCTCGGCCAGACCCGTGCTCTGGCTGCCGGTGGACTGCGACAGCTCTCCCATGTGCTCGGCCACCTGGCGAATGCCTTCGGTCACGCGCTCCATGCCTCGCCCGGCCGTGCGGATCAACTCGGTGCTGTGCTCCACCTGGGCCAGCGCATCGCCGATCAGGTGGCGGATCTCGCGCGCCGCCTCGGCCGAGCGGCCGGCCAGGGAGCGCACCTCGCTGGCCACCACGGCAAAGCCGCGGCCCTGCTCGCCCGCACGCGCCGCCTCCACGGCAGCGTTGAGCGCCAGGATGTTGGTCTGAAACGCAATGCCGTCGATCACACCAATGATCTCGCGCATGCGGCCGGCGCTGCTTTCAATGGTCTCCACCGACTCCACGGCGCGGCCCATGGCCACCACGCCTTCATCGGCCGCGCCGCGCACCGCGCTGGCCTGGTGGTGGACCACGCCCACCACGTCGGCGTTGTGCTGCACGGCGCTGCTGAGCTGCTCCACGCTGACCACGGTCTGGGCCAGGTTGGTGGCCTGCAGTTCGGTGCGATCGGACAGTGCCTGGTGCTCGTTCACCAGTTGTTGCCCGGCCTGCGCCACCAGGGCCGCATTGCTGCGCACATCGGCCACCATGCCCGACAGCGAGGTCACCATGCCGCCCAGCAAGGCCTTGGGCGTCTGGACGGCGCCTGCGCCCTCCTGGGAGGCCGCAGCCTCCACGGCCACGCGCTGGCTCAGGTCTCCCTGGGCGATGCCCTGCATGGCCTGCTGCAGCAATTCGCGCTCGCCGATCACCCGCGACCAGAGCCTGTGCATGCCGCCCAGCAGCAACCCGGCCCACAGCAGCAAGGCTGCCCAAACCCAGGGCCCCAGGCCCAGCGAATCGGCCACCAACGCCAGCGCCGGTCCCGCCAATGCCCACACCGTGCATACGAGGAAGCCGGCACCTGGGCCGGATGTATGCTTACGATGCCTGCTTCCATCTTTTTCCATGCCAGCGCCTGCCTGCATAGCTGATTGCCTCTCTAGTCATTGGTATCTGGAATTCACCGTTTGCGAGGCCCCGCCACACGAGTTGGCATGGCCCCAGTCGAGACCATGCCAGAATAGGTAACAGAATGCAAAAAAGCCAGCGTGCAGACCCGCAGTCCCCTGTGACAACGGCATGCCGAAAGCGCATCAATCCATAATGCGAGCCCATGAATCCCCTGCTCTCCCGACTCCAGCCCTACCCGTTTGAGCGTCTTCGCAAACTGTTCGCCGGGGTCCAGCCACCGGCGGGCGTGCGCCCCATCAGCCTTGGCATCGGAGAGCCCCGCCATGCCACGCCGCCCTTCATCGAACAGGCGCTGAGCGCCGACCTGGGCGGCCTGGCCAAGTACCCGGCCACAGCCGGCGAGCCCGCGCTGCGCGAATCCTGCGCCCAGTGGGCGCGCCAGCGCTACGGCATTGCGCTGGACGCCGCCGCCCAGGTGCTGCCGGTCAACGGCTCGCGCGAGGCCCTGTTCTCCTTCACCCAGGTCGTGGTGGACGCCAGCCAGGACGGCGCGCGCGTGATCTGCCCCAACCCGTTCTATCAGATCTACGAAGGCGCCACCCTGCTGGCCGGCGCCCAGCCGTACTACGCTCCCAGCGATGCCGCGCGCAATTTCGCGGTGGACTGGGACAGCGTTCCAGCCGACGTATGGGAAAAGACCCAGCTGATCTTCGTGTGCTCTCCCGGCAACCCCACAGGCGCGGTGATGCCGCTGGCCGAATGGGAAAAGCTGTTTGCGCTGTCCGACCGCCATGGCTTCGTGATTGCCAGCGACGAGTGCTATAGCGAGATCTACTTCGACGGCACACCTCCACTGGGCGGACTGGAAGCCGCGCAGCGCCTGGGCCGCACGGACTACAAGAACCTGCTGATGTTCACCAGCCTGTCCAAGCGCAGCAATGTGCCTGGCCTGCGCAGCGGTTTCGTGGCGGGCGATGCGGCCCTGATCAAGGCCTTTTTGCTGTACCGCACCTACCACGGCGGCGCCATGAGCCCCGTGGTGCAGACGGCCAGCATCGCGGCCTGGGGCGACGAGGCCCATGTCGAGGAAAACCGCCGCCTGTACCGCGAAAAATTCAACCAGGTCACCCCCGTGCTGGCGCGCGTGATGGATGTGCGCCTGCCCGATGCCAGCTTCTACCTGTGGGCCGGCATTCCCGAATCGCTGGGCCTGGACGACGCCGACTTTGCCCGCGAGCTGTATGCCGCCACCGGCGTGACCGTGCTGCCCGGCAGCTACCTGGCGCGCGAAGCCAATGGCCGCAACCCCGGCGCCGGGCGCGTGCGCATGGCCCTGGTGGCCGAGACCGCCGAATGCCTGGAGGCGGCCCAGCGCATTGCACAATTCATAGAATCACGCCAGCGCTGAGCCACGCCTGGCCACCCCTTTCCTCACAAACCCTTTGATCACCAAAGCCATATGACGCAACAGCTGCAATCCATCATCGACACCGCCTGGGACAACCGTGCCAGCCTCTCCCCCGCTGCCGCGCCCAAGGAAGTGACCGAGGCCGTGGACCACGTGATCGAAGCCCTGAACAACGGCCAGCTGCGCGTGGCCACGCGCGAAGGCGTGGGCCAGTGGACCGTGCACCAGTGGATCAAGAAGGCCGTGCTGCTGTCTTTCCGCCTCAAGGACAACGTGCTGATGCAGTCCGGCGACCTGAACTTCTTCGACAAGGTCCCCACCAAATTCGCCGGCATGACCGAAGCCGAGATCGCCGCCACCGGCGTGCGCGTCGTGCCTCCGGCGGTGGCCCGCCGTGGCAGCTTCGTGGCCAAGGGCGCCATCCTGATGCCCTCCTACGTGAACATCGGCGCCTACGTGGACGAAGGCACCATGGTCGACACCTGGGCCACCGTGGGCTCCTGCGCTCAGGTCGGCAAGAACGTGCACCTGTCCGGCGGCGTGGGCCTGGGCGGCGTGCTGGAGCCGCTGCAGGCCAACCCGACCATCATCGAGGACAACTGCTTCATCGGCGCGCGTTCCGAAATCGTCGAAGGCGTGATCGTGGAAGAGAACTCGGTGATCTCCATGGGCGTGTACATCGGCCAGTCCACTCCCATCTATGACCGTGCGACCGGCGAGACCAGCTACGGCCGCGTGCCCGCCGGCTCGGTGGTGGTGTCGGGCAACCTGCCCAAGGACAACGGCCGCTACAGCATGTACGCCGCCATCATCGTCAAGAAGGTCGATGCCAAGACACGCTCCACCACGAGCCTGAACGACCTGCTGCGCGATTGACCTGCATCCGGACCGCGCCAAAGGCGTGGTTGCGGCGCCAAAACATCCCCTGTTCAGGGGATGGACCAAGGCATACTCTCGAGGGCGTCCCCGGCCACCAGGCAGCGGACGCCCGTTTCACGTCAAAAGCGCGTGACAACGATCCAAGAACAGCGACAGCACACGAATTTGGGGGAACACATGGGCACGATGGAGAGGATTTTGCGCCTGATGGGCGAGAAGCAGGCGTCCGACGTCTACCTGGCGGTCAACGCGCCGGCGCTGATCAAGATCAATGGCGAATGCGTCCCCATCAACAACCAGCTGCTGCCGCCCGATGCGCCGCGCAGCCTGCTGGCCGAGATCGTGCCGGCCGAGCGCCTGCAGGAGCTGGACGAGACGGGCGAGCTCAACATGGGCGTGCCGCTGCGCGGCGTGGGGCGTTTCCGCGTCAGCGCCATGCACCAGCGCGGCAGCTGCGCCGTGGTGATCCGCTTCATCGCCCAGCACATCCCGCCCATGGACACGCTGAACCTGCCGCCCGTGCTGGGCGAGCTGATCATGCAAAAGCGCGGCCTGCTGCTGGTCGTGGGCTCCACGGGCTCGGGCAAGAGCACGACGCTGGCCTCGATGATCGACGCGCGCAATGAAAAGCTCACGGGCCACATCCTCACCATCGAGGACCCCATCGAATACCAGTTCCGCAACAAGCGCTCCATCGTCAACCAGCGCGAAGTGGGATCCGACACGGCATCGCTGCAGGTTGCGCTCAAGAATGCGCTGCGCCAGGCGCCCGACGTGATCCTGATCGGCGAGATCCGCGACCGCGAGACCATGTCCTCGGCCATGGGCTTTGCGCAGTCGGGCCACCTGTGCCTGGCCACGCTGCACGCCAACAACAGCTACCACGCGCTCAACCGCATCCTGTCCTTCTTCCCCGAGGAAATCCGGCCGACCATGCTGGGCGAGCTGTCGGCAGCGCTCAAGGGCGTGATCTCCCAGCGCCTGGTGCGCACCGTGGATGGCGGCCGCATGCCGGCCGTCGAGGTGATGCTCAACACCAAGCTGATCGCCGACCTGATCGAGCGCGGCAACTTCTCGGGCGTCAAGGAGGCCATGGAGAAATCCATGGCCGAAGGCTCGCAGACCTTTGAAGAGGCGCTGGCCCAGCTGATCCGCTCGGGCCGCATCGACCGCGCCGAGGGACTGGCCTTTGCCGACTCGCCCACCAACCTGATGTGGCGCCTGGAAAACGACGTGGTCAAGGCCGGCCATGCCGCGCCGTCCAGCCAGTTCGCCGAACTGGCCACGCCCGGCGAGGACGACATGCCCTCGTTCACCGAAATCATGCTGGAAGTCAAGCCGAACTGAACGGCCGGGCCTGCAGCGTTCACAATGTCGGAGCACGCTGGCGCCAGCCAGCCCTCCGACTTTTTTGTTTTTTGACCTTCCCACCATGTCCCGCACCTTGCAACTGACCGAGCAGCTGATCAGCCTGCCATCCGTGACCCCGGAAGACGCCGGCTGCCTTGAACTCCTGGCCGATGCCCTGCTGCCCATGGGCTTTGCCTGCGAGCGCATCGACAGCGGCCCCGACAGCTTTCGCGTGCGCAATCTCTGGGCCAGGCGCTCCGGCGCAGGCACCGACCGGCCCGTGCTGGTCTTTGCCGGCCATACCGACGTGGTGCCCACCGGCCCCCTGGAGCAGTGGAGCAGCCCGCCCTTCGTGCCCACGCACCGCGACGGCAAGCTATACGGCCGCGGCGCCAGCGACATGAAGACCTCCATCGCCGCCTTTGTCGTGGCACTGGAGGAGTTCCTGGCCGAGACGCCAACTCCCTCCTTCGACATTGCCCTGCTGCTGACCAGCGACGAGGAAGGCCCTTCGGTGGACGGCACCAAGGTCGTGGTCGAGCTGCTGCGCGAGCGCGGCGAGCGCCTGGACTGGTGCATCGTGGGCGAGCCCACCTCCGTGGACCGCACGGGCGACATGATCAAGAACGGCCGCCGGGGCACCATGAGCGGACGCCTCACCGTCAAGGGCATCCAGGGCCACATCGCCTACCCGCAGCTGGCGCGCAACCCCATCCACCAGGCCCTGCCGGCCCTGGCCGAACTGGCCGCCACGCGATGGGACGAGGGCAACGCCTTCTTCCCGCCCACCAGCTGGCAGATCAGCAACATGCATGGCGGCACGGGCGCATCCAACGTCATCCCCGGCCATGTGACCATCGACTTCAACTTCCGTTTCTGCACCGAGTCCACGGCCGAATCGCTGCAGCAGCGCGTGCACGCCGTGCTGGACCGCCATGGGCTGGAGTACGAGCTGGCCTGGACCATCGGCGGTCAGCCCTTCCTGACCACGCCGGGCACGCTGGTGAACGCCGTGCAGGCGGCCATCCGCGCCGAGACCGGCCTGGAGACCGAGCTGTCCACCACGGGCGGCACCAGCGACGGCCGCTTCATCGCCCAGATCTGCAGCCAGGTCGTGGAAGTGGGCCCGCCCAACGCCAGCATCCACAAGATCGACGAGCACATCGTGGTGGCTGACATCGAGCCCCTCAAGAACATTTACCGCCGCACGCTCCAGGAGCTGCAGCGCCAGCAGGCCGCCTGAACGCGCGCCCAAGGAGCCGACGATGACATCCGCCCCCACCCCTGCCAATATTCCCGCCATCTCGGGCAGCACCATCGCCGACCTCGTGGCCTCGGGCGCCGCGGCGCTCACGGCGGCCGGCGTGGCCTTTGGCCACGGCACGGCCACGGCCGAAGACGAATCGGCGTGGCTCACGCTCTGGAAGCTGGGCCTGCCACTGGACAGCGAACTGGCGCCGGGCGCGCCCGAGTCCCTGGCCAGCCAGCCGGTGAGCGCCGAGCAGCAGGCCGAAGTGGCCGAGCTGTTCGCAGAGCGCATCCGCACACGCAAGCCCGCCGCCTACCTCACGCGCGAGGCCTGGCTGCAGGGCGTGCCCTTCTACGTGGACGAGCGCGCCATCGTGCCGCGCAGCTTCATTGCCGAACTGCTGGCCGACGGCAGCATCGACGGCTGGCTGTCCGACCGCACGCGCCGCGTGCTGGACCTGTGCACCGGCAACGGCAGCCTGGCCTGCCTGGCGGCCATGGCCTGGCCCGAGGTCGAGGTCACGGGCGCCGACATCTCGGCCGACGCGCTGGCCGTGGCGCGCATCAACGTGGACCGCCATGAGCTCGCCGAGCGCGTGCAATTGCTGGAGAGCGACGGCCTGGCCGCCCTGCCCGGCCCCTGGGACCTGGTGCTGTGCAACCCGCCCTATGTGAACGCCGACAGCATGTCGCGCCTGCCCGCCGAGTACCAGGCCGAGCCCGAGCTTGCGCTGGCCGGCGGCGCCGACGGCATGGACTTCATCCGCCGCCTGCTGCAGGACCTGCCCTCGCGCCTGGCCAAGGAAGGCGTGGTCGTGCTGGAGATCGGCAATGAAAAGGACTTCTTCGAAGCCGCCTTCCCCGACCTGCCCGTGTTCTGGCTGGACACCAGCTCGGGCGACGAGCAGGTGCTGCTGATCACCCAGGAGGCACTGCGCGCCTGGACCGAAGGCGATATCGAGGCCCTGCGCCCGCAATACCGCCCCCTGGGCTGAGATGGACCTGCGGGCGCTGCGCTACTTCATCGCCGTGCTGGAGGCTGGCAGCCTCTCGCGCGCCGCGCACTCGCTGTACGTGGCCCAGCCCGCGCTCACGGCGCAAATCAAGAAGCTGGAAGGCGAGCTGGGTGCGCAACTGCTGGAGCGCAGCCACGCCGGCGTGACCCCCACCCCGGCCGGCGCGCAGCTGTACGAGGATGCCCGCCGCCTGCTGTCCGACGCCGATGCCATGCGCGAGCGCATACAGCGCCTGCCCCAAGGCCCCGAAGGCTCGGTCACCATCGCCCTGCCCTTTTTGCTGACCAGCCTGCTGGCAGGCCCCCTGATTGCCAGCCTGCGCCACAGCCACCCGCGCATACGCATCTTCGTGCTCGACGACCTGAGCCTGATGGTGCAAAAGGCCATGCTGGACCGGCGCGCCGACCTGGCCATTCTTGTGGACACGGCCAGCCTGCATGACCTGCAGGTGCAGCCCATGGCAGAGGAATCCATCTACGTCTGCGGCCAGGATGTCGATGGCAGCGTGGCCCCGCTGCTGCGCCCGGCGCCGGACGGCGGCCTGCCGCACATGGACTTTGCCCATGCCTGCCAGCTGCCGCTGGTGCTGCAGTCGCGCCGCTTTTCCATCCGCCAGACCGTGGAGGCCGCCGCCGATGCGCGGGAGCTGCGGTTGAACATCGTCCACGAACACGATTCCGCCCGCGTCATCCGCTCGCTCTACCACTGCGGCGCGGGCTTCACCTTCACGCCCGCCTGCTCGCTGAGCGATGCGCCCGCCTGGCTGCACGAGGGCGCCAAGGCGGCGCCCACGGGCCTCCAGCCCGGCTGGATCGTGGCCCAGGTCGCGGCGCCCGCGCTGCTGCGCCGCTACTTCCTGGCCGTGCAGGCCAACCGTGGCGGTGACCCGGCACTGCAGGTGGTCCGGCAGGCACTGCTGGACCAGGCCCGGCAACTGATCACGGCGGGCCTCTGGCAGGCGCGCTGGCAGCATCCGCAGCAGATGTGATGCAGCAGCCCAGCGTAGTGCGGCAGTCCGATGGTCATCAGCAAAAACGGCAAGGGTTGGTCTGGACATCAATTTTTCTGATGCAACTGAATCACTAATCGGTATTTCCCCGGCCCGGTCCTCTTCTGCAACAGTGCATGGCACGCCGCGCAAAACGCGCGGCTTCAGCCAAGGAATGCCATGCACGAGACATCCCGGCCCACCGCAGGCCACCCCCATTCCCTCCCCATACCCAATGTCGGCGAACTCGTCGCACGCAGCTGCAGGGCCCATGCCGAGCAACCTGCGGTGACCAGCGCCACGCGCAGCATCAGCTACGCAGAGCTTGAGCAGCGCTCCAACCGCGTGGCGAACGCCCTGCTTGCCCAGGGGCTGGCCCGCGGCGACCGCGTGGGCATCTACCTGCCCAATTGCGTGGAAATCGTGGAGATCGAGATCGCCTGCTACAAGGCCGGGCTCATCAAGGCGCCCTTCAACGCACGCCTGTCTCCACGCGAAGTAGGCGATATCGCGGCCAACAGCGATGCTTCCATCATCGTGACCACGGCCGCGCGCGCCGAGGCCTTCAAGCCGCACCTGCAGTCTGCCGACGTGCGCCTGCTGCTGCTGGACGGCCCTGCCGACAGCAACTACGAAGCGCTGCTCGCCCGCGCCAGCGACCGCTTCCAGCCCGTGGACGTGCACGAGCACGAGGTGGCCGTGCTGCACTACACCTCGGGCTCGTCGGGCGTGCTCAAGGCCGCCATGCAGACCTTCGGCAACCGCCTGGCCCAGCTGCGCAAATTCCTGATGCGCGGCGAGGGCATGCAGGCCGGCCATGTGCTGGGACTGGTGGGGCCGGTCACCCACGCCTCGGGCATGCAGATGGTGCCGGCGCTGTGCACGGGCGCCACCATCCACCTGTTCTCGGGCTTCGAGCCTGGCGCCTTCATGGCCGAGATGCAGGCGCGGCGCGTCACCCATACCTTCATGGTGCCCACCATGATCAACATGCTGCTGGCCGAGATCGGCGGCCGCTACCGCCCCCTGCCCGACCTGCTGCGCCTGGGCTACGGCGCAGCGCCCATGGCGCCGGCGCGCATCCTGCAGGCCATGGACGTGTTCGGCCCCATCCTGTCCCAGGGCTACGGCGCGGGCGAGACCACCTCCGGCGTCTGCGGCCTGACGGTGCAGGACCACCTGCAGGCGCGCGCATCGCGCCCCGAGCGGCTGGCATCCTGCGGCCGGCCCTTCCTGGAATCCCTGGTGGAGGTGGTGGACGACGAAGGCCGCCGCGTGCCCGAGGGCGAGATCGGCGAGATCGTGGTCAGCGGCGCCGATGTCTTCGCAGGCTACTGGCGCGCGCCCGAGCTGACGGCCGAGGTGCTCAGGAACGGCCGCTACCACACGGGCGATCTGGCCCGCATGGACGAGCAGGGCTTTGTCTACATCGTGGACCGCAAGAAGGACATGGTCATCAGCGGCGGCTTCAACGTCTATCCGTCCGAGGTGGAGTCCGTGCTCTACGAACACGCCTCGGTGGCCGATGCCTGCGTGTTCGCCATTCCCGACGACAAATGGGGCGAGGCCGTGGCCGCCCACATCGTGCTCAAGCCCGGCCTGGCCGGCGACAGTGCCGCGCTGGACCGCTTTTGCGCCGAGCGCCTGGGCGGCTTCAAGCGCCCGCGCCACATCGAATTCGTGCAGCAGCTGCCCAAGAACCCCAACGGCAAGGTCATGCGCCGCGCCGTGCAGGCGCCCTACTGGGCCAACCACGCCCGCAAGGTGAACTGAGATGAACGCCAAAGACACACTCCCCACCGCCAACGCTGCCCTGCTGGAAATGCCCTTTGAAGGCTCCGAGCGCGCAGCCGGCCTGATCGACGCGCTCAACGCCTTCATCCACGGCGAACTGGCCGACCTCGCCCGCGCGCATGGTGTGGACCATGAAAACAGCGCCTCCACCGATTTGCTGCGCCAGGTCTGGAAGCTGTCGCATGCGCGCGGCTTCTACGGCATGACCCTGCCCGAGGCCATGGGCGGCGCCGGCCTGTCCGTGCTCGACCAGGTGCTGGTCAAGGAGGCCATCTACGCCACGGGATCGCCCTTCGCGCCCCATGTGCTGGGCGAACTCAGCGGCCCGCCGCGCATAGGCGCGCTGATCCGCAAGGCCACGCCCTTGCAGATGGAGCAGTTCATCCTGCCCGTGGCACGCGCCGAAAAGTCCATCTGCTTTGCGCTGACCGAGGCGGCGGCCGGCTCGGACGCGGGCGCGCTGGAGACGCGCGCCGTGCTGGAAGGCGACCATTACGTGCTCCACGGCCGCAAGCGCTTCATTTCGGGCTCGCCGTTTGCCGACTTCGCCGTGCTCATGGCCTCGACCGCGCCCGAGGGCAGCCCGCAGCGCGAGATCAGCGCCTTCTTCGTGGACCTGCATGCACCGGGTGTGCAGGTGGTCAGCGGCTACAAGACCATGGCCGGTCAATCGAGCACGGGCGACATCGTGCTCGACGGCTGCCGCGTGCCCGCTGCCCAGTTGATCGGCGAGCCGGGCCGGGGCCTGGCCCTGGCGCTGGGCCGCATCACCGTCAACCGCCTGCTGCACTGCCCGGCCATGCTGGGGCTGGCGCAGGTGGCGCTGCGCGATGCGCGCGACTATGCGCTGGGGCGCCAGCAATTCGGCCGCAGCATTGCCCAGTTCCAGTCCATACAGCACATGCTGGCCGACATGGCCACCGAATGGATGGCCGCGCGCGCGCTGATGGTGCAGACGGCCCGCGCCATCGACGCCGGCATCGACGCGCGCGCCCAGGCCTCGATGAGCAAGCTGTTCTGCTCGGAAACGGCGTTCCGCATCGCCGACCGCGCCGTGCAGATCCATGGGGGCGAAGGCATCGTCCAGGGCCGGCGCGTGGAATTCCTGTTCCGCATGCTGCGCATGTACCGCGTGCTCACGGGCACCAGCGAGATACAGCGCAACACCATCGCCAAGGAGCTGCTGGAGCGGGCCGGCGCCTGAGGCTGACCGGCAGCCCCAGCACTCCCCCAGCAAACAGAAAAGACAAAAGACCAGGAGACAAAGCCATGCCACACATCACCAGCAGCGGCCAGGACCGCCGCCAATTCCTGCGGGCTGCAGGCGCCGCATCGCTTGCGGCAGGCCTGCCCTGGGCCGCCACAGCCTCCGCGCACGACAGCGCCTGGCCCACGCGCCCCATCAAATGGGTGGTGCCCTACCTGGCCGGCACCAGCCCCGACACGGCCGCGCGCATCGTGGCCGAGGCGCTGTCCGCCCAGCTGGGCCAGCCCGTGGTGATAGACAACCGCGCCGGCGCGGGCGGCAACATCGGCGCCCGCCAGGTGGCCAAGGCACCGGCGGACGGCTACACGCTGCTGTACTCGGGCTCGCCCATGGCCGCCGCCATGCGCATGTACAAAAGCCCGGGCTACGACGTGTTCAAGGACTTCCGCCATGTGCTGGGCATGTCGCGCTCGGACATCCTGGTCGTCGTGCATGCCGACTCCGGCATGCGCACGCTGGATGACCTGGCCGCCCGCGCCAAGGCCAGGCCGGGCGCGCTGGACTATGCCTCGGGCGGCGTGGGCACGCCATCGCACCTGGGCGTGGAGATGCTGGCCTCCAGCATGGGCCTGCAGGTCAACCATGTGCCCTACAAGGGCGCGTCCGAGCTGGTCAATGCCGTGCTGGGCCAGCAGGTGGCCTTCGGCGCCCCGCTGTTTTCCGTGGCCTATCCCCAGGTGCTGGCGGGCAGGCTGGTGCCGCTGGCCATTGCCGGCCCCCAGCGCAACGCCAAGCTGCCCCAGGTGCAGACCCTGGCCGAGCTGGGCGTGCCCGACGTCAACCTCACGTCCTGGGGCGGTGTGTCCGTGCCAGCCGCCACGCCCGATGCCATCGTCCAGCGGCTGCGCACGGCGCTGGAGGAGGTGCTCAGGCAGCCCAAGGTCATCGCCTTGCTGGAGCAGGAAGGCGGCAAGGTCGCCATCACCAGTGCCGAAGCCTATGCCAAGGGCTTCGAGCGCGAGATCCAGTTCACCCAGTCCATGATGCAGCGCGTGGGCATACAGCCGATCTAGGGCCTGGTACCAGGGCTTTGCACCGTGGCCGGGCACGGGCATGGCGGGCGGCAATCCTGCCCTGGCGCAATCGCTGGGATAATCCTGCCCATTCATGATCAGCCTTCGCAACATTACCCTGCGCCGCGGCACCCGCGTGCTGCTGGACAGCACCTCCGTCTCCATCAACCCCGGTGAAAAAGTCGGCCTTGTCGGACGCAATGGCGCCGGCAAGTCCAGCCTGTTCGCCCTGCTCAACGGCAGCCTGGCCGAGGACGGCGGAGAGTTCTCCATCCCTTCTCAATGGCGCCTGGGCCAGGTCGCGCAGAACATGCCCGAGACCTCGGAGACGGCCACCCAGTTCGTGCTGGACGGCGACACCCGCCTGAGCGAGCTCAACGCCCAGCTCGCGGCCGCCGAGGCCAGCGAGGACGGCATGGCCATTGCCCACGCGCACGTGGACCTGGCCGATGCCGGCGCGCACGACGCCGTGCCGCGCGCACAGGCCCTGATCCTGGGCCTGGGCTTCAAGGTCTCCGAGCTGGAGCACCCCGTCAACAGCTTCTCGGGCGGCTGGCGCATGCGCCTGCAGCTGGCGCGCGCGCTGATGTGCCCCTCCGACCTGCTGCTGCTGGACGAGCCCACCAACCACTTGGACCTGGACGCCCTGGTCTGGCTGGAAGCCTGGCTCAAGCGCTACCCCGGCACCCTGGTCGTGATCAGCCATGACCGCGAATTCCTGGACGCCATCACCAACACCACGCTGCACATCGAAAACGCGCAGGTCACGCGCTATGGCGGCAACTACAGCAAGTTCGAGGAACTGCGCGCCCAGCAGATGCTGCTGCAGCAGGCTTCGTTCGAGCGCCAGCAGGAAAAGATCGCCCACCTGCAAAAATTCATCGACCGCTTCAAGGCCAAGGCCTCCAAGGCCAAGCAGGCGCAAAGCCGCGTCAAGCAGATCGAGCGCATGGAAAAGGTCGCGCCCATGCTGGCCAGCGCCGATTTCACCTTCGAGTTCAAGCCGCCCGCCAACCTGCCCAACCCCATGCTGGCGATCACGGACGCCGCATTCGGCTACCTGGACGACGAAGGCCAGGCGACCACCATCCTGCGCGGCGTCAACCGCTCGGTGCTGGCGGGCCAGCGCATCGGCATCCTGGGTGCCAACGGCCAGGGCAAGTCCACCCTGGTCAAGACCATCGCGCGCGAGATGAAGGCCCTGGCCGGCACCGTGACCGAAGGCAAGGGCCTGAACATCGGCTACTTCGCCCAGCAGGAACTGGACGTGCTTCGCCCCGGCGAAAACCCGATGGAGCACATGATCCGCCTGGCACGGGACACCGGCGCCACCGGCCCGCAGGCGCGCGAGCAGGACCTGCGCAGCTACCTGGGTACATTCAACTTCAGCGGCGACATGGTCAAGCAGGCCGTGGGCAGCATGAGCGGCGGCGAGAAGGCGCGCCTGGTGCTGGCCATGATCGTCTGGCAGCGCCCCAACCTGCTGCTGCTGGACGAGCCCACCAACCACCTGGACCTGGCCACGCGCGAGGCCCTGGCCATGGCCATCAACGACTTCGACGGCACCGTCATGCTGGTCAGCCACGACCGCGCCCTGCTGCGCTCGGTCTGCGAGGACTTCTGGCTGGTCGGCCGTGGCGTGGTCGGCCCCTTCGACGGCGACCTGGACGACTACCAGCGCTACCTGCTGGAAGAATCCCGCCGCCTGCGCGAGGAAGCCCGCAAGGCCGAACAGGCGGCTGCGGCCACCAGCAAGGCGGCAGCGCAGGTGGAGCCCGCAGCAGCTGCAGCACCTGCAGTGCAGGCCCCCGTGGCTGCTGCGCTGGCCCCGGCCCCCGCTGCCCCATCCACGCCGCCGGCCGCCAGTGCCGGAGACCAGCGCGAGCAACGGCGCCTGGCCGCCCTGGCCCGCCAGCAAATGGCCGAGAAGACCCGCCCGTTCAAGAAGGAACTGGAACAGCTGGACAAGCGCCTGCCCCAGCTGCAGGCCGAACGCACGCGGCTGGAGGGCCTGCTGAGCCAGCCCATCTCGCCCGCCGAGATGGCCGAGGCAGGCCGCAGCCTCAAGGCCTGCAACGACGAGATCGACAGCCTGGAGGAACGCTGGCTGGAACTGAGCGAGCAGATCGAGCAGCTGTCGGCCGCGATGTCCGACTGATTCCAGTCGTTCTCGAAAATCAGGCGGCCCCATGGGTGCGAGGCCCTTGCTCGCACCCATGACCGTCTGCCACCAGCGTCGCCCCGCGTGAAGACGGCGCTCCACTTCGGCTCCGCCCAAGTGCGGCCCTGAGGCCCCGCCCTCCCCCCCCCCCCACTCCCCTCACGCCCTCGCACTCCCCCGCAGCCAGCGGAACGCATGGATCGTTCGGTTCAGGGTTTCCCCTGAATGAAAGATTTCATTCCTAAAAAATAATGAATGAAAGAGACCATTCACTTTCATTCATTCATGGAACTCCATCCCCATCCCGCCGTACAGGAACTGCTGCGCGCCAGCGTCGATGGCTCGCCCGCCGTCGCCCGGGTCGGCCGCTGGATGGCCGCGCATCCGGTGCTGGCCGTCACGCTGAGCGCCGAGGAAGTGGCCAATGCCTGTGGCGGTTCCCTGGCTGCCGTCAACCGCTTTGCCAAACATGCCGGCTACGAAGGCTTTGCCGATCTGCGCCTGCACCTGGGCCGCCAGCTGCAACAGGCCCTGGAACCCGTGAACAAGCTGCGCGCGGCGCACGAGCCTGCCGCAAGCGCCGTGGGAGCGCAGGCCTTCGAGCACACGCAGCGCAATCTGCAGGCGGCCGCACAGGCCTGCGACCCCGGCCTGCTCGATCAACTGGCCCAGCGCATCTGCCGCGCGCGCCGCGTCCTGTTCATGGGCTTTGGCAGCTCCCACCATGTGGCAGCCTTTGGCGCCGACGCGCTGCAGCCCTATCTGCCACAGGTGCTGGAAGTGACCTCCGCAGGCGGATCGGAACAGGCGGTACGCCGCATGACAGGGCTGACGGAGCAGGATGTGCTGATCGCGATCTCGCTGCCGCGCTACTCACGCGAAGCGGTGGAGCTGACGGCGCATGCGCGCCAGCGGGGCGCCCTGACCATCGCCATCACCGACGAGGCCACCAGCCCGCTGGCCGGCCAGGCCGACTACGTGCTGCTGGCCCCTGCCGCCCACCCTCTGCTGCCATCGTCGGTGCTGGCGGCCATGGCCATGGTCGAGGCGCTGGCCACCCAGGTCATCCGCGCCACGCCCCAGGCCGTGCGCAGCCTGGTCGAACTGTCCGAGTCGGTGCTTCCCTACCTGACACCGGACAGCAGCCCCGCTTCACCTGCGGCGAGCAAACCGCAACCCCAGGCCCCCCATCCCGCCGCAAAGGACTCCGCATGAATGCCCCTGCCCGTTTCCGCTTTCTTTTCGCCTCGATGGCCGCCGCGGCCACGCTCGCTGCCGCGCCGGCCTACGCAGGCAAGACGCTGGATGGCATCAAGCAGCGCGGCGCCGTGGCCTGCGGTGTGCACACGGGGCGCGCAGGCTTTGCGCTGGCCGACGGCAGCGGCAACTGGTCCGGGCTGGACGTGGATTTCTGCCGCGCCGTGGCGGCCGCCACCCTGGGCGACGCCGGCAAGGTCAAGTTCATTCCCACCAGCGGCCAGACACGCATCACGGCGCTGCAGTCCGGCGAGATCGATCTGCTGGCACGCAACACCACCTGGACCTTCACGCGCGACAACGGCCTGGGCCTGATGTGGGCGGGCATCAATTTCCACGACGGCCAGGGCTTCATGGCCAGGAAGAAACCCGGCCTGAACAGCGTCAAGCAGCTCTCTGGCGCCACCGTCTGCGTGATCAGCGGATCCACCACGGAAAAGACCCTGTCGGAGTACTTTCGCGCCCACAAGCTCAACTACAAGGCGGTGGTGTTCGACAACCCCGAAGCGGCCCTGCAGGCCTTCAGCAGCGGGCGCTGCCAGGCCTATACCGGCGACCTCGGCGCCCTGGCCGTGCTGCGCGGCAAGGAACTGGCCAACCCCGACGACTACGTGATCCTGCCCGAAGTCATCTCCAAGGAGCCGGCCGGCCCGGCCGTGCGCCGCGGTGACGACGAATGGTTCGCCGTCGTGCGCTGGACACTCAACGCCATGATCGAGGCCGAGGAACTGGGCATCACCCAGGCCAATGCCGACGAGCTCAAGACCCGCTCCGACAGCATTCAGGTCAAGCGTTTCCTGGGCCAGAGCGACGACCTGGGCAAGCAGCTGGGGCTGGACAAGGAATGGGCGCTGCGCATCGTCAAGGCCGTGGGCAACTATGGCGAGAGCTATGAACGCAACCTGGGCGCCAGGTCGGGCCTGAACGTGCCGCGCGGCAAGAACGCGCTGTTCACCAAGGGCGGCCTGATGATGTCGCCGCCGATGAACTGACGCGCCGAGGGCACCCTGCCATGAACGCCGCGAACGCTGTGGATGCTGCGAAAGCCGTGAATGCCATCGACACCGGGGCACGGCAGCCACCGGCCCCCACCCGGCCACGCTGGGGCCGGCTGGCCTTGCAGCTCGCCATCGGCTGGCTGCTGATATTGCTGCTGGGCTGGCTGGCGCACAACGCCAGCCGCAACATGGCCGCGCGCGGCATTGCCGGGGGCTTCGGCTTTCTGGAGCAGACGGCCGGCTTTTCCATCTCCGAAGGGCTGCTGCCCTACGAGCCCGGCGACAGCTACCTGCGTGCGGTCGCAGCCGGCGTGGCCAACACGGTTCGCGCCGCCGTGCCCGCGCTCGTGCTGGCCACCGTGCTGGGCCTGCTGCTGGGCGTGGCCGCCGTGGCAAGGCATCCGCTGCTGCGCGGCGCCGTGCGCCTCTATGTCGATGTGGCGCGCAACATCCCGCTGCTGGTGCAGGTGCTGCTGTGGTATTTCGCGCTGACTTCGCTGCTGCCCGACGTGGACCGGCCTCTGGCCATCGGCCCCCTGGGCTTTCTGAGCAAGGCGGGGCTGGCCCTGCCCGGCCCGGTGTACGACAGCGCGGCGGGCTGGCACTGGAGTTCCCCGCAACCGGGCATGTTCGGCATCGACGGAGGACTGGCGCTGACGCCGGAATTCCTGGCCCTGGTAGGAGCCCTGGGCCTGTATGCCGCCGCCTATTGCGCGGAGATCGTGCGCGCCGGTCTGCAGGCCGTGCCGCGCGGGCAATGGAATGCTGCCTCGGCCCTGGGCATGCGCCGCGGCCAGCAGCTGCGCCTGGTCGTGCTGCCGCAGGCCCTGCGGGTGATCATTCCGCCCTATACCAACCTGGCGCTCAGCACCATCAAGAACTCCTCGCTGGCCGTGGCCATCGGCTACCCCGACGTGGTGATGGTCGCCAACACCGCCATGAGCCAGACCGGCCAGGCCATCGAATGCGTGACCATCATCGCGGTGGTCTACCTGGCCATCAACCTGCTGACCTCGCTGGCATTGAATGCCTTCAACCAGCGCAGTGCCTTCATCACACGCTAGCCGGGAAAGACCTGCCCATGAGTGCCGTACTCCGCGCACCGGCCCTGCCCGTGGCCCCGCCCCGGGTTCCGCTGGCACAGCGCCTGCGCGCCAGCCTGTTTCCAGATGCGCTCTCCGGGCTCATCACCGCCACGCTGCTGCTGGCCGCGCTGTGGGCAGGCTGGAAGCTGCTGGCCTGGGGCCTGCTCGACGCCGAAACCGCAGCCAACCCCGACACATGCCGCGCTGCGGCCGGAGCCTGCTGGGGCGTGGTGCGCGAGAAATACCGCCTGGTATTCCTGGGCCGCTATCCCGTGGCAGAGCAATGGCGCCCCGTCGCCGCCAGCCTTTGGCTGCTGGGCAGCGTGGGCGTGGCGGCGCTACCGCGCTTCTTCGGCCGCGCCGGCATGGCAATGCTGCTGGCCGGGTTGACCGGCTTTGGCGCGCTGATGGCGGGCGGTGTGGCCGGCCTGGCACCCGTGCCCAGCGATCTGTGGGGCGGCCTGCCGCTGACCCTGTTCCTTGCCCTCATCGCCTGCCTGGCCGGCGTTCCGCTGGGCATCCTGCTGGCGCTGGGCCGGCGCTCCAGCCTGCCCTTGATCCGCATCCTGTGCACGGGCTTCATCGAGGCCGTGCGCGGCGTACCCCTGATCACGCTGCTGTTCTTCGGGGCCTTCGTGCTGCCCATGCTGGTGCCCGCGCAATGGAGGGTGGACCCCATGGTCCGCATCGCCGTCTGCCTGGCGGCCTTCAGCGCGGCCTATCTTGCCGAGGTGTTTCGCGGCGGGCTGCAGGCCGTGCCCCAAGGCCAGGTCATGGCGGCCCAGGCCATGGGCTTCACCAGGGTGCAGGTGCTGCGCCACGTGGTCCTGCCGCAGGCGCTGCGCGTGACCATCGCGCCCACGGTGAGCAACTTCATCGGCGCGGTGAAGGACACCTCCCTGGTGGCGATCGTGAATATCTACGACATCACTGGCTCCCTGAAGATGGCCATGAGCGACCCCCACTGGATTGCGTACTTCGTGGAGATGTACATGGTGGTCTGCGCCGTCTACCTGCTCATCGGCCTGGGCATCGCCCGCTATGGCCGCTTCCTGGAATCGCGCTACGCACTCCAATGAACATGACCCAGAACTCCCGAAAATTTTCCATTGCCGTGCACGGCGGCGCAGGCACCGTGATCCAGGGCCAGGCCGACGAGGCCCCCTACCACGCCGCGCTGGCCCAGGCGCTGGAGGCGGGCGCCGCCCTGCTGCGGCGCGGCGCCAGCGCGCTGGACGCCGTCCAGGCCGCGTGCCAGTCCCTGGAAGACTGCCCGCTGTTCAATGCCGGGCGCGGCTCCGTCTACACACGCGACGCGCGCCACGAGATGGACGCCGGCCTGATGGACGGCAGCAACCTGCGGGCCGGCGCAGTCGCCTCCGTCAGCCAGGTGCGCAATCCGATTGCGCTGGCGCGGCATGTTCTTGACGACGGCCAGTGCGTGCTCCTGGTCGGCGAAGGGGCGCAGCGGTTTGCCGATGAGCGCGGGCTGGCGCGGATGGATGCAGGCTACTTCGACTCTGCCGAGCGCCTGGCACAGCTGCGCCGGGTGCAGGCGCAATCCGGCCAGACCGCGCTGCTGGACCACGACGCCAGCGGACTGGCGGCGCACCCTGCTCCGCTGAACGAGAACGGCAAGATGGGCACGGTCGGCGCCGTGGCGCGCGATGTGCATGGCAACCTGGCCGCCGCGGCATCCACCGGCGGGCTGACCAACAAGCGCCCCGGGCGCGTGGGCGACACGCCCGTGGTGGGCGCAGGTTTCTACGCCGACAGCACCACCTGCGCCGTGGCGGCCACCGGAACCGGAGAGCATTTCCTGCGCGCAGCCATCGCGCACGACATCCATGCGCGCATGCGCTACCTGGGACAAAGCCTGGAACTCGCAGCCGACGCCGCAGTGCGGGGCACGCTGACACACATCGGTGGCCAGGGCGGCGTGGTGGCCGTGGACAGCGACGGACGCGTGCACTGCCCCTTCAACAGCGCCGGCATGTACCGCGGCTACATCGTGGACGACGCGCCTGCCGTGACCCTGATTTTTGCCTGATGGACGTTTTCACCCCGGGTTGACCTGTGCCCACGCATTGCGGGCAACGAGGCGTAACAGCATCGACATCGGCCCGCCACGCCCGTAAGCCTCTGTCAGGAAACGGATTTTTTTCACCTCGCCAGAAATCTGTCTTCAAACTGACAGATCCCCACCTCCAGGCTTGCAATTGCTTGCGTCCTGGGGCAATCCCTGAGTCAACCTGCCGCCACTGCCCTGCGTTGAACACGCAAAGGAGTGACTGCAATGACCGACATCTTTTCCCACACCGCCCTGCAGACCCGCTTTGCAGCCGCTGCGCTGGCCCAAGCTGTCTGGCCATGGGATGACCGTGACCGCAAGCGCGGCCCCCGCAGCGCTTGAAAACCGGGTCACGAAAAAGTTTCGACTTCCTTCGAAAATTTTTTAAAAACCTGTCAACCAGCTGAATCCAGCCCGCGTTAAGAGAGCAATACAGGAGAAGTTTCCATGCAAACGAACGCCATCATGTCCATCTGGCCCGAAGACGAACGCGATCGCAAGCGCTGAGGCGCTGGCTGGCGCACACGGTGCCCCAGTCTCTGACACCACCGGTCTGACGGCCTTCCGTGCAGACCCCCTCTTCCACAGAACCCGCTTCAGCGGGTTTTGTCATTTCTGGGACATTTGCCGCGGGGCTGCCCCACAAAAAAGGAGCCCGGAGGCTCCTTTGCAGTGCGAACCCTTGCAGGTTCAATGCATGTGCAGGCCACCGTTGACCGAAAAATCGGCGCCGGTGGAATAGCCGCCTTCCTCCGAAGCCAGCCAGGCGATGATCGATGCGATCTCGCTGGGCTCGCCCAGGCGCTTGACGGGGATGGTGCCCACGATCTTCTCCAGCACGTCGGGACGGATGGCCTTGACCATGTCGGTGCCGATGTAGCCGGGGCTCACGGTGTTGACGGTCACGCCCTTGGTGGCCAGCTCCTGCGCCAGCGCCATGGTGAAGCCGTGCATGCCCGCCTTGGCGGCCGAGTAATTGGTCTGCCCGGCCTGGCCCTTGGCGCCATTAACCGAGCTGATGTTGATGATGCGGCCCCAGCCCTTTTCCACCATGTCGCCCACGACCTGCTTGGTCACGTTGAACATGGAGTTGAGGTTGGTCTCGATCACGGCCTGCCAGTCTTCGGGCGTCATCTTGATGAACATGCGGTCACGCGTGATGCCGGCGTTGTTGACCAGCACATCGATGTTGCCGTGCTCGGCCTTGGTCTTGCTGAAGGCTTCGACGGTGGAAGCCCAGTCGCCCACATTGCCCACCGATGCATGGAAGGTGAAACCCAGCGCCTTTTGCTCGTCAAGCCACTTCTGGAAGTCGCGCGACGGACCACAACCTGCGATGACCTTGAAGCCTTCCTTGTGCAGACGCTGGCAGATGGCCGTTCCGATGCCTCCCATTCCCCCTGTGACATACGCTACTTTTTGAGCCATTCTTCTCTCCTGTCAATCAATGGTTGCTTCAGATCAATCTATCCATGACAACCGGAACATTGACGCCGGTTATCGCCAAGGGTGCCTGAGCCTCTGGGCCCGGCCCCCTCGCATGGCTAGTATGCAGCGCGTGCGCTGCGCCCCTCTTCGGGCAGGCCCTAGTCAAGCCTAGGATCTACCCTGAAAGCTTGCTAACGTTTTCCCGGAGCCTTTCAGACGCGCTCCACGGTCATGGCCACGCCCATGCCGCCGCCGATGCACAGGCCGGCCAGACCCTTCCTGGCGCCGCTGCGCTGCATCTCGTGCAGCAGGGTCACCAGGATGCGGGCGCCCGATGCGCCGATGGGGTGACCGATGGCAATGGCCCCGCCGTTGACGTTGACCTTGGCCGGATCGATGCCCAGCTCCTGGTTCACCGCACAGGCCTGTGCCGCGAAGGCTTCGTTCAGCTCGAACAGGTCCACGTCCTGCGCAGACCAGCCCGCGCGCTGCAGCGCCTTGCGCGAGGCGAACACCGGGCCCAGGCCCATGGTGGCGGGGTCCAGGCCGCTGGTGGCATAGGAGACGATGCGCGCCAGCGGCGTCAGGCCCAGGGCCTTGGCCTTGGAGGCGCTCATCACCACCACGGCAGCGGCGCCGTCGTTCAGGCCCGAAGCATTGCCGGCCGTCACCGAGCCGGCCTTGTCGAAGGCCGGACGCAGGCCTGCCAGCGCCTCGGCGTTGGTCTTGCGGTTGATGTACTCGTCGGCCGCAAAGACCATGGGATCGCCCTTGCGCTGGGGAATGCTGACGGGAACGATCTCATCCACGAACTTGCCGGCGTCCTGCGCGGCCGTGGCCTTTTGCTGGCTGGCCAGGGCCAGGGCGTCCTGCTGTTCGCGGCTGACGCTCTTTTCCTTGGCCACGTTCTCGGCCGTGATGCCCATGTGGTACTGGTTGTAGACGTCCCACAGGCCGTCCACGATCATGGTGTCGGCCATCTTCCACTCGCCCATGCGCTGGCCGTCGCGAGAGCCCGGCAGCACGTGGGGGGACAGGCTCATGTTCTCCTGGCCGCCGGCCACGACGATCTCGCTGTCGCCCGTGGCCACGGCCTGGGCCGCCAGCATCACGGCCTTCAGGCCCGAGCCGCAGACCGCATTGATGGTCAGGGCCGGGGTTTCCTTGGCGATACCGGCCTTCATCATGGCCTGGCGTGCAGGGTTCTGGCCTGCGCCAGCGGCCAGCACCTGGCCCATGATGACTTCACCGACCTGGTCGGTGCCGACCTTGGCGCGGCTCAGAGCCTCGCGGATCACGATGGAGCCCAGTTCGGTGGCGGGGATCTTGGCAAGGGTGCCGCCGAACTTGCCAACGGCAGTGCGGACAGCGGAAACGATGACGATGTCTTCCATGATGACGGACCTTTCTTTGGACTCTTGAAGGGATGCCCGGGCGCGCACTGCCGAAGCTGCGGCAGCGGCACCCTGCATTCAAGCCGCAGCGTTATTGCGCTGCAGCATCGAAACGATTGTGCCTCAGGCCTTGACCAGCACGTAGCGGCCCGGGGCCGGCTCGATGGCCGTGTATTCCCTGCCCTTGCCGTACTGCTTTGGCGCCGCGACCAGCTTGCCGCCGTGCTCGGCCAGCCAGGGGCTCCAGTCGGCCCACCAGCTGCCCGGGTACTCGTCGGCGCCGGCCTGCCACTCCTTGAGCGTGGGCGGCAGCTGGCCGTCCTCACGCAGCCAGTAGCTGCGCTTTTTCTTGGCCGGCGGATTGATCACGCCCGCGATGTGGCCGGATGCGCCCATGACGAAACGCTTGTCGCCACCCAGCACCTGGGTCGATGCATAGGAGCCGCCCACGGGCACGATGTGGTCCTCGCGCGAGCCGTAGATATAGGCCGGCAGGCGCAGCTGGTGCATGTCGATGCGCTCGCCGCAGACGGTCAGCGCACCGGGCTGGACCAGCTTGTTTTCCAGGTAGAGGTTGCGCAGGTACCAGGCGTAGTACGGGCCGGGCAGGTTGGTGCAGTCGCTGTTCCAGTACAGCAGGTCGAACGGCGGCGGTGTTTCGCCCTTGAGGTAGTTGCCCACCACGTAGTTCCAGACCAGATCGTTGGGACGCAGAAAGCTGAAGGTCGATGCCAGGTCCTGGCCCTTCATGAGGCCGCCCTCGCCCATCTGCATTTCGCGGAAGCGCACCACGGACTCGTCGATGAAGACATCGAGGATGCCGGTGTCGCTGAAGTCGATGAAAGTGGTCAGCAGCGTGACGCTGGCCACGGGAAACGGCACGCCGGCCGGCGCCGTGGCGCGGGCTGTGGATGTGCGGGCGGTGCTGCGGCTGCCAGCCGCGCGCTTGGCTGGAGCCGCCTTGGCCGCCGGAACAGCAGCTGCGCCATGCTCGCGGTCGTGGCGTGCCTGCAGCACGGCCAGCGCGGTGGACAGCATGGTGCCGCCCACGCAAAAGCCCAGCACGTTGATCTGCTCGGCTCCTGCGATCTCGCGTGCCACGCGGATGCCGGTGAGCACGCCGTCTTCGATGTAGTTGTCCCAGGTCTTGTGCGCCAGGCTGTCGTCGGGATTGCGCCAGCTCATCACGAAGGTGCGGTGGCCCTGGCTGACGGCATAGCGGATCAGCGAGTTGTCGGGCTGCAGGTCCAGGATGTAGAACTTGTTGATGCACGGCGGCACCATGAGGAAGGGCCGCTCGTGCACCTTGTCCGTCAGCGGCTTGTACTCGATGAGTTGGAACAGCTCGTTCTCGAATACCACGGCGCCTTCGGTGGTGGCGACGTTCTTGCCCACGGTGAACAGGCTTTCGTCGGTCATGGACACATGGCCCTGGCGCATGTCGGCCAGCAGGTTGGCCACGCCCTGGGCCAGGCTCTCGCCCTGGGTTTCGATGGCCTTCTTCTGCGCCTCGGCATTGAGTGCCAGGAAGTTGCTGGGCGACATGGCCGCCAGCCACTGTTCCACAGCGAAGCGCACGCGGTTGCGGGTCTTCTCGTCGGCCTGCACGGCCTCGGCCAGGCCCATGAGCATGCGGCTGTTGAGCAGATAGGTGGCTGCGGTGGCCGCCGTCAGCGGGTTGTCGGCCCAGGATTGGGTGTTGAAGCGCTTGTCCTTGGCCAGCAGCGCCTGGGCGCCGCCTTGCTCGCACATGGCCTTGGCGCCGTCCAGGTACTGGCGCTGCAGATCCAGCAGCTTTTCGGGGTCCAGCGACAGCGCGTTCTCGGGCAAGGCGCCGGGTTCGGGGACTGCAGCCTTCCAGGCCTGGGCCATGTCCGGCATGCCCGCGCCCTGTGCCCCCGGCATTCCCGGTGATCCCATCTGCTGCAGTATCTGCAGCGTCCGGCTCCATTGCTCGTTCCAGAATTGCTGGATGGGTTGGCCTGGCAGGCCTGCGAGTGGGTCAAAATTCATGCTGCATCCTTGTTCGCGGATGCCGTTCGCAATAGCCTGGGGCTTGCGGGGCATCCGTTTTGATTGTGACCCAGGCGAGCCCCCCGTTGCCCGGCACAGCCCTCCACAAAAACCCGTGCCCGGTGCGCCTTTTTCGAATCGACCATGTATTTCGTTGTTATCGCCTGGTTGTATGTCACGCTGATGATGGCCGTGGCCGAAGCCGCCAGCCCCACGGGCAGCATACTCGGCGCCCTGGTCACTTTCGCACTGTATGGACTGCTGCCGCTGTCCATCGTGATCTACATCATGGGTACGCCCGCGCGCAACCGAAAGCGCCGTGCGCGCGAACTGGCCGAGCGCCAGGCCTGGCTGGCGCAGCAGCAGGCCTCGCAGGGCACGGCGGACGCACCGGACGCGCCCGCGCCCTCAGTCCTTCCAGATGCAGGCGGCGAATCGGCCGCTGCTGCCCAGGCGGCCAGCGTCGCGCCGGTGCGAAAAGAACCGTGAGTCGTTGAGCACCGTGCACCATGCGTCGCTGCCGTCATTGCCATGGATGGCAGTGATGCCCAGCGCCGCCAGGCGCTGGCGCGCAAGCCCGGCCAGGCTGGCCAGGTACTTGGGGGTGCCCTCGCCCGCCTGAGGTATGGCGGTGAAATGCGCGGCGGCGGCGGCGTCATGCGCGATGAAGGCAGCGCGCACCTCGGCACCGACCTCAAAGGAACGCGGACCGATGCAAGGGCCCAGCCATGCCAGGGTCTGCGGCGCCACCTGCTCGGGCGCGGTCCGGAGCTGATCGGCAAAGCGCTTGAACAGAGACTCCAGCACACCGCCTGCCAACGGCTGACCCGCATGGCCAGGCGGCATTCCGGCCAGACCGCGCCAGCCCGCATGGGCCGCGCCCACCACGGCGCCGCTGCGATGGGCCAGCAGCACGGGCAGGCAGTCGGCCACCATGATGGTGCAGACCACGCCCGAGGCGCTGGTCACGCAGGCATCGAAGGCCTGGCCCTGCGCGCTGCCTGCATCCAGTGCGATGACATCCACGCCATGCACCTGCTGCAGGAACACCGCGCAGGCATCCGGCGTATCCGCACGCACGATCTCCTGCAGGCGCTGGCGGTTGGCGCGCACGGCCTGGGGGTCGTCGCCCACATGGTCGCCCAGGTTCAGGCTGCCCCAGGGCGCCGTGCTGACGCCGCCTTCGCGCGAGGTGCACAGCGCGTGCACGCCGGGCGGCGCGGGCCAGTCGGGCACCAGCCAGGATACGGGGATGGTGCCGGGGAGGTTGCCGGGGATGGAGTCAGGCCGGGCCGCGCTCATTCCGCGTCGGGGCAGGCCGAGGGATGGGCCTTCTGGAAGGCCGGCAGCGCCTCGCAGCGATCGACGATGGCCGCCAGGCGTGGCAGGCCGTCCAGGCTCACGTTGAAGCGGCGGCCGTTGAAGATCTGCGGCACCAGGCAGCAATCGGCCAGCGTGGGCGTGTCGCCCCAGCAAAACAGCGAAGGCGGCAGGCCGGCGGCCTCGCGCTCGGCGGCCAGCAGGTCCAGCTGGCGCTCGAAGGCCTCCAGGCCCGATCGCACCCAATGCACGTACCAGCCGCTCTTGGCCTCGTCGGAGACACCCAGGTTGCGCACCAGGTACTTGAGCACGCGCAGGTTGTTGAGCGGATGGATCTCGCAGGCCACCATCTGGGCCAGTGCGCGCACATGGGCACGGCCCAGGGCGTCACGCGGCAGCAGCGGTATTTCGGCATGGGTCTCATCGAGATATTCGATGATGGCCATGGACTGGGTCAGCCAGTGGCCGTCCTCGGTCTCCAGCGCCGGCACCAGCGCATCGCCGACATGCTGGGCATAGGCCGGCGCCTTGTGGTCGCCGCGCAGCAGGTGCACGGGTACGGATTCATAGTCCAGGCCCTTGATCTGCAGCGCAATGCGCACGCGGTAGGAGGCCGACGAGCGGAAGTAGGTGTGGAGCTTCATAGACTGCAAAGCATACCGTGCAGCCGCGCCGATGCATGGCACACTTGCGGCGGCGCCCAAGAGACAAGGCGCCAGAGGAACACCGACATGAGCTACGTTTTCAACCCGCCCGCCGTGGCCAGCGTACCCGTCCTGGGCCGCCCCGAGCGCTTCCCCGTGCACCGCATCTACTGCGTGGGCCGCAACTACGAAGAACACGCCAAGGAGATGGGCTTCACCGGCCGCGAGCCGCCCTTCTTCTTCCTCAAGCCTGCCGACGCCATCGTGCCCGTCGAGGCCGGCACCACGGGCACCATGCCCTACCCCACGCTGACCTCCAACCTGCACCACGAGATCGAGCTCGTCGTGGCCATCGGCAAGGCGGGCAAGAACATCCTGGCAGCCGATGCGCTGGACTACATCTGGGGCTACGCCGTGGGCCTGGACATGACGCGCCGCGACCTGCAAAACGACATGAAGAAGCAGGGCCGACCCTGGTGCATCGGCAAGGCCTTCGAGCATGCCGCACCCATCGGCCCCATCACCCCGGCAGCCGAGGCCGGCGACATCGCCAAGGCCGCGATCTCGCTGCAGGTCAATGGCGCCGACCGCCAGCGCAGCGACATCGGCAAGCTGATCTGGAACATTGCCGAGACCATCGAGCACCTGTCGGCGGCCTGGGAACTGCAGCCCGGCGACCTGATCATGACGGGCACGCCCGAAGGCGTGGCCGCCGTGGTGCGCGGTGACCTGCTGGAAGGCCGCATCGACGGGCTGAGCCCCTTGAGCGTCAAGATCGCCTGAGTTTTCCCTGAGCCTGGCGACAGGCCGGCAAGGCAGCAGGGAGCACGCTCCCCGGCCTGCCGGCCTTTGTGTTTGAACCCACGGTCCGCCGCACGGAATGCCTTACTGCCTTCCGTCTGGCGGCGCTTTCACTTTCATGGTGTCGGCATGATTTTTCGCAGCCCCATCAAGTTCTGCCGAGCCTGCGGCACGGCGGTGGTCTACCGCCTTCCTGACGATGGCGACACGCGCGAGCGCGCCGTGTGCCCGCACTGCCACACCATCCACTACGAGAACCCGCTGAACGTGGTGGGCACCATCCCCGTGACCGACGACGGCCGCGTGCTGCTGTGCAAGCGCAACATCGAGCCACGCCGGGGCCTGTGGACCCTGCCCGCAGGCTTCATGGAACTGGCCGAGACCACGGCACGCGGCGCCCAGCGCGAGACCGACGAGGAAGCCGGCGCCGACATCGAGATGGGGCCGCTGTTTTCCATCGTGGACGTGCCCAAGGTCAGCCAGGTCCATCTGTTCTACCGCGCCCGTCTGCGCAGCGAGCAGTTCTACCCCGGCCCCGAGACCATGGAGGCCCGCCTGTTTGCGCAGGCCGATGTTCCCTGGGAAGAACTGGCCTTCCGCACCGTGCGCGTGACGCTGGAGCGCTACTTCGCCGACCGGGCTGCCGGCCTGCTGGACGCGCACCGGGTGCACTCCATCGACCTGAGCCTGTAGGCCTGCACGGCCGCCAGGCACCACAGTGCTGCACGGCGCCGGCGTACGCACTGCGGTGATGCCGGGCCATGCCCCGGTGTGGCACCGGACGGGCTGCGGGCGTGGAGCAGGCGGCGGTCCGTCACCCCTATGTCACCTTGCAGACACATTTAGTCACAAACTGGCCTCCTTCTTGCTCTTTGCATAGGGCTTTTCCCTGAGCGGAAAAGTTGGTTTACCGAACCTGAACCTGACTGCGGAGCGCCCCATGGCCACATCCCTGCCCACCGACCTGATTCTTCCCCACCTGCGGGAACTCAACCGCAACGCCGCCGACCTGCGCGAGATCCGGCTCATGTGGCGTCTCATCGAGGCTTCGGCCCGCATGCAGGCCTCACAGCAGGGACAGGCCCTGGTGTCCATGCTGACCGACACGCGCCAGGGGTTGGAGCAGTTGGAGCAAGGCCTGCTGCAGTCGCAGCTGGCCCAGTCCGCGCAGGAAGCCATGGCCCAGCTGGGCATGCAGTCCAGCCATGCCATTGACCTGCTGGTGCGCAGCCTCTACGAGCGCACGGCCGATGTCGGCTTCCTGGCCGCCGATTCCGTGCTGTGCGAGGCCATGGCCCAGCTCGGCGATGGCGACATCCTGCTGGACATGGCCGCGGGCGGCCTGCACGCCTGGCAGGCTCCGCTGCAGCTGCACCTGCAGGCCTACCGTGCCAAGTACACGGTCTACGACGACATCCTGCTGCTGGACACCCAGGGCCAGGTCTGTGCACGCGCCCAGGCAGGCGACAAGCCGCTGCCGCCCTGCGCCGAGGGCTGGTTCCAGCAGTGCCTGCAGCAGGCCGGCCATGTCAGCCATTTCGGCGCCAGCTGCGTGCTGCCCGGCGCAGACCGCCTGATCTACGCGCAGCGCCTGCTGCATCCACGCACCATGGCGGTGCTCGGCGTACTGTGCCTGAGCTTCGACTTCGCGGCCGAGATGCAGGCCATCTTTGCCTCGGGCGGGCCGCGCGCCCAGGTGGGACTGCTGCTGGATGCGGCTGGACTGGTCATTGCCAGCAGCGATGACCACTGGATCGCCCCCGGCAGCCGCGTACCCATGCACCACGGCGATGCCGTGCAGCCGCTGATCCACGCCGGCCGCACCTATCTGGTGCGTACGGCCCGCGCCTTGCCCTACCAGGGCTATGCGGGCCCCGAGGGCTGGCAGACCCAGGTCATGGCGCCGCTGGACCTGGCCTTCGCCACCCAGCAAAGGCCGCAGGTACTGCAGGCACTGGAGCCTGCCATCGCCGAAGGACTGATGGCCCAGTCCCGGGGCTTTTGCCCGCCCCTGCACGCCATGGCACGCGCGGCCGACGACATACGCCGCGTGGTCTGGAACGGCCAGGTGCTGGCTGCCAGCCAGGCGCCGGAGTCCCCCGTGCAGGGCACGGCCCACCCGGACCCGCTGCAGGCCGTGCTGGAGCAGATGAGCGAGACCGGCGACCTGACCCATGCCGTGTTCACGCGCGCCATCCACGGCCTGCACGAGACGGCGCTGTCCACGCGGCTGCAGGAGCACACCACGCTGAACCGGCTGCTGATGGACCTGCTGGAGCGCAATCTCTACGAACGCGCCAACGATTGCCGCTGGTGGGCCCTGACGCCAGGCCTGCAGAAAGTGCTGCAAGACAACAGCGGCTGCCTGGCCCTGTCGGTACAGGCACACGACGCCGCGCAGCGTCTGCTGGAGCAGCTCAATGCGCTGTACACCGTCTATGCGCGCATTGCGCTGTATGACGCCCAGGGCCTGGTGCTGGCCTGCAGCCATGAGGACGAACCCGGTCTGCCGCTGTCACCCGGCGTGCGCGTGCAGGCCTCGGCACTGCAGGCCACCATGTCGCTGCGCGATGCCCAGGCCTATCACGTGCAGGAGCTGGACGATGGGGGCCTGCCCGTCCACGTCTACCACGCCGCATTGCGCGCCCCCTCAACCACCAATGGACATGGGCATGGGCAGGGCGCAGATCAGGGCCCCGCCATCGGCGGCATTGCCCTGCTGTTCCACACGCGCCGAGAACTGCAGGCCATGCTGCAGGCCGCTGCACCGGAGCAGTCCGAAGACGCCGGCCCCGAAGACCACGGCCTGCCCCGTTTGCCGATGGAGGCTTTCTACGTGGCACGCGACGGCCGCATCATCGCCGCCAGCCACGGCGGTCGGCCGCTGGGCAGTTGCATAGAAGGCGTGGCCGGGCTGGCAACGCTGGCCGATGGAGAGGTACGCAGCAGCATCGAGGAAATCGAAGGCCACTACTGCATCGTCGGCATGGCCGCCGGGCGAGGCTACCGCGAGTTCCGGCTGGACCAGGGCGCGGCACGCGATGCAAAGGAAAGCGCAACGGAGGACACACTGGCCGGCCTCGTCAGCCTGAGCCTGCAGCGGCTGGGGCCTGTGCATGCCGATGCGCGCAACCGCGCCCTGCGCCTGGCGCCGGCCACGCGGCTGGATGGCTCGCGTCCTGTCGCGCGTGCGCTCGCCGCGCACGGCGGTGGCGATGCGCCGGTGGAACTGGCCAGCTTCTACGTGGGCGCCAGCCTGCTGGCCCTGCGCGCGGCCGATGTCTGCGAGGCCCTGCCCGCCAGCGCCATCTCGCCCGTGGCGGCAGGGCGGCTGCCGTTTTGCGTGGGTGCGCTGGCGCGGCGCAGCCAGGGCAGCGTCAGCGGCTATGTCTGGGTGTTCGACCTGGCCGCGCTGCTGCAGGGCCGGCCCGGCGTGGTCACCGAGCAGTCGCAGGTCATCGTGGTCCAGCACGGCGGCCTGCGCGTGGGGCTGCTGGTCAGCGCGCTGCAAGGCGTGCACCGGCTGCCGGCCAGCGCGCTGGTGGAATCGCCCATGCTCAGCGTGGCCTCCACGACGCCGGCCCTGGTGCGGGAGCTGGTGCATGCCGGCGCGGGCCTGCCGCTGATCCAGTGCCTGGATCCGGCTGCATTGATGCAACGGCTGCAGCCTTCGCGCGGCGCGGCGGCCAACGCAGACCGCAGCGCGGCAGCAGTGGAGCGCGAGGCGGCCTGGGATGCCCAGGCGGCATAGGGCGCGTTCCCCCGGGGCCTCACAGACCCCAGTGGCGCAGGCCCGGAAGCGCGGCCTGCGCCGCCTCGTAGCCTTCGTCGATGGCCTCGCGGGCGCGGTGGAAGTCCAGCAGGCCCAGGTGGGACAGGCGCGGGGCGATCACCAGCTCGGGCGGGTCACCCGCCATGCGGCTGCGCGTGATGCGCATCTGCATGATGTTGACGCTGGTCATCACCACGTCCAGCAGCGAGGGCGGCCGGGGCGGGGGCTCGGTCTCGCGGCCTGCCTCATCGCGGTGGTGGCCGGGCATCCACCCCATCACGCCACGCTGCAGCCGGCGCATCCAGGCCGAGCCGGCCACGGCGCTGGCCTGGCCCGACAGGTCCTCGGGCGCCACGCCCTGCTCCACGGCGGGCGGGGCCTCCTCCAGCGGCGGCGCAGCGGCCATGGCGGCAGCGGGCGCCAGCGGCCGCATGTGGCGCCGCATGATGTCGGCATTGAGATCGACCGCGATCACGATGTCCGCGCCCATGGCGCGCGCCAGCGAGGCGGGCACGGGGTTGACGATGCCGCCATCGACCAGCAGCCGCCCTTCGCGCTGCACGGGCGTGAACAGGCCGGGCAGCGCGATGGAGGCGCGCACGGCATCGGCGATGGAGCCCTTGCGCAGCCAGACCTCGGCACCCGAATGCAGGTCGGTGGCCACGGCGCCGAAGGGAATCTTCAGATCCTCGATGGCCGAGTCCACGAAATGCTCGCGCCAGAACGAGATCAGCTTCTCGCCCTTGAGCATGCCGCCCGCGATGTTGAAGTCCATGAAGCCGAAGACCTTGCGCATGCCCAGGCCCAGCACCCATTCCTCGAAGCGCTGCATTTCACCGGCCGCATAGGAGGCGCCCACCAGGGCGCCGATGGACGAGCCGCAGATGATGTCGGGCCGCAGGCCCGCATCCTCGAGCGCGCGCAGCACGCCGAAATGCGCCCAGCCGCGCGCCGACCCGCTGCCCAGCGCCAGGCCGACCACGGGTTTGCGCGGACTCAGCGCCATCAGCCCTGCTCCGCTGCGGCTGCAGCAGGGGGGTCACCCGCCAGCAGGGCCAGCATGCCGGCCTCGTCCAGCACGGGCACACCCAGTTCCTCGGCCTTGGCCAGCTTGCTGCCGGCCTCGGCGCCCGCGACCACGTAGCTGGTCTTTTTGCTGACCGATCCGGAGACCTTGGCGCCAGCGGCCTCCAGCATCTCCTTGGCCTGGTCGCGTCCCAGCGTGGGCAGCGTGCCGGTGAGCACCACGGTCATGCCGGCCAGGGGCTGGGCGGTCTGCTCGCGCGCCGCGCCCTCTTCCCAGTGCACGCCGCAGGCACGCAACTGCTCGACCACCTCGCGGTTGTGGGGCTGGGCGAAGAAGGTGTGGATGCTCTCGGCCACGATGGGCCCGACGTCGCGCACCTGCAGCAGTTGCTCGACGCTGGCGTCCATGATGGCGTCCAGCTGGCCGAAATGGCGGGCCAGATCCTTGGCCGTGGACTCGCCGACCTGGCGGATGCCCAGGCCGAAGAGGAATCGCGCCAGCGTGGTCTTCTTGGATTTCTCCAGCGCATCCAGCACGTTCTGGGCCGACTTCTCGGCCATGCGGTCCAGCGATGCCAGGGCCACCAGGCCCAGGCGGTAGAGGTCGGGCAGCGTGCGCACCACATGGCCGTCCACCAACTGGTCCACCAGCTTGTCGCCCAGGCCCTCGATGTCCATGGCGCGCCGCGCGGCGAAGTGCAGGATGGCCTCCTTGCGCTGCGCCGGGCAGAACAGGCCGCCCGTGCAGCGGTGGTTGGCCTCGCCCTTGGGGCGCGACACCGCGCTGCCGCAGATGGGGCATGCAGCGGGCATGCGGAAGTTGGGCACATAGGCCGGCCGGTCGCCGGGCACGCGGCCCACGACTTCGGGAATCACATCGCCGGCGCGGCGCACGACCACGGTGTCGCCGGTGCGCACGCGCTTCTTGCGGATCTCGAACAGGTTGTGCAGCGTGGCATTGGTGACGATGACGCCGCCCACGGCCACGGGCGCCAGGCGCGCCACGGGGGTGAGCTTGCCCGTGCGGCCGACCTGTATGTCGATGCCTTCCATGCGCGTGGGCATTTCCTCGGCCGGGTACTTGTGGGCCACGGCCCAGCGCGGCTCGCGCGAGACAAAGCCCAGCTGGCGCTGCTGGGCCAGGCTGTTGACCTTGTAGACCACGCCGTCGATCTCGTAGGGCAGCGTGGCGCGCTCGGCGCCCATGCGCTGGTGGAAGGCCACCAGCTCGGCCGCGCCCTTGGCAATGCAGACCTGGGGCGCCACCGGGAAGCCCCAGTCGCGCAGCGTCTGCAGCATGGCGTAGTGGGTGCCGAAGTCGGGGCCGCCCTGCGCGGCCGACGTGATCTCGCCCAGGCCATAGGCGAAGAAGGACAGCGGGCGCTGGGCCGCAATGCCCGAGTCCAGCTGGCGCACCGAGCCTGCCGCCGCATTGCGCGGATTGGCAAAGCTCTTGCCGCCGGCGGCCTGCTGGCGTTCGTTGAGCCGGACGAAGTCGGCGCGGCCCATGTAGACCTCGCCGCGCACCTCGATCACGGGCGGCACGCCCTTGCCTTCGGGAAGGGACAGCGGAATCTTGCGGATGGTGCGGATGTTGTGTGTGACGTCCTCGCCCACCTCGCCGTCGCCGCGCGTGGTGGCCTGCACTAGGCGGCCGTTCTCGTAGCGCAGGTTCATGGCAAGGCCATCGAACTTGGGCTCGGCCACGTATTCCACGGGCGGTGCGCCTTCGGCCAGTTCCAGCTCCTTGCGGATGCGTGCGTCGAAGGCCTCGGCACCCGTGGCCTCGTTGTCGGTCTCGGTGCGGATGCTGAGCATGGGCACGGCATGGCGCACGGGCATCAGGCCGTCGAGCACGGCGCCGATCACGCGCTGCGTGGGCGAGTCCGGGGTGACCAGTTCGGGGTAGGCACCTTCCAAGGCCTGCAATTGCTGGAAGACGCGGTCGTACTCGCCGTCGGGCACGGTGGGCGTGTCCAGCACGTAGTACTCATGTGCCCATTGGTTGAGCTGGGCGCGCAGCGCCTGCACCTTGGCCAGCACCTTGTCGGGGGCGGCCCCGGACTCCGGCGCCGCGGGGGCTGCGCCAGAGAAGAGATCCAGATTGTCGTTCATGGGGTTGAGGCCAGGAGCCTGTTGTGCACCAGGGGCACCGCGCCGCGTCAGCTGAACAGTCGCCGCGCCAGCATGGAGCCCGCCGACAGCTCGCGGCTGTCGAGCTTGTCATAGAGTTGTTCCAGGTCGTGCTGGATGGGGTCCAGCGCCATGGCCGGCAGCAGGTAGCCGTTCTGGTCGCAGAGCACTCCATCCATGGTCTGGCACAGGCGCTCGGCCACCTGGCGCAGCTGCACGAAGGCCTGCTCGCCGCGCGGCACCTGTGGCACGTCCAGGCTCAGCAGGAACTCGCGCACCACCGAGGTGTCCAGGTCGTCGGCCATGGCCGCCTGCGGGTCGTAGTTGAGCACCAGCACCGGCGGCATGCCGGGCGTGGGCGAAGGCAGGGCCATGCGCCCGGGCATGGAGCCCGGCAGAAAGCCCTGGCGCGATGCGTTCTGCTGCACATAGCCCGCGCTCCAGGAGGCCTGGCGTGCGCGCAGCATGAAGGTGAGCTGGGCATCGTGCTCGCTGGCGAACTGGTCGAGCTCGCGCGCACGCGCCACCTCCTGCAGCATGTCGGGCACGTCGGGCGTGGCGCCCAGCGCGTCGGCAAAGCGCTGCACCTTGGCAACGAACTCGGAGAACTCGATCTCGTTGAGCGCACCCGTGCGGTTGGCCAGCTGCACGCCGGCCTGGAAACCCAGGTAGCGCTGGCCGGGCTGCAGCGGCTCCCACTGGTGGGTGGACTGGTTCATGCCTTCGATGGCAAACGGCTTGTTGCCCGCGCGCCGCGTGGCCGGCTGGGCCTGCAGCGCCAGCTCGCCAGGCACGGCCTGGCCGACCTGCACGGGGGCAATGGCATCGATCAGCGCATCCAGGCCCGGCCGGCTGGCCGCAGCGCTGGTCAGGGCCGCGTCGTTGAGGGAAGGCTCGATGGACTGCGGTGCCAACGGGGATGGCGCAGGCACTGACGCAGATGCGGGTGCCGATGCGCTGGCGTCTTCAGCCGCCTGCAGGGCATGGGCCGCCTGCGCGTTCTGCACCGCCTGGGCTGCCTTGGCCGCCAAAGCGGCCTGGGCGTCGGCCTGGCGCTGCTGCTCTTCGAGCTGGACCAGATGGGCCAGTTCGGCATCGGTTTCGGCAAAGCGGTCCACGGCGGCAGGGCTCTGGCCCGGGGCTGCGGTGCCGAAGTCGCCCAGCACGGGCTCGCGCAGGCTGTGCGTCAGGTCCGGGCCGTGGCCCACGGTGTCCATGCCGGGTTCATGGCGCGAGGGATCGCGCTGCGCCTCTTCGACGGGGTCGGCGCGCTTGGGTGCGTTGCGGCGTGCGGACCAGCTGTTGTAGGCAATGATCAGGGCCAGCACCACAAAGCCCAGGACGGCCAGACTGATTTGCAGGTTACTCATGGAATGAAGGAATGAAACGTCGTTCCAGCAAATGGGTTCGGAAGGTTGCGGACATGCTCAGGATAGCTCAGCCATGGACAGCGCGGACTCCATGTCCACGGCCACGATGCGGGACACGCCCTGCTCCTGCATGGTCACGCCGATGAGCTGCTGAGCCATTTCCATGGCGATCTTGTTGTGGCTGATGAACAGGAACTGCGTGCCCTTGCTCATGCTGGCCACCAGCTTGGCATAGCGCTCGGTGTTGGCGTCGTCCAGCGGCGCGTCCACCTCGTCCAGCAGACAGAACGGCGCCGGGTTGAGCTGGAAGATGGCGAAGACCAGGGCAATCGCCGTCAGCGCCTTCTCGCCACCGGACAGCAGGTGGATGGTCTGGTTCTTCTTGCCGGGCGGCTGCGCGATCACCTGCACGCCCGAGTCGAGGATTTCATCGCCGGTGATCACCAGCTGGGCCTGGCCACCGCCGAACAGCTCGGGGAACATGCGCCCGAAATGCCCGTTCACGGTCTCGAAGGTGCCCGACAGCAGCTCGCGCGTCTCGGCGTCGATCTTGCGGATGGCATCTTCCAGCGTGTTCATGGCCTGGGTCAGGTCCTCGGTCTGCGCATCAAGGAAGGTCTTGCGCTCGCGCGCCAGCTTCAGCTCGTCCAGCGCCGCCAGGTTGACCGCGCCCAGGGCGGCGATCTCGCGGTGCAGCCGGTCGATCTCGCCCTGCAGGCCGTGCATGCGCACATTGGCCTCGGCAATGGACTGGGAGACGGCTGCCAGGTCGGCACCGGCCTCCTCCAGCAGGGTGGAGTACTGCTCCAGGCCCAGCCGCGCGGCCTGCTCCTTGAGCTGGAATTCGGTGATGCGCTGGCGCAGCGGGTCCAGCGCCTTCTCCAACTGCTGGCGGCGTTCGTCGCTGGCGCGCAGCTTGTTGGTCAGGTCGTCATATTCGCTGCGGCGCGCGGCCACGGCCTGCTCGCGCTGCATCTTCAGATCCAGCGCGTCCTGCAGGCCGCCCTGGGCGGCGGCATCGGTCAGGCGCGTGAGTTCGTCCTGCGCGCGCTGCTGCTCGTCGGCCAGCGAGCGGGCCTGCTGGCTGGCCGTCTCTATGGTGCGGCTGAGTTCGCCCCGGCGCGCCTCCAGGCTGCGCCGCGAGAAAGTGGCCTCCTGGGCCTGGCGCTCCAGCGTGCGCAGCTGCTCGCGCGATTCGTTCAGGCGCCGCTCGGACTCCAGCACCTTGTCGCCCAGCTGGGCATGGCGCTCCTGGCTGTCGGCCAGCTGCATGTCCAGTTCCTCGAAGCGGGCTTCGGCCGCCACGCGGCGCTCCTCGATGTCGGACAGCTGGGCCTCGACCTCGGCCAGGTCGGCACTGATCTGGGCATTGCGCGCGCGGGCCTGCTCGGCCAGCTGCGACAGGCGCAGGGTCTCGACCTGCAGCTCATGGGCGCGGCCTTGCGATTCGCTGGCCTCGCGCCGGGCGCTGACCAGGCGCTGCGAGGCCTCGGCATAGGCGCTTTCGGCACGCACCAGGGCCGTGCGCGATTCGTCGGAGATCAGCGCCTGGGCGCGTACTTCCTTTTCGAGGTGCTCGATTTCCTGGGCGCGTGCCAGCAGGCCGGATTGCTCCGAATCCTGCGCATAAAAGCTCACGCTGTGGCTGCTGACGGCATGGCCCGTGGGCACATAGACCGTCTCGCCGGGCCGCAGCTCGCCGCGGCGCGACAGCGCCTCTTCCAGCGTGGGCGCCGTGTAGCAGTCCTGCAACCAGTCGCCGAGCACGGCGCGCAGGCCGGCATCGTTCACGCGCAGCAGATCGGACAGGTGCTGCCAGCGCCCCGGCGCGGGCGCGGGGGCGCCCTGCGGCGGGCTGAAGAAGGCCAGGCGCGCGGGGGGCGCATCGTGCCCGCCTGCGCCCAGGAAGCCGCGCACCATGTCGAGCCGGCCCACTTCCAGCGCGCCCAGGCGTTCGCGCAGCGCGGCCTCCAGCGCGTTTTCCCAGCCGGGCTCGATGGCAATGCGGCTCCACAGGCCCTGCATGCCGTCCAGGCCGTGCTTGGCCAGCCAGGGCTGGAGCTTGCCGTCGGTCTTGACCTTTTCCTGCAGGGCCTTGAGGGCTTCCAGCCGCGCCGACAGGTCGGCATGGCGCGCGGCCTCGGCATTGACGGCCTGCTGGCGCGTGCGACGGTCCTCATCGAGCTGGGGCACGGAGTCCTGCAGCTCGTTGAGCACGGCATCGGCCATTTCAGCCAGTTCGCGGGCCTCGTCCAGCTGGGACTGCAGATTGTTGAGGCGGGCCTCGTCGGGTGTCTCCAGCGCATTGCGGTCGGCGCGCAGTCGCTCGAAGCGGGTCTCGAACTGGCGGCGCTGCTCGTCCAGGCTGCGCTGCTCGGCGGCCAGCACCTGGATCTGCTGCTGCACCTGCACCACGCTGGCGCGCTGGTCGGCATCGGCCTTCTGGGCATTGCGCAGCGCCTCTTCCAGGTCGGGCAGGCGCATGCTCTGCTCCTCGACCTGGGCGGCCAGCATCTCGGCCTGTTCCTCGGCGTCCATACCGGCGCCGTCGAGATTTTCGATTTCGGCTTCGGCCTCCTCGCGGCGGCTGTTCCACAGCAGCACCTGCTCGGACAGCTGCTGCAGCCGCTGCTGCACGCGCTGGCGGCCTTCGAGCACGTAGCGGATCTCGGCCTCCAGCTTGCCGACCTCGGCCGTGGATTCGTAGAGCTTGGCCTGGGCCTGGTTGACCTGGTCGCTGGCGTCGTAGTGGGCCTGGCGCAGGGTTTCGAGTCCGCTTTCGTTGTTGCGGATGTCGGCCATGCGCTCTTCCAGCTCGTTGACGGCCTTCAGGCCCTCCACGCGCACGCGGTCCTGCTCGGCCTCGGCCTCGGCGCGCTTGAGAAACCACAGCTGCTGCTGCTTGAGCGTGACCTGGGACTGCAGCGCGTTGTACTGCGCCGCCACCTCGGCCTGCTTCTCCAGCCGGTCGAGGTTGTTGTTGAGTTCGCGCAGGATGTCCTCCACGCGCGTGAGGTTCTCGGTGGTGGCCGAGAGCCGGTTCTCGGTCTCGCGCCGGCGCTCCTTGTACTTGGACACGCCTGCGGCCTCTTCCAGGAACAGGCGCAGTTCCTCGGGGCGCGACTCGATGATGCGGCTGATCGTGCCCTGGCCGATGATGGCGTAGGCGCGCGGGCCCAGGCCCGTGCCCAGGAACACGTCCTGCACATCGCGGCGGCGCACGGCCTGGTTGTTGATGAAGTAGCTGCTGTTGCCCTCGCGCGTGAGCACGCGCTTGACGGCGATCTCACCGAACTGGCCCCACTGGCCGCCCGCACGGTGGTCGCTGTTGTCGAACACCAGCTCCACGCTGGAGCGGCTGGCCGGCTTGCGGTGCGTGGTGCCGTTGAAGATCACGTCCTGCATGGACTCGCCGCGCAGCTCGCTGGCCTTGCTCTCGCCCAGCACCCAGCGCACCGCATCCATGATGTTGGACTTGCCGCAGCCGTTGGGGCCCACCACGCCCACCAGTTGACCCGGCAGCATGAAGTTGGTGGGCTCGGCGAAGGACTTGAAGCCGGACAGCTTGATGGAATTCAGGCGCACGATGCAGGCACAAAGCGGTCCGCGGCGAACGGACAAACAAGGAGGTGGGGAAAGAACAAGGCAGCTCGGGATGATACCGCGCGCCACCCCCTCTCAAGAATGGAAAGCGGCCCGGGCGGGGCCGCTCCGAATGTCAAGAATGGTTTGAAGGGACCTCTGGCCCCGTGCTGGCGTCCGTGCATTCCGCCACTTCGGGCCGGTGTTGCGCCGGCTGGGTCAGGCATGCGGGGCTCAAGGCCGGGGGGCGCTGCGCGGGGGCGGCCTCGCGCACCAGGGCCTCGAAGCTGCGCACGGGCACGGGCGGGCTGAGCAGGTAGCCCTGCCAGACGTGGCAGCTCTGGTCTTCGAGGAATTGGCGCTGCGCCTCGGTTTCCACGCCTTCGGCGATGACCTGCAGTCCCAGGCTGGTGCCCAGGGCGACGATGGTGCGCGCAATGGCCGCGTCGTTGGGGTCGCTGAGCACGTCGCGCACGAAGCTGCGGTCGATCTTGAGCTGGTCCAGCGGCAGGCGCTTGAGATAGGCCAGCGAGGAATAGCCTGTGCCGAAGTCATCCAGCGAGAAGCCGACACCGTGGGCCTTGAGCGTGGCCATCTTGGCGGCCGTGTCGTCCACGTCGGCCAGCAGCAGGCTTTCGGTCAGCTCCAGCTTGAGCAGGCGCGGGTTGGCGCCGTGCTCCTTGAGCGCCTGCAGCACCTGCTCCACGAAGCGCGCCTGGTGGAACTGGCGCGGGCTGACGTTGACGGCCAGCACCATGCAGGCCATTTCGGGGTCCGCCGCCCATTGCGCCAGCTGCCTGCAGGCCTCGCCCAGCACCCATTCGCCCAGTTGCTGGATCAGGCCGGTCTCCTCGGCCAGCGAGACGAAGAGCGAGGGCGGCACCAGCCCTTCGCGCGGGTGGTTCCAGCGCAGCAGGCCTTCGGCGCCCACGATGCGTCCGTGCGCCATCTGCGGCTGGTAGTACAGGACGAACTGGCTGCGCACCAGGCCCTCGCGCATTTCCTGCTCCATGGCCGTGCGCGAGCGCAGCACGGCCTGCAACTGCGGATCGAAGAATTGCAGCGTGTTGCGCCCCATGCCCTTGGCCTGGTACATGGCCATTTCGGCGCGGCGCAGCACCTCGTCGGCGCTCAGTTCCTGCTCGCCGAACAGGCTGGCGCCAATGCTCATCGTGATGTGGCAGGACTGGCCTGCCAACTGCAGCGGCTGCTGCAGCAGCGAACGCATGCGCTGGACCTCGCCTTCCAGCTGCGAGGCCGCATGCATGGAGTCCTTGCCCAGGTCCTCCAGCAGCACGACGAAGTCATCGCCGCTGTGGCGGGCCAGCGTGGCCTCGGGCCCCAGGGACTGCGCCAGGCGCTCGGCAATCATGCGCAGCAGCACATCGCCAAGCTCCAGCCCCAGGCTGTCGTTGAAGGCCTTGAAGTTGTCCACGTCCAGCAGCATGACGGCGCCGCAGCGCCCGCGCCGGCGGCTGGAGGCCAGCGCCTGCTGCAACCGGTCCACCAGCAGGCGGCGGTTGGGCAGGCCGGTGAGCGCGTCGTGGAAGGCCAGGCGGCGAATTTCCTCTTCGGCGGTCTTGCGCTGGCTCTGGTCCTGCAGGATCAGCAAGCAGCCTTCGTCCAGCAGCATGCCGCCTATCGATACGGAACGCGTGCGGCCATCGCTGCCCATGAGCTGGTATTCCTCGCAGTTGAGGGTGCCACAGCTGTCGGACTCGCCGCTGTGCAGGCTCTGTGCCACGCGCGCCCTCGCCTGCGCGGCCTCGAAGCGGCGCTGCATGCGCAGGCGGCGGGCTTCATCGGGACACATGTTGCACCACCAGCCATCACCATCCATGCCGGCCGTGGCACCGTGGCCCGCCAGGCGCATGAATTCCTCGTTCCAGTAGGCGAAGCGGCCATCGTCCTGAAGCATGGCCAGGCCCAGAGGCAGGCGCTGGATGACCATGCGCAGATGGCGCGATCCATCGCGCTGCATCTGCTGCAGGTGGCGCCGCGCGCTGATGTCCTGCACCAGCGCCATCAGCCGCCGGGACGGGCCATGGCCCAGCGCGGAGATATGCAGCTCCACCCAGACCAGGGTGCCGTCGCGGCGCCGCAGCTGCCGCTCGATCTGCAGCGCCCCGCGCTGGCCCGCCGTCAGCTCCTGCAGCAGCACCCGGTCGCCCTCCAGGGTTTCGGCCGCCAACAGGGCCAGCAGGGGCCGCTGGCACAGCTGCTGCGCCTCATGGCCCGTAATGTCGCAGTACCTGCGGTTCACATGCAGGACGTTGCCGCTGGCCGCATCGACCTGCACCACGCCCACGGCAGCCTGCTCGAACAGGGCCTGAAAGCGGGCATCGCTCTCGCGCATGCTGCGGGAGGAGGCGCGCAGCTGGGCCCAGCTGGAAGGATGGCGCCGCCACCAGGCTGCCGCCAGCGACGCCAGCAGGGCCGACACGAGCATGCCCAGCGCGAAAAGAACCAGGGGCTGGACACGCTCGGTCCAGGACAGGGCCGTCCCCATGGGAATGAAGTTCAACCGCCACAGCCGGTCCTGGGCCTGCAGCGTCTGCTCCAGCACCACCTGGCCGGTGTCGCCCATGCCGGCCGCCTCCTGCCCGCGCTCCGGCCAGGCCGCGCCCAGGTACAGCGGCAGCGGCGATATGCCGGCCGGCGGCAGGGGCGAGGTCGGGCCTGCGTCATGCATGGCCAGCGCAAGCCGGCGCAGAAAGCCGCGTTCATGCAGGTCCTGCACCAGGTCGTGCACGCGCACGCTGACGTCGGCAGTCCCCAGAAACAGCGGCTGCGCGGCCTCCCCGTCCGGGGACTGGTGGTCCACAAGCGCAAAGACAGGCGCGCGCACCAGCACGGCGGTGGCATGCTCGCCGGGCTGCTTCAGCGCAAACGGTGCCGAGACCACGGCGGCCGCGCTGTCGCGACTGCGCACCATGCTGGCCATGAGGCTGGGGCGGTCGTGCATGTCCAGGCCGGCAATGGACTCGTTGCCCTCCAGCGGCCAGAGATAGTCGATGAAGAAATATTGGGGCCCGGGCCGGGCGGTGAAGGCCTGATCCTGGCCGGGCAGACCGCGCTGCGTTGCGGCCCGTGTAAAGGACAGCGCCTGCATGCCCGGCTGCGCCTGTATGCGCAGCGCCTGCGCCATGCGCGCGAAGGCCGATTGCCCCATCTCGGGAGAGGCGGCCAGCTGGTTGGCCACATGCTGGACCATGACCGCGTAGGCATCCAGGCGCATCTCCAGCGCCTGGCGGGCCGACTGGGCCTGCTGGGTATGGCGCTGCAGGTCGATACGCTCCAGCGCCCGCTGCTGCTGCAAGGCAAGCACAGCGCTCAGGCACATGCCCACCGCCATGACGGTTGCGGCTGGCCAGGCGGCCCGGATGGCTACAAGCGTGCGCTGGGCAAAAACTGACATGGAGCGGCTAAGGCGGAATAGGCGGTCACGGGAAATCGGTCCAGGAGCACGGAACCGCTCGTTGCCAGCCCCATGGCAGGTTCACCGGAAAGGGCAGTACAGGCCATGTGGAGCAGAGCGCGAGGATAAATGGATTTCGGCACGCGGCAGGCGAACCATGGATAAGACAAATCCTACAAACACCCTTCCTCTATCGTCTGCAAGCACACTTGCTGAAGGCTGGCCCGGGCAAACCCTAGAGAGCTCCGCAGGCCGGCGTGGGACTGGGGGACCGAACCGTTGCACGCTCCCTCATCCATGAAATCAAAAGCAGCAATTTTGAAACGACAGTGAAACGAATGTTGCGGCGGCAGCCAGCACCGCAGTGCACACGCCCTGTGCTGGCGCGCTGCAAGGCTTGCACGGGTTTTCCCTTGATGCGGATGGCATGGCGCTTGCAACAAACCTGGCCTACTGCCATCGCCTGACACCGCAGGTGACACCGTCCATGGGCATCAACCGCCGCCAGAGGCTGCGCGCTCCGGCGATCGGCAGACCGCAAGAACAGACACAGATACGAACAACAGCACAGGAGGCCTGAGATGGGCGCGATCCCCGAAACCTTTCTTCCCCAGTTGCGCATCCCTGCCACCTACCTGCGCGGCGGCACCAGCAAGGGCGTGTTCTTTCGCCTGCAAGATCTGCCCGAGGCGGCCCAGCGCCCCGGACCCGTGCGCGACGCCATCCTGTTGCGCGCCCTGGGCAGCCCCGACCCGTACGGCAAGCAGATCGACGGCATGGGCAATGCATCGTCCAGCACCAGCAAGGCCGTGATCCTGGCTCCCAGTACGCGGGAAGGCCATGACGTGGACTATCTGTTTGGCCAGGTCGCCATCGACCAGCCGTTTGTGGACTGGAGCGGCAACTGCGGCAACCTCTCGGCCGCCGTGGGGCCCTGCGCCATCCACATGGGACTGATAGATCCCGCGCGCATTCCTCGCAACGGCACGGTCACCATCCGCATCTGGCAGGCCAACATCGCCAAGACCATCGTGGCCCATGTGCCCATCACGCAAGGCCAGGTCCAGGAGACCGGCTCCTTCGAGCTCGATGGCGTGACCTTCCCGGCCGCCGAAGTGGCGCTGGAGTTCCTGGATCCCGCCGATGAAGGAGACGATGGCGGAGCCATGTTCCCTACAGGCCACCTCGTGGACCGGCTGGACGTGCCCGGCGTGGGCAGCCTGGCGGCCACGCTGATCAATGCGGGTATTCCGACCATCTTCCTGAACGCCCAGGACCTGGGCTACACGGGCTGCGAGCTGCAGGACGCCATCAACACGGACGACGAGGCCCTGGCCCGCTTCGAGGCCATACGCGCCCACGGCGCGCTGCAGATGGGGCTGATCAAGGACCTGGCCGAGGCCGCCAGACGGCAGCACACGCCAAAGATCGCCTTTGTGGCGCCACCGGCCGCCTACACGGCATCCAGCGGCAAGCGCATTGAATCGGGTGACGTGGACCTGCTGGTGCGCGCCCTGTCCATGGGCAAGCTGCACCACGCCATGATGGGCACGGCTGCCGTGGCCATCGGCACCGCAGCGGCCGTGCCGGGCACGCTGGTGAATCTGGCGGCAGGCGGCGGCGAGCGCAGCGCCGTGCGCTTTGGCCACCCCTCCGGAACGCTGCGCGTGGGCGCCGAGGCCCGTTTGGTGAACGGCCAGTGGCAGGTGACCAAGGCCCTGATGAGCCGCAGCGCACGCATCCTGATGGAAGGCTGGATCAGGGTCCCCGGCGAGGTGTTGAACGCCGCATGAATGCGCGGGCCGGGACTTCAGGCCGCAGCCGTGCTCACGCCTCGGCTGCCAGCGCCGCCCCACGCCACGCCTGGAGCTGCTCCAGTGTGTTCGTCGTGCCGCCGCAGGCCACCACCAGCACGCGCTGGAAGCCTTGCAACGCAGGAGCGCGCCCGTAGGCCAGGGCCAGCGCGGCGCCACAGGCCGGCTCCACATGCAGGCGATGGTCGTCAATGAAGCGCAGGCAGGCCTGCAGCGCCTGCGCATCCGTCACCACGGCGCTGCGCACGGGGTGCACCTGCGCCAGATCGAAGGCCCTCTGGCAGACCTGGCGCGCGCCCAGCGAAGTAGCCACGCTGGTGATGCGGTCCAGCAGTACGCGGCGGCCCTGGGCCAGGGACTGCGCCAGAGAATCGGCGCCGGCCGTCTCCGCCGCGATCACGGGCACATCGGTCCAGCCATGGCGCTCCAGGCCCTGCACCACGCCGGCCAGCAGGCCGCCGCCGCCCACGGCCAGCACCACGGCGTCGGGCTTGAAGCCGGCTGCGGCCAGTTCGTCGACGAGGGTGGAATGCCCGGCCCACAGCAGCGGATCGTCAAACGGGTGGACAAAGGCATCGTCGGCACCCAGCAGGGACTGGGCCAGCGCATTGGCCTCGTCCCAGACGGAGCCATGCACGATCAGCTCGGCGCCCTGGGCGCGGATCAATGCCCGTGCATGCTCGGTCGTGGTCTGGGGAACGACCACGGTGACGGGCATCGACAGCTGCCGTCCCGCATAGGCCACGGCAATGCCGGCATTGCCGCCCGACGAGGCCACAAAGCGCTTCTTGCCCTGGCCCGCCAGGGTCTCGCAGGCATGGCCTATGCCGCGCAGCTTGAATGATCCGCAAGGCTGCAGCGCGTCCAGCTTGAGCCAGATGTTCTGGCCGCTGGCCTGGCCCAGGGCATGGGATTCGATGAGGGGAGTGGAGGTGTGCAAAGGCATGGAGCGGCAGTGTAGAACCGGGCTGCCATCGCGATAATCCCCCGGTATTCCAAATATTCTTTGCGCCATGAGCACAAATCAAGCCCTGCCCCTGTTCGGGGAAATGGCCATCTTCGTCAAGGTGGTGGACACGGGCAGCTTCTCCGAGGCCGCGCGCCAGCTGGGCAGCACGCCATCGGCCACCAGCCGGGGCGTGGCGCGGCTGGAAAAAGCGCTGGGCCTGCGCCTGCTGGAACGCACCACGCGCAAGCTGCGCCTGAGCGAGGCCGGCCGCGAAGTGCATGCGCGCTGCCTGGACATGGTGGGCGCCGCGCAGGCCGTCATGGCTGCATCCCTGCTTCAGGACGCGCAGCCGCGCGGCCTGGTGCGCATCAGCGTGCCCAAGGCCGTGGGCCATACCGTGGTCCATCCCCACATGCCCAACTTCCTGGCCCTGTATCCCGAGGTCGACGTGCAAATGCGGCTGGAAGACCGCTACATGGACCTGATCGATGACCCCGTGGACCTGGCCATACGCATCACCAACCACCCGCCGCCAGGGCTCATGGGCCGCCACCTGATGGACATCGACCATCTGCTGTGCGCCTCGCCCCAGTACCTGGCCCGGCACGGCACGCCAGCGCATCCGCTGGACCTCAAGGCCCACAGCTGCATCTACCTGGGAGAGGAGCCCGGCGACGCGCACTGGAAGCTGCGCGGCCACGGCAAGACCGTCACCGTGGCCGTGCGCGGGCGCTATGCGGCCAACCACACCGGTGTGCGGCTGGACGCCGTGCTGCAGCACATCGGCATCGCCAGCCTGCCCCGCTTCACGGCACGGCAGGCCCTGGCGGACGGGCGCATCGTGCAGGTGCTGCCGGACTGGAGCTTCCTGCCCAACTACAGCGGCCAGCTGTGGATTCTTCACCCGCCCACCAGACATCTGCCACTGAAGCTGCGCGTGCTGATGGATTTCCTGGCCGAGCGGCTGGGTGGCCATGCACCCTGATCAGTCCGGCGCCCTGAGCCTGCGCCACAACGTGGCCCGGCTGATGCCCAGGATCTCGCAGGCGCGGCGCTGGTCGCCCTGTACCTGCTCCAGCACTTCGCGCATGCGCTGGCGCTCAGCATCGCGCCGGGCCTCGCGCAGTTGCAGTTGCCGCTGCTGCGCTGGCAGGGCCTGAACGGTATCCTGCCCAGCCCCGTCGCATTCAGGAAACAGCTCCCGCAAGCGGCCCATGTCCACGCGGCCCGCGCTGTCGCGCAGGTCGTGGCGGCAGGCCAGCAGGCGTTCCACCCAGTTGTCCAGCTCTCGCGCATTGCCGGGCCAGCGGTGGCCGGATGCCAGCTCCAGCAAGGCCGCCAGCAAGGGCTCCAGCGATGGCCCTTCCGCCTGCAGCGACTGCGTGCGCAGGCGCCGCGCCAGCATGGCGCGGGCCAAGGCCTGGACATCGGCCGGGCCGCGTTCGTGCAGTCCGGGCATGGCCAGGCGCAGCACGGCCAGGCGGTAGAACAGGTCACGCCGGAATTCACCGCGCTCGACCAGGGCCGCCAGATCGGCGTGCGTGGCGGCGATGACGCGCAGGTCCACCGGCACGGGCGTGGTGGAGCCCACGCGCAGCACTTCGCGCTCCTGCAGCACGCGCAGCAGGCGGGACTGCAGGGCCAGCGGCATGTCGCCGATCTCGTCCAGGAACAAGGTGCCCGTATGGGCCGCCTCGATCAGCCCGGTCTTGCCGCCGCGCCGCGCGCCGGTGAAAGCGCCTTCGTCGTAGCCGAAGAGTTCGCTCTCCAGCAGGCTTTCCCCCAGGGCCGCGCAGTTCACCGCCAGAAAGGGCTGGGCGGCGCGCCGGCTGGCGCGGTGCATGCCCTGGGCCAGCAACTCCTTGCCCGTGCCGCTGTCGCCCTGGATGAGCACGGTGGCATCGCTGGCCGCGAACTGGCGCGCCAGGCGGCGCACGCGCTGGGCGGGCCCGCTGTCGCCCGCGTAGTCTTCGATGCGCCAGCGCACGCCCGCGCCGCGCAGGCTGCGGTTGGCGCGCAGGTGGCGGTCGGCACGCTGGATGGTGGCCGGGTCGCGGCACACCAGCAAGGCGCCCGTGAGCTGGCCGTTTTCCACGATGGGCGCACGCCGCACGACCAGGGTGCGCATGGCCAGCTGGACCACGTCTTCACTGCCCTCGGGCTCCAGGGACTGCGACTGCAGCGCCTGTGCCAGTGCCAGCGCGGGTGCCACCTCGTCCAGCAGCCGACCATGCAGCGCATTGGCGGGCGCGCCCAGCAGCGCGGCCATGGTGGGGTTCAGGGCCTGGATGCGGCCTTGGGTGTCCACGGCGACCACGCCGTCCTGCAACTGGCCGAGCACGGTTTCCAGCCGCTGGTGGCGGGCGCGCTCGGCATGGCGGTGGCGGGCCAGCAGCACGGCGTCACGCAGGGCCTGCAGCACGGCGCCATCGGAGTACAGCAGCACGCTGGGAATGCCGGCCTGCTCGGCCAGGTCGGCCACCAGGCCGGGCGCGACGACGGCGCCCACGCCGGCGGCCTGCAGCGCACGCACGCACGCCTGGGCATCTTCGGGTCCGTGGTAGCTGAACTGCGCAATGCCGGCGCCGAACAGCGCGTCGAACTGGGCCAGATGCGGCGAGGGATGGTCGAACGACACCAGCCCGATGCGCGGCGTGCCGCCGGACTGTGCCAGTGCACGTGCGCTGGCCAGCGCCTGCAGCAGATCGAACCCGCGCACCTCGATCATGACGACGGGGATATCGACCCGCTCGCGCACCCAGGCGCCGCTGGCCCCTGCGGCCACCAGGGCGTCTATGGGCTCGACCGCCTGCAGCGCACGCACGGCCTGCACGGCATCGTCAAAGGCCGCGCTGACATGCTCCACGCGCACCTGGTCGCCCACGGCCAGCGACATGCGCTCCAGCACGCGGCCGATGCGGTGGCGGCCCACGGTGACGACGCGCGGCCAGGCTGCGCGGGGGCCGGCAGGGGTTGCATGCATGGAAGGCATAACTGATTCATTCATGCAACCGATTATTTCATTCATGCAACACCGCACCGGGCGAATCGGTGAATGCCTGCAGAGCAGACTTTTCAAGAATCACAAAACCCAATCACATCAACAACTTGCGATATCAAGGGTTTACCCTTTGATCCGGTGGCATGCCACTTGCAAACAGGCCAGGCGTTTCAATCATTTCAAGCATTTCCAGGAGACCCCATGAACCAGCCATCCCGCCTGCCCCGCCGCACCGCCCTGGCCACCCTGCTTGCCGCCGCGCTGCCGCTGGCCGGCGTGACCTGCTCCGTCGCTGCACGGGCTGCCGGCGCCGCCGATGCCTGGCCCACCCGCCCCATTCGCCTGGTGGTGCCGTTCTCGGCAGGCGGCGCCAATGACCTGATGGCACGATCGGCTGCCGAAGGCGCGTCCAGGATCCTGGGCCAGCCCGTGGTGGTCGACAACCGCGCGGGTGCGGGAGGCACGGTGGGCGCCGACATCGTGGCCAAGGCCCAGCCCGACGGCTACACCCTGCTGGTGAGCGCGGCTGGCGTGATCTCCAACAGCATGATCAAGAAGACCATGCCGTTCAAGGACGATGCGCTGGTTCCGGTGGCCATGATCGGCCTGGCGCCGTCCGTGATCGTGGTTCCCAAGAACGCGCCCTACCAGAACCTGCGCGATTTCGTCGAGGCATCGAAGAAGGGCCAGGGCTTCAATTTCGCCACGGCCGGCACGGGCAGCACGCCGCATTTCGTGGCCGAGATGCTGAACGTGAAGTACGGCGCCCAGCTGCAGCCCGTGCCCTACAAGAGCGGGTCGGAGAGCACGACGGCCGTGCTGGGCGGGCAGGTGGAGGGCACGTCGGAGGCCAGTATCATCGCCCTGCCCCACATCCTCAACGAAGGCAAGTTCAAGGCCCTGGCCACCACCTGGACGCAGCGCATCTCGGCCTATCCGCAGCTATCCACCGCCGTGGAGCAGGGCTTTGCCGAGCTGCAGATCGCGCACTGGGCCGGCATCCATGCGCCCAAGGGGACGCCGCCCGCCATCCTGGACAAGCTGGCCGCCGCCGTGGACAAGGCCATGAAGGAGCCGGCCACGGTGGAAAAGCTCAAGGGCCTGGGCATCGAACCCATCGGCGGCACGCGCGCCGAGTTCGTGAAGTTCACAGACGCCGAACGCAAGCGCCTGGGCGAGATCGTCAAGGCCGCGAACATGCAGGAAAAGTGAACCGCTTGCGCCATCACCACCGATCCCAACCGAGACAAGACACCATGAATACCCGCCGCAACACCCTCCGCCTGGGCATGGGCCTGGCCCTCAGCGCCATCGCCACCGCTGCCGCCCTGCTCGCTGCCCCCGCCACCGCCGTGGCCCAGGGCGCAGATGCCTGGCCCTCGCGCCCCATCAAGCTCATCGTGCCCTATGCGGCCGGCGGCTTTGCCGATACGCGGGCCCGCAAGATCGCCGACAAGATAGGCCAGAGCCTGGGCCAGCCCATCGTGATCGACAACCGCGGCGGCGCGGGCGGCGTGACGGGCACGGATGCCATCGCCAAGGCCACGGACGGCCATACCTTCGGCTTCGGCTCGCCGGGTCCGCTGGTGACCAATCCCATGCTGATGAAAAAGCTGCCCTACAACGCCGCACGCGACCTGCAGCCCATCATCCTGATCGAAGAGGCGCCGCTGATCCTGGCCACGGCGCCCAACCAGCCGTTCAAGACCGTGGACGAACTGGTCGCGGCAGCCAAGGCCAAGCCCGGCACGCTGACCTATGGATCGTCGGGCGTGGGCGGTGCCCACCACCTGTCGGGCGAGCTGCTGGCCTTCCAGACGCGCACGGACATGGTCCATGTGCCCTACAAGGGCGGCGCGCTGGCAGCCACCGACCTGATGGGCGGCCACCTGGCCTTCATGTTCGAGATGGGCTATGCGGCCCTGCCCGCCATCCAGGGCGACAAGGTCAAGGCGCTGGCCGTGTCCAGCAAGCAGCGACTGAAGGTGCTGCCCGGCGTGCCCACGCTGGATGAGGCGGGCATCAAGGGCTTCGAGTCATACAACTGGCTGGGCATGATCGCGCCGGCCAGCACGCCGCCGGCCGTGATCGAGCGCCTGAACAAGGCTGTGAACGAGGCCCTCAAGGACGCGGAGGTGCGCGCCATGATCGAGAACACGGGCGGCATGGTCATGGGCGGCACGCCCCAGGCCTACGGAAAGTTCATCGAGGCCGAGCGCGCCAAGTGGGGCCCGGTGATCAAGAACGCCAACATCACGCTGGACTGAGCGCCAGCCCGCGCATCGCTTTTTCCCATCCGACAGAACCCTCCATGAACACCAAGCAACAACTCAAGGCCCTGGCCGAAGCGCGCCGCGGCGTGCTCGTGCCCGGCGCATTCAACGCACTGTCCGCGCGCGTCGTGGCCGATCTCGGCTTCGAGGCCATCTATGTGACCGGCGCTGGCGTGACCAATATGTGGTTCGGCCTGCCCGACCAGGCCTTCATGGGCCTGACCGACATCGCCGACCACACGGCCCGCATCCGCGACGCCGTGGATCTGCCGCTGATCGTCGATGCCGACACCGGCTTCGGCAACGCGCTCAACACCTACCATGCGGTGCGCACGCTGGAGCGCGCGGGCGCCGACTGCATCCAGATCGAGGACCAGATCAGCCCCAAGCGCTGCGGCCATTTCAATGGCAAGGAAGTGATTTCCACCGAGGAAATGCTGGGCAAGATCAAGGCCGCCGTGGACGCGCGCCGCGACCAGGGCACGCTGATCATGGCGCGCACCGATGCCTGCGCCACGCAGGGCTTCGAGGCTGCCGTCGAGCGCGCCCAGCGCTTTGCCGAGGCGGGAGCCGACATCCTCTTCGTGGAGGCCGTGACCCAGGCCGAAGAAATCCGCGCCCTGCCCCAGCGCCTGTCCACGCCGCAGCTGATGAACATGGTGATCGGAGGCAAGACGCCCATCACCGACGCGGGCGAGCTGGCAGACCTGGGCTATGGCCTGGTGCTGTATGCCAATGCCGCGCTGCAAGGCGCCGTGGCCGGCATGCAAAAGGCGCTGGGCCAGCTGCGCAACGAGCGCAGGGTGGACGAGAACCCCGCCGTGGTCGCCCCCTTTGCCGAGCGCCAGCGCCTGGTCAACAAGCCGTTCTGGGATGCGCTGGAAAAGAAGTACGAGTGAAGCACGAGCGAGGGCGGTCAGCCCCTCGCAGGCGCCTTCCACCCCTTGAGCGTCAGCTCCAGCGCCTGCAGCGCCTGCTGCAGGCGTTCGGGGGGCGCCCCTTCCTCGGCAATCCAGAATGCCGACTCCACCAGGCAGCCATTGAGCAGGCGCGACATGGCCAGCGGATTGGCACGCACGATCACGCCGCGCTCCATGAGCTGCTCCAGGTAGCCGGCCACGAAGGCGATGCAGGCACGGTGCTGCTCGCCCTGGTCCGTGCCCGTCAGCACGGCGCGCGCATCCTGCAGCACGATGCGGCGTATCTCGCCCTCCTGCGCCATGGCCAGGTAGGCCCGGCAGTAGGCCAGGAACCCCTCCCAGGGATCTGCATGGTCGGCCAGCACCTGCTCCAGGCGTGCGTCCATCTCGGCATCCATCTGCGCCACCACAGCGGCCAGCAGGCCCGGCTTGCCGCCGAAATGGTGGTACAGCGCGCCGCGCGTCAGGCCGGCCTTGGCCGTCAGTTCGTCCATGGAGGCCTGGGCATAGCCCTGGCTGCCAAAGGCCTCGCGCGCAGCCTCGATGAGCTTGGCGCGTGTCTCCTCGATCATGCTGGCCCGGCTTTTGCGCATGGCGCACTCCATTCACATACAAAACGTATGCCAATGATACGGCGCGTCATGGGCAACCCGTAGAATCGCTGACATACGCCGCGTATGTGATTGCAGCGGCCTGTCCGTCTTCCGAGGTTTCCATGTTCCACGCCTACCGCCAGCTGTTCTCCCGGCCCGGCACGGCCGCCTTTGTGCTGGCCGGTCTCCTGGCCCGCCTGCCCCTTTCCATGACGGGTATCGGCCTGATCACCATGCTGTCCCAGCAGCGCGGCGCCTACACGCTGGCCGGCGCGGTCGCTGCCTGCTTTGCGCTGTCCATCGCGGTGCTGGCGCCCCGCATCTCGGCCCTGGTGGACCGCCATGGCCAGCGCAAGGTCCTGCCCTGGGCAGCGGCCGTGAGTGCTGCCGCCATGTTTGCGCTGCTGGCCTGCGCGCATTGGCAGGGACCGGAGTGGCTGCTGCTGGTGCTGGCAGCGCTGGTGGGTGCCCTGCCCAGCATGCCGGCCATGGTGCGTGCGCGCTGGACCGTGCTGCTGCGCGGCACGCCACAACTGCAGACGGCCTATGCGCTGGAGGCCGTGCTGGACGATGTCTGCTTCATCGTCGGCCCGCCCCTGTCGGTCGGCCTGAGCATGGTGCTGTTCCCCGAGGCCGGGCCGCTGGCCGCCTCCTTGCTGCTGCTGGTGGGCGTGGCGCTGTTCGTGGCCCAGCGCCGTACAGAGCCACCCGTGGACACATCGCAGCGGCGCACGCGCCAGCAGTCGCTGGCCCGCCATCCCGTGGTACGCACGCTGGCGCTGTTCATGCTGGCCCAGGGCATCATCGTGGGCACCATCGACGTGGCCAGCGTGGCCTTTGCCACGCAGCAGGGCCAGCCGGCGGCGGCCAGCATCGTGCTGTCGTTCTATGCGCTGGGCTCCTGCGTGATGGGACTGGTGTTCGGCACGCTGCGCCTGAAGGCGCCGCTGCACCGCCAGATCGCCTGGGTGGGCGCCTCGGTCTGCATCACGGCCGTGCCCCTGCTGCTGGCCACCAATGTGTTCACGCTGACCCTGGCCGTGCTGCTGGCCGGCATTACCTTCGGCCCGACCATCACCGTGGCCATGGGCCTGGTGGAGCAGCAGGTGCCGCCCCAGCGCCTGACGGAGGGCATGACCTGGCTGCTGACCGGCATTGCCATGGGCGTGGCCCTGGGCGCGGCCGCCGCCGGCTGGGCCACCGACCTGTGGGGCGCGCGCATCTCCTTCGTGGTGGCGCTGCTGGCCGGTGCTGTCATGTGGGCCCTGGGCGTGCTGGCCGCACGCCAGGCACGAACGAAAGAGAGCCCGCCTGCCGAAGACGCAGCCGCTGCCTGCACCTGAACACGGCCCCAACGCCCGCGCCAGCCCAGACCGCTCAGGCCGTGGCCATCAAGGCCAGCAGCTCGGCCAGGCGCTGGCGCATCCACAGCGCTTCGACCCCGGGCGCCAGCCCTTCCAGCCAGAGCATGCGCACGGTCAGCGGCGGCAGCGCCAGCCCCTCGCAGGCGCGTTGCCGCAGATGCGGGCGCAGATCGCCGAACTCGGCAATATTGACCGGCAGGATGGCCCAGCCCAGGCCGTCGGCCACCATGTCGGCAATCACATAGAAGCTGTTGGAGCGCCAGACGGCGGGACTGAGCACGGTGTCCTCCACGCCCTCGATGTGCATCAGCAACTGGCGGTGCGCGGCCAGCTGCCTGCGCGTCAAGGGCTCTGCGCCATCGAGCACATGGCCCTTGGCCACGCAAATGGTCTGCGGCACGCTGCCGATATGGCGCTGGGCACAGGTGGCCGGCGCAGGCGCTCGGTCGAACTGGAAGGCGACCTGGGCACGCTGCGCCGCCACATGCTCGGCCACTTCGGAGGCCGTGCCGTTCAGCACGGTCAGCTCCATGGCCGGAAAGCGTGCCGCCAGCTCCTTGAACAGCTGGGCCAGCGGCACATAGGGCAATGCCTCGTCCAGCGCAACGGCCAGGCGCGCCTGCCCGCCTGCGGCCAGGGCGCGTGCGCGGTGGTCCATGGCCTGGGCCTGGTGCAGCAGGGACCGGGCCTCCAGCAGCATGACCTCGCCTGCGGCCGTGAGCCGCACATGGCGTCCCACACGGTCGAACAGCTCCAGCCCCAGATCGGCCTCCAGCAGGCCGATGGCCGTGCTCACGGCCGATTGCGCACGGCCCAGGCGGCGCGCAGCCTCGGTCATGGTGCCGGCCTCGGCCACCGCCACGAAATGCCTCAGTCTGTCCAGTGTCCATTCCATCTATCAATTTTATGGATTGAATCAAACTTTGATAAAGCATTTTATTGATGGAAACTGCCGCTTTCATCCAAAGGAAGCTCCGGCCCACAAGGCCAGGGGCAAACAGGTGCTTTATGGCGTTCACGACGCAAACCCGGGTCCCCGCTGCGGGGCATCCCTCCAAATCTCTGGCGGCCGACCCGCGCCGCTGGCTGGTGCTGGCCATCGTCTCGGTGGCGCTGCTGCTCATCGTCATCGACATGACGGTGCTCTACACGGCACTGCCGCGCCTCACGCATGACCTGGCGGCCACGGCCTCCGCCAAGCTGTGGATCGTCAATATCTATGCCCTGGTGGTTTCCGGCCTGCTGCTGGGCATGGGCACGCTGGGCGACAGGCTCGGCCACAAGCGGCTGTTCATGGCCGGGCTGTGCGTGTTCGGCCTGGCATCGCTGTGCGCGGCCTTTGCGCTCTCGCCCACCCTGCTGATTGCGGCGCGCGCGCTGCTGGGCGTGGGCGCGGCCATGATGATGCCGGCCACGCTGTCCCTGATCCGTCTGAGCTTTGCCGATGAGCGCGAGCGCGCGCTGGCCATCGGCATCTGGGCCTCGGTGGCATCGGGCGGTGCGGCCTTCGGCCCCGTGGTGGGCGGGCTGCTGCTGGAGTATTTCTGGTGGGGCTCGGTGTTCCTGATCAACGTGCCCATCGTGCTGCTGGCCCTGCCCCTGGCCTGGTGGCTGATTCCCGCAAGCGGCGCCACCTCGCAGCGGCCCTGGGACTTTGTGGGCTCGCTGCAGGTCATGGCAGGCCTGGTGGCAAGCACCTACGCGATCAAGGAGGCTGGCAAGCAATCGCCCGACTGGGCCCTGGCCGCCGTGGCCCTGGTGCTGGGCCTGGGCTTTCTCGCGCTGTTCGTGCGGCGCCAGCGCCGCAGCAACGACCCGCTGCTGGACTTCGCGCTGTTCCGCAACCCGGCCTTTGCCACGGCCGTGGCCTCGGCCCTGGTGGCAGCGGCAGCGCTGATCGGCATGGAACTGGTCTTCAGCCAGCGCCTGCAACTGGTGCAGGGCCTGTCTCCGCTGCAGGCGGGCCTGGCCGTGCTGCCGCTGCCGCTGGCCGCCTTTGTTGCCGGCCCCGTCGCAGGCCACTGGCTGCCGCGAGTGGGTGGGGCCCGCATGCTGCCGGCCTCCCTGTTGCTGTCGGGCCTGGGCATGGGCGGCTACCTGCTGGTCCATGACATGGGCTGGTGGCCGCAGGCGGGGGCGCTGGCCCTGCTGGGCCTGGGCATAGGCGCGGCCATGACCACGGCGTCGAGCACCATCATGCAAAGCGCTCCCGCAGACCGTGCAGGCATGGCGGCTTCGGTCGAGGAGGTGTCATACGAGCTGGGCGGCGCCCTGGGCGTGACGCTGATGGGCAGCCTGCTGTCGGCCGTGTACGCAGGCTCTTTGCGCCTGCCTGAGGGGCTGGGCCTGGCCCTGCCCGATTCCGTGCGCGACAGCCTGGACGAAGCCCTGCTGGCCGCCGAACAGCTGAGGCCTCAGGCCGCGCACCAGTTGACCGAACTGGCACGCACGGCCTTCGGCCAGGGTTTCAGCGCCGTGATCGCCGGCGCCACGCTGCTGCTGGTGTGCACGGCGCTGTGGACGGGGTGGCGGCTGCGCGGTCAGCGCCGCTGAACGGCGGCACCCCGGCCTCAGCCAGAAAGCCAAAAAGCCCCTTTCGGGGCTTTTTGGGCGCTGCGTGCACGTTGCGCGTGCACATTGCTGGCAGCTGCTTCGATCAGGCGAAGTTCTGCTCGGCAAACTTCCAGTTCACCAGCTTGTCGAGGAAGGTCTCGACGAACTTGGGACGCAGGTTGCGGTAGTCGATGTAGTAGGCGTGTTCCCAGACGTCCACGGTCAGCAGGGCCTTGTCTTGCGTGGTCAGGGGCGTGCCGGCGGCGCCGGTGTTGACGATGTCCACCGAGCCATCGGCCTTCTTCACCAGCCAGGTCCAGCCGGAGCCGAAGTTGCCCACGGCCGACTTCACGAAGGCTTCCTTGAAGGCGGCATAGCTGCCCCACTTCTTGTTGATGGCGTCAGCCAGGGCGCCGGTGGGCTCGCCGCCACCGTTGGGGGCCATGCAGTTCCAGAAGAAGGTGTGGTTCCAGATCTGGGCTGCGTTGTTGTAGATGCCGCCGGAAGACTTCTTGACGATCTCTTCCAGGGTCATGCTTTCGAATTCGGTGCCCTTTTGCAGATTGTTCAGGTTCACCACATAGGCGTTGTGGTGCTTGCCATGGTGGTACTCCAGCGTTTCCTGGCTGTAGTGGGGTGCCAGCGCGTCAATCGCATAGGGCAGAGGGGGCAAGGTATGTTCCATGGTGTTTCCTTCGTGGTTGAAATCTTTTAGGACGGGCCAGCACCTGTTGCGCAGAGCGCATGCAGCGCCTGCCGTGACCGTCGCGCGGGGCCTGCACTGCGCGCATTGCTGCAAGCCCTGGCCCTCACGCACCCGAACGGGCATTGTAGGAACAAGTTCGTGACCCTGCGGCGAAAGCGCGCTCCAAATCGGCCATCTTGGCCCGCTGCCGCGAGGGTGGATGTGAATTGACCGCAATCCGGCCAATCGGCCTACACGGATACCGCCTGCCGCCCGCCACTCCCTGCACGCCGAACGCTGCACACAGCGGGCCGCAGTTCAGAGCAGGCGCGGCTGCGTCACCACTAGGTCCAGGCAGCCGTCCGCCAGTTGCGCCTGCAGCGCCGTGCCCGGTGGCGCACGGCGCGCCTCGGTCACGGGATGGCCCTCGGTATCGGTGAGCAGGGCATAGCCGCGCTGCAGCACCAGGCGCGGGTCCAGCAGTTGCAGGCGAAGCTCCATGCGCGCCAGGTGGTCCGCGCGCCTGTCCAGGCCGCGGCGCATGCCCGCAGGCAGCTGCGCCTGCAGGCCCTGCCCCGCGTGGTCCATGCGCTGCAGCCTCAACTGCATGGCATGGCGCAGGCGCTGCGCCTGGCGGCTGAGCTGCAGCCGGCTGCGCGCCAGCTGTTCGCTGGGCCGGCCCAGGCGCTGCGACGCCAGGTCAAGGCGCTGCTGCTGGCGGTCCAGCAGCCGTTGCACCCCGTCCTCCAGCCGGCCCTGCATGAGCTGCAGCGCACCCAGCCAGACTTCGCGCGGTTGGCTCACCAACTCTGCCGCCGCCGTGGGCGTGGGCGCGCGCAGGTCGGCGCAGAAGTCGGCAATGGTGAAGTCGGTCTCGTGCCCCACGCCGCTGATCAGCGGCACCGGGCTTTGCACGATGGTGCGGGCCAGGCGCTCGTCATTGAAGGCCCAGAGGTCTTCGATGGAGCCGCCGCCGCGCACCAGCAAGATGGTGTCGATGTGCGGCGCGCCGGCCACCGATCCCGCGCCTTCCTGCGCCAGCCCATAAAGCCTTTGCAGCGCGTCGATCAGCGAGGCCGGCGCCTGCGCGCCCTGCACCAGGGCCGGCACCAGCACCACGGGGATGTGGGGCACGCGGCGGCGCAGCGCGGTGATCACGTCGTGCAGCGCGGCAGCCCCCGGCGAAGTCACCACGCCAATGCCGCGCGGCAGCGGCGGCAGGCTGCGCTTGCGCGCCGCATCGAAGAGGCCTTCGGCCTCCAGCTGCGCCTTCAGCCGCAGGAACTGCTCGAACAGTGCGCCCTGGCCTGCTCGCTGCATGCTTTCGACGACCAGTTGCAGATCACCGCGCTGCTCGTAGACACCCAGCCGGCCCCGCAACTCGACCAGCTCGCCATCGCGCGGCGAAAAGTCCATGAGCTGGGCCGCGCGCCGGAACATGGCGCAGCGGATCTGCCCGCCGGCGTCCTTGATGCTGAAGTAGCAATGGCCGCTGGCCGCGCGCGAGAAGCCGCTGATCTCGCCGCGCACCGCCACCGGATTGAAGCGCGCCTGCAAGGCATCGCTCACGGCGCGGCACAGCGCGCCGACTTCCCAGACCAGCGGCGCCGCTGCTGGATTCATTGCGCCAAATGCACCGCTCATGCGGGCTCCCGGTCAGCATGCAGTGCAACATTCTCCACAGGCCGGCAGATGCAGCCTTGAAGAGGCACTTTGGCGATGATTTGCACAAGCAATCTCAAGAACACCTCGCAAGCATTTGATTAATAAGAGATTTTTCACTGAAACAAAGAATTCACATTTGTCACAGTGGTCATTCGCCGTCGCCGCCGCATCTGCGCAGGCAGCTTGATAACAAAGTTATCCACAGAAAATTGTGCTATATGAGCAAGCCCGAGGCCGGAAACCGGGACACCGCCCGTTGCCTGGATGCTGCGCCCGGTCACAGTTTTAGGCCGATCGCGCAGCCGGGACGCCTGGACCGGCCACATGGCTGGGCCATAATCGTCGGCTGCAGTTAAACGCGGGGGGAAAACAACTTGCTGTCGATCATACAAGCCGCAGGCTGGCCGATCTGGCCACTGATTGCCTGCTCCATCCTGGCTCTGGCCCTGGTCTTTGAACGCTTCGTGGCGCTGAAAACAGCCCGTGTTGCGCCGCCTGCCCTGTTGGGCGAGGCGATTTCCGTGTCCTCGCGCGGCCTGCCCAGTCAGGAAGTCGTGCAGCAACTGGCACAGAACTCCACGCTGGGCGAGGTCCTGGCCAGCGGGCTGCGCGCACTGCAGGCCCATCCGGACAGCAGCGAGGAAGAGCTGCGCGCGTCCATGGAAGGCGCCGGCCGCGCCGCCGCCCACACGCTGGAAAAACACCTGAGCGCGCTGGCCACCATCGCCTCTGCCGCCCCTTTGCTGGGCCTGCTGGGCACGGTGATCGGCATGATCGAGATCTTCGGCTCGCAAGGCGGCGCATCGGCCACCGGCGGCAGCAACCCCGCCCAGCTGGCGGCCGGCATCTCCATCGCCCTGTACAACACGGCCTTCGGCCTGATCGTCGCCATTCCGGCCCTGATCTTCTGGCGCTACTTCCGCGCCCGCGTCGACGGCTACCTGCTGGGCATGGAGCTGGCTTCCGAACAGTTCGTGCGCCACCTCACCCGCGTCGGCGGCAAGTGAACCAGCACGCGAGAGACCTGACATGAACTTCCGTCCCCGCCGCCGTGACGAGCCCGAGATCAACCTGATCCCGTTCATCGACGTGCTGCTGGTGGTGCTGATCTTTCTGATGCTGTCCACCACCTACAGCAAGTTCACCGAGCTGCAGCTGACCCTTCCGGTGGCCGACGTCGAGCAGCAGCGCGACCGGCCCCGCGAAATCATCGTCGCCATCGCAGCCGATGGGCGCTATGCCATCAACAAGACCGCCGTGGAAGACCGCAGCGTCACCGGCCTGACCCAGGCGCTGGCCGCAGCGGCCGTCGCCGGCAAGGACAGCGTGGTCATCATCAGCGCCGATGCCACTGCGCCGCACCAGTCCGTGGTATCGGTGATGGAAGCCTCGCGCCGCGCCGGACTGTCCCAGATCACCTTCGCCACGCAGACCTCGGCCAGCGCCGGGCGCTGAAGGCAAGGCCGCCATGCCCCGGACTGGTCCTGCCCCCGCAGCCCGGGGGCTTCGCGCGGCCTGGCGCCGCCGCGGTCCGCTGGCCTGCGCGCTCCTTCCCCTGTCCCTGCTGTACCGCGCCCTGCTGGGCCTGCATCGGCTGCCTTATGCACTGGGCTTCAGGCGTGGGGGCCAGGCCGGCATTCCGGTCATCGTCGTCGGCAACGTGATTGCGGGCGGCGCCGGAAAGACCCCCGTCACGCTCGCCCTGGCCCGCCATCTGCGCGATGGCGGCTGGAGTCCCGGCATCGTCTCGCGCGGCTATGGCCGCAGCACGGACGACTGCCGCGAAGCCCGTCCTGACAGCGCCCCCGCCGACGTGGGTGACGAGCCCGCGCTGCTGGCGCGTGCCAGCGGCGTGCCGGTCTTCGTGGCCCGCAAGCGCATCGAGGCCGTCCAGGCCCTGCGCGCCCGCCACCCGCAGGTGGATGTGGTCATCAGCGACGACGGCCTGCAGCACCTGGCCCTGGCCCGCGACATCGAGCTGTGCGTCTTCAATGACGACGGCATCGGCAACGGCTGGCTGCTGCCGGCCGGCCCGCTGCGCGAGCCCTGGCCGCGCCCCGTCACCGCCGTGCTGCACGCGGGTACCTGCCCGCCAACGGATGCACCCGCCTTTGCCATGCATCGCCAACTGGCCGCTGAAGGCGTCAATGCGCGCGGTGAGCGCATTCCCCTGGCGACCCTGCGCGGACGGCCCGTGGAGGCCGTGGCCGCCGTGGCCCGGCCCGAGGGCTTTTTCTCCATGCTGACCCGCGAGCAAGGCCTGACGCTGGAGCATGTCCAGGCGCTGCCGGATCACTATAATTTTGAGAGCTTCCAGCGCATGGGGCGCAACGAAGACCCGCTGGTCTGCACCGAAAAAGATGCCGTCAAGCTGTGGCGCACCCATCCCCAGGCCTGGGCGGTTGCGCTGCAATTGCAGCTGCCGGCGGATTTCTGGGCGCTGCTGGATGAGCGGCTGCAGGCACTGCGCCCCTGCCCCGCCTGACTATCATCTCCGTCTCGGCTGGCTGCCACGGCCCGCCCTTTCCCTTCAAAACACAGGATCCGCCATGGACGCCAAACTTCTCGAACTGCTGGTCTGCCCCGTCACCAAAGGCCCGCTGCGCTTTGACCGCGAGCACCAGGAACTGGTCTCGCGCAGCGCGCGCCTGGCCTACCCGGTGCGCGACGGCATTCCCGTGCTGCTGGAAACCGAGGCCCGCACGCTGGACGACGACGAGATCGAGGACTGATTTTTCCCATCACCTGCGCCGCCCCACGCCTTCGCCTCACTCCTGCACGCACCATGTCCTCCGCGCCCTTCACGGTTCTGATTCCCGCCCGCCTGTCTTCCAGCCGCCTGCCGGGCAAGCCCCTGGCCGACATTGCAGGGCTTCCCATGGTCGTGCGCGTGGCACAGCGCGCCAGCCGCAGCGGCGCCGCACGGTGCGTGGTCGCAGCCGATGACGAAAGCATCCTCGCCGCCTGTGCCGCGCATGGCGTGGCGGCCGTGCTCACGCGCAACGACCATGCCAGCGGCAGCGACCGACTGGCCGAGGCCTGCGCGCTGCTGGGTCTCGATGGCGATGACATCGTGGTCAATGTCCAGGGCGACGAGCCGCTGATCGCCCCCGAACTCATCGACGCCGTGGCCGCCCTGCTGCCCCGGCAACCTTCGGCCAGCATGGGAACAGCGGCGCATGCCATTGACAGCCTTGCCGACTTCGTCAACCCGAACGTGGTCAAGGTCGTCTGCGATGCCCAGGGCATGGCCCACTATTTCAGCCGTGCGCCCATTCCCTTCGCGCGCGAGCATGCGGACCAGGCATGGTGGGAGACGGCATCGGCAGCGTTGGGCCACCCCGGCTTCGCACCGCTGCGCCACATCGGCATCTACAGCTATCGCGCCGGCTTCCTGCGCAGCTTCCCCCAGCTTTCCCAGGCACCCACCGAGGCACTGGAGGCCCTGGAGCAGTTGCGTGCGCTGTGGCACGGCCACCGCATCGCCGTCCATGTCACACCCCATGCACCCGGCCCTGGCGTGGACACGCGCGAGGATCTGGAGCGGGTGCGCGCCCAGCTGTCCAACCCGCCGGCCTGAATCGGCCGGCCGCTGAAAACGCACAAATGGCGATGCCGGGCATCGCCATTTGCAGCAACGCCGCCCATGCGGTTTTGTCGGACAGCAAAACGCAGGTTTTGGCGATTGCACAGGCGACAGTTTTGCCCCGTGCGTGTAAGCCAGTGTTGGCCCTGTGCGTGCTATCCTTGCCCGCGACAAAAATATGACGCATGGACTGTCCGCCCCGGTGGGCCGATCCGGCAGACAAGAATTTCTACTCTCCTCAAGGACTTCCATGAAACTGATTTTGTTGGGCGCACCCGGCGCCGGCAAAGGCACGCAAGCCGCTTTCATCTGCCAGAAGTACGGCATTCCCCAGATCTCCACCGGTGACATGCTGCGTGCCGCCGTCAAGGCCGGCACGCCCCTGGGCCAGCAGGCCAAGGCCGTGATGGACGCCGGCCAACTGGTCAGCGACGACCTGATCATCAATCTGGTCAAGGAGCGCATTGCCCAGCCCGATTGCGCCAACGGCTTCCTGTTCGACGGATTTCCCCGCACCATTCCCCAGGCCGACGCCATGAAGGCCGCCGGCGTGAAGCTGGACTACGTGCTCGAGATCGATGTGCCCTTCGATGCCATCATCGAGCGCATGAGCGGCCGCCGCTCCCACCCCGCTTCGGGCCGCACCTACCACGTCACGTTCAACCCGCCCAAGGTCGAAGGCCTGGACGACGTGACCGGCGAGCCGCTGGTGCAGCGCGAGGACGACAAGGAAGAAACGGTCAAGAAGCGCCTGGACGTCTACAGCAGCCAGACCCGCCCGCTGGTGGACTACTACCGCGCCTGGGCCGAGAAGGAAGCCGCAGCAGCCCCCAAGTACCGCGCCATCAGCGGCCTGGGCTCGGTGGAAGACATCACCCAGCGCGCCCTCGCAGCACTGGCTGAATGACGCAGGCCATGCGCCAGACCCCAGAAAAGCACCCGCCGGGTGCTTTTTTGTTGCCCGCCTGCATCTGAAGCGCCGGCGACGCCCGGAGGATCAGTCGCGCGGCTGCGCGGCCAGCGCCAGCATCATGGCAATCCGCGCCTTGGCCACGGGCAGTTGGACCAGATCGGCCTCTGCGGGGTCCGTGCCAAGCCCCGAGGCAACGGGCAGGCCTTCGGCGCAGCGCGTGCCCCGCCAGATCCAGACGCCTTTGTCGCGCGCACGCAGCAAGGCCGCTTCCATGCTTTCGTGAATGGTCGCATTGCCCGTGCCGGCCACCACGATGCCGCGCACGCCTGCGGCCACCAGCGCATCCACGCCGCAGGCACGCGCCAGGGCACCGCTGAACACCACCTCGACCCAGGGCAGCTCATCCAGCGCCAGCAGGTCAGACAGAGCGGGAGCGGAAGTCACCATCCGCGCAACGGGGGCGACCGGCGTGACCGGCGCATCAGGCACCAGCCAGCGCACGCGTCCTTCCTCCACCACGGCCTGCGGGCCACCTTCCATGGAGCGCATGGCCTGCAGTCGGTAAGGGTGGCCCTTTTGCACCTGGGCCGCCGCATGCACCTCGCCGCCGGCCACCACCCACACACCGCTGCGCCCGCCGCTGGCGGCCACGGTCACGGCATCGCGCAGATTCTGCGGTCCGTCGGCCAGCAGGGCCGTGGCCGGGCGCATGGCGCAAGTGAGCACTATGGGCTTGGCGGCAGGCAGCAGGCTGTGCAGCAGCCAGGCCGTCTCTTCCAGCGTGTCCGTTCCATGCGTGATCACCACGGCGCGTGTGTCCGCATCCTCCAGCGCCTGCGTGCAGGCACGCAGCAATGCGCGCCACACGGACCAGTCCATATCCTTGCTGTCCACCTGCGCGATCTGCTGCGTCTGCACAGGCCCCAGCGCCTGCTGCTCCAGATCCGGCACGGCATCGAGCAGCGACTGCACCGTGATCTGTCCGGCCTTGTATCCCACTGCCTGCGACTGCGAATCCGCCCGGCCGGCGATGGTGCCGCCCGTGCCAAGAATCACCAACTTTGACTGCCCCACTTGCACCTCTTGGAAAACTGGTTAAAAATACAGATACTGTATAAATCATCAGATGACTTCTCTGCCTGCCATCTGAATTCAAGGACCGGACGCACGCCATGCTCGACCATCCCAAGCTCACCGCCCGCCAGCAACAGATCCTGGACCTGATCCAGGCCGCCATCTCCCGCACGGGCGCGCCCCCCACCCGCGCGGAAATCGCCAACACGCTGGGCTTCAAGTCCGCCAACGCAGCAGAGGAACATCTGCAGGCCCTGGCCCGCAAAGGCGTGATCGAACTGGTCAGCGGCACCTCCCGCGGCATTCGCCTGCGTACCGACACCGTGCGCAACATCAATGCCGCACGCGGCACCAGCTTCGGGCTGCCGCTGTCGGCCCTGGCGCCGCTGATGCTGCCGCTGGTGGGCCGCGTTGCGGCGGGCTCGCCCATTCTCGCCCAGGAACATATCGACCAGACCTATTCCGTCGAACCCAGCCTGTTCCAGGTCCGCCCGGACTATCTGCTGCGCGTGCGCGGCATGTCCATGCGCGACGCGGGCATCATGGACGGCGATCTGCTGGCCGTGCAGTCCGCGCATGAAGCCCGCAACGGGCAGATCGTCGTGGCACGCCTGGGAGATGAAGTCACCGTCAAGCGCCTGCGCCGCACCACGCAGGGCGTGGAGCTCCTGCCGGAAAACCCCGATTACCCGGTGATCCGCGTCGCTCCCGAAGAGGCCTTTGCCATTGAAGGCCTGGCCGTGGGGCTGATCCGCAACAGCATGTCCATGTAAACCGGACAGGCAGCCCTGCACGGGTTGCCACCCCCTACTTCATGCACCGCCCAGGTGGTAGGCGCGAAGCCTTGCAGCTTCGCCCTGGGCGGAGCTTTGCCCGCAAACCGCAATCCTGCCTGTGTCCATGCCTCTTTGAAATACGCCAACAGGAGTCGTCACATGGGATTCGCTCTGCCAACACTGTCTTCTCTGTCCTTCCTGCGCCTGGCACAGGGCATTCGCCTGCCCGCCGCCGCCATGGAGCCCGCCATGCGCACCATCCAGCCCGAATCGCCTGTGCAATCCGAGCAGGCGACCATCCTGTCCTTCAGCAAGGCACGCCGCCGCAGCCAGCAGCGGCGCAGCAAGTCAGCACGGCTGCCAGAACACAGGGATGCGCAGCTGCTGCTGCCCCTGCAACCCGAACTGCCCTCCCTTCCGGCAGATCAGGCCCTGCCTTCGGGTCTGCGCATCATCCAGCGCTCGCCGCAGGAGCAGCCCGAATGCCTGTTCATCTCGGGCCGCATGGCCGATGTCTGTGCCGCCCTGGAACGCATGGAAGCGCACGGCGCGCAGACACCGGCCTGAGGTCGCCCTGAGACCAACCCGTCCACCCGGTCTGCGAGAGCCCGGGCCTGTCTCTTGCCTTGCCCAGCGGCAGGGGCTGCGCATCAGGCCCTGACAGCCGCCGGTGCAGCACTCCCCTCGCTGCGCCGATTGCGCATGCACCACGCCTGCGCCGCGGCAACGCACAGAATGCACAGCACGACGCTCAACGAAAAACGCAGTCCGCGCGCATCGGACAGCATGCCGAACAACGGCGCCACCATGCCGCCTATCGACATGGCCAGCCCCAGGGTCAGCCCGCTGGCCGTGGCCTGGTTGCGCGGCAGATAGTCCTGGGCCAGCGTGACCTGGGCGGCAAACGGAAGAAACATGCACACGCCCAGGGCCATGGTGCAGGCCAGCGCCATCCATGGCGTGGAGGCCAGGGCCAGGGCCGCCAGAGCAGGCAATGCCAACAGGTAGCCGGCGCGGATGGCCTGCATGCGCCCCCGGCGATCTGCAAGCGTGCCCCCCAGCAAAGTGCCCACCGCCGCAGCGGCTGTGAATGAGGTCAGCGTGGCCGCTCCCATGAAGTCCGAGCCGCCCAGCTCGCGCGTCACGAACATGGGCAGGGTGGACAGCACCGTCACATAGGGAATCGACCAGCAGACGATGACCCCGCACAGCAGGAAGAAGGCGCGCCAGTGGTTGGCGGGCAATTCGCCCTGAGCCACGGCCAGGCGCCGGGTGGCGCAATGGTCCTTGGCTCCATCCCGCCAAGTACAGGCATACCAGAGCACCAGCATGGCCGCTGCAGGCAGGGCCAGCATCCAGCTGCGGTGCAAGGCGCCTGCGCCCACCACGGCCGCAGCCAGCATGGGAGCGAACGATGCCCCCGCCGTTCCGCCCACCGAAAACACGCTCATCGCCTTCTGCGAGCTGCCGCCCGCCATGCGGGCCGCCACCGTTGCGGACGGATGGTAGGCCGCGATCCCCAGGCCGCACAGCACGGCAGCCAACCAGCTGACCCAGTAGTCCGGGCTCATGCCCACCAGGGCCAGGCCCAGGGCGGCCACCACAAAGCCGGCCGGCACCATCCAGGGCCGTGGCGACCGGTCGGCATACAGGCCGAACAGCGGCTGGACCATGCTCGACAGGCCCGTGGCCGCCAGCATCAGGCCGCTGGCTTCCGTATAGCTGTAGCCGCGCTCCAGCACCATGAAGGGCAACAGCGCAGGAACCAGTCCCTGGTAGAGGTCGTTGATGGCATGCGTGCCCGTAAGCAGCCCCAGACGTGCGCGGTTCATGCCCTGCCTCCTGTCACGTCCGTCATTCTCGAAAGGGAAATCATCTCCATACCTGCCACTTTCCTGCGGATTGAAAGTGGGTCATCGTAGAAAGTGCATGATCTGCATTCCTGCTACGAAGCAACAACAATCGTCGAGAAAATGACAACCCGGCAAAGTGGCCCACTTTCCCATGCCCGCACACGCGCCTGCCTGGATGACGTGCCTGCGGCCGCTCCATTGCCCCCGCACGGCGAGCACACGGCCCGCCCGGTCGTGGCCTTTGCCACAGACATGGCGGCCGGCGCTGCCATCGCACCGCATGCCCACCGCCGCGGCCAGCTGCTGCATGCCACCGAAGGAGTGATGCTGATCCGCGCGGATTCGGGCAGTTGGGTCGTCCCCCCGGGATGCGCCGTCTGGGTTCCACCACAGGCCCTGCACGCCATCCACATGGCCGCCGGCCCCGTGGCCATGCGCACCGTGTTCGTGGAGCCGGGGCTGCGGCCCGGCCTGTGGCAAGACTGCCGAGTGATGCAGGTCACGCCCCTGCTGCGCGAACTCGTGCTGGAGGCCATCGAGCTGCCCATGGACTACCCGCTGGGCGGCAGGGAGGAGCGTGTCATGCAGTTGATCCTCGACGAAATGGAGCGCGCCCGCGCCCTGTCCTTGCATGTGCCCATGCCCCGGCATGGCGCCCTGGCCGCCTGCTGCCGCAGCTTTGTGGACGACCCATCGCAGGACGTCGGCCTGGCCAGCTGGGCACAGCGGCTGCACATGCATCCCCGCACGCTGGCACGCCTGTTCCTGCGCGAGACCGGCATGAACTTCGGCGCATGGTGCCGCCAGGCCCGTCTTCTGCTCAGCCTGCCCCGGCTGGCCGCGGGCGCCTCGGTCCTGGAAGTGGCGCTCTCCCATGGATACGACAGTCCCAGCGCCTTCACTGCCGTCTTCCGGCGCAGCTTTGGCGCTCCGCCCAGCGCCTACCAGCGCAATCGCCCGGCGCAGGGCCGGCGTGGAAGTTCCGCCAGCATCTCCCTGTAGCGCACATGCAACAGAAAGATACCCAGTCCTCAGGAGTAAAGCCCGCGTGAAAGATAATTGATAAGCATTCTTATTATCTTTTGCAACCGAACCCGCCACGTTGCCCATCTCGGCTTCTACGCCCGGCCTCCCCGCTTCTTTCGCACAAGCCGCCCTCTCCGTGCACAGCCTCTACCAGAATCACCATCCCTGGCTGGAAAGCCTGCTGCGCAAGCGCCTGGGCAACCGTGACGATGCGGCCGACCTGGCCCAGGACACCTTCGTGCGCCTGCTGCGCTCGCCAGTGCCGCAGCAGGACATCCGCGAGCCCAGGCGCTACCTGGCCACCATCGCCCGCGGCCTGGTCACCGACCTGTTTCGCCGCCGCACGCTGGAGCAGTCCTATCTGGACTATCTTGCCCAGCTGCCGCAGTCGCTGGCGCCTTCGCCCGAGGAGCAGGCCATCGTCCAGCAGACCCTGCTCGACGTGGACCGCATGCTCCAGGGCCTTGCACCCAAGGTGCGCGAAGCCTTCGTCCTGTCCCATTTCGAGGAACTGAGCTACCCCGAGATCGCCGAGCGCCTGGGCGTGTCGCTGCGCACCGTCAGCAACTACCTGACCCGGGCGATGGAGCATTGCTGCCTGGTCCTGGCATAGCCACATGGGCGAGGGATCTTTGGAAAGCAACGACCGACGGGCCTTGCATGAGGCCGCTGCCTGGCACGTGAAACTGCGCGGCACCGCGGTGACGCCAAGCCTGCAGCAGGCATGGACGGACTGGCACGAGGCCGACCCCGCCCACCAGCGCGCCTGGCTGCGCGTGCAATCCGTCACCGCACAGCTGTCGCATCTGCCCGCACCCTTGGCGCGCCAGGCGCTGGGCCGCCGCTCCGACCCCAATCGCCGTTCTGCGGTGCGTGCTGTGGCCCTTGGCCTGGGCAGCGGTGCCACGGCCTGGCTCGCCTGGAAAGGCGCGCCGCTCGAGCACTGGCAGGCAGCTCATCGCACCGCCACTGGCGAGCGCCGCGACCTGACGCTGCCCGACGGCTCCCTGGTGGCCCTGGATACAGCGACCTCCGTGGACGTGGCTTTCGACGACCGCCAGCGCCTGCTGCGCCTTTACCGCGGCCGCATCCTCGTCGCCACCGGGGCAGACGCACTGGGCCGCCCCTTCAGTGTGCAAACCCCGCAAGGCCATGTACTGGCCCTGGGAACGCGCTTCACGGTCCATGTCGCGGACGACGGCCTGTGCCATGTCAACGTGCAGGAAAAGACCGTGCGCCTGCAGCCCCTGGACAGCGAAGCCACCCCCACCGAGCTGCAGGCCGGGCAACACGCCGCCTTCTCGGCCAGCGCCGCCCAGCCACCCGCGTCTGCCGATCCCTTTGCCGCCAGCTGGCACGAAGGCGGACTGATCGCGCTGGACATGCCGCTGGGCCAGCTGATCGACGCCCTCGCCCGCTACCGGCCCGGCTACCTGGGCTGCACGCCCGAGGTGGCAGGCCTGCGTGTCTCGGGCGCCTTTCCCGTGGACGACACCGATCGCGCCCTGGCCGCGCTCGTCAGCCGCTTCCCCTTGCAGTTGAGCACCCGTACACGCTATTGGGTGCAAGTGCAGGCACGGTCTGGCGGGGATTGAGTAGGCGATCGAGGAGGCGTTCCAGTGGGCGAGCCGGCGGCCGCACGGCCTTTGCGGTCAGGCCCGAACATACGGGTGATGCACCACGTCGAAGCCCTCCTGTGCGCAAGGCGCGACAAAGTAGCTGGTGATCAGGTCGAACTGCTCATCGCTGGCCTGAAAGGGATGATCCCCCGCCGCATTGCGCGCACGCAGGCGCTGCTTGCAGACCTCATCGGGCACATCCAGGAAATGCAGGCGGTGGGAGGCACCCACCCTCTCGAACACGCTGCGCGCCCAACCTCTGCCTTCCAGCGTGTTGGCAGGAAAGTCCAGCACCACTGAAACGCCGGCATCCAGCAGCGCCTGCACATGTGCCCCCATCAATCCCTTGAGCCGCGCGCTGCAGCGCACATAGTCGGCCACCGACTGCATCTCGCCAGGATACAAACCGGCCAGCCAGGAATCCTCGCTGACCAGCACCGTGCCGGGCTGCGCCGCCAGTTGCCGTGCCAGCGTCGACTTGCCCGAGCCGATCTTGCCGCAGACCATGTGCAGCGTGGCCGGCCGCGCAGCGCGGGAATCGGCCTGGGCGTCGTCCGCATGGCGGGACGGTTCGAAAACCTGCATATCCATCTCCTGAAAGGCTTGTGAAAACCCTGGAGGCGGAATGAAAAAACCCGCCTCTTCTGGGCGGGTTGCATGGCGCTGAAGGCCGCTGGCTAACCCACCATCCAATGGATGGTGCGAATAATCTGCGTTGCGTTCAGGCGGGCCATGGCGCACAGCATAGCGCAATCAGGGCGCCTCAATGGGCCACCATCCGAACCAGCCCCAGCCCCGCAAACAGCGCGGCAACGCCCAGCACCAGCGAACCCAGCGCATACAGCACGGAAGCGAGCCAGTCGCCGCGCTCGTACAGCATGCCGATCTCCAGTGCGTAGGTCGAAAACGTGGTGAAGCCGCCCAGAATGCCCGTGGTGATGAACAGCCTCGCACTCTGCGGCAGCGAAGTCTTGAGCGCAAACCACTCCACCACCACCCCCATCACGAAAGCGCCCAGCACATTGATCGCCAAGGTGCCCAGCGGATAGGCACTGCCCACCAGCCGCAGTGCAAGCAGGTTCGAGCCATGCCGTAGCGCGGAGCCGAGGCCGCCGCCCACGAACACCAAAATGAAACCATAGATACCCATGACCGTCCTTTCATCAAACAACCGGGACGGGCGCGCCGGGCAGGATCAAGGCACGGCCCTGCCACCGGCAGGACACGCACCACCAAGGCAGGAGCCATCAGCCCCTTGCAGGGCGGTTTCGGGAAGCTCCATTCCCATCGTGCAGCCATTGCTGCGGTGGTCGAGTTTACTCCGGGCAAGCGAGCACAGGCAGCCATCCCGTGGCGGCAATACCGACCCTGCATCCCTTGCAGCGGCCTATTGGAATAACTTAACCTCAACCGATTCACCGTACCGGGATACCATCACTCCCATTCATTCACCGAGATGCATATGCGCCTATTGACTCTGACAATCGTTGCGACATTTCTGGCTTTACCTGCCGCCGCCCAGGTCTATCAATGCAAGGATGTTTCTGGAAAACTGATTTTTTCAGACAGCCCCTGCAGCAGCGACCAATCCGGCGCACTGATACAGCGCAAAAAATCGGACGATGAAATCTACCGCGAACGGGCCGAGGCCGCGGAGGCCAATGAGCGAAAGCAGCAGCGCCAGATGAACGAAATGCAGCAGCGCCAGATCGAGAGCCAGCAGCGCGTCATCGAACAGCAGGCCCGCAAGGCGAATGCTCCTGCGCCGGAGCAGCTCGGCGCATCCTCCCAGTGCAAGGAGGCGCGCAAGGAGCTGGAATTCGTATCCAGCATTCGCACCCTTTCCCTGGATGAAAAACGGATACGCACCAATGCAGCAATCACCAGCGTCAATGCTGCATGCGGCTCCAATACGCCGCTGATGCAGGAACCACCGAAGCCGGTTTTCACACCGCGGGCGGCCCAGCCTGTTCCTCTATCCAGTTGCAAGGGTGCACTTTGCTACGACAGCAATGGCGGAATCTACAACCGCAACGGCCAATTCATCAGTGACAGTCAAGGGCGGAGCTGCCGAATACTGGGTGGAACCATGATTGAGTGCGACTGAGCGCGGTACATCACACTCTCGGCCTTCACCGGCTTCGCCGGCAGGTGGCAACCCCCAAGTCCCGTCCGACCAGGGGTCCGCAAGGCGTTGCAGGGTGTAATTCGCTGATACAGCTGCGCGGGCGACAGAGCGTGCCAGTGATCGGCTTCACCTGCCAGGGCTTGCTGGCATCTGCGCGGCTTGTGTAACCACGGCTGCGTGATCTGGCGCGGGCCGAAGCCTTCAGCCTCAAGCCCGGGGCTGGTTGAACGACAATGTGACCGTCGGGCCTCGGGGCCCTGGCTGCGCAAGCGTCACACAATAGTCAGGCAGGCCGGTTCAGGTAGGCGTTGATGATGCCCAGGGCAAAGCGCAAAAGCGGATCAGAACATTTGCCGACAACCTCTTGCGCGGCAACCCAGAGATAAATCAAAGGCTTATGAGAGATTCACAGGCAATGAACATCATCATTCTTGACGACTACCAGGACGCCGTACGCAAGCTGGACTGTGCGCGGCTGCTGGAGCCGTTCAACGCCAAGGTCTTCACCAATACCGTCAAGGGTGTGGGCCAGCTGTCGGTGCGGTTGCGCGATGCGGACATCATCGTGTTGATCCGCGAACGCACGCAGATCAGCCGGCAGTTGCTGGAAAAACTCCCGCGCCTGAAGCTGATCGCGCAGACCGGCAAGGCCGGCGCCCATATCGACGTGCAGGCCTGCACCGACCAGGGCGTTGCGATTGCCGAGGGCGTGGGCTCACCCATCGCACCGGCCGAGCTGACCTGGTCGCTGATCATGGCGGCAACGCGGCGGCTGCCGCAGTACATCGCCAACCTCAAGCACGGCGCATGGCAGCAATCGGGGTTCAAGGCGGCGTCCATGCCCGCCAATTTCGGGCTGGGCAGCGTGCTGCACGGGCGCACGCTGGGCATCTGGGGGTATGGCCGCATTGGCAGGCTGGTGGCCCACTATGGCCATGCCTTCGGCATGAAGGTTCTGGTCTGGGGCAGCGAGTCCTCGCGCCAGAAGGCCCAGGCCGACGGCTTTTCGGCCGCCGCTTCGCGCGAGGATTTCTTTGCCGAATCCGATGTGCTGTCCATGCATCTTCGCCTGCATGAGGCCACACGCGGCATCGTCACGGCGCAGGATCTGGCGCGCATGAGACCCACAGCCCTGTTCGTGAACACCTCGCGCGCCGAACTGGTGGAGGCCGATGCGCTGCTGGGCGCGCTCAACCGTGGCCGCCCCGGCCTGGCGGCCGTGGATGTCTTCGAGAGCGAGCCCATTCTCCAGGGCCACGCACTGCTGCGGCTGGAGAACTGCATCTGCACGCCGCACATCGGCTATGTGGAGCAAGACAGCTATGAGCTGTATTTCCGCGCCGCCTTCGACAATGTGGTGAACTTCGCTGCAGGCCAGCCCAGCAACATCCTCAATCCCGAGGTGTTCTCAGGCCCGGCACGCGCAGGCTGAAGGCCGGGTCAGGCGGGCACCTCTCACCCTTCACCCGCCTACCCGATCACGGATCAACGCCCCCCGCCCTGTACAGCATCGCCGCGTGCGGCACTCGCCCGGTGGGCCAGTTCGTCGGCCACGGCCTCGTAGACGGCTTGGCGCACCACCGACTCCACCTCTTCGCGCAGGCGCACGACGATGGATCGCGTCTGCTGCTGCACCACCGTGGCGATGGCATCGCGCAGGCGCTGGTCCAGCACCAGGTCCACGCGCTGCATGAGGCGATGGACCAGATACTCCTCGGTGACCTGCTGCGCGTGGCTGTCCCAGATGGACTCCATGGTGGGCAATGCACAGGCGGGTGATGCCCCAGGTGCTCCAGGTGCCGCAGATGCCGGATCCGGCTCGACCCCTTGCGTGGCAGCGTCGGCCTGCACCACCGGCGCGGCAGGAATGTCGTCCTCGATCGGTGCGGCCGGGGCCACCTCTGGCACATCGGCCGGTTCGGCAACTTCGGCCACTTCGAGCAGACGGCTCTCCTGGGCCAGCTGCATTTCCACGGACGGCGCACTGGGCGGCAGATAGTCGGAATGCACTGGCTGCACTGCAGGCCGCGGGCCCTGTCCAGGCGGCGCAGGCTCGGCGACCATGGACCGCTGGGGTTGCAGATCCAGGGGCAGCGGCGGCAGGGACGCGGGCATGGAAACCAGGCCGCGGCGTGGCGCAAGCATGCCTTCGCTCGCCCAGGAATCGGTCTCGCCGCTGTGCGGCAGTTCGGACGCAGCGACAGCGGGCGGTTCTGCCACCGGCGACTGCACTGCATCGACCGGCACGACATCGGTGAGCGTGGGAACAAAGCGTGGCGGGGTTTTGGAGGGAGCGCTCATGGCTTACTCCTTGAGGACCAGGTCATGGCGCTTGATGGAAATCCCCTGCGCCACGTAATGCTTCCAGCGCTGCCGGGCCAGATGTCGGTCTTCCTCATCGGTGGCAGACACCACTTCAACGACACGCGCAAAGCGCTCGAATCCTTCTGGCACATCGCCACCCAGATTCACCAGCATGTCGTGGTGCGGCGCGCTGTCCAGCCGCTCCAGCAGCACAATGGGCGAGAAGGCCACAATGCCGGCCCCATCGCCTTCGACAGCGTGGGCAAGAAAATCGGTGGGCGAGACACTCCAGAGCCTGGGCGACAAGGCCTTGAGCGACGCGGAAGATCCCAGCACCACCAGTTGCGTGCGATGCCGCAGTGCCTTGCGCGCAAGACGGCACACATAGGCCAGCTTGTCGGGCGCGTTGAAATGGAACGCCACTTCAGTCAAGCGACGCTCCTTTCGCGCAGGCCCGTGCGGATGGGGGCGATGCCATCAGGCCTGCTCCGGCTGGATTGCAGCGGCTGCCTTGCGGCGGCTGGCAGAGCCGGCCTTGGGCGCCGCAACCGACTTGGGCGCGCCGGCCCTGGATGGCGCCTTGCCGGCATCGACGCAGGCCAGCAGGTAGTGCAGCAGCAGGCCCACGGGGCGGCCCGTGCCGCCCTTGGCGGCGCCGCTCTTCCAGGCCGTGCCGGCGATGTCCAGATGAGCCCAGGGAATGTCTCCCACGAAGCGCTGCAGGAACTTGGCCGCCGTGACCGCACCACCTGCGCGGCCCGCCACATTGCCCATGTCGGCGAAATTGCTCTTGAGGCCTTCGCCATACTCCTCGTCCAGCGGCATGCGCCAGCAGGGGTCGAGCGCGGCATCGCCCGCCTGCTCCAGCGCACGGGCCAGCTCGTCGCTGGGCGAAAACATGCCGCTGCGCAGCCCGCCCAGGGCGATGACGCAGGCACCGGTCAGCGTGGCGATGTCCACCATGGCGCGGGGCTTGAAGCGGGCGGCGTAGGTCAGCGCATCGCAGAGCACGAGGCGGCCTTCGGCATCGGTGTTGAGGATTTCTATGGTCTGGCCACTCATGCTGGTGACCACGTCGCCCGGCTTGACGGCTGCGCCTCCGGGCATGTTCTCGGAGGCCGGAATGAGCCCGACCACGTTGATGGCAGGCTGCAGTTGGGCCAGCGCCTGGAACACGCCCAGCACGCTGGCGGCACCGCCCATGTCGAACTTCATCTCGTCCATTTCGGCGGCAGGCTTGAGCGAGATGCCGCCGGTATCGAAGGTAATGCCCTTGCCCACCAGCACCACGGGCGCGGCGCCCTTGGCGCCGCCGTTGTAGTGCAGCTCGATGAAGCGCAGCGGCTGCTCCGACCCCTGGGCCACGGCCATGAAGGCGCCCATGCCGAGCTTGGCGACTTCGGCGGGGCCGTGGACCTTGCAGCTGATGCCGGGCAGCTTGGCCAGGGCACGGGCTGCGTCGGCCAGCAGCATGGGAGTGGCGTGGTTGGCCGGGCGATTGGCCCATTCGCGCGCCAGGGCCATGCCTTCGGCCTGGGCCACGGCGATCTTGAAAGCGGCGGCGATGCCGCCCTTGTCCCCGCTCTTGTCGCCGGACTTGCCGGACGCGGCACTGGCGCCCGTCGCCGCGATCACCAGCTTCTTGAGCGCCACAGGCTTGGCCTGGGGCTTGGTGTGGGTATAGCTGTAGCAGGCATCGGCCGCTGCCACCACCGCTGCTGCCACAGCGCCACCCGTGGCCTCGAAGCCGAAGCACAGCACGGCCTTGCCAACGCCGCTTGCCTTGAGGGCCGAGCCTGCGCCTGCCACGGCCTGGCGTACGTCGCGGGCCGAGCCGCTGCCCGCGCCCAGCAGCACGACGCGGCGGGCGGCCACGGCCGGCAGGCCGTACAGTGCCAACTGCTTGCCGGCTGCCGTTTCGAAATCTCCGGCCTTGACCGCGTGAGCGACCAGGGTGGACAGCGCGTCGCTGCCCGTGGCCGTGGCTTCGGTCACCAGCACCAACAACAGGTCACACTTTTCACGTACTGCAGCGGCAGTCGTCAACGGCTTCAGTTCAAAGTTCATAATCGGCGTTTTCCTTTCAGCCAATGTTATTCGATTCATCCATACGCAAAGAGCTGGCCCGCAGCTTCGGTGCCACGGTCGTGGTGCTGATCACGGTCGTCATGACCATGATGCTGATCCGCACGTTGGGTCAGGCTTACAAGGGCAATGTCAGCCCTTCAGACGTTCTGCTGGTCATGGGATATACGGTGCTTGGCCAGTTGCCAACCATCCTGGGCCTGGGACTTTTCGTGGCCGTGGTCGGTTCACTGTCGCGCATGTACCGCGACAGCGAGATGGTGATCTGGTTCGCCGCAGGCCAGGGACTGGCCAGCCTGCTGCGCCCGCTGCTGCGCTTTGCCTGGCCGGTGCTGGCCGTGATCGCCGTGCTGGGCCTGGGCATCCTGCCCTGGGCCAATCAGCAGATCGAGCAGATCAAGACCCAGTTCGAGCAGCGCAGCGACATCGACCGCATCGCTCCCGGTGAGTTCCAGGAGTCTGCCGGCGGCTCGCGCGTGTTCTTCATCGACAAGGACGTGCCCAGCGCCACCGCTGCCAACAATGTGTTCATCGTGGCCAATGAGCGCGGGCGCGAGTCCGTGACCTCGGCGCGCGGGGCGCGGCTGGAAGTGGTCAAGGGCGAACGCATGGCCGTGCTGACCGACGGCCAGCGCATGGAGACGCAGACCAGCGACGGCTCGGTGAAGATCAGCGAGTTCAAGGAATACGGCACGCAGCTCGGCAGCGGCAACAATCTGGCCGCCGCCGAGGAAATGGCCGCGCGCAGCACGTACACGCATGAGCTGCTGCCGCGCACCGAACCCATCTACCGCGCCGAACTGGGCTGGCGCATAGGCCTGCCTCTGGCGGCGCTGAACTTCGTGATCCTGGGCCTGGCCGTGGCCAGCGTGAACCCGCGTGCCGGTGGCAGCGGCAGCCTCATGCTCGCGCTGTTCGCCTTCATCGTGTACTACAACCTCATGACGCTGGGCGAGAACTGGGTGGCCTCGGGCAAGCTGAGCATGCCCGCCATGACGGCCCTGCTGCACGGCGGCACGTTGCTGCTGGCGCTGCTGGTGCTGCTGGTGCGGCACAGGCGCTGGTCGCCGCGCGATCTGTGGCGCAGGCCCTGCAAGCCGACTGCCCTGGACGACGCGAAGGCGGTGCCATGATGAGAGTTCTGAGAAACCTGCTGTACCGCGACATCATCGCGGCCGTCGGCTATGTGACGCTGGCCTTCCTGGCGCTGTTCTTCTTCTTCGATCTGGTCGATGAGCTGCGATGGGTCGGGCGCGGCGGCGACAACGGCTACAAGATCACGCACGCGCTGCTTTTCGTGGTGCTGCGCATTCCCAGCCACCTGTACGAGCTGATGCCCATCACCGTACTGATCGGCACCATCTACGTGATGGCGCGCTTTGCCCAGAGTTCGGAATTCACCATCATGCGCACCAGCGGCATGGGCCCCTGGCTGGCGCTGCGCACGCTGATGGTGCTGGGCCTGGGCTTTGTGCTGGTCACCTTCGGCACGGGCGACTACCTGGCACCTGCGGCCGAGAACGCGGGCCAGAACATACGCGCCATCCACCTGGCCCAGCTGTCACGCGGGGCCACGGGTGCCTGGCTCAAGGAGCGCCAGGGCGATCATTCCATTGCCATCAACGTGCGTGCCATTCGCGGGCCGGGCGATTTCTCGAATGTGCGCATCTTCGACTTTGACGGCCAGGGCCGCATCTCTGCCCAGATCCATGCGGAATCGGCGCAGGTGAGCGAAGACGGAGAATCCTGGATGCTCCAGGGCGTGCAGGCCAGCCGCCTGACGGCCAAGCCCGACGGCGGCATGGTGCTGCAGCGCGAGAAAGAAGACAGCATGAACTGGAGGACGGGCATCAGCGCCGAGATGGTCTCGGCCGCTTTGCTCAAGCCCGATCGCATGTCCACCATCTCGCTGTTCCAGTATGTGCGCCACCTGGAAGCCAACGGCCAGGCTGCGCAGAAGTACGAGATCGAGTTCTGGCGCAAGGTCTTCTACCCGATGAGCTGCCTGGTGATGGTGGTGCTGGCCCTGCCTTTCGCCTACCTGCATTTCCGCTCGGGCGGCATCGCGGCCTATGTGTTCGGCGGCGTCATGGCCGGCATCAGCTTCTTCCTGCTGAACAACGTGTTCGGCTACATCGGCACGCTGCAGACCTGGTCGCCCTGGCTGACCGCTGCGGCGCCGGGCCTGCTCTACAGCCTTCTTTCATTGACGGCCTTCACCTGGCTGGTGCTGCGCCGCTAGGACCGTTGCCATGCAAAACGAGACAACATCTGCCGGCAGGACCGGGCTGATCCTGCTGGCACACGGCTCGCGCGACGCCTTGTGGCGCCAACCCATCGAGGCCGTGCTGAAGGCCGTTCAGCAGACGCATCCCCAATCCCTGGCCGCCTGCGCCTACCTGGAGGCCTGCGCGCCCGACCTGCCCACCGCCGCGCGCGGGCTGGTCGAGGCCGGCGCCACGCACATCACCGTGCTGCCCCTGTTCCTTGGCACGGGCAAGCATGCGCGCGAGGACATCCCGAAGCTGGTGCAGGAGATAAGCGATACCCATCCGCAGGTGGCCGTGGACCTGCAGCCGGCCGTGGGCGAGCATCCGCGTGTCACGGCCCTGCTGGCAGAACTGGCACTGGTGGCCACGGAGCCCCGTGGTGCACCGGGAAGCTGAAATAACGAATCGCTTCTTTATATAAATGCAGCATAATGGCGTGCAGCACCCTGCTGTCACCGCCATGAACCTGCACCAATTCCGATTCGTCCAAGAAGCGGCGCGCCGCAACCTCAACCTCACCGAGGCGGCCAAGGCCCTGCACACCTCGCAGCCCGGCGTCTCCAAGGCCATCATCGAGCTGGAGGAGGAGCTGGGCATCGACATCTTTGCGCGCCACGGCAAGCGCCTCAAGCGCATCACCGAACCCGGGCTGGAGGTGCTCAAGAGCATCGAGCTCATCATGCGCGAGATCGGAAATCTCAAGCGCATCGGCGAGCAGTACAGCGCCCAGGACAGCGGCACGCTGTCGATTGCCACCACCCACACACAGGCCCGTTACGTGCTTCCGCCTGCCGTGGCACGGCTGCGCGACCTGTATCCCAAGGTCACGATCAGCCTGCACCAGGCCACTCCGGCAGAGGTGGCGCGCATGGTCATCGACGAGGTGGCCGACATCGGCATGGCCACCGAATCCCTGGCCGACTACCCCGATCTCGTCACCCTGCCCTGCTACGAATGGCAGCACGTGCTGGTCATGCCCACAGGCCACCCGCTGGCGCAGAAAGAGCGCATCACGCTGGACGACATCGCCCACGAATCGCTGATCACCTACCACCCTTCGTTCACGGGTCGCGGCAAGATCGACCAGGCCTTTGCCACGCGCCGCCTGCGTCCGCGCATCGTGCTGGAGGCCATTGACTCCGACGTGATCAAGACCTATGTGCGCCTGGGCCTGGGCATCGGCATCGTGGCCGAAATGGCCATGCGCGACGACCCGGTCAATGACCTGGTCGTGCGCCCCATGGGCCACCTGTTCGGCCAGAGCGTGGCACGCGTGGCCATCAAGCGCGGCGCCTACCTGCGCAATTTCGTCTACCGATTCGCCGAACTGCTCAGCGACCGCCTGACGCGCGATCTCATCATGCGCGCCATGAACGGCCACGTGCACGACTACGAACTCTGATCCTCCGCCCCACCGGACCTGCAGTGCGGGTCCGCTCCCGCTGTCCGCTGTTTCCGCCATGACTTCTGCCACGCCCCGCACGCCCGCCTTCCCCAGCCGCCTGCCCCATGTGGGCACGACCATCTTCACCACCATGTCGGCCCTGGCCGCCGAGCACCAGGCGGTGAACCTGGGCCAGGGCTTTCCCGATTTCGGCTGCGACCCCAGGCTGGTCGATGCCGTCACGGCCGCCATGCAGGCCGGCCACAACCAGTACCCGCCCATGCCCGGCCTGCCCCAGCTGCGCCAGGCCATGGCCGACAAGATGCAGGCGCTGTACGGCCGCAGCTACGATGCGGGCACCGAGATCACGGTCACGGCCGGCGCCACGCAGGCCATCCTCACCGCCATCCTGGCCACCGTGCATGCTGGCGACGAGGTCATCGTGCTCGACCCCTGCTACGACAGCTACGTGCCCAACATCGAGCTGGCCGGCGGCGTGCCCGTGCGCGTACCGTTGACGCCGGGCAGCTTCAAGCCCGACTTCGCCAAAATTGCCGCCGCCATCACGCCGCGCACCCGGCTTTTGATCATCAACAGCCCGCACAACCCCAGCGCCACCATCTGGAGCGATACCGAGATGCTGCAGCTGCAGGAGCTGCTGGCGCCCACCGACGTGCTGCTGATCAGTGACGAGGTCTACGAGCACATGGTCTACGACGGCCGCCAGCACCAGAGCGCCGCGCGCTTTGCCGGCCTGGCGGCGCGCGCCTTCATCGTCTCCAGCTTCGGCAAGACCTACCATGTCACGGGCTGGAAGGTGGGCACCGTCGCCGCGCCGGCCGCACTCACGGCCGAGTTCCGCAAGGTCCACCAGTTCAACGTCTTCACCGTCAACACACCCATGCAGGCGGGCCTGGCCAGCTACATGGCCGACCCCGCGCCCTATCTCCAGCTGCCCGCCTTCTATCAGGCCAAACGCGATCTTTTCCGCCAGGGCCTGGAAGGCTCGCGCCTGCGCCTTCTGCCCACGGCGGGGACCTATTTCGTCTGCGCCGACATCTCGGCCGTGTCGGAGCTGGACGAAGCCGCGTTCTGCCAGTGGCTGGTCCGGGAGCATGGCGTGGCGGCCATCCCGCTGTCGGCCTTCTATGGCGACGGCTTCGACCAGCGCGTGGTGCGATTTTGCTTTGCCAAGCAGGACAGCACGCTGCGCGCGGCACTGGATCGGCTGCGCAAACTCTGAGGTTTGTGGGCGAGCGGGCCTGCAGCCCCGGATAATGAGAAGCATTCTCGAATCCAGCTGCGGGCCTTTTGTTCCGCTCACCCATGCCCTCCTCCTCCCAGCGCTACACCACGGCGCAGCTCGACGCCATGCGCCAGCGCCACGGTTTCAGCGTGCGCTTTCTCTCTGCCGTCTCCGAAAACGATTGCATCTTCGAGGGGCAGGTGCAGGAGCACCAGCTGCCCTCGGGCCTGCAACTGGTCAGCTCCGACATCCGCATCGACCACGGCTATGAATCCACATCCGAGCACCCGCGGCGCTTCACCGCCGTGGTCCTGCTCGACGGCCAGGCCGAGCTGCAGTTGCCGGGCGCCCGCCGTGCACTGAGCGTGACGCGCCATGCGGCGGCGGCATTCTCGTGCGGCGACACCGAGATTCTCAAGGCCACCCATGCGGCAGGCCAGACGGTGCGCGGCTTCAACCTGTCCATCGAGGCGCCCGAGGCCTGCGCCGATGCCGAACTGGCCGAGCTGCTGCACCAGGCCATGCGGCAACCCGGCCCGCCACTGCATGCCTGGTCGCTGCCCGAGCACCTGGCCGTCTCGCTGCGCCAGCTGCTCGATGGCGTCTGGAGCGGCAGCCTGGCCCGGCTGCACCGCGAAGGCATTGCGCTGCAGGTGCTGGCCTGCGCGCTGCAGGCACATGCGCAGCCGCGGCCTGCGCCCTTGCCGCGCATCCATCCCCGGGACAGGCGCGGCCTGGAGCGCGTGCGCGAGTGCATGGATGCAGCGCCGGGCCAGGCGCACAGCCTGGACGACCTGGCGCGCCTGGCCTGCATGAGCCCGACCACGCTGCGCGAGAAATTCCAGGCCGCCTACGGCCAGACCGTGTTCGGCTGGCTGCGCGAGCGCCGCATGCAGCTGGCGCGCGAGCGGCTGGCACAGGGCTGGAGCGTGCAGGAAGCGGCCGACTGCGTGGGCTTTCAGCACGCCAGCAATTTCGCCACGGCCTTTCGCCAGCGCTTCGGCCACGCGCCCAGCCAAGGCAGCCTGCGTCGCAAGCCATAGGACTGGCGTCGCCGGGAACAGGCGGCGGCGGCGCACATTTCCCACAATCCGGGCTCACGCCCAGGACCATGGAAATGATGAGCATTCGCATCCAAAACCCCGCCCCGCGACACCCCCAAGGCGCGCGGACCCCACTGTCCCTGCTGATCTGTGCCGTTTGTGCCGCCCCTGCGCCAGCAGTCTGGGCCGCCGACGAGGACAGGCCCGCTGCCAGGAAAGGCGACACCGAACTGGGCACCGTCACCGTGCGCGCCGCCGCCGATGCGGGCACCACCGAAGGCACGGCCCGCTATACCAGCGGTTCCACGGGAACGGCCACGGGCCTGCAACTGTCGGCGCGCGAGACACCGCAGTCGGTCAGCGTGATCACGCGCCAGCTCATGGACGATGCAGGCCAGCTCACGGTCTCGCAGACGCTGGAGGCCTCCGCGCCCGGCCTGTCGGTGAGCCGCAGCGACAGCAACCGCTACCAGTTTTCCTCGCGCGGCTTCGGCGTCAGCAACTTCCAGTTCGACGGGCTGGCCTCGCCCATCAACAGCCTGTGGAACTTCGGCGCCACCGACATGGACACCGCCTTCTACGACCGCGTGGAAATCGTGCGCGGCGCCACGGGCCTGCTCAATGGCTCGGGCGATCCGTCGGCCACGGTGAACTTCGTGCGCAAGCAGCCGCGCGAGACGGCGGGCGGCCATGCATCGCTGACGCTGGGCCGCTGGAACCTGCGCCGCGCCGAGGCCGATCTGTCCCTGCCGCTGGACCGCGAAGGCCGCGTGCATGGCCGCGTCGTGGCTGTGCAATCGGACAGCGACAGCTACGTCAGCCACTTCGGCCAGCGCAGGCAGGGCCTGTACGCCGTGGTGAGCGCGGCCCTGACGCCCGCCACCCGGCTCGTGACCAGCCTCGAATACCAGAAGAACACCAGCCCCGGCATGGGCGCCGGCTTTCCGCTGTTCCATGCGGACGGCAGCCGCACGGACTTCGACCGCTCGGTGTCCAACAACACGCGCTGGTCGCATTTCGGCACGGAGAACACCACGGCCACGCTGGACCTGACGCACCGGCTGGACAACCGCTGGCTGCTGCGCGCCGCCTACAGCCGCAACGACGGCAACTACGACATGCGCTACGTCTACCGGGGCGGCGCGCCGGACGCCAGCACCGGCCTGGGCATGGCCAACTCCTTCATCAAATACCGGGGCGACCGCTCGCGCGACAGCCTGCACCTCACGGCCAGCGGCCCGGTCGCGCTGTTCGGGCGCCAGCACGAGATTGCCGTGGGCTGGAACCATGTGCGCGACGACATCGACATCCGCCGCTACGCACCGCTGGGCACGCCGCCCGCCACGGACAACTTCCTCGACTGGCGCAACGGCAGCCTGGCCGAGCCGGGCTGGTCCGACGTCTCCAACGGCGGCGACGACAGCCGCATGCGCCAAAGCGGCGGCTATGCCGTGGGGCGTTTCTCGCTGGCCGATGGCTGGACGGCCGTGGCCGGCGCCCGCCTGAGCCGCTGGTCCACGCGCCAGAACTACTTCGGCAGCCTGCGCGACTACCGCTACAGCAACGAAATCACGCCCTACGCCGGCCTGCTGTGGGACATCGATGCCCGGCACACGGCCTACCTGAGCTACACGGAAATCTTCACACCCCAGAACTACCGCGACAAGCAAGGCAGCATCCTGGACCCCGTCACCGGCCAGGCCTTCGAGCTGGGCCTCAAGGGCTCCTGGCTGCAGGACCGGCTGCAGGGTTCTGCCGCGCTGTTCCAGACCCGCCAGGACAACCTGGCGCAGGACACGGGCGAATTCATCGATGGCACCACGGACCAGAAGGCCTACCGGGGAGTCAAGGGCGCCCAGGTGCGCGGCATCGACCTGGAACTCAGCGGCGAGCCGGCCCGGGGCTGGCGCCTGGGCGCCAGCTACACGCACTACACGGCACGCAGCGCCAGCGGCGCCGCCTTCAACACCACGCACCCGCGCAGCCTGGTCAAGCTCACGGCCATGCGCAGCTTCGAGGGTGCGCTGCAGGGCCTGAGCCTGGGCGGCAACCTGCGCTGGCAAAGCCGCATCTGGCAGAACGTGACCAACCCGCTGCGCCAGAGCGTGCAGGTAGGCCAGGGCAGCTACCTGGTGGTCAACCTCTCGGCCCACTACCGCATCGACCCCACCTGGTCGGCCAGCGTGCAGCTCAACAACGTGCTGGACCGCCAGTACTACAGCCAGATCGGCTTCTACAACCAGGGCTGGTGGGGCGAGCCGCGCAACATGACGGTGAGCCTGAGGGCGGATTTCTGAGCTGCATCGGCATTGGCGTCGGCATGGACATCGGCAATGCCCGCCCCAACCCCGGCGCCGTAACGGGCGCCGGCCCATGCCATGGGGCGCATCGTGCACGTCCACGCAGGCGCCGCAAAGCCGCATGTTCGCGGGCAGTTGCACGGCAGCGCCGGAGGCGGATTCAGCAGCGGTGCGGTCCTTGCCACAGGCGAGTCCAGGAGCCTTGCGCCGTGATGGCAGGCGCAATGACGGGCGCAATGACGGGCGCATGTCAACGCAATCCTTCTCATTTGCCGAGCAAGGCCGGACAGGTCATTCGCCCGCCGCATGACGTCCTGCCAAAACATTGATTGACGTCAAGACAGCCACCACCCAGCATTGGCCCGCCTGAAAAATCCGCCGCTGGCCCCAGCCGCTGCGCCACCAGAACATCGACAAGGAGACATCCCCCATGCCCCGCACCCTTTCACGCAAGCAATTCCTGCGCGCTGCCGCGCTGCTTGGCGCCACTACGCTGCTGCCCCTGCCCCAGGCCTGGGCGGATGCCTATCCCACCCGGCCGGTCAAGCTGGTCGTGCCCTTCGCCCCTGGCGGCAATACCGATGTGCTGGCGCGCATGGTGGCACAGGGCCTGTCCGAGTCGCTGGGCCAGCCCGTGATCGTGGAAAACATCTCCGGCGCCAACGGCTCCATCGGCGCCAGCCGCGTGGCTTCGGCGGCCAATGATGGCTACACGCTGCTGTTCGGCACGGCCGGCACCCAGGCCATCAACCAGAGCCTGTACAAGAACCTGAGCGAGAAGAACCTGGGCGATTTCGAATACGTGGCCCTGGTCACCACCATCCCCAACGTGCTGGTGGTCAACGAGGCGCGCACGCCCGCCAGGACGGTGAAGGACCTGGTGGTACGCGCCGCCGCGCAAAAGACCGGCATGAGCTATGGCTCGCCGGGCAGCGGCTCCACGGTCCACCTGTCGGGCGAGCTGTTCAAGAGCGCCACCCAGCTGGACATGGTGCATGTGCCCTACAAGGGCAGCGCGCCGGCCCTGACCGACCTGCTGGGCGGCCAGATCGATTTCATCTTCGAGAACGTGACGCCCGCCCTGCCCTTCGTGCAGTCGGGCAAGCTCAAGGCCCTGGCCGTGACCTCGGAGCAGCGCCTGCCCGCCCTGCCCGATGTGCCGACCATGAAGGAAAGCGGCTACCCCGCCTTCGTGACCGGCACCTGGAACGGCGTGCTGGCGCCCAAGGGCACGCCGGCCGCCATCGTCAAGCGGCTGGAGGATGCCACGCTCAAGGTGGCGGGCCATACCGACTTCAAGTCCAAGGTGACGGCGCTGGGCGGCGAAGTGCGCCTGCTGGACTCCAAGGCCTTCCGCGAATTCACGCGGGCCGAGTACCAGCGCTGGAATGCCATCGTTCAGACGGCGAAGCTGGAGCGGCAATAACGCCGGCTCCGTTCCCAGCCTCCGGCGCCCGCTGGCGGCGGGCCCAGAACGTCTCGTTCGCCCAGCGCGGCTCCAGCGCATAGTAGTGCTCGTGATGGCTGCGGTACGCGGCGCGTATCGGCCGGATCCACGCATCCCAGGCAGGCAACGCACCGGCGTCGCCCGCCAGGCTGCGGCGCACGGCCAGGGCGGCCTCGCTGCCGGTGACCAGGCTGTTGAGCAGGCCCTGCGATGCCAGCGGATCGAAGGACAGGCAGGCATCGCCCACGGCCAGCCAATCCGGCCCGCTGGCTGCATCCAGCCATTGCTCGTGGGCGGCGGCCACCCGCAACGGCTCCAGCACCTGGCTGCCCACGCTGCGCGCGCCCACCAGGGCCGTGCGATCGGCCATGTCCAGCAGATCCGCCGTGCTGCGCAGGCGGCGGGCTTCGGGCAGGTCGATATCGGTCTGCCAGGCAATCACGCAACTGCCATCAGGCAGATCGGCGCTGTACCACCAGCCTTCGGCATCCGACTCGATCATGGTGGTGCCTGCATGCTCATGCGATGGCGGCTCCACCCAGGCGTGAAAACAGACCAGGCGGCCGTCGCGGCGGACCTCGGCACCCGCCTGCCGGGCCACCCGGGCCGCGCGGCCCGTGGCATCGACCACGATGCGGCAGGACAGCTCCAACGGGCCGTGCGCCGGGACGCCCTGCGCCCTATCGATCAGGCAGCGCCAGCGCATGGGTGCGCCCGGTGGCTGGCGCTGCAGGCTGCGCAGCGTGGCGGGCACCAGGCAGGGCACGCCACGGCTGCGCGCAGCCTCCAGCAGCATGGCGTCGAAGCGCTTGCGGTCCAGGTGCCAGCCCGCGCCATGCGGGTCGAACAGTGCGTCCTGAAAGATGACCTCGGAGCTTCCCCACAGTGACCGCCGCGACCAGGCAGGACGGTGGCCCTGTGCCGCGAACGCATCCCACACGCCCAGGTCGGACAGAATCACCCGGGCCGCAGCGGGCAGGGTTTCGCCAATGGCCCGCCCAGCCTGCACGGCGCGTCCTACCAGCGCCACGCGGCAATGCCCTGCCAGCTGCGCGGCAACGGCCGCGCCCGCCGGTCCCGCGCCCACGACGAGCACATCCAGTTCATCCGGCAGCGGCGCGGTGGCCATGGCATGCGCAGACATAGACATGGCCGCCATTCAGCGCGGCAGCACCGGGCCGCGCTGCGTCAGGGCGCGCAGCTGCTCTTCGTTGTCTGCGTCGAAGGGCTCGATGCGGGGAGGCGCTTCCTGCCCGGCCGGTTGCACGGCAGTCTTGAGCATGTGCGACGGCGCCGGGGCGATGCGGTTTTCCACCTGCATCAACGGCGGGAAGTCCTTGTCGCCAAGCGGGCCCGGCCGATTCTCGATGACGCCCATGTCACCGAAGTGGCTGATCATGCGGTTGATCTCGCTCTCATAGCCTCCCTCGCCCAGGGTGCGGAACCACGACTCGCGCCGGTTGAAGGCGGCGACACGCTGCTCGCGCGGCAGTTCGGTATCGATGACCTTTTCATAGGCCTCCTGCGTCAGCACCTGGTTGGGCACGCGGGCCGGCCAGAACGTGGGCAGGTAGGGGTCGTAGCGCGGGCCGTAGCCGGCGTAGTAGCCGCTGCGGCAGCTGGCGGTGTCGGTCTGCCAGGGAACGGCCATCCAGCGCGTGAGGTCGCCGGCCACCTGTGCATACAGCGGCCCGCTCTCGGACAGCGCCACGGCGGGAGTGAGCCGGGAGCCGTAGAGCTGCAGCTCGGGCGGGTTCTCGGCCGCCTCGCGGATGCGAAATGGCGCCCGGTACATGCTGGCGTGGCGCATGGGCCAGGTGATCTCGCAACCCGGGTGAAAGGCATCGGCCAGGCAGTCGTCCATGGCGGCATGGTCGAGCATGGTGGGCTGCTCCTGCAGCGGCACATCGGACAGCTGGGCCGGGTACTTCTGGCCGGGCGTCCAGTCGGAGAGAAAGTGGCCTGCGGCCCACAGGTCCAGCATCCTCAGCTGCGTGGCCGTCAGCGCCGCATGCTGGCGCGGCGTGTCGGCCGGCGGCACGGCCATGGCGTCGCCATACAGCCAGGGCCAGGGCTGGGGGGATGCGCCATCACGGTCAAAACGGCGGAAGGCATTGGCCACCTGCTGGCGCAGCTCGGCCCAGGTCGTGCCCGGGCTGTTGAGCCTGGCGATCCACGCCTCGTCATCCGCACTGGCGGCGGCACCCCAGCCGAACTGGGCGGCAAAGCCCTTGTTCGCCCACTGCAGGCTGCTCTGGCGCTGGAGTATGGGCAGGATGTGCCGGCTGAAGGAGACCTGCAGCGGAAACGCAGCCATGCCCGAGCGGATGAAAACATCCTCCATCAGGTCCTTCATGGTGCGCACCGACTTCATCTGCGGGCCGTAGTTGGGCGGCGCAACCGTGACCCATGCCGCATCCACCGGCACGGAAACGCCGGCCACGACGACCTTCGCGCGCACCGGGCCATCGGCCACATCGTCATGCCAGCCCTCGTTGTTCGCAAACGTGGTGGCCTTGGAGCCATCCACGGAGGCAGAGACGCCCCGGCCTCCCAGCACGAGAAGCTGGCCCGTCTTTTCAATGCGCAATTCGCCCAGATACACCGGCTTGCCGCAGAAACTGCCGCTGTCGAATGCCACCGGGGCCGAGCCTTTGGCAATGCGGCGGGCTCCCGGCCGAATGGCCAGGCTTTTCCGGTCCTTCACCTTGGCATTGCGCAAAATCGTGGGATCGGCCGCTGCGGCTTCAGGCACGTCCAGCGCCAATTGGAATTGATACCAGGCGGCTTTGGTATTGGCCAGTTCGACTTCCCATTCGATTTCGTCCTGGTCGGCCGTGAGTTCACGCACCACCTCGCCCGCGGCGTTGTAGCCGTAGATGCGAAAGCGCGCAGCCTGGCGCTTGAGCGCGCCCTGCGCATCACGCAGGCTGCCCGGCGCCATGGGCGGCACATGCATCAGCTCGGGGCCGACATAGTACTCATCCGGGCTATTGCCAATACGCGCCACACCAATTCCCGGGTGTATGGCAGCACGCACAATGGTGGAGTCGATTCCCATTTGTCGCCCTTTCAGTTGCTGAGGCACTGATTGCAACAAACGGTATCAAAAATGCCGAGACAAAGTTAATTATCGGGAATCGACAATCCATAGCAGGGCGCAAATCGATTCATATGAACCCATTTGCGCAAAAGATGCCGAATCGCTATTGATAATGAATTGGCAAGATAAATACCGGTTCACAGCAGCACGATGTCGTACTGCTCCTGTGCCATGGCGGTCTCGGCCTGCAGCGAGATGGGTTTCTTGATGAAGTCGGACAGGCCGGCCAGGTGCTGGCTTTCCTCGTCCAGGAACATCTCGACCACCTTGGGCGAGGCCACGATGCGGAACTCGCGCGGGTTGAACTGGCGCGCCTCGCGCAGGATTTCGCGCAGCACCTCGTAGCAGACGCTGCGCACGGTCTTCACATGGCCCTTGCCCTGGCAGACAGGGCAGGATTCGCACAGCATGTGGGCCAGCGATTCGCGCGTGCGCTTGCGCGTCATCTCCACCAGGCCCAGCTGCGAGAAGCCACCCGCCATGGTCTTGACCCGGTCGCGCCCGAGCTGGCGCTTGAATTCGGACAGCACCTCGGCCTGGTGGTCGTCGCGCACCATGTCGATGAAATCCACGATGATGATGCCGCCCAGGTTGCGCAGGCGCAGCTGGCGCGCGATCTGGTGAGCGGCTTCCAGGTTGGTCTTGAAGATGGTGTCGTCGAAGTTGCGCGCGCCCACGTAGCCGCCGGTATTGACGTCCACCGTGGTCAGCGCCTCTGTCTGGTCCACGATCAGGTAGCCGCCCGACTTGAGGTCCACCCGCCGGCCCAGCGCGCGGGCGATTTCCTCGTCGATGGCGAACAGATCGAAGATGGGCCGCTCGCCGCGGTAATGCTGCAGCTTGGGCACGGCCGCCGGCATGTACTCCTGCCCGAAGGTCATGAGCAGGGCGAACTGCTCCTTGGAGTCGATGCGGATGCTCTGCGTGCCTTCGCCCACCAGATCGCGCAGCACGCGCTGCAGCAGGTTCAGGTCCTGGTGCAGCAGCGACATGGGCGGCAGGCGCACCGAGGCCTCCTTGATGCGGCTCCAGGTCTTGCGCAGGTAGCGGATGTCGTCGGCCAGCTCGGCGTCGCTGGAGTCCTCGCCATTGGTGCGCAGGATGAAGCCGCCGCCGCCGCCGGTCTCCTTGGTGCCGACCAGGCCCTGCAGCCGGGCGCGCAGGGCATCGCGCTCGCCCTGCGGGATTTTCTGCGAGATGCCGATGTGGTCGTCCTGCGGCAGCAGCACCAGCAGGCGTCCCGCAATGCTGATCTGCGTGGACAGGCGCGCGCCCTTGGTGCCGATCGGATCCTTGATGACCTGCACCATGATGGTCTGGCCCTCGAAAACCTGCTTTTCGATGGGCACGACAGGCATGTCCTTGCGCGCGAACATGGGGGCCTCGCCCCCTTCCTGCCGCTGCCAGACATCGGCCACGTGCAGGAAGGCCGCGCGCTCCAGGCCGATGTCGATGAAGGCCGACTGCATGCCCGGCAGCACACGCGAGACCTTGCCCAGGTACACGTTGCCGACCAGGCCGCGCTCCAGCGGGCGCTCCATGTGCAGTTCCTGGACGGCGCCGTTCTCGATGATGGCCACGCGCGTTTCCTGTGGCGACCAATTGATCAGAATGTCTTGCTGCATGCTGTGCCTGTGGTGTGCTTTGTCGTTTGTATTTCTCGGCCGGAGCGGGCCGGCAGACATCTTGCCGTGCCGCGCGCTGCCATCGGCCGTGCGCGCCTGCCTGCACGCCCCTCGGGGCCCAGGTCGGGGAGCTGGCCTACAGCGCCCAGCCCAGCTCGCGCAACAGCGCCGCCGTCTCGAACAGCGGCAGGCCCATGATGCCCGAGTAGCTGCCTTGCAGCCACTGCACATGGGCCGCCGCACGGCCCTGTATGCCATAGGCACCGGCCTTGCCCATGGGCTCGCCCGAGGCCACGTAGGCATCGATCTGCTGAGCGCTCATGGCCGCAAAGCGAACCCGGGAGACCGACAGCGCAGCCAGGCGCCGCGCGCCATGCTGTATGGCCACGGCCGTCAGCACCTCATGCTCTCGGCCGGCAAGCCCCGTCAGCATGCGGCGTGCATCGTCGGCATCGGCGGGCTTGCCCAGAATACGGCCGTCGAGCGCCACCGTGGTGTCCGAGCAGAGCACGGGAGCGGCAGCCAGCGCACGGCGCGCGTGGCGGGCCACGGCAGCGTCGAGCTTGAGTGCGGTCACGCGCTGCACGTAGTCGCGCGCTGCCTCGCCGGCCAGCTCGGTTTCCATGGCCTCGGCATCTTCGGCGATGTCGCCATCCGCATTGGGCAGCAAAAGCTCATGGGCCACGCCCAGCTGCTCCAGCAGTTGGCGGCGGCGGGGGCTTTGGGAGGCTAGGTAGATGAAGGGCGGCATGATGAAAATGAGAAATGCCTTCAGCCCTTTGTATCAAAGCGCCGAAGGCTATCAAAATCATAGTATCACGAGATCTTCCGATCCGCATGACACCGCCGCTGCCGCTATTCCCGGTGGTAGGGATGGCCGGCGTTGACCGACCAGGCACGGTACAGCTGCTCGATAAGGAGCACCCGCACCATGGCATGCGGCAGGGTCAGGTCCGACAGGCGTATGCGCTCGTGTGCGGCCTGCCTGAAGGCGGGGTCCAGACCGTCCGGGCCTCCGATGATGAGGGCCACGTCATCGCCCTCCAGCTGCCAGCCCTGCAGGCGCTGGGCCAGGGCCTTGGTCGTCAGATTGGTGCCGCGCTCATCGAGCACCACGATGCGCGTGCCGCGCGGAATGGCGGCCTCGATGCGCTTGCGCTCGGCCGCGTACAGGGTCTCGACCGTCTTGGAGCCGCGTGGCTCCGTCTTGACGGCCTTGAGCTCCACCTTGAGTTCCGGAGGAAAACGCTTGGCGTAGTCGTCGTAGGCTGTCTGCGCCCAGTCGGGCACATGCTGGCCCACGGCCACGATCAACAGCTTCATGCAGCGTCAGCCCTGAACCGCTCAGGCCTTGGCGCGGGGGGCGCGCTTGGCTGCCGGCTTGGCGGCAGGCTTGGCAGCGGCGCCCGCCTTGGCCTTGGCGGGGGCGCGGTTGACCACCACGGTCTTGATGGCCTTGGGCGCCGCCGTCTTGCCGGCCGGCGACTTGGCTGCGGCCGACTTCACAGCAGCCGGCTTTGCCGCTGCGGAACGGGGTGCAGCGGCCTTGGCAGGGGCCGCCTTCTTGGCAGCGGGCTTCTTGGCGGCGGCGGAGGCTGCGCCAGAAGCGGCCTTCTTGGCTGCAGGCTTGGCAGCGGTTGCCGCCGCCTTCTTGGTTGCAGCCTTCTTGGCCTTTTCTTCCGCCTTGTCGGTGGCAGCCGAGCGCGTGGGCTTGGGAGCGCCCAGCTTCAGGCGTACAGGCGTCTCGCCCCAGATCTCTTCCAGGCGGTAGTACTGGCGGATGGCCGGCTGCATGACATGGACCACGGCCTGGCCGCAGTCCACGATGATCCACTCGCCGTTTTCTTCGCCTTCCTGGCGCGGCACGGGGAAACCGGCCTGCTTGACGGCGTCGCGCACGCTGGAGGCCAGCGCCTTGGTCTGGCGGTTGGAGGTGCCCGCAGCCACGATCACGCGCTCGAACAGCGGCGAGAGCTTTTCGGTATTGAAGACCTGGATGTCTTGGGCCTTGACGTTTTCGAGGCCGTCAACAATGGCGCGTTGCAGCTTGGTCACGTCGCGCTTGGCTGCGGAATCCGATTTGGTGGAAGTGGTCATCAGGCGGTGATCAATGGAATAGGAATGGGATCAATATAGCGCGAGCGCCGTGCGGCCCGTAGAGGGCTGGGCTGTAGCGGCGCTCCAAAATGCATGGAGTTCGCCCACAGATCGCCGGAAGATTTCGCGCCGAAGAAAGTGGAGAACGCAGCCAACGCTGCGCCTCAAGCTATTGAAATTATAGTTTTGCCGCCTATTCCCTTGCACGCGCGGATTTCGCCACGCCGCTCGGGAGGGCGGCTTTCGGGCTCAAAGCCAGTCGCGGGGCACCAGGAATTGCTCCAGCAAAGCGCGCTCGGGGGTGCCGGGCGCGTCCTCGCGCTGGTAGCTCCAGCTCGCATGCGGTGGCATGGACAGCAAGATGGACTCCGTACGCCCGCCGGACTGCAGGCCGAAGTGCGTGCCCCGGTCCCAGACCAGGTTGAACTCCACATAGCGGCCGCGGCGGTAGCGCTGGAAATCGACCTGCTGCTGCCCGTAGTCCATGGCCTGGCGGCGCTCGACGATGGGAAGGTAGGACTCCAGAAAGGCATCGCCCACCGAGCGCAGCATGTCGAAACTGCGCGCCTGGCCCAGCTCCGAGAAGTCGTCGAAGAAGATGCCGCCGATGCCGCGCTGCTCGTTGCGGTGCTTCAGGCGGAAGTACTCGTCGCACCAGGTCTTGAAGCGCGGGTAAAGCGTGTCGCCAAAAGGCGCCAGCGCATCGCGGCAGACGCGGTGAAAGTGCTGTGCATCTTCCTCGAAGCCGTAGACCGGCGTCAGGTCCATGCCGCCGCCGAACCAGCAGGTGGGTTCGTTGCCCGGCTGCCCTGCCGCACCTGAGCCGGCTGCAATCATTCGCACATTCATGTGCACCGTAGGCACAAAAGGATTGCGCGGATGGAAGACCAGGGACACGCCCATGGCCTCGAACGGCGCACCGGCCAGCTCAGGCCGGTGCTGCGTGGCCGAGGGCGGCAGCTGCGGCCCGCGCACATGCGAGAAGCCACAGCCCGCGCGCTCGAACACGCGGCCGCCTTCCATGATGCGGGTGATGCCATCGCCCTGCAGGCGCTCGCCGGGGCCCTTGCTCCAGGCGTCGGACAGAAAGCGTGCACCGCCCTCGCCTTCCACCTGTTCCAGCGCCTGCGTGATGCGGGCCTGCAGGCCCGTCAGGTACTCGCGCACCTGGGCCACGGGCAGCGCCTGCCCGGTCGATTGCTCTGCCATGGACTCAGTTCTTCACGGCACGGAAGCCGATGTCGCGGCGGTACTGGGCACCATCGAAATGGATGCCGCGCGCCACGTCATAGACCTTTTGCTGGGCCTGCTTGACGCTGTCGGCCAGCACGGTGACGCACAGTACGCGGCCACCGCTGGTGACGGGCACACCGTCCTTGAGCTGGGTGCCAGCATGGAAGACCATGGCATCGGCGGCGTCCTGCGGCAGCCCGCTGATGGCATCGCCCTTGCGCGGGTCCTCGGGGTAGCCTGCTGCGGCCATGACTACGCCCAGCGCCGTGCGGCGGTCCCATTGCAGCTCGACCTGGTCGAGCTTGGCATCGGTGGCCGCCAGCATGACGTCCACCAGATCGCTCTTGAGGCGCATCATGATGGGCTGGGTCTCGGGGTCGCCCATGCGGCAGTTGAACTCCAGCGTCTTGGGATGGCCGGATGCATCGATCATCAGGCCCGCATACAGGAAGCCGGTGTAGGGAATGCCGTCCTTTTCCATGCCACGGATGGTCGGCAGGATGATCTCGCGCATGGCGCGGGCATGCACGTCGGCCGTGACCACGGGCGCGGGCGAGTAGGCGCCCATGCCGCCCGTGTTCGGGCCCTGGTCGCCGTCCTTCAGGCGCTTGTGGTCCTGGCTGGTCGCCAGGGCCAGGACGTTCTTGCCGTCGCACAGCACGATGAAGCTGGCTTCCTCGCCGGCGAGGAATTCCTCGATCACCACGCGGGCACCGCCGTCGTTGTGGGCCACGCCGTACTTGTTGTCCACGAGCATGAAGTCCACGGCGTCGTGGGCTTCCTGCAGCGTGGTCGCAACGACCACGCCCTTGCCTGCGGCCAGGCCGTCGGCCTTGACCACGATGGGCGCCCCCAGGCGATCCACATAGGCGTGGGCAGCAACCGGGTCGGTGAAAGTCTCGTAGAGCGCCGTGGGGATGCCGTGGCGCGCCATGAAGTCCTTGGAAAACGCCTTGGAGCTTTCCAGCTGGGCAGCCGCCTTGGAGGGGCCGAAGATGCGCAGGCCATGGGCACGGAACTCATCGACCACGCCGGCCGCCAAAGGCGCCTCGGGGCCCACCACGGTCAGCGCGACCTTCTCGGCCTGCGCCCACTCGCGCAGCGCCTGCGGGTCGGTGATGTTGAGGTTCTCCACCTTGCCGCCGGCCAGGCCCGTGCCACCGTTGCCGGGGGCCACATAAACCTTGGTCGATTTCGGCGATTCAGCCAGTTTCCACGCCAGGGCGTGCTCGCGGCCTCCGCCACCAATCACAAGAATTTTCATAGTTCAGCGTTGTGGTAGACGTCCTGTACGTCATCCAGGTCTTCGATCATGTCCAGCAGCTTTTGCATGCGGGCTGCGTCATCGCCTTGCAGGGCGATGGTGTTTTCCGGGCGCATGGTGACTTCAGCCACCTCCGGCGTCAGGCCCTTGGCCTGCAGCGCGTCGCGCACGGTTTCGAACTCGGCGGGTGCGGTCAGCACCTCGATGGCCCCCTCATCATCGGTGATCACGTCCTCGGCACCGGCCTCCAGCGCCACTTCCATGATCTGGTCCTCGTCGCTTCCGGGAGCAAAGATCAGTTGTCCGACATGCTTGAACTGGAAGGACACGGAACCCTCCGCGCCCATGTTGCCACCGTACTTGCTGAAGGCATGACGCACATCCGCCACAGTGCGCACGCGATTGTCGGTCATGGTGTCCACGATGATCGCCGCGCCGCCAATGCCGTAGCCTTCGTAGCGGATTTCCTCGTAGGTCACGCCTTCGAGATTGCCCGTGGCCTTGTCGATGTTGCGCTTGATGTTGTCGGCCGGCATGTTGGCCGCCTTGGCCTTTTCCACCGCCAGGCGCAGGCGCGGGTTGGCGCTGAGATCGCCCCCTCCCGTGCGTGCCGCCACCATGATTTCACGGATGATGCGAGTCCAGACCTTGCCGCGCTTTTCGTCCTGGCGGCCTTTGCGGTGCTGGATATTGGCCCATTTACTGTGTCCTGCCACAGGCTGTCCTTTGATATTGATTTAACCTTGCGGCTGGGATTTTACTTTTGACCGCATGCTCCCCCGAGGAAACCCGAAATGGCCGCTCCACTTCTGATCGCCCGCCACTCTGCCACAGAATGCCTGCTGCTGCCCGCACTGGCCAATCGACATGGCCTGATCACCGGCGCCACGGGCACCGGCAAGACCGTGACGCTGCAGAAAATGGCGGAAGGCTTCTCCGAAATCGGCGTGCCGGTGTTCATGGCCGACATCAAGGGCGACCTGTCGGGCATCAGCCAAAGCGGCAGCACCGGCGCCAAGATGGCGGCTTCGCTGCAGGAGCGCGGCATCGAGATTCCCCAGCCCCTGGCCTGCCCCACCACGCTGTGGGACGTGTTCGGCGAGCTGGGCCATCCGGTGCGCGCCACGGTTTCGGACATGGGGCCGCTGCTGATCGGGCGCATGCTGGCCCTGAACGACACGCAGATGGGCGTGCTCAACCTGGTCTTCAAGATTGCCGACGACAACGGACTGCTGCTGCTGGACCTCAAGGACCTGCGGTCCATGCTCCAGCACGTGGGCGACAACGCCAAGCAGTTCACCACCGAGTACGGCAACATCAGTGCCGCCAGCGTGGGGGCCATACAGCGCGGGCTGGTGGCCATCGAGTCGCAGGGCGGCGACAAATTCTTTGGCGAGCCCATGCTCGACATCAACGACCTGATGCAGACCGATGCAGGCGGCAAGGGCGTGGTCAACATCCTGGCGGCCGAGAAGCTGATGAATTCGCCGCGCCTGTACTCCACCTTCCTGCTGTGGATGCTGTCCGAGCTGTTCGAGCGCCTGCCCGAGATCGGCGACCCCGACAAGCCCAAGCTGGTCTTCTTCTTCGACGAGGCCCACCTGCTGTTCAACGATGCGCCCAAGGTGCTGCTCGAACGCATCGAGCTGGTGGTGCGCCTGGTGCGCTCCAAGGGCGTGGGCGTGTATTTCGTCACGCAAAACCCCATGGACGTGCCCGACACCGTGCTGGCCCAGTTGGGCAACCGCGTGCAGCACGCGCTGCGCGCCTTCACGCCGCGCGATCAGAAGGCCGTCAAGGCCACGGCCACCACCATGCGGCCCAAGCCCGGGCTGGACATCGAGGCCGCCATCACCGAACTGGCCGTGGGCGAGGCCCTGGTGAGCTTCCTCGACGACAAGGGACGCCCCGGCATCACCGAGCGTGCCTACGTGATCCCGCCCGGCAGCCAGATCGGCCCCATCAACGAGGAGCAGCGCAAGACCCTGCTGGCACAGTCGCTGGTGGCCGGCGTCTATGAAAAGGCCGTGGACCGCGAATCGGCCTACGAGGTGCTGCGCGGCCGCACGGCAGCGGCCGGCGACGGCGCAGCGCCAACCGGCACGGGTCCGGCCGATGCTGCGCCCGCGGCAAGCGAAGGTGGCGCCATGATGGACGGGCTCAAGGACCTGCTGTTCGGCACCACGGGCCCGCGCGGCGGCAAGCACGACGGCCTGGTGCAGACCATGGCCAAGTCCACCATGCGCACCATGGGCAATTCGCTGGGCAAGGAAATCCTGCGCGGCGTGCTCGGCGGCATCCTGGGCAACAAGAAGCGCTGAAGCGCTGGCGCACCGGCACTGCGCCGCATCAAACACCATAGCACCCAGCCGTTGCCATGCAACGGCTGGCGCATTTCAGGGCGCTGAAAGCCTGCGCATGCGGCTATGATCGAAACCGCCTCCATCCACTTTGCGGAACCGCACGCCATGACGACGAACAGCCCTCCCTCGCTGCCCACCTATGACGACGTTGCCGCCGCAGCCGGCCGGCTGGAGGGCGTGGCCCACCGCACCCCCATACTGCGCAGCCGCACCGCCGACGAGCTGCTGGGCGCCCAGCTGTTCTTCAAGTGCGAGAACCTGCAGCGAACGGGCGCCTTCAAGATACGCGGCGCCTACAACGCGCTGTCGCAGTTCACGCCCGAGCAGCGCAAGCGCGGCGCCCTGGCCTTCTCTTCGGGCAACCATGCGCAGGCCGTGGCCCTGGCCGCGCAGATGCTGGACATGCCCGCGCTCATCGTCATGCCCGAGGATGCGCCCGCCTCCAAGATGGCGGCCACGCGTTCCTACGGCGCCCAGGTCGTGACCTATGACCGCTTCACCGAGGACCGCGAAGCCATCTCCCGCCGCCTGGCCGACGAGCGCGGCATGACGCTGATCCCGCCGTTCAACCACCGCGACGTGATTGCCGGCCAGGGCACGGCGGCCAAGGAATTGTTCGAGGAGGTGCCCGATCTGGACTACCTGTTCGTCTGCCTGGGCGGCGGCGGCCTGCTGTCGGGCAGCCTGCTGGCAGCCGGACAGCTCTCCCCGCGCTGCAAGGTCTATGGCGTCGAGCCCCAGGCCGGCGACGATGCCCGCCAGTCGCTGCGCGCAGGCCGGATCGTGCAGATCCCCACGCCCCACACCATTGCCGACGGCGCGCAGACCCAGTCCATCGGCGATATCACATTCGCCATCATCCGCGAGCATGTCGAAGATATCCTGGCCGTGGCGGACGAGCATCTGGTGCAGGCCATGCGCTTTTACGCGGAACGCAAGAAAATCGTGGTCGAACCCACGGGTGCGCTCTCGCTGGCGGGCGCCCTGCATGGCGGGGTTGCGCTGTCGGGCGCACGCGTGGGCATTCTCATCAGCGGCGGCAATGTGGACCTGGCGCGCTACGCGCGCTTTCTGCACGACTGAACCGACCCCTGGCGCCGGCCCCAAAATACCGGCGCCCTTTTTTCCAGAAGAAAACCATGAGTACTCTGCACCTGATCGACCACCCGCTGGTCCAACACAAGCTCACGCTGATGCGCCGCAAGGAAGCCAGCACCAACAGCTTCCGCCGCATGCTGGGCGAGCTGTCCACGCTGATGGCCTACGAGATCACGCGTGACATGCCGCTGCAGGACATCGAGATCGAGACCCCGCTGGAGACCATGACCGGCAAGGTCATCGACGGCAAGAAGCTGGTGCTGGTGTCCATCCTGCGCGCCGGCAACGGTTTCCTCGACGGCATGCTCAACGTCGTGCCCGGCGCGCGCATCGGCCACATCGGCCTGTACCGCGACCCCGAGACGCTGCAGCCCGTCGAGTACTACTTCAAGATGCCCTCCGAGATGGAAGAGCGCGACGTGCTGGTCGTCGATCCCATGCTGGCCACGGGCAATTCGGCCGCCGCCGCCGTGGCGCGCCTGAAGCAGCTGAACCCGAAGTCCATCAAGTTCATGTGCCTGCTGGCTGCGCCCGAAGGCGTGGCCACCATGCAGAAGGCCCATCCCGACGTGGACATCTACACGGCCGCCGTGGACCGCCAGCTGGACGCCCACGGCTACATCCTGCCGGGCCTGGGCGACGCGGGCGACCGAATCTTCGGCACCAAGTGAGCCGCCGGGCGCTGGGCGCCTGCACCCACAAAAAAGCCGCACGATGTGCGGCTTTTTTGCTTGGCAGCGGGGACAGCGTCATCAATCCACCAGGCCCGCGTAGACGTTCTGCACGTCATCGTCGTTCTCGATGCCGGCCAGGAAGTCCTGCACTTCCTCCTGCTGCTCAGCCGACAGGCTGGCCATGCTGACCGGCGTCTTGGCCTTGTAGCCCAGCTTGGCCGACAGCACCTTGAAGCCCTGGGCCGGCAGCGCCTTGCTCACGGTATCGAGGTCGGTGGGGTCGGTGATGAACAGCGTCGTGCCCTCTTCCTCGCCGGGCTCGAAATCCTGTGCACCGGCCTCGATGGCGGCCAGTTCGGCATCGGCGCCGCCTTCGGGCTCGCCTTCGATCATGCCCACATGGTCGAAGTCCCAGGCCACGGCCGTCATCTGGCCCTTGCGAAAGCACACGCGCATGTTGGGCGCCGTGCGGTTCACGTTGTCGGTCAGGCACTCGATCATCACCGGCACGCGGTTGGGGCCGTAGCCTTCATAGACCACGCGCTCGTAGTTGACGGCATCGGCACCCACGCCCGAGCCCTTCTTGATGGCACGCTCGAGCGTGTCCTTGGGCATGGAGGCCTTGCGTGCGGCTTCCACCGCCATGCGCAGGCGCGAGTTGCCTGCCGGATCGGCGCCGGCGCGCGCCGCGACGATGATTTCCTTGACAAGCTTGCCAAACAGCTTTCCCTTGGCGTCGGCGACCAGCGCCTTGCCCTTTGCTTTCCATTGCGCGCCCATGGCTGCTTTTCCCTTGCGGATTCTCTGGTGGGTAGGAGGCGCCGCCGCCCGCCCCCGCAGGGACCCGGCCCGGCGCCGAAAGAGCGCTGTTTATACACCCGCGCAAGTGGCTGCGCGGGCTTTTTGCACAGTGGTTGACAGGTCGCCGCAGGCTCTGGTGGCGTCGTGCATGATGCTGGCTTGTGCGAAGCCCCCTGCCTGCGCTGCACCGCCTCCGACGTCAACGGCGGTGCATCCGGCTTCCCGTCTTGTCCCCTCATCACAGGAGCATCGGCATGCCGCCATCCCTTTCCGCCGCCCTCGCCATCAGCACCCTGGGCCTGTCCGGCGCACTGTGGGCCGCCAGCCCCAACCTCTCCACAGAAATCGTCGCCGAAGGCCTGGAGCACCCCTGGGCCATGGCTTTCCTGCCGGATGGGCGCTACCTGGTGACCGAGCGGCCGGGCCGCATGCGCATCGTGCAGGGCGACGGAAGGCTGGGCGCTCCCCTGGCGGGCCTTCCGGCCGTGGAGGCCGCAGGCCAGGGCGGCCTGCTGGACGTGGTGCTGGACAGCGACTTCGCGCGCAACCGCCAGCTGTACTTCTGCTACTCCGAGCCCGGCAGCGGCGCCGACAGCGGCAAGAACAGCACGGCGCTGGCCAGCGCCCGGCTGTCCGACGATGCCAGCCGGCTGGAGCAGGTGAAAGTGCTGTTCTCGCAGCGCCCCAGGTACGCGAGCGCATTGCATTTCGGCTGCCGCATCGTGGAGCGCAGGGTGGACGGCAAGAGCGATGGCACGCTGTTCCTGGCGCTGGGCGAGCGCTCGCGCTACAAGGAAGAGGCCCAGAACCTGCAAAGCCACCTGGGCAAGATCGTGCGCATTGCCAAGGACGGCAGCGTACCCAGGGACAACCCCTTTGTCGGCCGCGCGGATGCCTGGCCCGAGATCTGGAGCTACGGCCACCGCAACGCCCAGGGCGCGGCGCTGGCGCCCGATGGCAGCCTGTGGATGCATGAGCACGGCCCGCAGGGCGGCGACGAGGTCAACCGGCCCGAGCCCGGCAAGAACTACGGCTGGCCCGTGATCACCTACGGCGAGAACTATGGCGGCGGCAAGATCGGCGCCGGCATCACGCGCAAGGAGGGCATGGAGCAGCCGCTGCACTACTGGGTGCCGTCGATCGCCCCCTCAGGCATGGCCTTTGTGACCAGTGACCGGTATGGGGCGCAATGGAAGGGATCGCTGGTCGTGGGCTCGCTCAAGTTCCAGCGGCTGGAGCGCCTGACGATCAGGTCCGGGAAGGTGACGGCCGGCGAGCAGGTGCTGCCGCGCCTGGGCCAGCGCGTGCGCGATGTGCGCCAGGGACCGGACGGCTGGCTTTACCTGCTGACGGACGCCCAGGGCGGGCAGTTGCTGCGCGTCACCGCCACGCCCTGAGTCCCGTCACGCGCGGCGGCTCACTGCACGGTGATGCCGTTGGCCTTGACCACGGCATCCCAGCGCTTGCGCTCGGCGGCCACGAAGCCCGTGAAGGCGGCGGAGGAGCTGCCCACGGGCGTCAGGCCCAGTTTCTCCAGGCTGGCGCGCGTGGCCGGCAGGGCCAGGGCCTTTTGCACCAGGTCCTGCAGCTTCTGCACGGTCTCGGGCGCGGTGCCTGCGGGCAGGAAGAAGCCGTTCCACTCCGTGACCTCGAAGCCCTTGATGCCGCTTTCCGCCACCGTGGGCACGTCGGGCAGGTCCGGCATGCGCTTGGCCGAGGACACGGCCAGCGCCTTGAGCTTGCCGCCCTTGACATAGTTGATGCTGGAGGCGGCGTTGGCAAAGTACACATCGACCTGGCCGCCCATGACATCGACGATGGCGGGCGCCCCGCCCTTGTAGGGAACGTGGACGGCATCGAACTTGGCGTCTGCCTTGAGCAGTTCCGTCGCCATCTGGGCCAGGCTGCCCGGGCCGTAGGAGGCATAGGTGAGCCTGCCGGGCTTTTGCCGCGCGGCATTCATGAAGTCGGCCAAGCTGTTGTAGGGCGAGGACGGCGCCGCCACGAGGATGTTGGGCACGCTGATGGCCTGGGACACGGCAATGAAGTCCTTGGCCGGGTCATAGGGCAGCTTGCGCAACGCGGGGTTGATGGCGAAGGACGATGCGTCATACAGCACCGTATAGCCGTCGGCCTTGGCACGCGCCACGAGGGCGGCGCCGATGGCGCCGCTGGCGCCGGCCTTGTTGTCCACCACCACGGTCTGGCCCGAGACCTCGCCCAGCGCCTTGGCGATGATGCGCGCCGCATTGTCCGCACCGCCGCCGGCCGAGAACGGCACGACGACCGTGATGGCCTGCGCGGCCGGATAGTCAGCCGCATACAGCGTGCCCTGGAAAAGTCCCAGTCCCAGGCCCAACCCCAAGGCCAGCACCGTCATGGCGGGCCGCAATGTCTTGATCTTCTTCACGTTTCTGTCTCCTGTTGCTCCATGGTGAAAACCTGGGCTGCGAGGCTTGCGTGCCCCGCGCCCTCAATCGAATCCGTACAGCTCGGCGGCGTTGTCCACCAGCACGCGGGCGCGCAGCGCCGCATCGGGAATCCAGCGTGACAACAGGGCCAGCAGCATCGGGGTCTGCGGCGGATGGGCAGCTTCGGTGACATGGGGCCAGTCGCTGCCCCAGACCAGGCGCTGCGGGGCCTCGGCCACCCAGGCCTGCGCCAGCGCGTCGCAGTCGGCATAGCCTGCGGCCAGGCCCGCCCGGCTGTTCAGATACGGGCCCGAGAGCTTGACCCAGGCCCTGCCCTGCTGCACCAGCCCACGGACCACACCGAAGGCGGGCTGGTGCACGCCTGCGCCGTCAGTGCTGTCAGCCAGCCGCGCCATGTGGTCGAACACCAGGGTGCATGGCAGCCGCTGCAGCAGCGCCGCATGGGCCTCGATCTGGCTGGCCAGCCAGTGCAGCTGCACATGCCAGCCCAGCGCGGCAATGCGCTCGGCCAACGGCTCCAGCATGTCCAGCCGCACGGCTGCATCGTGCTCGGTATGCAGCGAAAAGCGGATGCCGCGAATGCCGCCGTCATGCAGCGCCTGCAGCTGGGCGTCGGTGATCTCGGGGTGCACCACGGCAATGCCGCGCGTGCTTGCTGCGCCCAGCGACTGGATGGCGTGCAGCGTGACCCGGTTGTCCGTGCCATGCGCACGCGGCTGGACGATGACGGCGCGCTCCAGCCCCATGGCGCCGCGCAGCCGCGCATAGTCGGCAGCCGTGGCATGGGCGCGCATGGCCTGCGGCGCCTCGGCCCCAAAACGCATACCAAAGCGCGGATCGAAGACGTGCAGATGGGCGTCGCAGGCGCCTGCGGGCAGTGCGTGCATCAGCGGCTCTCTTGCGCGGCGGCCTTCAGGGCCTCGGTATGCTGGCCCAGCGTGGGCGCGGCAAAGGCCAGCGGGCCGGGCGTGCGGTCGAATTCGACGGCGCCGGCAAAGCCCCGGTAGCTGCCCAGGGTCGGATGCTCGAAGCGGGTGACCATGCCCTCGGCCTGCACCTGCGGGTCGTCGAACATGTCTTCCACCGTGCGCGCCGCCGCGCAGGGCACTTCCTCACCGAACAAGGCCTCCCATTCCAGCGCGCTGCGCCCTGCCAATGCCTGGCGCAGCAGCGGCACCAGCACGTCGCGGTGCTGGGCGCGCTTGCGCACGGAGTCGTAGCGCTCGTCGCCGGCCAGCTCGGGCAGCCCCAGCTTGCGGCACAGCGCCTCCCAGAAATGCGCGGTATTGGCCGAGATGTAGAGATGTCCTTCACGCGTCGGGTGGATGCCCGTGATGCCGCCGGAGCGCATGTCGCGCCCCACCTCGCGCGGCTCGCCCTCGGCCCAGACCATGCGTGCGGACTGCATGGTCAGTGCCGCGCGCAGCAGCGACACGCCCACATGCTGGCCCAGCCCGCTTTTCTCGCGCTCGTACAGCGCCGACGACACGCCGCCCGCCACCAGGGCCGAGGCGTAGTAGTCCACCACGGAGCCGTAGAGAATCTCGGGCGGCCCGCCAGCCTTGCCCTGCATGGCGCACATGCCGGTCATGGTCTGCAGCACCTGGTCGTAACCCGCCTTGGCCTTGAGCGGACCCCGGCTGCCGTAGCCGGTGACGCTGCAATAGACGAGGCGTGGGTTGATGGCGGCCAGTTGCGCAAAACCGATGCCCAGCCGCTCGGGCACGCCGGGCCGGAAGTTGTGGACCAGCACATCGGCCTCGCGCACCAGGCGCAGCAGCACGGCGTGGTCGGCCTCGTCCTTCAGGTCCAGCACCATGCCCCACTTGCTGCGGTTCACGCCCAGGAAGGCGCGGCTTTCAGCCTCCAGCGTGGACGGGTACTTGCGCAGGTTGTCGCCCACGGGCGGCTCGACCTTGATCACCTCGGCGCCCTGGTCCGCCAGCAGCGAGCAGCCATAAGGCCCCGCGATATAGGCGCTCAGGTCCAGCACGCGCACGCCGCTGAGCGGGCCTTTCGGCCCCTGGCGTTCACCGGGCACAAAACTCATTCGTTTCTCCTGATAGGGAAGCGGGAAGGCCTGGGGCACCTCCCGCCAAAGGCCGGGTTCAATCGGCCTGGATATTGCGGTCCTTGGCGAGCTGCTTCCAGCGCGCCACGTCGCTGCGGATCACCTGTGCGAACTGCTGCGGCGTCACGGGGTTGGCAATGGCGCCTTCGCGCAGGAAGCTGGCCTGGATGGTCGGCTTGGCCAGCACCTGGTTCACGGCCTGGTTGAGGCGGTCCACGATGTCGGCGGGAGTGCCCGCAGGCGCCAGCAGCCCCCACCACAGATCGAATTCGTAGCCCGGGATGGCCGTTGCCATGGGCGTCAGGTCCGGCGCAATGGGGCTGGGCTTGAGGCTGGTGATGCCGATGGCGCGCAGCTTGCCGTTGCGCACCATGGGCAGGATGGACGGGCCGCTGGAGACCAGCATCTGCACCTGGTTGCCGATCACATCGGTCACGGCCGGACCCTGGCCCTTGTAGGGCACATGCATGATGTCCATGCCCGGCACCATGGAGCGCATCATCTCGGTCGCGAAGTGGTTGATGCTGCCGGTGCCCGAGGTGGCGTAGTTGAACTGGCCCGGGCTGGCCTTGATGGCGCGCACCAGATCCTGCGGCGTCCTGGCCGGGAATTCGTTGTTCACGGCCACCACCAGCGGGCCCTTGGCAAACATGGCCACGGGCGCCAGGTCCTTGACGGGGTCGAAGGGCATCTTGGCCTGCACCGCGGCATTCGTGGTCATGCTCGACGACACCGCCACCAGCGTGTAGCCGTCCGCCGTCGCCTTGGCCACCGAGGCCGTGCCGGTGTTGCCGCTGGCGCCGGGCCGGTTGTCCACGATCACGGTCTGCTTGAGCAGATCGCCCATTTCCTTGGCCACCTGGCGTGCGAACACATCGTTGGAGCCTCCCGGCGGATAGGGAACCACCATGGTGATGGCCTTGGACGGGAAGGCGCCCTGCGCCATCAATCCCGGCGAAGCCAGCCCGGCCAGCGTGGCCACCGTTGCCGTGGCCGCCAGCGCCACCAGCCTGCGCCGCGTGCGGCAATGCGAAATGCTCATGTCTTTGTCTCCTGTCCTGTTTCTTGTCGTTGTGTTGCCCGGCATGCAGGACGCCGGTACACCGGAATGCCAGAACCCTATTCAGGCCACCAGCAGCCCCTGTGCATGCGCCGCAGCCACGATGGCCTGGGCACGCAGCACAAAGGGCTTGTCCACCATCTTTCCGTCCACCACATAGGCGCCCAGCGCATTGGCGTCAGCCTCGCGGGCCGCCTGGACCACCTTCAGCGAGTGGGAAATCTCCTGCTCGGTCGGCTGGTAGACCGCATTGGCCAGCGCAACCTGGCTGGGGTGTATGCACGTCTTGCCCAGAAAGCCCAGGCCGCGCGACAGCCGCGCCTCGGCGCTGAAGCCGTCGCTGTCGCGGATGTCGGCAAAGGCGCCGTCATAGGCATAGATGCCTGCCTCGGCAGCGGCCATGCGCACGGCAAGCAGCACCTGGGCAATGGCGGCGGGCTCGCGCCGGTTCACGCCAAAGGGCTCGAACAGGTCGCCCAGCCCCATCTGCAGGCCGGCCACGCTGGCGTGGGCGCCGGCCAGTTCGGCAGCGCAGCGCAGGGCGCGGGGTGTTTCGATGTTGAGCAGCAGGCCAGGCGCCTGGGGCACGCCGTTGGCATCTGCCGCATCGGCAATGCGCTGTGCGGCCTCGCGCACCTGCTGCACGGTCTCGGGCTTGGGCAGGTTGATGAGGTGCACGCCGTCGCGCACCATCTCGGCGATGTCGGCGCCGAAATGCGGCGTATCCATGGCGTTGACACGCACGATCAGCGTCTTGCCGTGGCCCCGGCTTTCAGGGCTGAGCAGGAAGCTGCGCAACAGGCCGCGCGCCTCGTCCTTGCGGGCTTCGGCCACCGCGTCCTCCAGGTCGAAGGACAGCGCGTCGGCCTCGCCGGCCAGTGCCTTGGCGAACAGCTCGGGACGCGATGCGGGAACAAACAGTTTGCTTCTCATGGCCCGCATTGTGGGCGGCAGAAAGCCAAGAGAAACACAGGTAATATTTGTTCAAACCACACAAATTCTTTGTTTATGGAAACCAGCTACCTGCACAGCTTCCTGCTTGTGGTGGAGACCGGCTCCATGGCCGAGGCCGCGCGGCGCCTGGATATCACGGCCGCCGCCGTGGCCCAGCAGATCCGCATCCTCGAGCGCGAGTTCGACGCCCCCCTGCTGGCCCGCGCAGGCCGCACCGTGCTGCCCACCCCGGCCGGCCACCGCCTGGCCCAATCCGCGCCGCAGTTGCTGCGCGAACTGGCCAATGCCAAGACCCATGTCAGCCAGGAAGGCACGGCCGGGGAACTGGTCATAGGCACCATCAACACGGCGCTGCACAGCCTGCTGCCCGACATCCTGGCCGGCTTCGTGAAGAAGTGCCCTGACGCCAAGGTGTTCCTGCGGTCGGCCACCACGCGCGAGCTGTACGAGGCCGTGCGGCAGGGCGAGCTGGATGCGGCGGTCTGCCTGCACCCCTCGTTCGCCCTGGCCAAGACCTTCGACTGGACACTGCTGCGCGAGGAGCCGCTGGTGCTTCTGGTGCCGCACCAGCTGGCGCACCTGGACCCGCACACGCTGCTGCGCACCCAGCCGCTGATCCGCTATGACCGCAGCCTGGGCGGTGGGCAAATGGTGGAGCGCTACCTGCGCGCCGCGCAGATTGCGCCGCAGGAGCGCTTTGAGCTGAGCTCGCTGGTGGCCATTGCCATGATGGTGGACAGGGGCCTGGGCGTCTCCCTGGTGCCCGACACGGCACTGAACCTGCCCGATGGCCAGGGCGTGGTGCGCCTGGCCCTGCCCGAGGAATCGCAGTCGCGGCGCTTTGGCGTGATGTGGCTGCGCTCGTCGGCACGGCTGCCGCTGATCCACAGGCTGGTGGACTGCGCACGCACCGTGGTCAAGCAGCGCGGCGGCCCGCGCGCTGCCGCACGCGCAGCAACCAGGTCACCATAGTCCGCGCCGTCAGGACTCCGCCACGGCCGCCGTGGCAACCAGGTCCTGGAACCTGCGCAGCACGGCCGACGCATCGCCCACGCGCGTGGCCAGATGCAGGGGAGCAGCCAACCCGGGGCACTGGGACAGCGCACGGTAGACAATGCCGTCGCTGCGCAGGCGCTGCATGGAGGCCGGCACGATGGACAGCCCCAGCCCTGCCGAGACCAGGCTCAGCGTGGCCGTCATGCGCGGCGCCTCCTGCACCACGCGCGGACTGAAACCCGCCTCCAGGCAGGCCTTGAGAATGGCGTCGTACAGGCCCTGCCCTACCCTGCGCCGGTACAGCACGAAATCCTCCGAGGCGAGCTGCGGCAAAGGCACGGGCCGGCGCAATGGGCGTGCCAGCGCATGCCCTGCAGGCAGGGCCAGCAGCATGGGCTCCTCCAGAATCGGCACGGCCTGCAGCCCCTGGCTGCCATGCAGGGGCGAGCGCACAAAGGCCGCGTCCAGCCGCTCGTGCAGCAGTGCATCCATGAGTTCACCCGTACCCGCCTCCTCCAGCGCCACGGCCACGCCGGGCACCTGCTGGCGGAACATGCGCAGCACGCCGGGCACGAAGGGATGCAGCGCGGCAGAGCTGGTGAAACCCACGGCCAGCCGGCCCGTCTCGCCGCGGGCGGCACGGCCCACCACTTCGGCCAGCCCATCGGAGCGGGCCAGCAGCGCCCTGGCCTCTTCCAGCAGCGCCAGCCCCGCCGCCGTGGGCCGCACGCCGCGCGGCAGGCGCTGCACCAGCTCCACGCCCAATTCGTGTTCCAGGCCCTGCAGCAACCGCGTCAGCGGCGGCTGCTGCATGCCCAGCCGCTCGGCCGCGCGGGTGATGTGGCCTTCCTCGGCGATGGCGACAAAGGCGCGCAGTTGGCGAAGCTCGGGCACGTCAATACTTTCAAGGTATGGGAAGACTTCAATTGTGGCATTTGCAATCATGGATGGACGGATTTACGCTCGCGCCCCACAAACACACCTACCTGAAAGGCAACACGATGACCTGGTCCGCAAAGCAGTACACAACGTTCGAGCAGGAGCGCACGCGCCCCGTGCGCGACCTGGTGGCAGCCATTCCCGATCTGCCTGGCCGCGCCGTGCGGCTGGCCGTGGACCTGGGCTGCGGCCCCGGCAACTCCACCGAGGTCCTGGCCCAGCGCTTCCCCGAGGCCACCGTGACGGGACTGGACAACTCCGAGGACATGCTGGATGCCGCACGCAAGCGGCTGCCGGGCACGGCCTTCTGCCTGGCCGACATCGCCACCTGGCAGCCCGACCAGCCGCAGGACGTGATCCTGGCCAATGCCTCGCTGCAGTGGCTGCCCGACCACCAGCAGCTTTACCCGCGCCTCGTCAGCCACTTGGCCCCCGGTGGCAGCCTGGCCGTGCAGACACCGGACAACCTGGAAGAACCGGCCCACCGGCTGGCACGCGAAGTGGCCGCCAGCGGCCCATGGGCTGCCACGATTGGCGATGTGCGCCACCCCGCACGTCACAGCGCGGACTTCTACTACGCCCTGCTTCGCCCGCACTGCAGCAACGTCGATGTCTGGCGCACCACCTACTTCCACCCGCTGGCGGGCGGCCATGCCGCGGTGGTTGAGTGGTTCAAGGGTTCGGCGCTGCGCCCCTTCGTCGCGCCGCTGGACGAGGAGCAAAAGGCCGGCTTCTACGCAGCGTATCTGCAGGCCATCTCCCAGGCCTACCCCGCGCTGGACGATGGCACGGTGCTGCTGCCCTTCCCCAGGCTGTTCATCGTGGCCAGCCGCTGAAGCAGCGCGCCTTCGGCCCTCAGCGCGCCGGATGCAACTCGATGAGATCCCACAGATTGCCGTAGAGGTCTTCGAACACGGCCACGGTGCCGTGGGGCTTGCGCTGGGGTTCCTGCACAAAGCGCACGCCGCGCGAGCGGTAGGCCTCGAAGTCGCGCAGGCAGTCGTCGGTCTGCAGGAACAGGAACACGCGCCCGCCCGTCTGGTTGCCCACGCGCGCGGCCTGTTCCTCATTCGTGGCGCGGGCCAGCAGCAGGCGCACACCGCCGCCACCGGGAGCCACGGTGACCCAGCGCTTGCCCTCGGACAGGGCGGTGTCCTCGATCAGCACGAAGCCCAGCGCGCCCACATAAAAGCGCAGCGCCTCGTCATAGTCGCGCACGGCGACGCTCACCTGTCCTATCACCTGGGGCATGGAATCCTTTGCAGCAATGGTGCGGTCCTCGGACCACGGGGCCGCGAGGATAACGGAGCCCTGTCAATGCCCTGCCGCCCTGGCCCGTAAGCCCTGCGGCTGGCCCCACAATGGCGGCTTGCAATTGCCTCGTGAGGGACGGGAATCCATGCTGAATGCCTTGTGGCTGGGCTTTTTTCTGGTGGCGGCCGTGGCTGCGCTGGCCCAATGGCTGGTCGGCGGCCAGGCCGGGATTTTCTCGGCCATGGTGCAGGCGCTGTTTGCCATGGCCAGGCTGTCGGTCGAGGTCATGGTGCTGCTGTTCGGCACGCTGACGCTGTGGCTGGGCTTTCTGCGCATCGCAGAGAAGGCCGGCGTGGTGGAGTGGCTGGCGCGCGTGCTGGGCCCGTTGTTCGCCAGGCTCATGCCCGAGGTGCCGCGCGGCCATCCGGCCCTGGGCCTGATCACGCTGAACTTCGCGGCCAACGGGCTGGGACTGGACAACGCGGCCACGCCCATGGGCCTGAAGGCCATGCGCTCGCTGCAGGAGCTCAACCCCCGGCCCGACACCGCCACCAATGCGCAGATCCTGTTCCTGGTGCTCAATGCGTCGTCGCTGACCTTGCTGCCCGTGACCATCTTCATGTACCGCATGCAGCAGGGTGCGCCCGATCCCACCCTGGTCTTTCTGCCGATCTTGCTGGCCACCTCGGCCTCGACCCTGGTCGGCCTGCTGGCCGTGGCCGCCGTGCAGAGGCTGCCGCTGTGGAGCCCCGTGGTGCTGGGCTATCTGCTGCCGCTGGGCTTGGCGCTGGCGGGCTTCATGGCCTTTCTGGCCACGCTGTCGGCGGCCGCACTGGCCCAGCTGTCATCGCTGCTGGGCAACCTGACGCTGTTTGCCCTGATCGTGCTGTTCGTCACTCTGGGCGCCTGGCGCAAGGTCGCGGTCTACGACAGCTTCATCGAGGGCGCCAAGGAAGGCTTTGACGTGGCCAAGGGCCTGCTGCCCTATCTGGTGGCCATGCTCTGCGCCGTGGGCGTGTTCCGCGCATCGGGCGCGCTGGAGTATGCGCTGTCGGGCATACGCTGGGTGGTCGATGCCATGGGCATGGACGCCCGCTTCGTGGACGCCCTGCCCACGGCCCTGGTCAAACCCTTCTCGGGCAGCGCGGCGCGCGCCATGCTGATCGAGACCATGCAGACCCAGGGCGTGGACAGCTTCGCCGCCCTGGTGGCCGCCACCATCCAGGGCAGCACCGAAACCACTTTCTACGTCCTGGCCGTCTACTTCGGCGCCGTAGGCATACAGCGCGCCCGTCACGCCGTGCCCTGCGCCCTCATCGCCGAACTGGCCGGCGTGGTGGCGGCCATCGTGGTCTGCTACAAGTTCTTTGGCTGAGGGCACAAATGGGCGCTGCGCCTGAAGCCGACGCGGTCCAAGGCGAGGAAGACCGAGCAAGTGCCTACGCCGGCCGCCCCGCCGCGAGAGTGTCGCACCTCTCGGGAGAAGCCGCGCAGCGGCTCAGGGGGAACTAAAGTTCCGGCATGATCGCCTCGGCATAGTCATACAGCGCCCCCAGGATCTCCTCGCCGCGCTCGTCGGCAGTTTCCGATAGCTGATCGACCATGGCAAACATCTGCTCGGCCGTGCGTGCGCCGCCCTTGCCTTCGATCAGGCAGGCCGCGCAGTGCTGCAGCCAGCGCTGGCGCTCGGCCGGGTTCAGGCTGGCGGGGAAATTGCGGGCGCGGTAGCGGAACAGCAGCTCGGTCAGGCGGGCATCGTCGAAGCCCGTGCGGTCCAGCGCCAGCTCCTGCGCGGACAGGCTGCGCAGGTGGTTCAGGCGGCGCCGGTCCTCATTGCCCACGAAACCGCCGTACAGGTCCTGGTCGGCATCCAGCCCTTCCTGCGCAGGGCGCTGGTGAACGGCACGCCACAGCGCGCTCATGTCGGGCAGGTCCCGTGCAATGGCCGCATGGCCCATGCACTGCTCCACATCGATGCCCCATTGCGCGGCCATGGCCGGGCTCAGCGTCTTGAGGCTGCCGACCACCATGGGCGACTTGTTGACGTGGATGCTCTTGATGGGCAGGCGCTGCATGCCTTCGGGCAGGTCGGCCGCGCGCGAGAACAGGCGCAGGCGCAGCGTGTCCACGTCGATGGAGGCCAGCTCGGACGGGTCCTGCGCCAGATCCCAGCAGATGATCTCGTTCTTGTTGGTGGGGTGCGTGGCCAGCGGCCACATGACGGCGATGCAGCCGCGCTCGGGCCGGATCATGCCGCTGACGTGCAGGAAAGGCCTGGCATGCGCCGGCTCGGCCGGCAGGCCCATTTCCTGCAGCACACGGTCCTTCTTGTGCAGCGAGAAGGCGAAGTCGAACAATCTGGGCTGGACCTTGCGGATCAGCCGGGCCAGCCCGATGGTGGCACGCACGTCGGACAGGGCATCGTGCGCCTTCTCGTGCAGCAGGCCGTTGGCGCGGGCCAGGTCCTCGAGCTTGAAGCTTGGAGATCCATCCTCCTTTTTCGGCCAGACAATGCCTTCTGGGCGCAGCGCATAGACCATGCGCACCACGTCGAGCAGATCCCAGCGCCCGCAGCCGTTTTGCCATTCGCGCGCATAGGGGTCGATGAGGTTGCGCCAGAACATGAAGCGCGTGATCTCGTCGTCAAAACGGATGGTGTTGTAGCCCACGCCCACGGTGCCGGCCTGGGCCAGTTCTGCCTCGATGCGGGCGGCGAACTGGGCCTCGGGCATGCCCTGCTCCAGGCATTGCTGGGGCGTGATGCCGGTGATCAGGCAGGACTGCGGATCGGGCAGGTAGTCGCCTGCCGGCTGGCAATACCACATGACGGGCTCGCCGATTTCATTGAGTTCCGCATCCGTGCGGATGCCCGCGAATTGCGCGGGCCGGTCATAGCGCGGCTGGGCGCCGAAGGTCTCGTAGTCGTGCCAGAAGAAGGTATGGGCCATCGGGCGAGTATGCCTGCGAAAAAAGTGCGTCCGGACATCACAGCAAGGGTGAGCAAAGGCGCGCGCCGGAGTCGAACAGGCGCAGTGCGAAGCCCAGGTCGCGCTTGAAATGCACGCGCTGCGCCTGCTCCAGGTCCAGCTCGAACTGGCGCGCCAGGTCGCCATTGAGCTGGGGCCCGTAGGCGATGGCGCAGACTTCGTAGTTCAGGAAGAAGCTGCGGTAGTCGAAGTTGGCCGTGCCGATGATGGAGATGCTGCCGTCCACCACCAGCGTCTTGGAGTGCAGCATGCGCGCCTTGTATTCGTAGACGCGCACGCCGCAGCGGATCAGTTCGTCGTAGTAGGAGCGCGCGGCCGCCGTGACCAGGGCCGAATCGGAGCGGCGCGGCACCAGCAGCTGCACATCCACGCCGCGCAGCGAGGCATTGGTGAGCGCGGCCAGCGCGGCCTCCGTGGGAACGAAGTACGGCGTGGTCAGCCAGACACGCTCCTCGGCCGCGTTGATGGCCGCAAGATGGGCGCGGTAGATGGCCTGCAGGCCGTTGTCGGGGCCGGAGGTGATGACCTGCACGGGCAGCGGGCCCTCGGGCGCGTCCGGCAGCAGCAGGTCGATGTCGGCGGGCTCGCTCTTGGGGTCCTTTTCGAGGGCGTAGGCCCAGTCCTCGAGGAACACGGTCTGCAGCCAGTTGACGATGGCGCCCTCCAGGCGCAGGTGCACGTCGTGGTAGGCATCGGGCATGACACGCGCGTTCTCTTCGTCGGTCACGTTGACGCCGCCCGTGAAGCCCACCTTGCCGTCGCACACCAGGATCTTGCGGTGGGTGCGGAAGTTGATGACCGGGCGCAGCCGCCGGCCGATCTTGGTGCCATGGAACAGCGCGACCTCGGCGCCCGCATCCTCCAGCGGCTGCAGAAAGCGCCGCCCCAGCTTCTTGGAGCCCAGGGCATCCACCAGCAGGCGCACCTGTATGCCTGCGCGGGCCCGCTGTATCAGCAGGTCGCGCAGGGCCGTGCCGGTCTGGTCGGGCTCGAAGATGTAGTACTCGAGGTGGATGTGGTGGCGCGCGGCATTCACCGCGTCGATGATGGCGTCGAAGGTGGCCGCGCCACCGACCAGCAGCCGCAGGTCGGTGGCCGTGCTCACCGGAAAGTCGCTGGTGGCGGCCACCAGTCGCGCAACCTGGTGCAGGCGCTCGGGACTGCCGGGCATGCGCTCGCGCAGCCGCTGCACGCCCGAGCGCACGCGCGATGTCTTGCGCGCGCGCAGCCGCTTGATGCGCTGGCGCTTGAGCCGCTGCGGGCCGAAGAAATAATAGATGGCCAGCCCGCCCACGGGAATCGCCGCCATGGACAGCAGCCAGCTCAGCGTGGCCACGGGTGCGCTGCGCTGCAAAAGGATCCACACCGCGACGATCACCACATAGACCGACCAGGTCACCGACAGCAGCAGCAGCGCATTCTCATGGGTCAGGTACTGACGAAGCCACTCCACAAAGACTCCTTCGGGCGGATCAAAGAAAAAGCCGGCAGCCCGGGGGGCTGTCGGCTTGCGCGATGGGCATCAGGCGATGCACATCAGTCGGCAGTGGCCTCTTTGGGCTCGGCCGGCTCGGAAGCCGGATCCTGCCTGGGCTGGGGCGTGATGTCGAGCCTGACCTCGCCCTTTTCGGCGTCGTCGGCATCGACCACCCAGTCCACTTCCAGGCGGCCACCGTCGACCAGCTGCCCGAACAGCAGCTCGTCGGCCAGCGAGCGCCGGATGGTGTCCTGGATCAGGCGCTGCATGGGACGGGCGCCCATGAGCGGATCGAAGCCCTTCCTGGCCAGGTGCTTGCGCAGCGCATCGGTGAAGGTGACCTCCACGCGCTTTTCGGCAAGCTGCTGCTCCAGCTGCAGCAGGAACTTGTCGACCACGCGCAGGATGACCTGCTCGTCCAGCGGCTTGAAGCTGACGATGGCGTCCAGACGGTTGCGGAACTCCGGCGTGAACAGGCGCTTGATGTCGCCCATTTCGTCGCCGGCCTGGCGCGGGTTGGTGAAGCCGATCGAGGCCTTGTTGATGGTCTCTGCACCCGCGTTCGTGGTCATGATGAGGATCACGTTGCGGAAGTCGGCCTTGCGCCCGTTGTTGTCCGTCAGCGTGCCGTGGTCCATGACCTGCAGCAGCACGTTGAAGATGTCCGGATGCGCCTTCTCGATTTCGTCGAGCAGCAGCACCGAATGCGGCTTCTTGGTCACGGCCTCGGTCAGCAGGCCGCCCTGGTCAAAGCCCACATAGCCCGGAGGCGCGCCGATCAGGCGGCTGACGGCATGGCGCTCCATGTACTCCGACATGTCGAAGCGGATCAGGTCCACGCCCAAAATGTAGGCCAGCTGCTTGGCCGCTTCCGTCTTGCCCACGCCGGTGGGGCCCGAGAACAGGAAGGAGCCGATCGGCTTGTCCGGCTTGCCCAGGCCCGAGCGCGCCATCTTGACCGAGGAGGCCAGCGCTTCCAGCGCCTTGTCCTGGCCGAAGACCACGCTCTTGAGGTCGCGCTCCAGCGTCTGCAGCTTGCTGCGGTCGTCGTTGGACACGTTGGCAGGCGGAATGCGCGCGATCTTGGCCACGATGGCCTCGATCTCGGCCTTGTCGATGGTCTGCTTGCGCTGCTCCACCGGAATGATGCGCTGCGCGGCGCCGGCCTCGTCGATCACGTCGATGGCCTTGTCGGGCAGGTGGCGGTCATTGATGTACTTGGCCGACAGCTCGGCCGCAGCCTGCAGGGCGGCAGCGGCGTACTGCACGCTGTGGTGTTCCTCGAAGCGCGACTTCAGGCCCTTGAGGATGTCCACGGTCTCGGCCACCGTGGGCTCGACCACATCCACCTTCTGGAAGCGCCGCGACAGGGCCGCATCCTTTTCGAAGATGCCGCGGTACTCGGTGAACGTGGTGGCGCCGATGCACTTGAGCTGGCCGCTGGACAGCGCCGGCTTGAGCAGGTTGGACGCGTCCAGCGTGCCGCCCGAAGCGGCGCCCGCGCCGATCAGCGTGTGGATCTCGTCGATGAACAGGATGGCGTTGGGCTTGTCCTTCAGCGACTTGAGCACGCCCTTGAGGCGCTGCTCGAAATCGCCACGGTACTTGGTGCCTGCCAGCAGCGCGCCCATGTCCAGCGAATAGACCACGGCCTCGGTCAGCACCTCGGGCACCTTGCCTTCGGTGATGCGCCAGGCCAGGCCCTCGGCGATCGCGGTCTTGCCCACGCCGGCCTCGCCGACCAGCAGCGGGTTGTTCTTGCGGCGGCGGCACAGGATCTGGATGGTGCGCTCGACCTCGTAGTCGCGCCCGATCAGCGGATCGATCTTGCCGTCCTTGGCCGCCTGGTTGAGGTTCAGCGTGAACTGCTCCAGGGGCGAGGCCTTTTCGTTGCGTTCGCCACCGGCACCCTCTTCGGATTCCGCAGGGTTCTCCGCCTTCGCAGGCTCGGGCGGCTCGCCCTTCTTGATGCCGTGGGCGATGAAATTGACCACGTCCAGGCGCGTCACGCCCTGCTGGTGCAGGTAGTAGACGGCATGCGAGTCCTTTTCACCGAAGATGGCCACGAGCACGTTGGCGCCCGTGACTTCCTTCTTGCCGTTGCCGGTCGATTGCACATGCATGATGGCGCGCTGAATCACACGCTGGAAACCCAGCGTGGGCTGCGTGTCCACTTCGTCGGTGCCCGCGACCTGGGGCGTGTTGTCCTTGATGAAGTTGGACAGGGCCGAGCGCAGGTCATCGATGTTGGCTGAGCAGGCGCGCAGCACTTCCGCTGCACTGGGGTTGTCCAGCAGGGCCAGCAGCAGGTGTTCCACGGTGATGAACTCGTGGCGCTGCTGGCGTGCTTCGACAAAGGCCATGTGCAAGCTGACTTCCAGTTCCTGGGCGATCATTGATGACTCCTTTTCGCTTGCTGGGGATTATTGACTGCAACCATAAATCAGGGCGGCCCGGGTTTATTCAACAGGCTCGAACATGGCCTGCAACGGATGGCCCGCTTTCTGGGCGGCCTGCAGCACCTGCTCGACCTTGGTGGCCGCCACATCGCGCGAGTACACGCCGCAGACGCCGCGGCCGTCGAGATGGATCTTGAGCATGATCTGGGTGGCCGTTTCGCGGTCCTTGCCGAAGAGTTCCTGCAGGACGATGATGACGAATTCCATGGGCGTGAAGTCATCGTTGAGCATCACGACCTGGTACATCTGCGGCGGCTGCACGCGCTGGCGCCGCCGCTCCAGCACCACGGCGCCGTCGTCATCGGACACGGGCCGCACTGTGGGAATGGCAGGAGGGGTCGAAGGGGGTTGGGTTGCCATGAAAATCATTCTAGCCATCGGAGCCACTGTTTTCCGGAAGGGATATGCGAGGCGTGCCTGAAGAATTCAAGCGCGGCGCCTGCCCGGGCTGGCCAGCACGCACCAAAGCAGTGCCTGCTTGCCGCCACCGGGCGCTGCGCCACCTTGCGCGTCATTCGTAGACCACCTTGACCTGGGCGCTGCCCGCCTGGGCATACCAGGCGGCCAGGGCCGCGTCGCTGGGATAGAAGCGGCTGCCGTCGCCCAGGGCCAGCTCGCAGCTGGCCGAGCCGCGCTCGTCCTCGCAGACCAGTCCCAGGCGCACCTTCATGCCGCGCTGCAGCTCGCCATGCTCACCCTGCTCCACCACGGCGGGGAACTGGCGCAGCAGGCCGACCACGTCGGGCATCTTCTCGCCCACGCTGACCTGCAGGTAGCGCGCGAAACGGCAGCGCGCATCGGCCAGGTTGAACAGCTGCTGTGCCTTCATGCGCAGGCCACCGCTGAAGTGGTCCAGTTGCAGGCGCCCGGTGATGACGACGAATTCGTCGTCCTTGAGCAGATCGCGATAGGTATTGAGCGTGTTCTCGTCCACCGAGGCCTCGATCACGCCCGAGCCGTCATCGATCTTGAAAAGGCCCAGCCGCCCGCGCTGGCCGTTGATGGCGCGGAAGTCGCTGATGATGCCGGCCAGGGTCTGGGGCTCGCGGCTGTCGCGCAGCTCGGCCAGCGGCGTGCGCACGAAGCGGCGCACCTCCTTTTCGACCTCGTCGAACAGATGGCCCGACAGGTAAAAGCCCACGGCGGTCTTTTCCTGGGTCAGCCTCTCCTTCACGCCCCAGGGCAAGGCATCGGCCAGGGGCGGCTCCTGGGTGCTGGAGCCCACGGCGTCCTCGCCCATCATGTCGAACAGCCCGCCCTGGTTGGCATTGGCCAGCGTCTTGTTGGCGAACTCGAAGGCATGGTCGATGGAGGCCACCAGGGCCGCGCGGTTCAGTTCGATGGCATCGAAGGCACCTCCCTTGATCAGGGCTTCCAGCGTGCGCTTGTTCAGGCGCGTGCGGTCCACGCGCACGCAGAAGTCGGCCAGGCTCTTGAACGGCCCCTTGTCGGCGCCGCGCGGGCCCACGCCACGGCCTTCACGGGCCGCGATGATGGCCTCGATGGCCTGCTGGCCCGTGCCCTTGATGGCACCCAGGCCATAGCGTATGACCTTGTCGGTGACGGGCTCGAAGCGGTACATGCCGCGGTTGACATCCGGCGGCTCGAAGCTGATGCCCATCTTGAGCGCGTCTTCGTACAGCACCTTGAGCTTGTCGGTGTTGTCCATTTCCACGGTCATGTTCCCGCAGTAGAACTCGGCCGTGTAGTGCACCTTCAGCCAGGCTGTGTGATAGGCCAGCAGCGAGTAGGCGGCGGCGTGCGACTTGTTGAAGCCGTAGCCCGCGAACTTCTCCATCAGGTCGAAGACCTCGTCGGCCTTTTCTTCGCTGATGCCCTGCTTGGCCGCGCCCTCGCGGAAGATCCCGCGGTGCATGACCATTTCCTCGACCTTCTTCTTGCCCATGGCACGGCGCAAGAGGTCGGCGCCGCCCAGCGAGTAGCCGCCCAGCACCTGGGCGGTCTGCATCACCTGCTCCTGGTAGACCATGATCCCGTAGGTTTCGGCCAGCACCTTTTCGACCAGCGGATGCGGATACTCCACCACTTCCTTGCCGTGCTTGCGCGCCACGAAGCTGGGAATCAGGTCCATGGGTCCCGGGCGGTACAGGGCGTTCAGGGCGATCAGGTCTTCCAGCCGGCTGGGCTTGGCGTCGCGCAACATGCCCTGCATGCCGCGCGATTCAAACTGGAACACGGCCTCGGTCTTGCCCTCGGAAAACAGCTGGTAGGTGCGCGCATCGTCCAGCGGGATGTTCTCGAATGCGAAGTTCTCCTGGCCCTTGTGGCGCTTGATGATGAACTCGCGCGCAATCTCCAGGATGGTCAGCGTGGCCAGGCCCAGAAAGTCGAACTTCACCAGGCCCACGGCCTCCACATCGTCCTTGTCGTACATGGCCACGGCCGAGTCGCTGCCCGGCTGCTGGTACAGCGGGCAGAAATCGGCCAGCTTGCCCGGGGCAATCACCACGCCGCCCGCGTGCATGCCAATGTTGCGTGTCATGCCTTCGAGCTTCTGGGCCATTTCAATCAGTGTCTTGACGTCTTCTTCTTTGTCGATGCGCTCGGCCAACATGGGCTCGGCCTCGATGGCGTAGGTGTACTTGTCGCCCTCCTTCTTGGGGTTGGGCGGGTACTTGAGCGTGACGTGCAGGCCAGGCTTGTTGGGAATGAGCTTGGAGATGCCATCGCAGAAGGTGTAGCTCATGTCCAGCACGCGGCCCACGTCGCGGATGGCCGCGCGCGCGGCCATGGTGCCGAAGGTGGCGATCTGGCTGACGGCGTCGCGGCCGTACAGCTGCTTCACATAGTCGATGACGCGGTCGCGGTTGGCCTGGCAGAAGTCCACGTCGAAGTCGGGCATGGACACACGCTCGGGATTGAGGAAACGCTCGAACAGCAGGTTGTATTCCAGCGGGTCCAGGTCCGTGATCTTGAGCACGTAGGCCACCAGCGAGCCGGCGCCCGATCCGCGGCCCGGACCCACGGGACAGCCGTTGAGCTTGGCCCACTTGATGAAGTCGCCCACGATGAGGAAGTAGCCCGGAAAGCCCATCTTGAGGATGGTGCCGATCTCGAACTCCAGTCGCTCGACATAGCGCTCGCGCTGGGCTTCGCGCTTGGCGGGGTCGGGATAGAGATGGATCAGACGTTCCTCCAGTCCCGCAAAGGACTCCTGGCGGAAGAACTCGTCCATGGTCATGCCTTCGGGCACGGGGAAGTTGGGCAGCTGCGGCTTGCCCAGCACCAGCGTCAGGCTGCAGCGACGCGCGATTTCCACGGTGTTGGCGATGGCGCTGGGAATGTCGGCAAACAGCGCCTGCATCTGCGCGACGGTCTTGAAATGCTGGTCGCGCGTGAAGCGGCGCACACGCTTGGGGTTGGCCAGGATCTCGCCCTCGGCGATGCACACGCGCGCCTCGTGCGCTTCGTAGTCGTCGGGGCCGAAGAACTGTATGGGGTGCGTGGCGACCACGGGCAGGTTCAGGCGATCGGCCAGTTGCACGGCGGCCAGCACATGGGCTTCGTCGTCAGGCCGGCCTGCGCGCTGCAGCTCGATGAAGAAGCGGTGCGGGAACATGCTCGCCAGCCGCTGGGCGACGGCTGCTGCGCCGGCCTCGTCACCGCGCATCAGTGCCTGGCCCACCGGGCCGGCCTGGGCGCCGGCCAGCACGATCAGACCTTCGCCCAGCTCCTGCAGCCAGGCCCATGTGTGCACGGCCTGGCCCTTGACCACATTGCGGGTCCAGCCCCGGGCCAGCAGCTCGGACAGGTTGTGGTAGCCCAGCGGGCTTTGCACCAGCACGATGATGCGCGAGATCGCGGCGCCGTTTTCGCCCTCGATCTGGATTTCCGCGCCCAGCACGGGCTTGACGCCCTTGGCCCGGCCTTCGCGATAGAACTTGACGCCGCCAAACAGGTTGTTGAAGTCTGTGACGGCCAGTGCGACCTGCCCATCCTCGGCGGCGGCCTTGACGATGGCGTTGATGCGGTTGGTTCCGTCCACGACGGAAAATTCGGTGTGCAGGCGCAAATGGACAAACATATGGGCGCCATTGTAGAAAGCTCCGCAAGGCCGGGACCCGTTCGCGGCCATGCCTTTGCCGCCGCCCCCGCCTGCGGGGCGGGCATCGCAGGCCGTTACAATGCCTCGGCCCGGTTGCGGGAAAATCAGGCTTCATGCGGCCCCTCAGCGCGGCCCGCATCCCTGCCCGCCAACCCTCTCACCGCCCTTCGATTGCCCGAGAAACGTCCACCATGCAGCGTATTCCCCTGTCCATCGTTCCCGCCGTGCTGGTCGCAGGCGTCCTGACAGCCTGCTCCAGTACGCAACAAGACCCTACTGCCAAGTGGACCCCGGACCGCATCTATACCGAGGCGCGCGACGAAGCCGCGTCCGGTGCGTTCGACAAGGCCGTTCCGCTGTTCGAGAAGCTCGAAGGCCGTGCCGCCGGCACGCCCCTGGCCCAGCAGGCCCAGCTCGACAAGGCCTATGCCCAGTACAAGAGCGGCGACAAGGTCCAGGCCACGGCCACGCTGGACCGCTTCCTGAAGCTGCACCCGGCCAGCCCCGCCACCGACTACGCCCTGTACCTCAAGGGACTGGTCAACTTCAATGACAACCTGGGCATGTTCTCCTGGCTGTCGCGCCAGGATCTGTCCGAGCGTGACCAGAAGGCCGCCAAGGACTCCTTCGAGTCATTCCGCGAGCTGGTGACGCGCTTCCCCGAGTCGCGCTACGCCGAAGACTCGCGGCTGCGCATGCAGTACATCGTCAACTCGCTGGCGCAGTACGAAGTCCATGTGGCCCGCTACTACTACGGACGCGGCGCCTACGTGGCCGCCATCGCACGTGCGCAGACCGCCGTCAAGGACTACCAGGGCGTGCCCGCCGTGCGCGAGGCCATGCAGATCCTGGTGAACTCATACGATGCACTGGGCATGACCCAGCTGCGTGACGATGCGCAGCGCGTGCTGACCGCCTCGTACGGCCAGGACTCCGACAAGGACGTCACGGCAAAGCAGAAGTCGTGGTGGAAACTGTGGTGACCTGCGGCGCAGGCTGCGCCAGCGCCTGCAGGGCCTGAACAAAGGCCGCCTCGTCCTCCAGGGTCCGCATGGGCGGCAGCGCAGCGCGCAGCCGCCGCCCATAACCCTTGGCGGTCAATCTGGGATCGCAGACCACAAGCACGCCGCGATCCGTCTCGCGCCGGATCAGGCGCCCGGCGCCCTGCTTGAGCGCCATCGCGGCCTCGGGCAGCATGTAGTCGGCAAAGGCCTGCCGGCCCACGGATTCCAGACTGCGCGAACGCGCCTCGACCAGCGGATCGTCGGGCGGCGGAAACGGCAGCTTGTCGATGACCACCAGCTGCAGCGCATCGCCAGGCAAATCCACCCCTTCCCAGAAAGTGGCCGATGCCACGAGAATGCAGCCGCGCCCCGCGCTGGCGCCCTTGCCTTCGCCTGCCGCAACAAAGCGCTCGATCAAGGTCAGCTTGGGCGCCTGCCCCTGGACCAGCACATCAAGTTCACCGAACAGCCCCAGCGACTGCTGCAGCGTGTCGCCTATGGCGTGCAGGGCACGCAGCGTGGTGGTCAGCACCAGAGTGCGGCCGCCCAGGCGCTGGGCCGCATCCAGCGCCAGGCGTGCCACCTCGGCGCTGTGGGCCGTGCTTCCTGCCTCGGCAAAAGGCCGCGGCACATAAAGCGCCGCCTGCCGCGCATAGTCGAAGGGGCTGTCCACGCGCAGCACCTGGGCCTCTCGCAGTCCGCAGGGCTCGGTGAACCAGCTCAGCCGCTCGTCGTCGCCTAGCGTGGCAGAGGTGAAGATCCAGGCGGTGCCCGCTGGCGGCTCGTACGGGGCGGTGGGTGCGTTTTCCTGCGGCTCGGCGTCTTGCCCGCTTCCTTCCTGATGCTCTTGCTCTTGCGCTTGCGTCGGACCCAGCAGCCGCGTGCGCATGATGTGTGCAATGGTCAGCGGAGACTCCAGCATGCGCATCTGCTGGCTGCCCAGTTCCAGCCAGCGCACCGTGTCTTGCACGGCCGCCGCCGCGAAGGTGGCCAGGCGCCGCAGCAGTTCGCTGCCGCGCTCGAGCAGCCTGCGCAGTTCGGGATCGCTGACCTGCAATTGCACCAGCGGCTCCACCAGCGCCCGCAGGCTGCGCCCCAGCGTGACCAGGGCCGTGCGCCAGCTCTGGGCGTCCAGTCCCTGCGGCGTCACACCCTGCCAGGACAGACGTCCGCCCACAGGGGGCTTGCCTGCGGCCAGGCGCAGCTCGCGCAGTGCCTGCTCCACACGCGCCGAGAGCATCATCCAGTCGGCCATGCCGCGTGCCAGTTCCTGGCCGGCGCGCAGCACATCGCGGGCATAGCCCGTCAATTGCTGGCCCGACAGGCTCAGGCCAGCGAACTGCACGCCGGTGTCGTTGAGCTGGTGGGCCTCGTCCACCACCACCACGCCCGCGCTGGGCAGCAGTTGGGCCACACCCGAATCGCGCACGTCGAGGTCGGCAAACATCAGATGGTGGTTGATGACCACCACGTCGGCGTCCAGCGCGGTGCGGCGGGCCACGTTGACATGGCAGTCCTGCCAATGCGGGCAGTCCGAGCCCAGGCAGTTGTCGCGAGTGGAAGTGACCAGGGGCAGCGCGGGCGAGCGCTCGTCCAGCGCGGGCAGCTCGCCCAGGTCACCTGTGCGCGTGGTGCGCGCCCAGCGCTCGACCAGGGCCACGCTGCGCAGCACCTGCGGGTCCTGCGGCACCGTGCGGCCCTGGCGCACTCGCTCCAGCCGCTCCAGGCACAGGTAGGCGCTGCGCCCCTTGAGGCGCGCCATGCGCAGCGGCATGCCCAGGGCGGCCACCAGACGCGGCAGATCCCGTGCGAACAATTGGTCCTGCAGCGCACGCGTGGCCGTGGACACCAGCACGCGCTGGCCGCTGAGCAGGGCCGGCACCAGATAGGCATAGGTCTTGCCCACGCCCGTGCCGGCCTCCACGACCAGGGTCTGGCGCTCTTCGATGGCCTGGGCCACGGCCAGGGCCATGCGGGTCTGGCCTTCACGCGGCAGGAACTGCGCCTCGGCGCGCGACAGCAGGCCTTGCGGGGCGAAGGCCGCCTGCACGGCGGCGGTCAGGGAATGCACAGGACAGGTCCGGTTGTTGAAAAAGACAGCGCCACGGGAGCCGGGCGAGCCGGCACCGGGGGCAGCGCTCCGATAATATGCGCCATGCCACTGGTGTGCCCATCCGCCGCCCCAAGAGCCCACCAAACCAGAGACCATGCAGCCAGCGTACCGACTCCAAGCCGCCACAGGCATCCATCGCGGTGACAGGCAATACCAGCAAGACCAGGTGATGCTCATGGCCCACCCGTATGTCCACGGCTGCCTGCTGGGCGTTCTGGCCGACGGCATGGGCGGGCGCAGCGGCGGGCGCAAGGCCTCCGACCAGGTCATGCTCACGGCGCGCCAGCTGTTCGAGCGCTTCGAGCCGGGCAAGGAGGACTGCACAGCGCTGCTGGAGAGCATCGTGCGCGAGTCGCACACGGTGATCCGTCTGACCGCCATTTCGGCCGAGCAGGAGCCGCACAGCACCATCGCTGCCTTCGTCCTGCTGCCCCAGGGCCGCTGCCACTGGGTGCATTCGGGCGATTCGCGCATCTACCACTACCAGGACGCGACCATGGTCCACCGCACCAAGGACCATTCCTATGTGCAGTCGCTGGTGGACCGGGGAGAGCTCACCGAATTCGAGGCCCATGTGCACCCCAAGTCCAACATCCTGCTGGGCTGCCTGGGCACCGAGGCCGAACCGCCCATGAGCCACCATGTGATCGAGCGCGTGTATCCGGGCACCACCCTCATGGCCTGCAGCGATGGCGTCTGGCACTACTACACGGCCGAGGAACTGGGCACCGTGCTCAACGCGCTCACCCCGCGCGAGGCCACGGAGTTCCTCATCGACAAGGCCCGCGTGCGCGCCCAGGGCGGGGGCGACAACCTGTCCTTGGTGGTGCTCAAGCTCGAGGCGCTGGAGTCTGCCCAGACGGCTTGAACCGGGGTTGGAGCATCCAGGCCCTCACGCCAGCCCCCACCCGGTTGGCCTGTTGGCGCGTGGCAGAGAAAAAAAGGATCAGGGAGCAGGCGGCGCCGGCAGCGGCGCAGCCTGGGGACCGCGCTCGCGGGCCGCTTCGGCGGCACGGGCCTTGCGCTCGGCCGCTTCCTTCTGCTTGGCTTCGAACTGCGCACGCGATGCCGCGCGCCGCTCCTGCTCCTGGGCGGACTGGCGCTGCTCCATCTGGGCCTGCCGTTCGCGCTGGTGGCTGGCCTGCTGGGCGGCGCGCTGCTGCGCCTCCTGGGCGCGCTGCGCGCGCAGGGCCTGGGTATCGCGCTGCACGGCCGGCGGCCGTTCCTTGGCCTCCATGGTGGAGGCTGCCTTCTGCGCCTTCTTGGCCTCGATGTCTTCCAGGCGCTGGACGGCGCGCTCCTTGCGCTCCTCGTCGTTGATCTGAAGCTCGCGTTCGCGCAGCGGACGATCCTGCTCACGGGCCTCTTCGCGCGCCTGCTTGAGGCAGTCTTCCACGGCAAAGCGCTGGTAGCACTCGGACTCCAGGGCCGTGCGCCGGCGCTCGATGACGGCGCGCTGGGCTGCGATGTCGGCACGCGCGGCCTTGCGTTCGGCCTGGGCCTGCCTGGCCGCCTGGCCAGGCTCCCGCGCGGCATCGGCCGCCACGGCCGGGCCCGCCAAGGCCAGGCAGGCCAGCGCGGCGCCCAAAGGAACGGGCAGTTTCTTCACAAGGACAAAAGCAGAGGTGGGCAGTTTCAGCATGTACAGGTCCGGCAAACGACGCCAGGCGCGGCCACCTGCCTCAGGTCAGGCTGGTATCCACCACGCGGCGCTCCAGCGCCAGGAACTCCTTGGACTGCATCTCGTTCAGGCGCGAGACGGTGCGGGGGAACTCATGGGCCAGCGGGCCCTCAGTGTAAAGCTGCTCGGGCGGCACGGCGGCCGAGATGACCAGCTTGACCCTGCGGTCGTACAGCACGTCCACCAACCAAGTGAAGCGCCGCGCGGGCGACGCCATGTTGACCGGCATATAGGGCACGTCGGACAGCAGCACGGTGTGGAACTGGCTTGCGATCTCCAGGTAGTCGTTCTGCGAGCGCGGGCCGCCGCACAGCTCGCGGAAGTCGAACCAGACCACGCCACCGGCGCGGCGGCGCGCACGGATCTCGCGCGCCTCGATGTGCAGCACCGGGTCCTCGTCCTTGACCTCGGCCAGCTTGTCGAAGGTCTCGGTCATGGCCGCATCGGCCTCGGCGCCCAGCGGCGTGTGGTAGAGCCTGGCGTTTTCCAGCGTGCGGCGGCGGTAGTCCGTGCCGTTGTCCACGTTGACGACTTCCATGCGCTCGTTGAGCAGGTCGATGGCCGGCAGGATGCGGTCGCGGTGCAGGCCGCCCGGGTACAGCTCGTCGGGCTTGAAGTTGGAGGTGGTGACAAAGCCCACGCCGTTGGCGAACAGCGACACCAGCAGCCGGTGCAGGATCATCGCGTCCGTGATGTCGGCCACGTGGAATTCATCGAAGCAGATCAGCTTGTACTTCTTGGAGATGCGCGCACCCAGCACGTCCAGCGGGTTCTGGGTGCCCTGCAGCACGGCGAGTTCACGGTGGACCTCGCGCATGAATTCATGGAAATGCAGGCGCACCTTGCGCCTGAGCGGCACGGCATTGAAGAAGCAATCCATGAGAAAGCTCTTGCCGCGCCCCACCCCGCCGTACATGTAGACGCCACGGGGAATCTCGGGATGGTTGATGAGCTTCTTGAAGGCATTGGAGCGGCGCTGGCGGTAGACCGTCCAGTCGTCGGCACAGCGCTGCAGCGCCTCGACGGCGCGCAGTTGCGCAGGATCACTGTGAAAGCCCTTGGCTACCAGTTCGGCCTCGTAGGCCTCTCGCACTGAAACGCTCATGCAGCATCAACCATTTGCTATGTATTCAGAAGCTGAAAGCGCTTGCAGAGCAAGCGCTTTCAGGTCTCGGATTGGCTAGATGGCTAGCCTGGCACTCAGAAGTTCAGAGTACGCTTGTCGACTGCCAGGGCAGCCTCCTTGGTGGCTTCGGACAGCGAGGGGTGGGCATGGCAGATGCGGGCGATGTCTTCGCTCGATGCCTTGAACTCCATGGCAACCACGGCTTCGGAGATCAGCTCCGAGACCATGGGGCCGACCATGTGCACGCCCAGGATCTCGTCGGTTTCGGCATCGGCCAGGAACTTGACCATGCCGGTGGTGTCGCCCAGGGCGCGCGCACGGCCGTTGGCCAGGAAGGGGAAGCTGCCGGCCTTGTACTTGACGCCCTGCTCCTTCAGTTGCTGCTCGGTGCGGCCCACCCAGGCGATTTCGGGGCTGGTGTAGATCACCCAGGGGATGGTGCCGAAGTTCACATGGCCATGCTGGCCGGCGATGCGCTCGGCCACGGCCACGGCCTCTTCCTCGGCCTTGTGCGCCAGCATCGGGCCGCGCACCACGTCGCCCACGGCCCAGACGCCGGGCAGGCTGGTCTTGCAGTCGTCATCGACCACGATGCAGCCGCGCTCGTCCAGGGCCAGGCCCACCGCCTCGGCATTGAGGCCGGCGGTGTTGGCCGTGCGGCCAATGGAGATGATGAGCTTGTCAGCCTCCAGCGCCTGGGCTTCACCCTTGGCGTTGGTGTAGGCGATGGACACGCCCTTCTTGCCGGACTTGACTTCGCCGATCTTCACGCCCAGCTCAATCTTCAGGCCCTGCTTGTCGAAGGCCTTCTTGGCTTCCTTGGCGATCTGCTCGTCCACGGCGGGCAGGAACTTGTCCATGCCTTCGAGCACGATGACTTCGGTGCCAAGACGGCGCCAGACCGAGCCCATCTCCAGGCCGATCACGCCGGCGCCGATCAGGGCCAGCTTCTTGGGGGCCTTGCCCAGGCGCAGGGCGCCGTCGTTGGACAGGATGTTCTCTTCATCGAAGGGCACGCCGGGCAGAGCGCGGGCGTTGGAGCCGGTGGCCACCACGATCTGCTTGCCCGTCAGCACTTCCTCTTCCTTGCCGGCGACCTTGATCTCGTAGCCGCCTTCGACGGCCTTGACGAAGGAACCACGGCCGTGGAAGAACGTGACCTTGTTCTTCTTGAACAGGTACAGGATGCCGTCGTTGTTCTGCTTCACGACCGCATCCTTGCGGGCGATCATCTTGGCCACGTCCATCTCGACCTTGCCGGTGGAGATGCCATGGTCGGCAAAGTGCAGGTTGGCGTGCTCGAAGTGCTCGGACGACTGCAGCAGGGCCTTGGAGGGAATGCAGCCCACGTTGGTGCAGGTGCCGCCCGGAGCGGCGCCGCCGGCGGCGTTCTTCCACTCGTCGATACAGGCCACGTTGAAGCCCAGTTGCGCGGCACGGATGGCGGCGATGTAGCCGCCAGGGCCCGCGCCGATGACGATGACGTCGAATTGCTTGCTCATTTCAGGAATCTCTTGTCTGTGATGCATGAAAAAACCCACCGCAGGGCGCGCGGCCAAGGGTGGGTTTTCGTCGTGTCGAACCCTGTGGAATTACAGGTCGAACAGCAGGCGCGAAGGATCTTCCAGCGCGTCCTTCATGGCCACCAGGCCCAGCACGGCTTCGCGGCCGTCGATGATGCGATGGTCATAGGACATGGCCAGATAGTTCATCGGGCGCACCACGACCTGGCCGTTCTCGACCATGGCACGGTCCTTGGTGGCGTGCACGCCCAGGATGGCCGACTGGGGCGGGTTGATGATGGGGGTGGACATCATCGAGCCGAAGGTGCCGCCATTGGAGATGGAGAAGGTGCCGCCGGTCATTTCTTCAATGCCCAGCTTGCCTTCGGCAGCCTTCTTGCCGAATTCGGCAATCTTCTTTTCGATGTCGGCGAAGCTCATCTGGTCTGCATTGCGCAGGATGGGCACCACCAGGCCACGGGGCGAACCCACGGCGATACCGATGTCGAAGTAGCCGTGGTAGACGATGTCGTTGCCGTCCACGGATGCGTTGAGCACCGGGTACTTCTTCAGGGCGTGCACGGCCGCCTTGACGAAGAAGGACATGAAGCCCAGCTTGGTGCCGTGTTCCTTGGTGAAGGCGTCCTGGAACTTCTTGCGCAGATCCATCACCGGGGCCATGTTCACTTCATTGAACGTGGTCAGGATGGCGTTGGTGGACTGCGACTGCAGCAGACGCTCGGCCACGCGGGCACGCAGGCGGCTCATGGGCACGCGCTGCTCGGGACGGCCGCTGAGGTCTTCCTTGGCGGACGGAGCCGACACCTGGGGCAGCGCCTTGGTGGGCACGCCGGTGGGAATGACGGCAGCGGTGGACTGCACGCCGCCCTTGATGGCGGCCAGCGCGTCACCCTTGGTCACGCGGCCATCCTTGCCGGAGCCAGCCACGCCGGCGGCCGACAGGTTGTTTTCGGCCAGCAGCTTGGCAGCGGCGGGCATGGCGACATCACCCTTGCTGCCACCGGTGGCGGCCGCGGCTGCGGGCGCTGCAGCAGGAGCGGCTGCAGCGGCGGGGGAGGCTGCAGGAGCGGCAGCGGCCACACCGGCCACGCCTTCGGTGTCGATCTTGGCGATCAGTTGCTCGGCCACCACGGTGGCGCCGTCACCTTGCACGATCTCGGCCAGCACGCCAGCGGCGGGCGCGGGCACTTCGAGCACGACCTTGTCGGTTTCGATCTCGATGAGGATCTCATCGACTGCAACCGCTTCGCCGGCCTTCTTCTTCCAGGTCAGCATGGTGGCCTCAGCGATGGACTCGGACAGCTGGGGAACTTTGACTTCAACGATAGCCATTTGTGATTCTTTCCAAAAGTGTTCTGTACTGATACGTAGCGGGTGGGGGCTGCCTTACTTGTTCAGGACAAAACCCTTGAGCTTGGAGAACGCGCCTTCCACCAGGGCCTTTTGCTGCTCCTGGTGCAGGTGGGCGTAACCCACGGCGGGCGATGCCGAGGCAGCGCGGCCGGAGTAGCCCAGCTTCTGGCCATCGAGCATGTTCTCGTGGATGTAGTGCTGCACGAAGAACCAGGCGCCCTGGTTCTGCGGCTCGTCCTGGCACCAGACGATGTCGGTGGCGTTGCCGAACTTCTTCAGTTCAGCGGCGAAAGCCTTGTGCGGGAAGGGGTACAGCTGCTCGACGCGGATGATGGCGACGTCCTTGCTTTCCTTCTCGGTGCGCTTCTTGACCAGGTCGTAGTAGACCTTGCCGGAGCATGCGATCACGCGCTTGACCTTGGCCGCGTTCTTCACGACGGCTTCGTCCTGCTCAGGGATCACGGTCTGGAAACCGCCGCTGGTGAACTCGGACAGCGGCGAGGTGGCGTCCTTGTTGCGCAGCAGCGACTTGGGGGTCATGATGACCAGCGGCTTGCGCAGCGGGCGCACCATCTGGCGGCGCAGCACGTGGAAGATCTGGCTGGCCGTGGTCGGCTGCACGATCTGCATGTTGGCGTCGGCGGCCAGTTGCATGAAGCGCTCCAGGCGGGCCGAGCTGTGCTCGGGGCCCTGGCCTTCGTAGCCGTGCGGCAGCATCAGCGTCAGGCCGTTGATGCGGCCCCACTTGACTTCACCGGAGGCGATGAACTGGTCGATCACGACCTGGGCGCCGTTGGCGAAGTCGCCGAACTGGGCTTCCCAGATCACCAGGGTGTTGGGGTCGTTCGACGCATAGCCGTACTCGAAGCCCAGCACGGCTTCTTCGGACAGGATGGAGTCGATGACGGTAAACGGAGCCTGGCTGTCGGCCACGTTCTGCAGCGGGATGTAGGTGCCTTCGCTCCACTTCTCGCGCTTTTGGTCATGGATGACCGAGTGGCGGTGCGTGAAGGTGCCGCGGCCGCAGTCCTCGCCCGACAGGCGCACGGGGTAGCCCGATGCGACCAGCGATGCGAAGGCCATGTGCTCGCCCATGCCCCAGTCCACGTTGACTTCGCCGCGGCCCATGGCTGCGCGGTCGTCATAGACCTTCTTGACCAGCGCGTGCGGCGTCACGGTCTCGGGGATGGTGGTGATGCGTTCGGCCAGGCGCTTCCATTCCGTCAGCGGGATGGCGGTGTCGCCGGCGTCCGTCCAGGTCTTGCCCAAGAACGGGCTCCAGTCCACGGCGTACTTGCTCTTGAAGTTGGTCAGCACCGGGTCCACGGTGTGGCGGCCTTCGTCCATGGCGGCGCGGTAGGCCTTGGCCATGTCGTCGCCCAGCGATTCGCCCAGGCCCTGTGCGGCCAGCTTGTCGGCGTACAGCTTGCGGGTGCCGGGGTGGGCGCCGATCTTCTTGTACATCAGCGGCTGGGTCAGCGCGGGGGTGTCCTGCTCGTTGTGGCCCAGCTTGCGGAAGCAGACGATGTCCACGACCACGTCCTTGGAGAATTCCATGCGGAACTCCAGGGCCAGCTGCACGGCCAGCGCCACGGCTTCCGGATCATCGCCGTTGACGTGCAGCACGGGCGACTCGATCATCTTGACGATGTCGGTGCAGTACAGCGTGGAGCGGGTGTCGCGCGGATCGGAGGTGGTGAAGCCGATCTGGTTGTTGATGATGATGTGCACCGTGCCGCCCGTGGTGTAGCCACGGGTCTGGGCCAGCGCCAGGGTTTCCTGGTTCACGCCCTGGCCGGCGAAGGCTGCATCGCCGTGCACCAGCACGGGCAGCACCTGCTTGCCGTGCGGGTCGTCGCGGCGGTCCATGCGCGAGCGCACCGAGCCTTCGACCACGGGGTTGACGATTTCCAGGTGCGAGGGGTTGAAGGCCAGCGACAGGTGGACGGGGCCGCCTGCGGTGGACACGTCGGAGCTGAAGCCCTGGTGGTACTTCACGTCACCGGCGGGCAGGTCCTCGGGGGCGGTGTGGTCGAACTCGGCGAACAGGTCCTTGGGCATCTTGCCCAGGGTGTTGACCAGCACGTTCAAGCGGCCGCGGTGGGCCATGCCGATCACGACTTCCTGCACGCCCTTCTGGCCGGCAGCGTTGATGAGCTCGTCCATGGCGACGATGAAGCTCTCGCCACCTTCCAGCGAGAAGCGCTTTTGGCCGACGTACTTGGTGTGCAGGTAGCGTTCCAGGCCTTCGGCAGCCGTCAGGCGGTCGAGGATGCGCTTTTTCCGGCTGGCATCAAAGCTGGGCTTGGTACGGCTGGTTTCCAGCTTTTGCTGCCACCAGCGCTTTTGCGTCTGGTCCGTGGCATACATGTACTCGGAGCCGATGGTGCCGCAGTAGGTTTCGCGCAGAGCGTTCATCAGCTCGCGCAGGGACATGCTTTCCTTGCCGAAGAAGGTGTTGCTCGTGTTGAACACCGTTTCCTGGTCGGCATCGGTGAAGCCGTAGAACGACGGCTCCAGCTCGGGAATTTCGGGGCGCTCGGTGCGCTTGAGGGGGTCCAGATCGGCCCAGCGTGCGCCGACATTGCGGTAGGCGGCGATCAGTTGCTGGACGGCGGTGCGCTTGCGGCCCAGCTCGGAGTCGGCGCCGGAGGCCACGACCACCTTGGTGCCGCCTTGCTTGGCGCGCTCGGCGAAAGCGTTGATGACGGGCTGGTGCGGAACGTCCTTGGCGTCGGTGCCATCGACTGCGGGCACATGTTGCAGTGCATCAAAGTACTCGCGCCAGGAATCCGGCACGCTACCGGGATTGGCCAGGTAGTTTTCGTACATTTCTTCGACGTAGGGGGCATTGCCGCCGAAGAGGTAGGTATTGCCTTGGTAGGCTTGGTAGACCGACGTCTGATCGCTCATATTGCGCTGACCTCAGCCTCCCTGAGGGAGGCATTAGCTGGTTTGTGGAACCTTCCGCGACACGGCTGTACCGATTGGCGGATGCGACTGTGGCTGGGGAAGGGCCTGGTTGCGACCGCCATTGTGCCACCGTTCAAACATCGCAGCAGGGCAGTTACCAAGTGATTACCTGAACTCTCCGGGAGTTCCCGCAGTCGCGTACATTGGCGCATCTTCCGAACGGACCGCCAGATGAACCTGCTGCCCCTACACAAACGCACTTTCATGCTGCTGCTGATTGCGGCAACCATAGGCTTCGGTGCCGTGCTCTGGGAGTTCATGGGGGCCATCTTCTGGGGCGTCGCCCTGGCCATCCTGTTTTCGCCGCTGCACCGGCGCCTGCTGGCGCGCATGCCACGGCGCACCAATCTCGCCGCCCTGTCCACCCTGCTGCTGTGCCTGGTGGTGGCCATCCTGCCGCTGGCGCTGATCGGCGCCTCGCTGGTGCGCGAGGCCTCGTTGATCTATGAGCGCGTCAACAGCGGCAACCTGGATGCAGGCACCTATGTGCAACAGATCATGGACGCCCTGCCCTCCTGGGTCACACCCTGGCTGGAGCGGTTGCACCTGGGTTCGCTGGCCGAGCTGCAGGACAAGCTGTCCAGCATCGCCATGCAGGCCTCCAAGCTGGCCGCCACCAAGGCGCTGGGCATAGGCCAGAACACCTTCGGGTTTCTGGTCGGCTTCTGCGTGATGCTGTACCTGCTGTTCTTCCTGCTGCGTGACGGCCGCGACCTGACACAGCGCATCCGCATGGCCATCCCGCTGCAGTCCGATCACAAGGCCGAGCTGTCGAGCAAGTTCACCACCGTGATCCGCGCCACCGTCAAGGGCAACCTGGCCGTGGCGGCCGCCCAGGGCGCGCTGGGCGGGCTGATCTTCTGGATTCTGGGCATCCAGGGGCCCGTGCTGTGGGGCGTGGTGATGGCGTTCCTGTCGCTGCTGCCCGCTGTGGGCGCCGGCCTGATCTGGGCACCGGTGGCCATCTACTTCCTGGCCACCGGTGACATGGGCAAGGGCCTGATCCTGATCGCCTACGGCGTGCTGGTGATCGGACTGGTGGACAACGTGCTGCGCCCGCTGCTGGTTGGCAAGGACACCAAGATGCCCGACTACATCGTGCTGATCTCGACACTGGGCGGCATGGCTCTCTTCGGACTGACGGGTTTTGTGATAGGACCCGTGATCGCGGCGCTGTTCATGGCAATCTGGGACATGTTCACGCGCATGCAGCTGCAGGATGAGGAAAGGCGCCGCCAAATGGCCCAAACGGTGAACCCATCGGTGAACAAGACGGGTTTGGCGCATGCTGAATATCAGACGTCGGATGATCTGGGCCTCAAGCATGCCCCGCGCGATCCGGGCCCGCCGGCACGCTGATCCACCCCGGCCTCCGCTCCCGGGGGAGGCCAAAAACCCCATTCGGCAATTCAATCGACGCAAATGGTTCGCATTCACCCAATAGACTGGATTGATCGATGCCATTCAGCCAGCCAATGAATACCGGATTGATATAAAACAAAATATCCGAAGCCTTCAAACCAGATAATCAATTCAACTGATGAATCGGCCGGACACCAGACCGGCAAGCCCCGCGCAGCAAGGTGCAGCGGGGAGGCCGCGCATGAATGCCGCACAGGCCGACTCGGGATTAAGGGTTATTTCCCGGATTGTTTTCGGGGTGCACTCGTAGAATTTGCTTACAAGCGTCAATTTCTATTAGAAGGTACCCCACATGGTCCAATTCTCCAGACGCCAGTTCATGAAAGTGACTGGTTCGACTCTGGCCGGATCCAGCCTGGCGTTGATGGGTTTCTCGCCCACGGCCGCCCTGGCTGAAGTGCGCCAGTTCAAGCTGGCCGCCACCACGGTCACCCGCCAGACCTGCACCTACTGTTCGGTAGGCTGCGGCATCCTGATGTATTCGCTGAGCGATGGCGTCAAGAACGCCAAGCTGTCGGTGATCCACGTCGAGGGAGATCCCGACCACCCCGTCAACCGCGGAACGCTGTGCCCCAAGGGCGCATCGCTGCTGGACTTCGTCCACAGCCCGCACCGCCTGAAGTATCCCGAGTACCGCGCGCCCGGCTCCACCGAGTGGAAGCGCATGTCCTGGGATGAGGCGCTGACCCGCATCACCAAGCTGCTCAAGGACGACCGCGACGCGAACTTCGTCGAGCAAAACGACAAGGGCCAGACGGTGAACCGCTGGCTGACCACCGGCATGCTGGCCGCCTCGGCCTCCAGCAACGAAGCCGGCTACGTCACACACAAGGTGGCCCGCTCCTGGGGCCTGCTCGCACTCGATAACCAAGCACGTGTCTGACACGGCCCGACGGTGGCAGGTCTTGCCCCGACGTTTGGCCGTGGAGCGATGACGAACCATTGGGTCGACATCAAGAACGCGGACGTTATCCTGATCATGGGCGGCAATGCCGCTGAAGCACATCCCTGCGGTTTCAAGTGGGTGACCGAAGCGAAGGAGCACAACGGTGCGCACTTCATGGTGGTCGATCCGCGCTTCAACCGCTCCGCCTCCGTGGCCGATTTCTACGCCCCCATCCGGTCGGGCTCGGACATCGTGTTCCTGGGTGGCGTGATCAACTATCTGCTGACGAACGACAAGATCCATCACGAGTACGTGAGGAACTACACCGACTTCTCGTACATCGTGAAGGAGGAGTTTGCGTTCGACGAGGGCATCTTCTCGGGCTACGACCCACAGACCCGCAAGTACGACAAGTCCAGCTGGGACTATGAACTCGACGCCGACGGCTACGTGAAGGTGGACGCCAGCCTGCAGCATCCGCGCTGCGTGTACCAATGGCTCAAGCGCCACTACGCCAGCTATACGCCCGAGAAGGTGGAGAGCGCCTGCGGCACGCCCAAGGAAAAATTCCTGCATGTGTGCGAGAAGCTGGCCTCGACGGCAGTGCCGGGCCGCGCCGCAACCATCCTGTACGCACTGGGCTGGACACAGCACACCACGGGTGCGCAGATCCTGCGCACGGGCGCCATGGTGCAGCTTCTGCTGGGCAACATCGGCGTGGCCGGCGGCGGCATGAATGCGCTGCGCGGGCACTCCAACATCCAGGGCCTGACGGACCTGGGGATTCTGTCGGCTTCGCTGCCAGGCTATCTGACGCTGCCCAACGAAGGCGAGCAGGACTACCAGAAGTACATCGACGCGCGCACGCCCAAGGCCATGCGCCCGGGCCAGATGAACTACTGGTCGAACACGCCCAAGTTCCACGTGAGCCTGATGAAGGCCTGGTGGGGACCGGCGGCCACGGCCGAGAACAACTGGGCCTTCAACTACCTGCCCAAGCTGGACAAGCAGTACGACATGCTGCAGGTGTTCGACATGATGGCGCAGGGCAAGATCAACGGCTACATCGCCCAGGGCTTCAACCCGCTGGCGGCTCTTGCGAACAGCAACAATGTGCGCGAAGGCCTCAAGAAGCTGAAGTTCCTGGTGATCATGGACCCGCTGGTCACCGAAACGTCGGAGTTCTGGAAGAACCACGGCGAGTTCAACGACGTGGATTCGGCATCCATCCAGACCGAGGTGTTCCGCCTGCCCACGACCTGCTTTGCCGAGGAAGATGGCGCCGTCGTCAGTTCCTCGCGCGTGCTGCAGTGGCACTGGAAGGCGGCCGAGCCCCCGGGCGAAGCCAAGACCGACATCGCCATCATGTCGGCCCTGCACCTGCGCCTGAAGCAGGCCTATGAGAAGGACGGCGGCAAGTTCCCCGAGCCGATCACCAAGCTGTGGTGGCCGTATGCCCATGCCGATCATCCGACTTCGGAAGAGATCGCCAAGGAGTACAACGGCCGCGCGCTGGTGGACCTGTTCGACCCCAAGGACCCGACCAAGCTCATCCGCAAGGCAGGCGAGCAGCTCGCCGGCTTCGGCGAGATGCGCGACGACGGCACGACGATGGGCGGCTGCTGGATCTGGGCTGGCTGCTGGACCTCGTCCGGCAACCAGATGGCCCGACGCGACAACAGCGACCCTACGGGCATAGGCAATACGCTGAACTGGGCCTGGGCCTGGCCGGCCAACCGCCGCGTGCTCTACAACCGTGCCTCGTGCGACCGCAACGGCCAGCCGTTCAATCCCCAGCGCACGCTGATCCGCTGGAACGGCAAGACCTGGGGCGGCGCCGACGTGCCCGACATGGGTCCGACCATGCCGCCGGAGACCACCGATCCGTTCATCATGAACCCCGAGGGCGTGGCGCGCTTCTTCGCCCGCAAGGGCATGAACGAGGGACCGTTCCCCACCCACTACGAGGCCTTCGACAACCCGCTGGGATACAACCCCATGTATCCCGACAACAAGCTGGCTGTCATCAACCCGGCCGCCCGCATCTTCGACTCCGCCAAGGATTCGGCAGGCTCGCCCAGCGAGTTCCCGCATGTGGGCACGACGTACCGCCTGACCGAGCACTTCCACTATTGGACCAAGCACGTTCAGTTGAACAACATCGTTCAGCCCGAGCAGTTCGTGGAAATCGGCGAGGCGCTGGCCAAGGAACTGGGCATCGAGACGGGCCAGCATGTGAAGGTCAGCTCCAAGCGCGGCTTCGTCAAGGCGGCCGCCGTGGTGACCAAGCGCATCAAGCCCATGAAGATCGATGGCAAGACCATCCACCACGTGGGCGTGCCCATTCACTGGGGCTTCTCGTCGACGGGCCGCAAGGGCTACATGGCCAACAACCTGACGGCATCGGTGGGCGATGGCAACAGCCTTACCCCGGAATCCAAGACCTTCCTCGTGAAGGTGGAAAAGGTTTAAGGAGCAGCTGATGTCATCAACCATGTCTCTCGATATCAAGCGTCGCTCGGCCACGACGACGCCTGCTCCCAGTGCGCGCGAAACGCACAGCGGCGAGGTGGCCAAGCTCATCGATGTCTCCAAGTGCATCGGGTGCAAGGCCTGCCAGACCGCCTGCATGGAGTGGAACGACCTGCGCGACGAAATCGGCACCTGCGCGGCCGGCGTCTATGACAACCCGACCGATCTGACCGATCAGTCGTGGACCGTCATGCGCTTTACCGAGTACGAGAACGAAGCGACCGGCAACCTGGAGTGGCTGATCCGCAAGGACGGCTGCATGCACTGCGAGGACCCGGGCTGCCTGAAGGCCTGCCCCTCGCCGGGCGCCATCGTGCAGTACAGCAACGGCATCGTGGACTTCCAGCAGGACCAGTGCGTGGGCTGCGGCTACTGCGTCACGGGCTGCCCGTTCAACATTCCGCGCATCTCCAAGAAGGACCACAAGGCCTACAAGTGCACGCTGTGCTCGGACCGCGTGGCCGTCGGCCGGGAGCCTGCCTGTGTCAAGACCTGCCCCACCGGCGCCATCATGTTCGGCACCAAGGAGGCGATGAAGGACCAGGCCGAGCACCGCATCGGCGACCTCAAGCGGCGCGGCTATGCCGAGGCGGGCCTGTATGACCCGCAGGGCGTGGGCGGCACCCATGTGATGTACGTGCTGCATCACGCGGACAAGCCTTCGCTGTACAAGGGCCTGCCCGACGACCCGAAGATCAGCCCCATGGTGTCCCTGTGGAAGGGTGTGGCCAAGCCATTGGCCATGGCCGCGCTGGGCGCAGCTGCCGTCGGCAGCCTGTTCCACTACATCACCAAGGGCCCGAACGACGTGTCCAAGGAACTGGAAGACGAAATGGACCGCAAGGACCAGGAAGCCGCTGAAAAGGAGGCCCGCCGATGAAACGCAACCCACGTGACCTGGTGCGCTACAACGCATCGGAGCGTGCCAACCACTGGGTGGTCGGCATCTGCTTCATCCTGCTGGCGCTGTCGGGCCTGGCGTTCTTCCACCCGGCCTTCTTCCCGCTCACGCAGCTGTTCGGCGGCGGGCCGTGGACACGCATCCTGCACCCCTACATCGGGGTGGTGATGGCGCTGTTCTTCATCATCATGGCGCTGCGCTTCTGGCGCCTGAACGTGGTCGAGCCGCGCGACATCGAGTGGCTCAAGAACGTCAACAAGATGATCGACGGCGACGACCACGACATGCCCGAGCAGGGCAAGTACAACGGCGGCCAGAAGCTGCTGTTCTGGGGCCTGGTCATCGGCATGCTGGCGATCACCGTGACCGGCGCGCTCATGTGGCGCGCCTGGTGGACGCTGCCCGTCAACGTGGTGCGCGCCGCCTCGGTGGTGCACGCCATTGCGGGCGTGTGGATGATCGGCCTGATCATCATGCACGTGTACGCGGCCATCTGGACCCGGGGCACCATCCGCGCCATGCTGTACGGCACGGTGACACGGGCCTGGGCCAAGCAGCACCACCGGGGGTGGTATCGCAAGATGACCGGTGATAATGACTGACACCCCCTGAGCGGCTTACGCCGCTTCCCCCTCTCTACTCGCTGCGCGAGGGAGGGGGACGGCACCCTCGGTGCGGGACGGCCCTTCCTCGGTGCCCCTCGCCTTGGGCCGCGCCAGTTTTCACAGACATGGCGTCATACTAGGCATCAGCCTGAGCACCCAGCCGCCCAGCGATCCGGGCGGCTGTTTTTTTGGGATTCATTCCAATGCAACGCATTCTTCAACCCGGCGATATCGAGTCGCTGGACCACACCAGTTTTCCGCGCGTGCTGCTGCCGCAGTTGCCGGCGCTGTTCGTCGAGCGGGCGGCGCGGCTGCGGCAGCTGGCCGAGGGCAATCCGATTGCCGACTACCTGCGGTTTGTGGCGCAGATCGTGGACGCGCAGGCCAAGGCCGCCGGGCAGCTGACGCTGGCCGAGCCCGATGCGGCGCTGATCGCGCGGGCGCAGGAGCATTCCATGCCGCTGCTGCCTGCCGCCGACCATATCGATGCCGCCTGGCATGGCGTGCTGGACCGCATGCTCGATGCCCTGTCGGGCGCCGACGGCCTGCCAGCGCCGCTGCACCCGCTGCTGCAGGAGCTGCGCGCGCTGGACACGGCCGGGCGTGACGAGATCGCGCAGCGGCTGCTGCAAAAGGAAGTGGCGGCCCGCCACGTGGGCATGGCGCCCTTTGTGATGGCTGCGCTGCAGGTGGTGTTTGCCACGCGCGCCAGCGGCCTGAACGCACGCGACGTGCCCTATACCGATCCCGCCTCGATCTGTCCCGTCTGCGCCAGCGAGCCCGTGGCCAGCGTGTTGCGCATTGGCGGCAAGGCCGCAGGCCATCGCTACCTGCACTGCGGCACCTGCTGCACGGAGTGGCACATGGTGCGCGTCAAGTGCTCCCACTGCGAGTCGACCAAGGGCGTCGAGTACCAGGGCATCGATGGCGCAGGCGATACCGTGCTGGCCGAGACCTGCGAGGAATGCGGCAGCTACCGCAAGGTGGTCAACCAGGAAAAGGACCCCATGGCCGAGCCCCTGGCCGACGACCTGGCCTCGCTGATGTTGGACCTGCTGATGGGCGAGGAGACGCGCTTTCAGCGCGCCAGCGCCAATCCCCTGCTCTACGTGGCCTTTGCCGAGGAGCAGGACGAGGCCGGCGACGCGCTGATCGACCCCGCCACACCTGCTGCCTGACCCTTTCGCACACCATGACCGATACCGCCGCCACCTCTGCCGCTTCCTCCACCCCGCCCGCGCTGCGCCTGCCTGCCGTGGACAAGGTGCTGCTGAGCGCCGACATGCTCGCGCTGCGCGAGCGCCACGGCCTTGATGCCTGCACCCAGGCCGTGCGCGAGACACTGGCACAGATGCGGGCCGATGCGCAGCAGCGGCTGCGGTCCGGCGAGCCCGATGCAGGCGCGCCCGGCATCACTGAGGTGATCCAGGCGGCCGGCCTGCGCCTGGCGCGGCGCTTTGCACCCCGCCTGCGCACGGTCTTCAACCTCACGGGCACGGTGCTGCACACCAACCTGGGCCGCGCCCTGCTGCCGCAGGAGGCCGTGGACGCCGTGGTGGCCGCCATGACGGCGCCGGCCAACCTGGAGTACGACCTGGAGGACGGCGGCCGTGGCGACCGCGACGACCTGATCGAATCCCTGGTCTGCGAACTCACGGGCGCCGAGGCCTGCACCGTGGTCAACAACAACGCCGCCGCCGTGCTGCTGACCCTGGCCACGCTGGCGGCCGGGCGCGAGGTCATCGTCTCGCGCGGCGAGCTGGTGGAGATCGGCGGGGCCTTCCGCATCCCCGACGTGATGACGCGCGCGGGCGCCACCCTGGTCGAGGTGGGCACCACCAACCGTACCCATGCGCGCGACTACGAAGGCGCTGTCGGCGAACACACCGGCCTGCTCATGAAGGTGCATTGCAGCAACTACGCCATCACCGGCTTCACCAAGGCCGTGAGCGACGCGGAGGTGGCATCCATTGCCCATGCGCACGGCCTGCAGATGGTGGTGGACCTGGGCAGCGGCACCCTGGTCGACCTGCGCGAATGGGGCCTGCCCTACGAGGTCACGGTGCGCGAGACCATCGAGTCGGGCGCCGACATCGTCACCTTCAGTGGCGACAAGCTGCTGGGCGGTCCGCAGGCCGGCCTGATCGTGGGCCGCAAGGACCTGATCGCCCGCATCAAGAAACACCCGCTCAAGCGCGCGCTGCGCGTGAGCAAGCTCACCCTGGCCGCGCTGGAGCCCACGCTGCGCCTGTACCTGCACCCCGAAAAGCTGGCCGAGCGCCTGACCACGCTGCGCCTGTTCACGCGCCCCCAGGCCGACATGCAGGCCCGCGCGCAGGCGCTGCAGCCGCTGGTGCAGCAGGCGCTGGGCAGCCGCTATGTGGTGGAAACCGCCGAGATGAACAGTCAGATCGGCAGCGGCGCCCTGCCCGTGGAGAACCTGCCCAGCTGGGGCCTGCGCCTGCATCCGGCCGACGGTCGCCAAGCCGGCCGCCAGCTCACCCGGCTTGAAGCGGGCCTGCGCGGCCTGCCCCGCCCCGTCATCGGCCGGCTGCATGACGACGCGCTGTGGCTGGACCTGCGCTGCCTGGAGGCAGCCGACGAGCCGGCCTTCACCGAACAGCTGCCGCTGCTGCACATCGCCTGAGGACGAACGCATGATCATTGGCACCGCCGGCCACATCGACCACGGCAAGACCACCCTGGTGCGCGCGCTCACGGGCGTGGACACCGACCGCCTCAAGGAAGAGAAGGCGCGCGGCATCTCCATCGAGCTGGGCTATGCCTACACGCCGCTGCCCAATGGCGAGGTACTGGGCATCATCGACGTGCCCGGCCACGAAAAATTCGTGCACACCATGGCCGCAGGCGCCGTGGGCATAGACCACGCCCTGCTGGTGGTGGCGGCCGACGACGGCGTCATGCCGCAGACGCGCGAGCACCTGGACATCCTGCAGCTGCTGGGCGTGCGCGAAGCCACCGTGGCCCTGACCAAGGCCGACCGCGCCACGCCCGAGCGCCTGCAGCAGGTGCGTGCCGAGATCGAGTCCCTGCTGGCGCCCACGGCGCTGGCCGGCGCCCCGGTCTTTCCCACCGCCGCCGCCCAGCCCGGTGACGCGGGCGTGGCGCAGCTGCGCGAGCACCTCATGGCGCGTGCCCAGTCCATTCCCGCGCGGGCCAGCGACGGACTGTTCCGCCTGGCCGTGGACCGCAGCTTCACGCTGCCGGGCCAGGGCACCGTGGTCACAGGCACCGTGTTCGGCGGGCAGGTGAAAGTCGGCGACACGCTGGTGCACTCGGCCTCGGGCACCGAGGTGCGCGTGCGCAGCCTGCATGCCCAGAACCAGGCCAGCGAACAGGGCCTGGCCGGACAGCGCTGCGCGCTCAACCTGTCGGGCATTGCCAAGGAAGCCATCACGCGCGGCGACTGGATCGCCGACGCACGGCTGCTGCAGGCCAGCGACCGGATCGACGTGCGCCTGCAACTGCTGGCCGATGCGCCATCACTGGCCCAATGGACGCCTGTGCATGTGCACATCGGTACGGCGCGCTGCACGGCCCACGTGGCCCTGCTGCAGGACCAGCCGCTGGGTCCCGGCGAGCAGGCCATCGTCCAACTGGTGCTGGACATGCCCGTACATGCCCAACCCGGCGACCGGCTCATCGTGCGCAATGCCCAGGCCAACCGTACGATTGCGGGCGGCAGCGTCATCGACCCCTTTGCTCCCGCACGCAAGCGCCGCAGCCCCGAGCGCACGGCCTATCTGCAGGCGCTGGAATCGCTGATTGCCACCGGGGACGCCAGCGCGCTGGTGCAAGGCGCGGCGCACGGCATTGCCACGTCGCAGCTCATGCGCCTGACAGGCCGCGCATCCGTGACCACGGACAACGGCGGGCACCGGCTGCACCGACTTCCACTGGCCGAGGGCGACACGCTGTTGCTGGGTGACGCACGCTGGACGCAGCTGCGCGGCCAGGTGCTGGACAGCATGGCGCGCTTTCACGAAAAAAACCCCGACGAGCCCGGCGTGAACGCGGCACGCCTGCGCCGCATGGCACTGTCCGGCCTGGTCCATGCAGGACATGACGCGCTGTGGAAAGGCCTGCTGCAAACGCTGCTGCAGGATGGCAGCCTGGCCTCCAGCGGCGCCTGGCTGCACCTGCCCGGCCACAGCGTGCAGCTGTCGGACAGCGAAACACAGATCGCCCAGAAACTGCTGCCGGCCATCGAAGCCGGCCGCTACGACCCGCCCTGGGTGCGCGACCTGGCACGCGACAACGCCATCGGCGAGGAAACCGTGCGCCAGCTGCTGCGCAAACTCGCGCGCCAGGGACTGCTGTTTCAGGTGACCAAGGACCTGTTCTACTCCGCCGCCCGCACGGACGAACTCGCCGCCCTGGTGCGCGAACTGGCCGCCGCCACCCCCAACGGCGAAATCCAGGCCCACGCCTTTCGCGATGCCACAGGCCTGGGCCGCAAGCGCGCCATCCAGATCCTCGAATTCTTCGACCGCATCGGCTACACCCGCCGCCTGCGCGACGCCCACCTGCTGCGCCCCGATGTGCAGTGGACCACTGGCGCCACAGCAAGAATTTGAGGCAAGGGGCCGCTACAATGGCCAGCTTTGCTTCGCCACGGCGCCAGCAACCGGCGCGGCCCAGGGCGAGAGACACCGAGCAAGGGCCGCCCCGCAGCAAGGGTGTCGTCCCCCTCCCCCGCGAAGCGGGTAGAGAGGGGGAAGCGGCGTAAGCCGCTCAGGGGGAGCTTCAAGCCAGAAGGAAAGCATACGCACCCGGTGGTGCGCCCGGGCTTCAAACCCGGTCAGGGGCGTCAGCCGCTCCTGGGTAGGTTCGACTCCTGCTGCTTTCCGCCAATCCCCCGACTCTGATTCCAGCCAGGTTCCGGCTATTGCAATGGCACGACGATGGCCACGCGGCGGTTCTCCGCCGCATCGCTGGGCACCACGGGCATGGCGCGGCCCAGGCCCTTGACCTCGATATCCTGGCGCGCCAGGCCGGCTTCGGCCAGCACATCGGCCACGGCCTCTGCGCGGCGCAGCGACAGGCGCATGTTGTAGGCATCGCTGCCGCGATCGTCCGTATGGCCTTCCACGCGCAGCCGCTCTATGCCCACGCCCTTGAGCGCCCGCCCCAGTTCCAGCACCTTGGTGCGCGCCTGGGCGCCGACTTCGGCCGAGTCAAAGCCGAACAGCAGCTTGCCCGACATCTGCAGCTCCCAGCCCTGCTCCGCCTGTGCAAAGCCCTGGCTGCGCAGCACTTGCTGCTGCTGCTCGGTCAGGCCCTGCGGCGTAGGCGGCGCCTCGGGCGCCGCCTTGCAGCCCGCCAGCGCAAGGGCCAGCACAGCGGCCGCACCTGCGCCGCACATCCGGGTCCAGCTCCGTCGTTTCAACATGTCATCCTCCTGTGACTCGTTCGGCCTGGCGCATGGCCTTGGCCTGGTACATGGCCTGGTCGGCATGGCGCATCAGCGTCTCCATGCTCTGGCCATGCTTGGGAAAAAGGGCCACGCCCGCACTGACCGAAGGCTGCAGCACCACGCCTTCGCTGACCACCAAAGGCTCATGCATGGCGGCCTCTATCTTGTCCCGCACCATCTGCGCATCGCCGCCCCCGCCCACGGGATAGAGCAGGATGGCGAACTCATCGCCGCCCAGCCGCGCGACCAGATCGCTCTCGCGCACCTGCGAGCGCAGTCTTGCGCCTACGGCCTTGAGCAGCACATCGCCCACAGCATGGCCGTACGCGTCGTTGACCTGCTTGAAGCGGTCGTTGTCCAGAAACAGCACGGCCAGCTTCTGTCCGGTTTCGGCCGCGTTGTCCAGCGCCTGCTGCAGGCGCTGCTCGAAATGCAGGCGGTTGGCCAGCCCCGTGAGGCTGTCTCGCGAAGCCTGGCGCTCCAGGGCCGAATTTTGCTGCTGCAGCCGCTCGTGGCGTGTCTGCAGCTCAGCCAGCAGGGCATTGAAGTTGTCTCCCAACTCGCGCAGTTCGGCAATGCGCGCCAGCGGCACGCGCTGGTCCATGGACCGGTCATGGCGCACGGCGTGCGCCACGCGCGCCAACTGCTGCAGCGGTTCGGCAATGTCGCGCAGCATGCGGCGCGATTGGCGCAGCCCCACATAGCCGCTCACGCCGACGCACAGCACCAGCACGATGAAGCCTGCACCCAGAAAGCGGACCAGGCCCACGCCATCGCTGGACAGCTGCACGCTCCCGACCAGGCGGCCATCCTGGCGCACATCGGCCTCGGCGCGCGGCAGGCCTATGCCTATGGCCAGCAGCTCACCCACGCTGGACAGCGCCGAGCCGCCATGGCCCGACCACTGCACGAACGGGCGCTGCTCGGCATCGAAAACCTCGGCATGGGCCACGCCTTCGCCGCGCAGCAATTGGTCCAGCACGCGGGCAGCCTCGTCACGGTCACCGAAGACCAGCGATGCCTCGACCGTATAGGCCAGCGAACGTGCCACCAGATGCAGGTTGTTGGACAGGTAAAGACGCAGGGTGGCCACGCCGACGATGAGCAGCAGCGCGCCCGCCAGCGCAATGGCCACCGCCGCCATGCGCATGTGCGCGCGGCGGATCACGTTGCGCAGGGAGGCGCTGCCGGACAGGAACAACTTCATGGCAACGTCCTGTGGCGCGCAAGCTGCAGCACCTTGGGATTGACGCGCAGGCCGCTGCGTGCCACGGAGTCGAGGCTGACCTCGAAGCCCGCGCCCTCGCCACGGCGGCGCAGGCAGAACATGGCGCCGATGCGGCACAGCTCGCCCCGCTCGCTGATGGTCAGCAGCGGCCGTCCGGCCAGTTGCTCCATGAGCTTGCGCCAGGCCGCTTCATCGAGCTGGCCGGCATAGATGCCTTCGCATTCGGCCAGGATGCGCGCATCGGAAAGCACGACGCGCCGGACTTCCAGCCGCTGGCTGCCCACGGTCTGCGGGGCACCATTGAGCAGGTCATCGGCATATTCGGTGGAGCCCACCACGCACAGCCGCAGCACCGCGCTTTCCGTGGGCCAGCGCGTGTAGCCCAGGATGCCTAAGACTGTGCGTGTCACGCCCAGCTCATGCTCGTCGGCCGATGGTTCGGCATGCGCCTGCCCCACCAGCCCCACCCAACCCGTTTGCAGCGCCAGCAGGCACACGGCCACCCAGGCCCAGGCGGGCGGCAGGCCCTTGATCCTGCCACCCATGCACCACCTGCGGGATGGGAGAAGTGAGCGCTGCGAGCGCTGTGAGCGATTTATGCGAACAGCCAACCAAGGCTCCTTGAACGGGAAATCCATGCATTGCACCACGACGGCGCATCGAAGCATTTTTTCACATATCGCCCGCCTCGGAGCACCCGGAGTGTCGCGCTGGGTCATCATCCTTTCTTAGTCGCTGCGGCACATCAAGGTGCCGCGGCAGGCAGGCGGTAGTGATAGGCGTAGAGCGGATGAAAGCCCAGGCTTTCATACAGCCCGCGCGCCACCCGGTTGGGAGCCCGCACCTGCAGCTCGGCCCATTGCGCCCCCTGCGTCCGTCCCCAGTGCAGCAGGCCGCACACCAGCGCACGGCCCAGCCCCCGCCCGCGCATTGCAGGTGCGATGACGATGTCATACAGGCCCACGCAGCCGCGCTCCAGCACGGCCAGGCCGAACCCGGCCACCTCGCCCCCGACGCGCAGCGTGGCAAAGGCGGCGGGCCAGGCAATGGACTGCAGCATGTGGTGATGCGCCTGCCTGTGACGGGGCGGCACGGCGCCGGCCTCGGCAAAGCCTTGCAGCCAGGCCGCACCGGGCCGGGCATCCATGGCGAGGGTCCAGCCTTTTTCGTCCGCCGGCTGCGCCATGTCCGCCAAGGCTGCGCGCATCACGAGCGAAGGATCGGCCAGCAGGTAGCCGGCCTGCGCCAGCTGGGCATCGGCCTCGGGGCTGGCCAGGGGCGAGAGGCGGAAGACGGGCGGCAGGCCCTGGCGTTGGTAGAAGGCTTCGATCTGCGCCAGCAAGGCGCCAAGGCGGGCGCCGGGCTGATGGGCATTGGCCGAGTTGGCCCGCTTGGTATGGCCCTGCGCGGCGCGCAGCAGCCAGTCCCCGCAGAGCACGGTGCGCTGGGCTGGCCAGGCGTTGAAGCCGCGCTGCTCCACGCCGACCACCGTCTCGGGATCGCAGTCCACGGATGCGCGGTCATGAGCGAAAGACTTGGACATGCCCGCTTGTACCATGGCCGCACGCCGTGCCCGCCCATAATATGGCGCGCCGCCGCGCTGGCGGCAGGCACTCTTTTCCACTACTGCGATCGCCCCCGTTCGCCGGATTGCTCCATGACCACAGACACCTCCCAAGCTCCCCGACTCACCTCGCTGTCCCATGGCGGCGGCTGCGGCTGCAAGATCGCGCCGGGCCTGCTGGCGGAGCTGATCGGCAAGAGCGCGCTGCCCAAGCAGTTCTTCCCGGACCTGCTGGTGGGCACGGAGACCGCTGACGACGCCGCCGTCTACCGCATCAACGACGAGCAGGCCATCGTGGCGACCACGGATTTCTTCATGCCCATCGTGGACGATCCGTATGACTTCGGCCGCATCGCCGCAACGAATGCGCTGTCCGACATCTACGCCATGGGCGGCCAGCCGCTGATGGCCCTGGCCATCGTGGGCATGCCCATCAATGTGCTGCCGCACGACACCATTGCCAAGATCCTGGAAGGCGGCGAGTCGGTCTGCCGCGATGCCGGCATTCCGCTGGCCGGCGGCCACTCCATCGACTCGGTCGAGCCCATCTACGGCCTGGTGGGCATCGGCATCGTCAACCCGCGCCAGATGAAACGCAACGCCGACGCCAAGGCCGGCGATGTGCTGATCCTGGGCAAGCCGCTGGGCGTGGGCATTCTATCGGCCGCGCTCAAGAAGAACCTGCTGGACGAAGCCGGCTACCGCGCCATGGTGGAGGCAACCACCTTGCTCAACCGCCCCGGCACGGCGCTGGGCAAGATGGACGGAGTGCACGCGCTGACCGATGTGACGGGCTTCGGCCTGCTGGGCCATGGCCTGGAGCTGGCACGCGGCGCGGGCCTGACGGCGCGCATCGACAGCCGCAGCCTGCCCGTGCTGCCCACGGTGCAGGGCTTTGCCGAGCAGGGCGTCATTACGGGCGCCTCGGGCCGCAACTGGGCCTCATATGGCACGCAGGTGGTGCTGGGCGCCGGCATCACCGATGCCCAGCGCGCGCTGCTGACCGATCCGCAGACCTCGGGCGGCCTGCTCGTATCGTGCACGCCCGATGTGGCGGACCAGGTGCTTGCGCTGTTTGCCGAACAGGGCTTTGGCGATGCAGCCATCGTCGGCCGCATGGAAGCGGGCCAGGCCCGCGTCGTGGTGGATTGAGCCAGGCAACCAGTCAAGCGAAACGGGGGCCTGGGCCCCCGTTTGCATTGCATGCCGGATGCAGCCCCTTCAGGTGGGCACTGCATCACGCCGGACAGCGGATGTCACTCGCTCACGGTCTGCGTCTTGTAGGCCGGGCTGGCCTGGATGGCGCTGTCGGTGAACGGCAGCTTGAGCCACTGGCGCGCACCGTAGGCCTTGGTGTAGTCCGCATAGTGGGCCGAGGCAGGATCGTCCGACAGCGAGAAGGTCAGGAAGGTATGGGCCTCCACTCCGGCCGCCGGGAAGCTCACCACCTGCATGTAGCTGTTGCCGTGCGGCTGCCCGTCCATGCTGTAGCCGCCCTGCTCTATCTTGTTTTCCGAGCAGGTGATGGTGAAGTAGCCCACCTCGCCGCATCCGCCATACAGCGCCGTCTTCTCTCCGCCACGCTGCGAGAACAGCACGGTGCCACGCGCCGCATCCATGGCAAAGCCGCTGGCCTGCACGGCCTTCACTGCTTCGGCGAACGCCTTTTGCAGCGCCGCCTTGGCCGTGGGCTTGATGCCGCGCGGCGTGTTGACGGGGTCGGCCGCATCGAAGGGCACGGCATACAGGTCGGCCGATTTGATCTGGCTGGCCACGCGCTTCCAGAACTCGTCCCAGACATGGGAGCCCCTGGATGCCGCCGTGCCCGTGCCGTCCCAGGCCTGCAGCGCCGTGCAGGCAGCCGATACGTCCACCGTTTCACCCGCCGAGGACACGGGGCCTGGACAGACCTGGGCCAATGCCTCGTCCTTGAAACGCTCGCTGTACACACGGCTGTCCAGCACCATCTGGCGAACGATGTCGCTGGTGGCCAGCTTGCCCGGATAGCCGTCCGTGCCCGCCAGCCGCTGCAGCGCCATGGTGTGGCCCAGGCGCGTGCGCAGGCTCTGGGCAGAAGAGGTGGAGCCGAAGATGGCCGGATAGCCGGTCAGCGGTGCCGAGGCATTGGACAGCCAGTAGCTGTCATTCATGTTGCCCACGTAGTCGCCACGCAGCAGGCTGGGCATGCGTGCCGGGCCGATGGCGCCGGCCTGCACCGAATCCGCATCCGAGCCCCAGTCGCACTGGCTGCTGCCGCCGGCCAGCACCGGCACCTGGGGCAGCGCCGCGTTGATGGCCGCCGAGGCCGGCGTGGCGCAGGCCTGCAGCTGCGCGGGCGGCACGTTGGGCACGGCGCCTATGTCGGCATACCAGACCTGGGCGTTGCCGCGTCCCGCAGCGACGGTGTTGACCCAGGGAATGGCCGACTCCTCCTTCTGGATGCGGATGAACTCGTCCAGCGACTTGGCCTGGTTCCAGCGCAGCCAGTTGCGGAAGGTGCGGTAGTTGTAGGCGTTGATGTCGCGGATGGCGAACACGCTCTGCGTGGTCCAGCCCAGCGCCGGGTCCATGGCGCCCAGGTTGACCACGGGGCCGTGAACGGTCTTGTACAGCGTGCGCGTGACCTGGTCCTGCCCGCCGGAGGCATTACGCACGCTCACCGTGATCCTGCTGGCCTGCATGGCCTCGGTCTTGCCGTCGCGCACATAGCGGGTCGGATCATTGGGCGCCAGCTGGTACATGAACAGGCCGAAGCGCCGCGCCGTGGACACGGTGTGGCTCCAGGCCACGTCGTTGTTGAAGCCGATCAGCACCATCGGGATACCCAGGAAGCTGGCGCCACTGACATCGATCTCTCCGGGGATCGTGAGCTGCGATTGGTAGAAGCGGTCCGGCCCCTTCCAGTACCAGTGCGGATTGCCGAACAGCACGCTGCTGCCGCCCGTGGCCTGCTGGCCGAAGCCGTACATGTTGCTGCCTATGCCCGTGGTGCCGCCCACCTGCAATGATGGCGCCACCACCTGGCCCGGCTTGAGCGCGGCCAGCTGCGTCGCGGCCGACCGGCCCTTCGCCGGCTTGGCCGAGGCCGTTGCCGCCGCAGCCGCTGCAGGTGGCACGGCATTGGCGATCTGGGCCACGAAATTGCTGTAGCCGCCGGCAAGATTGGCCGTATACATGCGCCGCCAGATGTCCTGGGCCGTGATGGCCTGCACCCAAGGCTGGCCCGCGCAGGCCGCATTGGTCTTGGCCCCGGCCGGGGTCTCGCGCACCACGCGGTTGTAGCCTGCCACGAAGCCATCGACCAGTTGCTTGAGCTTGTCGGGCTGGGCCTGGATCATGGCGGCCACGGCGTCATCGGAGACGACATGGCGGAAGAAGAAGTCCGAATCGATGTTGCGCGGCCGGTCGATGGTGCTGTCATAGACGGCCTGGGCATCGCCGCCGAAGTGGCGCGAACGCTCCCCGCGGTAGGTCAGGAAGGAGTCGGCCATGGTGCACAGGTTGTCCTGCGCCTGGGCATAGCCCGCACCATAGCCCAGGCCCGTCCAGTCCTTGGCCTTGATGTGCGGAATGCCCATCTCCGTGCGGCGGATCTCCGCGCTGTACTTGCTGCCGGAGCCGTCTCCCGAACCGCCGCAGGCCGCCAAGGCGGCCAGGGCTATCAATGACAAGGGTTTCCATCCACTGCGAAGCGCTGGGTGCATGCTTTGTCTCCTGGTGTTATGCGTACACAAAGGCCCCGGTCTGCCACGGGGCCCGCATCAGCATAGGAGCGAGGCAAGGCACTGCCTACCCGGCAGTTTCACTAGGAAATGTCTGATGCCCGACAGTCGATGCGGACAGCCGCCCGGCTCTCCATCGGCCGGCACGGGCAGAAGACTCAGGCGGCAGATTCAGCCAGCTGGCTCAGCGCCGCTGTCATGCGCCGGTCGATCTTGCGGCTGAGCACCACCGAGGTATAGGTCTGCTGTATGCCGTCGATCAGGCCTATGCGGTCCAGCAGCGCGTCGAGCTTTTCGTTGCTCTCGCAGCGCACGAACACCATGTAGTCGTACTGGCCGCTGACGGCGGAGACCTCCTCGACCTCGGTGAAACGGTTGAGTGCCTGCATTACTGAAGTGGCCGTCTTGGGCTGCACGCGAATGCCGCAGTACGCGCGCACCGCAGACTGCTCCACGCGCGCACCCAGGCGAACGCCGTATCCGGCGATCACGCCTTCCTGCTCCAGCCGGGCAATGCGGGCCACCACCGTCGTGCGCGCCAGATTCATCTGCCGGGCCAGATGCGCGGTGGAAGCCCGCGCATTGGTCTGCAGCAGGCGCAGCAGTTGGCGGTCGGTTTCATCAAGACGGTATTCCATGCAGCTCCCTGGACGTCAACGGCAAGAGCCTATGGCGGCGGCTCGGACGTGTTCAACATTTCGGCAGAGATATCCACCAATCCGGCAATTCTATGCGCTGCAAATCGTCGCTTTCATCAACAAGATCCTCGTTTCATCCGATACCGCCGCATCTGGAATGCATCCCCATCCCGCATCGCCCAGCAGCGACGGCACATGGGCACCACCAAGCAAGAGTAATGGCTAGCAGAAACAAAAGTAACTAATTACAAATCCCCCGACATACCCCGATGCTCCGCCGCTGCATGTCACCCGGCTGGGACCTCGCATAAATACTTAGCATGCATCCCATCCTTCCTTTGGCAACGCTGCCCCGCGGGCAGGGCTGCCTGCCTGCGGCCGTACTGGCCGGGCTCGACGGAACACGGCAAACCGCTTGGGAAGGCGCAGCACGCATGATGGATCAGTACTTGCAAATACATGCATTTCCGCTAGATTGGCCCCGCAGGCGTAAATTTTGTGAACTCAAGTTACCTCACATCCGTCGGCTTCCGACGCATGGCCTGCCCGCAGTTACGCGGCTTGCCGCAGCACGCCAAAGGAGGGTTTTCCGATTTCCCGCTGCCCGCCGGACCGCTCGTTCCCCATGACAAGGGCATGCCCGGCATGCCCGACGAACGCGCGCAGTGTCCGGTGCCTCCATTCAGTCTCCACAGGGGAGACATATGTCATATCGCGCCGTATCTGGAGATCCGTGGATTTCACAAGCTGCAACGCCCTGGCGGGACAGCTTTGTGCTGGGCGGGGTGCTGTTTCTGTGCTCGGCCGTGGCGCTGGGCCTGCGCTCTCCGGGGCATCTGTCATCTCTGTGGCTGTCCAACGCCCTGCTCCTGGGCTGGATGCTGCGCAGCCCCGCCTACAGCCATAGGCATTGCTGGACGGCGGCCGCCGTGGCCATGGCGTTGGCCGAATGGTTGTCGGGCAGCCCGCTTGACCAGACCCTGTGGCTGACTTTCGCCGATCTGGCGGCCGTGGCCTGCGGCTGGGTGATGATGCGGCGCCTGCCGCTGCGGGTGCGGCAGATGCGCTCCCCCTCATCGGTGCTGCACCTGGTGATGTGCAGCCTGCTTGTGAGCGTGGTCGGCGCCGTGCTGGGCTCGGTGGGCATGCACCAGCTGATGCATTGGCCCTGGCAGCCCATGATGGCCATGTGGTTCAGCAGCGAGCTGATGCACATGACCCTGTTGCTGCCCGTTCTGTTGAGCTTTCCCGCAAGCCTGGAGCTGCTGTCCTGGCGTGGCCAGCCGTTCAGGCAGATCGTGCAGGCCCTGCTGCCGCTGTTGGCCCTGGTGATCTCCGAGGCCATTGCCATCTACCTAGGCGGGCCGGGCGCGCTGTCCCTGAGCATGCCGGCCATGCTGCTGTGTGCCATGCGCTACCGGCTGTTCGTGGTCGCCCTGCTCAACCTCGCCAGCTGTGCCATCAAGCTGGCCACATTTTCAGATGTACTGCTCACCTCGCCCAGTTCCGAACTGGAGACCACGTTCTCGTTCCGCCTGGGCCTGGCCATGCTGTCCATAGGCCCGCTGGCCGTGGCCTGCACGCTCATGGCCTTCAAGGACATGCTCAGCAAACTGCGCCATGCAGTGAACCACGATGCGCTGACCGGCCTGCTGGCACGCACCAGCTTTCTGGAGCGCGCTCAGCGCACGCTGGAGCGCCTGCAGCGCGAGCACCAGTCGGGCGCCATGCTGATGCTGGACCTGGATCACTTCAAGCACACCAACGACCGCCACGGCCATGCCGCTGGCGACCGGGTGCTGCAGGAAGTCTCGGCCCGCCTGTCGCAGGCGCTGCGCCCGCATGAACTCATAGGCCGCCTGGGCGGCGAGGAATTCGCCGTGCTGCTGCCTGGCGCCGACTGCGCCACGGCCAGCGCCGTGGCCCAGCGGCTGTGCGAAGCCACGCGCGAAATCCGCATCGAGACAAGCGATGGCGCAACCATCTGCCCCACGCTGAGCATTGGCATCGCCTGCACGAACATGGCCCAGCCTCCGCTGGGTTTGAGCGCCTTGCTGCGCACGGCCGACACGGCGCTGTACCAGGCCAAGGCCAGCGGCCGGGACCGGTATTTCGTGGCTGGCGAGCGGCCGGACGAGGCCGGTACACCGGCCTTTGCCTGCGAGCATTCCGGGGGCGCCAAGGCGGCCTGACACCAGGCGCCGCCTCGGCGTTTTGCCCGCGCTCAGCGCAGGCGGCGGGCGCCGTTTCCTTCGTCGAGCTTGAAGCCCGCCACGGCCTGGGCCAGCTGCACGGCCTGTTGCTGCAGCGATTGCGCAGCCGCCGTGACCTCTTCCACCAGGGCGGCGTTCTGCTGCGTGACCTGGTCCATCTGTCCAATGGCGCTACCCACCTCGGCAATGCCACGGCTTTGCTCCTGGCTGGCGTTGCTGATCTCGGCCACCAGCGTGCTGAGCTTGCGCACGCCGTCCACGGCCTGGTCGATGGTGGTGCCCGCATTGCGCACCAGCCGGCTGCCCGTGTCGATCTGGCCCACGGAATCGTCGATCAGCGCCTTGATCTCCCGCGCCGCCGTGGCGCTGCGCTGGGCCAGCGTGCGCACCTCGCTGGCGACCACCGCAAAGCCACGGCCCTGCTCGCCGGCACGGGCCGCTTCGACGGCAGCATTGAGCGCGAGGATGTTGGTCTGGAAGGCGATGGAGTCGATCACGCCGATGATGCTTTCGATCTTGCGTGCCGACGCCTCGATGCCACCCATGGTCTGCACCACCTGGCCCACGGCCTCACCGCCCTGCGTGGCGATCTGCGAGGCGCTGGTGGCCAGCTCGCTGGCCTGGCGGGCATTGGCCGCGTTTTGCTGCACGGTTGCCGTGATCTGCTCCATGGCGGCTGCCGTCTGCTCCAGCGAGCTGGCCTGCTGCTCGGTGCGTGACGACAGGTCCTGGTTGCCGCCCGCGATCTCGGCCGACGCCATGCGCACCGATTCCGACGATTCGCGAATGCGCAGCAGCACCGTGGCGATCTTGTCCACGAACTGATTGAAGGACTGGCCGATCTGCGCCAGTTCGTCCCGGCCTGCCGCCGTGAGGCGGCGGGTCAGATCGCCCTCGCCGGAAGCAATGTCCTGCAAGGCATCGCGCGCCACGGCCAGGCGCATGAGCATCCGGCGCAGCACCACGGTCAACAGCACGGCCGTACCCAGCACGGAAAGCGCGGTGATGAAGGCGGCCACCTGCAGCAGCGCGCTTACGGAATGCGTGGCCTGTGCGCGGTCGATCACCACGGCCAGCGTCCAGGGCGTGCCCTCCACCTTGGCGGCATAGACCATCTGCGGCTCTCCATCGAGCACCAGGTCGGCACGTCCGCCCTGCTCGGCCAGGCGCTTGATCAGGGCCGCATCGAGCTCCGGTGCAATCGCCGAAGCGGGCTTGAGCGCCAGCTCGGGCCTGGCGTAGGCCAGCAGACGGCCTTCGCCGTCCATCAGAAAGGCGAAGCTCTTTTCCTGGGGGCGTATGGCCGCCACTTTCCTGGACATGGCCGCCAGCCGCACATCGGTGCCGACGACGGCCGTGATCGCGCCCGAGGCCCCGACCGGATCGACAAAGCTGATCGTCAGCTCACCCGTGCTGGCATCCACGTAGGCCGGCGTGACGCCCGGACGGCCTTCCCGCACGGCCTGCTTGAACCAGTCGCGCTGGGTGCCGTCGTAGTTCTCCGGCATGGGATGGGTGAACACGGCACGCTTGTCCGCATGCACGAAGTAGGCGTCATCGAAGCCGCCGGCCTGCTGGCCTGCCAGCAGGAAAGGAATCGGGTCCGGCTGTTGCACCGCCGTTTTCAGCGAGCCGGTGATGCGCTGCTTGTCCTGGACCCAGTCGGTCAATGCGGCTGCATGGGCCTGCGTGAGCTGGCCGATGTTTTCGTCGATGCCGGACAGCGTGCTGCCGCGCGCCGTCCAGAAGGTGGCCATGGACAGCGCGAACAGCGCGGCCACTGTGATTGCCACGCAGATGAGGATCAGGCGGGCACGAAGTGTTTGAAACATGATGCGTAGTAAAGGCAAAAACGAGGGCTGTGGATGCCCACCGAGCCTATCCGAGACACACCGGCCGCCAGAGCTCAAAGAGTGCGTACTTGCCCTTGCAATTGCACGCTTCCTGGCTGCAGGTGATCCGCTGCACCACCCCTTAGAGCAAGCAGCGCTTTGCTTGCAACGCCACCGGGGCCTGAGTCGTCAGGTTTTTGCAAGTTATCGTCACATCCTGGACGGATGCATGCTATAGTGTCAATTTGTAACACAGACATTTCCCGCCCTGCAGGCGGGATCTTTTTGTCGCAAACGCCAGGGCCTTGCAACAGGGTCCTGCCGTTTGCGCCGCGCACCCTGTGTTTTTCCCTCCCTCATATTTTTGGGGTGCACCATGCGGCCTTTTCTTGCCCTTCCTGGACTGCCATGGATCCATGAAGGCCCCTGACCAGCATCGGCAGGGAGCAGGATACAAAATGTTTCATCTTGATGCAAAGATGCCGATAAGCAGGCAGACCTGTCATTCAAGGGGAGAGAAACATGAAGCGATGCATCATCAAAGTGGCCGGCGCCTGCTACACGGCCCTGTTTCCCAGCACCTGCGCAGCGGTGGCAGATGCGATGACCCGGTTTCCATACGCCACAAAAATCAGCGTCAGACTCGCCTAGACTCAGGCAACATGGGAACCTGTTCTCAAACAGGCTCTCTGACAATACGCCTGTCGTCATCCGGGTGTTGCGCGGCAGTGTAGGCTCACTTTGCCAAAAGCTCTCCCGGATTCCTTTATATTGGCAGATCAACATTCATTGATATACATGACCACAGACTACAAGACACTGCTGCAGCAGAAAGCCCAGCTCGAAGCCCAGATCGCCGAAGTGCTCAAGACCGAAAAGTCCGGAGCCATTGCCCAGGTGCGCACCATCATCGACCAATACGGATTGACCGAGGCCGATGTCTTTCCCTCGTCCAAAGCCAAGACTGGCGCTGGTTTCCGCGTGGTCGGCGTTCCCAAGTACCGCGATCCCGCCACCGGTGCGACCTGGACCGGCCGCGGCAAGCAGCCCCGCTGGATTGAAGGCAAGGACCGCACTCCCTTCGCCATATGAGATGCGGCCTGCCACGCCCTCCGGCAGCCACTAAGCTGCGACAGAGCCCGCCAAGTGCGGGTTTTTTGTTGCCAGAAGTAAGGGGTTAACCTTATTGCCCAGAAGTTACAAATTCTTCAATGTAGTGCTGATGTGTGAGCCGAAAGGTGCCTGCATGTTTCGGTACCCAAGCAATCACAACAAGGGAAACAGCAGGTATCGCACAGGGAACTGTCCTACACCTGCACTCTCCAAAATCATGATGCCCACGTCATTGCAGCACCCGCAAGCCATGGGCATCCGGTCACGCAACGGCCAGGCCCCAACGGCCACTGGAGCAATCCGCCACCACCACGAACCATTTTCCAGCCGAGCCAGGGAGACTATCTCCTCCCTCCCCTCTCACTGACTTACCCTGGCAGGCCCGCAAGGGCCACGGCTTTTCTCTGCAACAGGACCGCCCACGGCGGTCCTTTTTTTTCTGCACGCGCTATCGCAGGGCTGGCACAGCGTTGCCAACCTTGAACACGGCCACCATGCCCGACAGGCGCTGCGCCTGGTCGCTCAGTGCGGCCGCTGCCGCTGCGGACTCCTCCACCAGGGCAGCGTTTTGCTGCGTCATCTGGTCCAGATGGCTGACGGCCTGGTTGACCTGGCCAATGCCGTCGCGCTGCTCGGTGGAAGACGCCGTGATCTCGCCAATCATGTCCGAGACCTTGCGCACGCTGCCCACGATGTCATCCATCACCTGGCCGGCCTGGGCGACCTGGGCAGAGCCTTCCTGCGCGGCATCGACCGAGGTGCTGATCAGCCCCTTGATCTCCTTGGCGGCCTCTGCGCTGCGATGGGCCAGGGCCCGCACTTCGCCAGCCACGACAGCGAAGCCACGGCCCTGCTCACCCGCGCGGGCCGCTTCCACGGCGGCATTGAGCGCGAGGATGTTGGTCTGGAAAGCAATGGAGTCGATCACGCCGATGATGTCGGAGATGCGGCGTGCGCTGTCGCTGATGCGGTCCATGCTGGCCACCACATGGCCCACCACGGCGCCCCCGCGCTCGGCCGCCTGGGCGGCGCTGCCGGCCAGGTGATTGGCCTGGCGCGCGGTGTCGGCGGCCTGGCCCACGGTCGCGGTCAGTTGCTCCATGCTGGCGGCCGTTTCCTCCAGGTTCGACGCCGTCTGCTCGGTGCGCGAAGACAGGTTGTGATTCCCGGCGGCAATCTCGGTGGATGCAGTGGAGATCGAGTGCACGCTGTCACGCACCTCCGTCACCAAGCCACGCAGCCGTGCCGCCATGCCCGAGACCGAGCGCAGCAGATGACCGAATTCGTCCTTGCGGCTGTCCTCGGCCGACACGGTAAGGTCGCCCTGCGCAATGGCATCGGTCAGTTGCACGGCTCGCTCCAGCGGACGCGTGATGGCACGCGTCAGCACGAAGGCCAGCGCCAGTCCGGCCAGGAGCACCACGCCCTGGACAATCCAGGCCAGCACACTGGCCTGTTGGCGCGCGGCCTGGGCCTGCTCCATGGCCGCATCGCGCTGGCTGCGCTGCAGCTGCACGAAGACTTCCAGCGAGTCCACATAGCGGCCGATGGCACCCAGGTACTGTTGCTGGACGAACTCGCGGAACGCCGCGGCATCGCCCGTCAACTTGATCTCGCGGGCCCGCTTGTTCAGCGCCAGCACCTCGGCACGGATGCTGGCGATGCGCTCCAGCGCAGCCTTGTCGGCCTCGCTGGCACCCTTGACGATCTCGGCCTGCAGCTTGGTGATCAGGCCAGAGCCCTCCTTGACCCGGCCGTCGAGCAGGCGCGTCAATTCCTCATCGGTGGAGGCATTGCTGGCCAGCACCCGCTCGCCCGTGGTTTCCGTTGCGCCCTTCCATTGAATGGCCAGACCGATGCGGTTCTCATATTCGGACAGCGTCTGCATGCCCTGGTCCATGGCGCGGGCCGCCGCAAACTGTGCCCACAGCGATACCGCAAGCATCATCGCCAACAAGCCGCCCAGCGTGCCCCAAAGCTTGGCGGACACGCTCCATTGATCAAATTTCATTCGTAGAACTCTCGTCGGAAAAACTGAACAGAGGAAAGGTGAAACAACAGGCCACGCGCACTAGCGCTGGCCGTCTTCCGGTGAAAAGCCCCGCCATATCGACATGGCCCATCAATCCGGAAAAGATGACTTGCTTTTTCGTCAGAAATACCGGGAACTTGAGGCTGCGCGCGGGCAGACCCGATATCACCCGCTGTGCACAACGCGGAACAGTGCATATGCAGTGGCAAGCGCCGGTGACATCGGATGCAAAATGCAATGACGCTTGCGGCTGCCGCGCCATTGAATGCCTGGGCTTGGAAGCTGCCAGCCGCCGTCTTTCGCACCTGCAAGTGCATAACACGCTGTGGATGTGTCACTCGATACCGATCGCCTCTATGTACTGATTGCGCCGCTGAGCATTTTGCTGCTCAGTTGCACGCTGGCCGTGTGCTGGCTGGTGCAGCGTCGCCAGCGCTATCTGCTGTGGATCGCCGGCGGCTATGCCCTGGTTTCCCTGGCGCTTGCATGGCAGAGCATTGCCCCCCGCGAACAACTCCACCATTGGGCCGTGTACACAGGCGCCATGTACCTGTTTGGCACCTGGTGCTTTGCGCGCTGCATGGCGGGGCGTTACGGGGTCTCGGCCCATCCCGTGCTGGGTTTGCTCATAGGTGCGGTGGTTCTGGCCGCGCTGTACTACTACAGCCGGATCCAGGTCGATCTGTGGGTACGCGTGCATTGGCTCAACACAGGCCTGGGCCTGCTGCAGTTGCTGCCGGCGCCCGCCATGCTGCGGCGCCGGCCACCGCAGGGTTGGCTGGAGAGAATGCTCTACTGGTCCTACGTGGTGTTTGCCGGCTACACCGCCGCCCGGCCGCTGCTGGTGCTGGCCCTGGGCAGCACCGACCTCAATGAGATTGCTCGCTCCACCTACTGGCTGGTGACTCTGGTCAGCACGCTGTCGTTTGCTCTGCTGTTCACCCTGATGCTGCTGGCCTGCACGGTGCGCGATGTCTTCACCGCGCTGCGCCAGGAGCGCAACCACGACTCGCTGACCAACCTGCTCAACCGTCGCGCCTTCCAGGAGGCCGCCGAGCTGCGCCTGGCCGATTCGCACATGGCGCCGGTTTCCGTGCTGATCGGCGACATAGACCACTTCAAGCGCATCAACGACAGCTGGGGCCATGACTGTGGCGACCGCGTTCTGCAGGCCGTGGCCAGGACCTTGCAGCAGCATGTGCGCAGCGACGATCTGGTCTCACGCTTTGGCGGCGAGGAATTCGTGCTGCTGCTGATGCGCACCACGCCCGAGGAGGCCGAGCGCGTGGCCGAGCGCATACGCGCTCAGCTCAGCGCGGACGGCTATGTGCTGGCAGCCGGCCAGCGGATCACCATCAGCTTCGGCATCGCCCCCGTGGCCGCCAACACCGCCCTGACCGATGCGCTGACGCGCGCCGACGCCCTGCTCTACTCCGCCAAGCAGGCAGGCCGTGACCGTGTGCACGTGGCCGCGGACCCCGGCCGCAAGCTGCCCCAGACCGCCTGACAAAGGAAGCAAGGAACGCCTTGCTCGGGCTTGCGCCCGTCAAAACTCGCTGAAAAGAAAAGCCCGCCAGGCAGTGGCGGGCTTGTTCGTCATCAAGGCAGCGTGGGCGCCTTACTTTTTCGCATCCTTCAGGGCTTCCTTCACATCGCCCAGCTTTTTCTGAGCCGTGCCTTCGACCTGCTTGGCAATGCCCTTGGCCTGCTGTTCGGGGCTGTCGATCAACTCGCCAGCCTTTTGCTGCACCTTGCCTGCGGCATCCTTGAGCGTGCCCTTGATCTGATCCGTGTTCATAGCTGCGTCCTTTGCTGCAAGAGCTTCTAAAAAAGGGATGGATCCTTGCAGACCCGACGCAACGATAAGCGCGCCCCGCAAGGACAGGCGCCAGCGCTCGGCAACGATGAGCGTGGTCTCAGGCCTACAGCCTCATCTCTTCCCCGGAGCGCGGCCTGCCGCCATGCCTGTTTCGGAGCGCAGGCGTTTCAGTGCCTCGTCCACCACCGCTTCCTTGTGCGCCTCGAACAGGCCTGCCGCAGCGTCCTTGTGCTCTTGCAGCAACTGGCACAGGCGCGAAATTTCCTCTCTCAATCCCGCCGCACCCTGCTCGACCCCGGCCTGGTCGGCATCGCCGGCCTCGTCCAATTCGAAGCTGCGCCGTATGCGCGCAACGATTTCTGCATTCATGGAACGGTGGCCGGCCTTTGCCGCTTCCGAGATGCGATCACGCATGCCATCCGGAAAACGGACGATGAAGCGCTCCTGGGTTTCGCTGGGAAAGGGTTTGCGTTGCATTGCGCGATGGTACCTGCCGGATGCAAATTCAGATTCATGCCTAGTTGACATGATTCCAAGTTGGCATAAAACTCGAAACGACCTGCCCGGGGGCTGTGCAAGCCCACATCCACGCCCTCGAACCACCAGCCCTGAATCCAGGACACATTGCGCAAGGACAGAACCATGCCGGACACAGACATGCCAGCCTCCGTGCATCCTGCGCAGGCCGTCGCCAGCCCGCCCGACCCGGAGACCCTGGCAACAGACGCGCTATGCCACATCAGCGCAGCGCTGAGCGTGCTGGAAATGCATGTGGAAAGATCCAGCCGCGCCATGGTGATCGGTGTCCGCGACCTGCTGCGCGGCTATCACCTCAAGGCGGACCGCGCCGCTGCCGAGCAGCCGGTGGAGGCCCTGGCCAGCAGCGTGCTGCCACAGATGTCCGCCGACCTTCAGGGCCTGCTGGAAATCATTGACCGCGTGAACGACGACGAGACGGACGACCCCATCCTCTATGCCGTGAGCTACCTGCTCAGGGCGGCCAAGAGATTCTCGGATGCGGCGCCGCAGGCCTAGCAGCCTACGCATCGCCGCTTTCCATCACTCCTCGTTGGTCCACTCCACCCGAGCGCCCAGGCTGCGCAGGTTCTCCACGAAGTGCGGATGCGCCCGGCGGATCGGCGTGGCGTTGCGGATCTCCGAGCGGCCCTCGATGCTGCTGGCGACCATGAACAGCGCAATCGCCACGCGGATGATGTAGGGGCTCTCCACCACGGCCGGCGTCAGCGGATTGCCGCCGAAGGTGACCACACGATGCGGGTCCGAAGAAAACACATGGGCGCCGAACTTGGACAGCTCGCCCGTCCAGCCCAGCGCGCCGTCGTAGATCTTGTTCCAGAACAGCGCATTGCCCTGCGCATGCACGCCCAGCGCAATGAAGATGGGCAGCAGATCCACCGGAAAGTACGGCCAGGGAGCGGCTTCCACCTTGGTAAGCACATTGCTGGTGAACGGCGTCTGCACCTTCAGCGGCCCCGAGCGCAGCGCGCGTGACCAGCCGTTCTTGTGCTCCACCTGCACGCCAAACTTGGCGAAGGTGCGGTCGATCAGCGGAAAGTTGTCCGGCGTGCTGTTGCGCACCTCCACATCGCCGCCCGTGATCGCGCCCAGCGCGAGAAAGGTGGTGATCTCGTGGAAGTCTTCCTCGAAGGTGAACTCGCCGCCGCTCAGCGGCGCGCCGCCACGCACCGTCAGCCGCGAGGTGCCGATGCCGTCGATGTCGGCGCCCATCATCACCATGAAGCGGCAGAACTCCTGCACATGCGGCTCGCAGGCCGCATTGGTCAGCATGGACTCGCCCTGCGCGGCCACGGCGCACAGCACGAAATTCTCTGTCGCCGTGACGGAGGCGTAGTCCAGCCAGTGGCGCACGGCCTTGAGCGGCTGTGCGCTGTGGATCAGCAGCGAGCCGCTGGCGCGCTCCACCTCACCTCCGAAGGAGCGGAAGATGTCCACGTGCGGATCGATCTCGCGCACGCCCAGCGTGCAGCCCTTGACGTTGTCCTCCAGCCGCGCCACGCCAAAGCGCGCCAGCAGCGGCGGCACCAGCATGATGGAGGAGCGCATCTCCTCCGGCAGACGATGCGACGATGCATCAAAGCGCGTATCGCGATGATGCAACTGCAGCGTGCGTGTGGTTTCGTCCAGCTGCACCTCGCTGCCCAGCGTGCGGAAGATGTCCAGGATCTTGCGCACATCGGTGATGTCCGGCACGCCATGCAGCCGCAGCGGCTGATCGGTCAATAGCGTGGCGCACAGGATCGGCAACACGGCATTCTTGTTGGCGGAAGGAACGACGCGGCCGCGCAAGGGCGTGCCGCCGTGGACGATGAGATTGGACATGGGGGTGCAGCGCAAGCAGCGAAAGGACAACGCGTGATTCTAGGGTTGCCAAGCCCCCCGGCGGACCTGCATCGGCTGCGCGCACCCGCTGTTTCAACAGGTTTCTTCTCTGGATCGCCAACCCGACAACAAAGCGTCAGGCTCTGCCCTGGAGTTCGTGCCCGTAGACGATGAAGCCACGATGCTCGGCCACCTGGTCATACAGCGCACGGCCCGCTTCGTTGGAAGACTGCGTCTGCCAGTAGACACGGCGCGCTCCCGCCAGGGATGCCTGCTCGTAGACCGCGCGGATGAGCGACTTGCCTATGCCTTGCTTGCGCCGGCGTGCATCGGCAAACAGATCCTGCAAATAGCACACGGGCTCCAGCCGCGTCGTGCTGCGGTGGAACAGGTAGTGCGCCAGGCCCACCAGCTCACCCTCGCTCTCTGCCACCAACGCAAACACCGGCTCCAGCGGATTGAGAAAGCGCTCCCAGGTCGCCTGCGTGATGTCATCGGGCAGCGCCGTCTCGCCAGCGCGCCCGTAAAAGGCGTTGTAGCCCTGCCAAAGAGGAAGCCATTGCTGATGGTCCGCCTGTGCAACGGGCCGGATCTGAAGCGTGGGAACGGAGGACATGGAACTCCTGGCAAATGAGATAGGGATCCCGAATTCTAGGGACTGCCAGCCGCCGCAAAGCCGTTGCCGACGCGCTGCTCACACCTGTGAAGACCTGCGGACAGGCCGCACAGCGCGTGCGCAAAACACATACGCAGCGTACAGACCCGGCCTACATGCGGCCACAAACTTGACCCGCACGGAAACGCCGCGAAACCAATTGAAATAGATCCCGTCAGAGGCCGCGCTCCCCAAAGGCTTCCGAAATCACATGACGGAGATACAAGATGCATCGAGTCGTTCCCACAGAAAGCTTCAACCCGGACCCGGATGCCCGCTACCACCGCAGCCTGCTGGAAGCCTTTCCCGTGCGCGGCGGCCAGCAGCTGTTGCTGCTGCGCATGGAGCCAAGGCCTCTGCTGGAACGCCTTTCAATGCTTGGGCTGCGCATTCTGAACCGCATCCGCAATTGAACTGGCAAGAACCACCAAACACTCCCGAGAGCTGCACGATGCGCCACCTCTTCCTCGTATTCCTGTGGTCTGCAATCTGCGCCATCTCCTTTGCGGTGGCGATGCTGGCCAGCCCCATGTTCAGCCACGCCATCTGACAGCGGTGCCCTCTGCACCCGCATGCGCGCAGGCCCATGCGCGGCATCTCCAATGACCGCCAGTTTGCCGGCCCGCCTTTTCACAAGGCGGCCATTTCTGACCTGGGTACGAATGACGCACTACACTGCGCCAGTCCATTTTCCTGCAAAGGAGTTGCCATGAAGAAACGCAGACTGCAGATTCACCCCGTAGTGGGCGCATTGCTGATGGGAATTGCCGGCCTTACGGCCCTGCCCAGCACCTGGGCCTGCACCCGCCTTGTCTTTCTTGGTGCGAATGGCCAAGTCGTCACCGCGCGCTCCATGGATTGGAAAAGCGACATCGTCAGCAATCTCTGGGTGCTCCCGCGTGGAATGGAGCGCTCAGGCAAGGCAGGCCCCAACTCGTTGCGCTGGACGTCCAAATACGGGAGCGTCATCACCTCGGGCTATGACGTCTCCACCACCGATGGAGTCAATGAAGCCGGCCTCAACGCCAACCTGCTCTGGCTGGTGGAATCCCAATACCCGGCCTTCGGTGCGGGCAGCAAGCCTGGCCTGACCATTGCAGCCTGGGCGCAATACGTGCTGGACAACTTCGCCACCGTCCAGGAAGCCGTTGCGGCGCTGGAGAAAGAACCTTTCACCATCGTCTCCGACAACGTTCCCGGAGAGAACCGGCTGACGACGCTGCATCTCTCGATGTCCGACGCCAGCGGCGACAGCGCCATCGTCGAGTACATCAATGGCCGGCAGGTGATACATCACGGCCGGCAATACCAGGTCATGACCAATTCACCGACGTTTGATCAGCAGTTGGCTCTCAACACCTATTGGCAGCAAGTGGGCGGCACCACCATGCTGCCCGGCACCAATCGCGCCGCCGATCGATTTGCCCGCGCATCCTTCTACGTCAACGCCATCCCTAAAAGTCAGGACCCCAACAAGGCGCTGGCCAGCGTCTTCAGCGTGATCCGCAACGCCTCGGTACCCTACGGCCTGAATACGCCCGAGGAGCCCAATATCTCGTCAACCCGCTGGAGAACCGTTTTCGACCACCAGCGCAAGCTCTACTTCTTCGAATCAGCGTTGACGCCAAATACCTTCTGGATAGACCTCACGGCACTCGACTTCAGCCAGAAAACCGGCAAGGTTCTCAAGCTGGATCTGGGCCCAGACCAGAACCACACCTTCTCGGGCGATGCCACGCGGCAGCTTCAGGAATCAGTACCGTTTCAATTTCTAGGCATCTAGGGAAGAGGAAAAAGCGAGCAGAAACACCAAATCAACAACGGCCGCTGGCGGCCCCCAACTTTGCACGGTGCCTGCAGGCATCACAACCATGACCGTTACCGTCATCGGCGGGGGCGGCGCGACGGAAGGGCCCGTCAGGGCAGGCCTCGGCACTGATCGGAGTTCTTCCTGCAAACCGCGCCCGTCGGGTGCGCCCAAGCGGAAAATCATCTGGTAGCCTGCATGCAAGCGAGGCGATCAGTGCCTCTTAGAAAGGATCAGCATGCTTTCCAGAATTTGCGCAGCTGCATTTTTCGCTGCCATCACGCTTGTACAAATGCCGGCGATCGCCCAGGCGGACGTTCCGTCCACTGCGGTGACCTTCAAGAAAGGCACGTCGGGCGCGACTGTCCAAGGCAAGCTCCAAGGCAACAAGGAGCAGGCGCGCGACTACATAGTGCGTGCGGTTGCCGGGCAGAAGATGACCGTGCACATGGAGACGAAATCCACCTCCACCTACTTCAACGTGCTGCCGCCCGGCAGCGAGGAAGCGCTGTATCGGGGCGAGGTGGCAGACGGCCCCACATGGACCGGTGCATTGCCCGCCAGCGGTGACTACCGTGTGCGTGTCTTCCTCAACCGCGCAGCCGCCCGCCAAGGCAAGTCTTCGGCGTACGCGCTCAAGATTTCCGTAGTAGATTGACGTAGCGCGGCGTCAAGACGATCCACAACCTGCTCGTCCCGCAGACACGCGCAACACATGCTCGGCTTGTTCGAATCCTGCTCGGCCAGCTCAACGAAGCCGGTAGCCTGTGACCAAGAACATGCTCCGCGACCGCTTCGACGCCGCTCGGGATGCCGCCGGCATTCCCAAGGCGCAGTTCCAGCCTCGGGGCCTGCGCGCCACGGCCGCCACCACGTTGGATGACGACGGCGGGATACGGCTGGAGCACACGACGGAGCGCATGGCCGCCCAGTACATCCGCCACAAGGTGGGCAGCCCGTTCGGTGAATTGCGGAACACGGGGAGAGTTGCGGAACGCGGCCTGTAAACCTCGGCCCCATCTTGCTACTTCTTCGATAGCAAAGAAAAAAGGCCCCGTATCGCTACGGGGCCTTGTGTTCTTTGGTGGGTCCTGCGAGATTCGAACTCGCGACCAACGGATTAAAAGTCCGATCCACTGAAATAGGCATAAGAGAAAACACCTTTCCAATCAATAACTTGCAGCGATAGCCACGCTCCTGGTGTTTTCGAAATCATGCCTTTTTCGCCCTATTTCAGCCTACTTTGGGCAGGTTTTGGTCATGGCACAGTGCCTGCCTTAACTCATCAACATCCGCACCTTACCTAGCTCAGAACCACCGACTTCGCGTAGTCAAACGACGCAGGGAGTCTCATTCACTGCATGGGCACCCTCCAGAAGCTCATGCTTTGGGGCGCGGTTGATGGGCGACATGCTCTGCCAGCGAGAATCACAGACCGGAAAGGAGCTATCGGTCTCAGCACCTGCTTGGCGGACTGGCATATGCCGACGTAAGTTCACGGCCGAGTACCTTAGCAGCAGCCAGAAAACACCATTCATTGAACACTCCTTTTCTGAATGGCTGTTTTCACGTATGATTTTCACCTATTCAGCGCATCAAGGGAAAATATTAATTAGGGTTTGCTGACTAAAGTGGCTCGTGTTACCAGCGAATCCGGCTGACGAAATTACCCGAAATCCATCTGAATGAATTGGCGCAAATGGATCAGTCAAGATCTCAATATCGTACTCGCGTAGCTGACTACCGAACTTACCTAGAGCGACTCCCATTACAGAAGCCGCACCGGCCTTCTTAAGAAACGCAGCTGCGACGCCAAACGACACTCCATAGGTCGTGCAGTCATCAACCACTACAACGTTGCGGCCTCTGATATTTTTCCTGTACTCAGGATTCAAGTGAATCGTTTGAATTTGCTCAGAGGGGTCCGTGCGATCGACACGTCCTCCACTAGATGATCGTTTCGTAGAGGGGTGATGCCGAATGAAAAGTGGAACGCCTCGCTTAGCCAAGCGCACACGTGAGACAGTAGTGCGCAAACGATGCGTGAAGTCACTCAAGATTTCGCTGTCATCGTTCAGGCTATTCGACGACGGATAGACCCCCCAAAGCAGTTCATCAAGTTTATCGACGCCCTCCATGAGCAGTGAGCGGGATGCTATGGTCAGTAATGCCATCAAACGTGGCCCCCCACCTTTGACAATGGTAGTGACCCGGTGGCTGAAGTCCGCCTGGTCCGCTGACTTGTACATGCTGGAAAGGTCGCTCAGCGCCCGTACTTGGTAGTTTTTGGCGTTTCCTGAGAACCACCATTGCCCCGTCCAACCCTGCGTCAGGGCGAGAGTTTGCTGGAGCTGCGCAGCACTATCAACTTTGATGCCGAGCGCTTCAACTGGCGCAGCTTGTGTCCAGCCGCCTGCAATCAACACCGCTTGCGCGTTCTTGCCCATCTGGATATCGTCTGGCTTAGTTGCGAGAACGAATACGTCGTACGAAGCGATTTTCAGACGCCTAGCGTTTTCCCGCACCACTTCACCGGACTGGCGTCCCACACTCTGTAAGAACTGCACCCCTCCAACTCCGAGAGTGGACGCAAACCACGTGGGTTCTGCGTGGTTTGAAATCAATACTACGGGTGACCCTGCAGCAACTATCGCCTTTAAAGCAGCGATGAGGTTCGCGTCAGGCGTTCCTCCGCGCAAGATGGAGTCCGGCGAAGACACAAGTGCAAACATTCTTTTCTCCTCTTTTCTCGCCTATTGATGGCGATGCAATAGCCCAAAAGCCCGGATGAGCCCTCTAAAAGGTAGACAACAGTACTGAATTTAAGCGATTGACTAATTCACTTAGTCCAAGCTGCCTAGTCACAGTATCGTTCAAAAATCCACCACCATCGGCATCTTCATCGCCGATGAAAAACGAAGTGATACCGCCGCTCAGAAGCGCGGATAAATCCGCGACCAAGCTACTACGAATCACACTCACATCATCTTTTTTCGACATAAGTGACTGGTCGACCGCCTCATTTTGCTCAATCCAGTCTTCTTTTTGTAAGCGGAGACGTTCATTCTTCGAATATTCTTCAACCATGAGCGACAAGTTCGCGAGTCTCGAAAGATGTAGAACTACCTCTTCGCCAACCAAATGAAGTGCAAGCACTTGATCTTTTGAAATAGGTCGCTTAGCACTAACCAGTTTGCGCTGCAGGTCGGCGAGGTGCGTGTGCAAACGGCGATGTCGCGCATAGAATTCGCGGACATCCACTTCATCCGCAGAGTCTCCAAGCCACTTTTTAAAACCCTTCGAACCGATCTTCGGTGGCATCCAGAGACCGAAAGCCGCTAACACCTCATCATCCTTTGGCAAACTCAAATCAAGCCGAATACGATGGCTCCACTCTGTGGACTCCAGCGCTGAAGCGCGTCCCACCTCTACCAGTTGGCTAGCCGTCGCAGACTCTACTCTGAAACGTTCAAGGGATAGGGCATCGACCTGTACACGGTCCTCAGCAGAGGCGGCGTCCCTCAGTGCGGGTTCCAAACCGATCTCTGTTACCGCTGTGTCTTCTGGGGAAGAATTGAGGCCAGCAACAGGAGAGAAATCTGGCGCGACTGATCCGACTGCGACTCCTCCCTCGATGAAGTTTAAACCCCAGGGTGGCGCGACCGGTTCAGGCTTGGCACCTTCAATTACAGGAAATATTTGGGACTGAGATGACGGCAGCTGGAAGAGATCTTCCGCTACCTCTAGCGCATCGGGTTCGGTACCGTAGATTTTCCCCGCAGCCAGCTCACCCCTTATGAAAGGCTCCACGCCACTCGACTGCGCCAGCTGCCAATAGTCCTCCTTACTTCTCAGGATAATGACACGCTCAAGATCATTCAGGGAGCATCGCAATAGATCTGCTCGCTCATGCGGCGCCGCCTCGGAAATGACCAAGTTCGCCTGCACTTTGGGCTCCATGTTGTCCCTGTCCTTAATCGTAGGATATGGAATAGCAAGCCATCGACCATACTCCAGCGTTGCGCGTGAAGCGTAGAGACTGCCTCCTTTAAGGTCAGACTGAACCATTACTACTCCGAGAGCCATTCCAGCTTGGGTCCTATCTCGCTTCACGTACTGCTGACGTTGAACAGCCTGTCCGAACGGATACTCGCTGACCAACGCCCCTCCCCGGTCCAAGATAGTTTGCGCTAGGCTCCTATGCTTTGACGGCGATGTCATATGCAGACCATGGGCCATTACAGCAACCGTGTGTGCGCCGCAGTCAATCGCAGATTGGTGAGCCAAGCCGTCGCACCCGATGGCAAGGCCGCTGACAATACTCCATCCGGCTTCACCAAAGTGCGTAGTGATCCTTCTAGCGACTACAGCTCCATGGCTGGTCGGCTCGCGAGTGCCTATGATGGCCAATGAGCGCTGATCAGGCGCCGCGAGAGCTCCTTGCACGTAGATGATGAACGGATCATCCTTCGTGGCAGCTAACAGCGCTGGATACTCTCCGTCAACGGCAGACAGAATACGAGCGTTATGTTTTTCGGCAGCGGTAACCTGCATGTAGGCCCAGTCCTGAGCCTCGTGCCAGTTGGCGCCACCCTCCAGCGAACGAGCGATCGGTGGAACAGCTGCAGCGAGCTCCTCCACGGACATCCTATCGAAGCCAGGTAGAAGAATGGCCCGCTTGAGCGCAGCAGGGCCAACGCCCTTGAGCTTCGAGAGGGATAGCAGGTAGAAGGTCTGCGGCGAGACGATGGTCATGCGTAAGTGTATAGGTCACCGACATTCTTGCCCAAGCCGAGAAGGACCACGTCATGCGCACCAACCTCAGTAAGCCGATTCTGAGCGCTGATGAGCGACGCACCTGTGGTAACGACGTCGTCGATGACCAAGTACGCCTGTCCTGCACTCACAAGCTCTGGCCGGGCCACCACAAGGTGGTCTCGGACATTCTCGAAGCGTTGAGCACGGTTTAGGAATTCATTGTGATTGGATCTAACGCCGATGGTGTACGCTAGCAGATCAGGCGCCAACGTGACAGCTGCCTCAGTCGGGTTGACTTGCAGGTATGCGCCAAGCTGGTTCAGCAGTTGTTCGAGGCGAGGCTGACGTTCAGGGCGATGAGGCACTACCGTCACAATCACCCCTTCTGGATGGGAAATGTCGTTGAAGGTAACTTCAATGAAGTCCCGCACTGCATCCAACCAAGGGAGAGGAAACTGGGCTGACTCCTTGTTGTCCTCTATTGAGGTTGATAGAGCATGATTGACTCTCCGCCGCTGCACTGAATTATGGTTTGAAATGCTACGACCCGCAATGTTGATAGGATAACGACGGTCATCTCCAACAGCCCAATACCCCACCTTGACGTATCGCTGACCGCGTTGAGGCATACCGTTCTCCAGCAACCGCTCAAGATTGGGAAGGAACGGCCGGTGATCTTGGATGAAATCCAGCACGTCTTGGGGATTCTCGATGATGCCGTCTGGAACCAAATCTTGAGCTCGCCAATGTTCAGAGAGAATGCGGAACGGCCAAGTGCGCTTGTCCACAGCGACCAAACAGCCTGCGTTGTACGCGGCCTTAACATCTATATCGTTGTCGCCGATCAAAGCGACCCGCCCAAGGTCATCTAAACCAACCTCATTCATGGCCTTGCGCACTCCATCACCGTAAGGCTTAGTACGAGAAACATCCTCGTACGCGACGATGACATCCCAGTCAAAACCGGGGTACGCCCACGCCAAAAGCGCCCTGGCGTAGCTACGAGGTGCTCGAGTGAAGACCCCAAGCTTTAGCTGAGGAAAGTCCGTTCGGAGCCTTTGCAGGAAGCAACACTCATATATAAGCCGGTTTGGTCTAGTCCGAATGAGCGCGTTGAGCTGGGCCAAGTGGACCGGGTCCTCATTGTTCTTAGAAGCCTCGCGAGCCTCTTTAAGGTCATCAGTTGAGACCAATGTGTTATCTAGGTCGAACAAGCAAAGCTCAAGCATTTTCTTCCTCTTAAACAAAGGTCACAACAAAGGGAGATGCACATCCCGCATCAGACATGCCAAACGCCGAACCAAGTAGGAGCTCGAAAGGTTGGTGTACCGCTCAGCCACACTGCGTACAACGAATTTTCGCCGGCTTATTTGACTTAGCTCAGTAGCCGATGGTCACTGGGTCACGGGGGGTGGTTCTTGACACACCACATTCCTTATATCAAATTATCGCATTCTGTTACACCATTGTCTATGGAATCAATGGAAATTTCACAACAGCGTATTTTTCAATGATCTTTTATGTCACAAGCTACCGTAGCTGCATAGCAGAATGCGCCAAGCCATTGGTCGAAGAATGAGAAGATCAGCAGCAGCTTGACGCAACTTCGACCAAATAATTCCGTCAGCGCTCCCGAAATTTGTCAAGCACGCCCTCAACCTCCTGGTTCAACTGCCGCATTGACAGTTCAATCTCAAGATTGATGGCCTTGACTTGGTCGCGCTTGTCAGAGGCATCTCCGGCCTGCACCGTTCGGCGGAACTTGCGCAGATTCGAGATCTTCTTATCCAACGCCTTTGCCGCATCGTGTGCTTTTGCCAACGGCACATCAGCCAGCACGGCATCAGCATCCTCGCCGCCGTGAACCCGGGCTTTGAATTCGTTCTCGCTGATGTTGATGCGCTTGAGGTTCTCGTAATAGGCGTTGCTCTGGCCATTGGCGCCGCGCGTGTTCCCATAGAGCCGGCCTGCCAGAACAACCTGGTGCGGAGCCAGTTCCTCGCCAGTGAAGGCGGAGGTGGTCATGGCCACGGCCTTGTTCACCTCGCGGCCCACGCCACCGGTGATCTGTTCAACCAAGTACTCGACAGCCTCTGGCGTTGGGCTGACAGCGCCAGGCCGCCAATCGTTGCCGCCCGTCGAGGCATTGGCAAGGGTAGCCAACCAGCGGTAGGGCTTTGCCGTCGAATCTTTCACACGGCTCGCGCCCGGCGTCGGGTCATTTGAATTCCGGTCCTCTCGGTAGATCTCGCGGCCTGTCCAGTCCTTGTTGCGAGCCAGGGCCAGCGCAGGATCAAACCAGGTGGGCGATGCCATCTGCCCCAGATCCGCAGACCCGCCCAGCGGGTTGTAGGCATCGAGGGCCAGCACAGCCATGTCCAGGACGTGCCCCATTCGGCTCTTGGTCGGGTCATCGTGCACCCCCATCTCCACGATGGTGCGGCCGATGTTGGGGAACACATGGAACCCCAAGGGCAGCGGGATGGCCACATAGTCCTGTCGGCCCAGCGGGATGATGATCGCCCGCTCCTTCACAAACTCGGGGATCTTCTTCCATTCGTCGTCGGCGCCATCGCCGCCGCCCATCATCAAATACCCCGCCATGGCCGACACCATGCCCAGGGCCACACCACCCATCATGATCTTGCGCCCGGCAGGCCCCGCCAGCGTCTCCAGCATGCGCTTGTTGCCCTGGATCGCCGCATTCAGGAATGCAAAATGCGCCCCCACCACGGAGGTGTTGCGGCCCTTGCGGTTGAAGTTCACCGTGATGTTCTTGGCGATGCTGGCCGCCTCCTGGCGGCTGATGCCCTGGTCCAGCGCGGCCTTGTAGACGCCGAGGCGCGTGGTCGCCTCCAGCGTTTCGTTGAAGTCGGACAACCAGCCCAGCAGAGCCCGGCCGCCGGCGGCAGCTGATGTGCCCTGGCCAGCCTGGTCCAGCGCCTTTTGCAGTGCCTTGGCGCGGTCCTTGGGATCGGCATACAGGTCGCGGTAGCCTGTCGTGCCGCCATCGAGCTGCAGCTGCTCCCACAGCTGCGCCCATTGGCCGGTGGGAGCGCCCTCTTCCTTGCGCTCGCGGCGCAGTTCCTTGTAGATGGCGCGCGTGTTCTGGCGGATGTTGCGAAACACCTCGGCCTGCTTGCCGGCCAGTGGCGTAGTGGACAGCTGCAGCATGGCGCCCTGTAGATCGCGCGCAAGGTTAATGACACCGAACACAGGGTTGTACTGGGTATTCACCGATGCGAACCAGCGCGTAATCCAGGCAGCAATCCGCGTGAAGCGGTCCAGTTCCATGGCATCCAGATTCTTCATGGCCACGGCCAGGCGCAGGGCCTTCTCGTTACGCTCGTTGAAGACGATGTACCGATCCTTGCCGCCGATGCGCACCGTCACCACGTTGTCGCGCGCCTTGGCGCCCTGATCCACCATGGTCTTGACCAGGCCCGTGTCCGTGTCCAGCGCCTTCTTCTTGGGCAGTTCCAGGCTCCAAAGCTCCTTGTCCGGGTTCTGCGCTGCCAGCAGGTACATGCGCTTGACCACGTTGTTCTTTTCGCCGCGCGTCAGCGCCGCCTCGCGCTGCATGACGATGTGGCTCAGGATGTTGGTCACGCGCTCGTTCGAGCCGGTGCGCCTCTTAGATGCATCGCCCTTGGTGCTGAAACCCTGGCCGATGGGGTGGGCCTTGCTGTCAGGGTGGGCCTCGTCGCGGTGCAGCGGCACGTAGTGCTGGTAGGTCTTGCGCCAGGCCGTCAGCGTGGCCTGGTCCATGAGTCCGTAGTTCTCCAGTGTCTGCAGAGTGCCTTCGTTCATCCGGTGCACACGCGTGCCCAGCTCCTCGAGCACCTGGCGCTGTTCCGGGTCGTAGCCGGCCATGATGGCCTGGGCCTCGGCATCGCTCATGCCCGACAGCGACAGGCGCTCCTCCTCGGTGCCGTCGAAGGCCTCGGCGCTGTCCCAGCGGTCCTGGTCGATGAGCGCCTGGCCCAGCGCCTTCTGCACCGGGCCGGTGGCCATGCCCCGGGCCTGGGCGCGCTGCAGCTGGCGGCGCAGATCTTCCACGGTCTTGCCGGCGCCATCGCGCTGCGCCTGCAGCTGCTGGGCGCCGGGGTTGCGCTCGGCCATGACGCGGTTGGCTTCGGGAGCGTGGCGGGCGTGCAGGAAGCGTTCCAACTCCTCGATGGCGATGCCCGTGGCGTTCAGGCGCCGCAGCAGCGGCTGCACTTCGTCGCGCAGGAAGTTGGCCGTGCGCTTGGCCACGCGCTTGTGGTAAAGCTCCTCGCCCCGGTAGGCGTCGTTCGTCTCGCTGACGGTGCCGTTCAGGGCCTTGATGTGTTCCTGAATGCGCTTGAGATCGATGAACTTGTCCTGCCAGGAATACAGGAAGTCATCCACCGAGCGGTAGCCGGTGAGGTCCGCCACCTTGTCCTGCAGACGGCCCAGGCGGCCCTTGGACTGCACTGGAGTGACCGCGCCGGAAGCGGGGCCGCGGCTGTAGAAAACGCGCAGCTTGGGGCTGGGGTCGCCTAGAACTTGTGCGTGCCGCTCAGCAAACCTTCCCAGTACAGCGCCTCGTCCCCGTCGATTGCCTTCACCCGCGCTGCCCTCTCCGCGTAGAAGGGCACGCCAGACAGCCGCTCGCGCAACTGTTCGCCAGCCAGCTTCCGCTTCTGCCGGTCCGCTTCCAGCCACTGCACGTCTTGCTCGGATGGATTGTCCAACCAAGCCAGCCAGTTGCTGTCTTGATAGTTGCTTCCCGGAATTGGAAAGTCGGAACGATCCACTGTCTGCGTCATATTCAATCTGGTTGGAGGTTGGGAACGCATTATCCGTGGCAGCCACGCTCGCCGCAATCATGCGCTCCACATTGCCGACGTCATCCCCATAGATCCAGCGTAGGCCCGGCACTCCGTGACCACCGCGCACCTGGTCAGGGTGTGGCGCCAGGTGGCGCGTGGTGCCGAACTTCAAGGCGCTGGACAGCATCTGCTCCAGCCGGCGACGCAGCGCGGTCTTGCTCAGCCCGTGAGGATCGCCGATGAAGATGCTGTCCGTGTTGTGCGCGAAGGTGGCGGCGATGCTGTACGCCATGGCACCCGAGTCCCCTCGGGACAACTTGGACACGTCCAGCCACACGTCTGTGGTCGGAGGCACATCCTCCGGGTTCTCGCCAGGCCTGCCGGCCACGGCCTCCATTCCCTCCGCCGTGTAGAGCATGTCGTAGACCTGCTCGCCGTATGGGTTGGGCTGGCGTACCGACAGCGTGGCCTTCTTGCCATCAGGCATCTTCAACGTGTATTCCTGCCGGCCGGCAATGCTCACCGGCTTGCTCACCTCGATGTCCGGAGCGTGCTCCTTGGCGATGGCCTTCAGATCCGTTTGCTTCGACTTTGGCAAGGTGAACAAGTCGTCCAGCTGGGACAGCTCCTGCAGCGCCCGCCGGCCAGCGCCGCTGTCCAGGCTGTACTTGGGCCGTGCCGACACCGCCGATGCAGCGGCCGCCGCACCACGCTCCACCCAGCGGCGCGCAGGCAGGATGAAGTCGCGGATGATCTCCGCGTCCGTCATGGCCAGGTCGCGCAGCGCGGGCACATGGGTGCGCAGCCAGGCGCGGATGGCGGCGACGGCGCGGCGGACAAAGCCCAGCTGCGGCTGTGTCTCGGCCATCTCGGCCAGCACCTCGTCGGCCGCGTAGCGCCGGCCCACCAGGTCGTCCAGCTCGCCATACTCCTGCAGCTTGGCGCGCACCTCGCGGGGGCGGGCCACGATGATCTGGTCCAGCACCGCATCCAGCTTCTCGCCGAAGGCGCCGCGCAGGCCGTGGTGGCCCAGCGCCTCGTGGTACAGCACGCGAGCCACTTCCTCGGGCGTGGCCAGCTGGCTCGCAACCAGGTAGACCTCGCCATCGAAATAGAAGCCCTTGGGCACGCCCTCCGCGCCCTCGGCCGCCTGCAGTCGCTCCGTGTCGCGCGCCTCCTGTGGCACGCGCGGGTCCTGCAGGTCGAACACCACATTGATGCGCGGCGCGTTGGCCCAGGCCTGGCGCACTTCGTCCACGACCTTCTGCACGCGCGCCATGGGCGCCTGGGGCGCACGGCGCGCGCCCGCTTGCGCCGCGCCACCAGCGATGCGCAGCAGTTCCTGCGCCAGGTCTGCCGTCATGGTGGGCGCCACGGAACTCTCCGCGCGCTTGAACGGTACTCCCGCCGGCTGCTCAGCCCCTTCCTCAAAGCGGGACAGCTCGCTGCGCGTGACGGACAAATCATCCTCGGGATACCAGTAGATGTTCACCTTGTGAGCCTGGTTGCCGGTTTTTCCTCCGCCCACATGCGCAAACCCGCGATAGCCCATGTCCTCCAAGTTGTAGCGAATGCCGTCGAACCGCTCCTGCAGCTCGTCCGCACTCACGCCTTCGTAGCGAGACTCGGCGCGCGCCTCGTCGAACAGCTGGGCCAGCGTGGTGATGCGCTCGCCCGTCTCCGTGTTCTCATCGCGGGCCAGGCCGTCCAGAACGCGCTTGGCCATGGACTGCACTTCTGGCTCCATCGGAGCATCCATGTCATACAGGCGGACAGGAGAGTGCTCGGCAATCTCATACAGCGTGGGCTCGCCGCCCTGCCCTTTGCGGGTGTAGCCGGCGGCGATGTCGGCGGCGTCTGTGGTGTAGAAGCCCTGGCCGTAAATGTTGAGGACGTTGCCGCGGTAGACGCCATCATTCGTGGGGCCGCCTGCGGGCAGCGGACGGCTGGTGCCATGCAGGCGCACGCCTTTACCGCGCGTGTCACGCAGCTTGGGCCGCTGGCTCACTGCAGGTGCTGCAGGTGCTGCAGGTGCTGCAGGTGCTGCAGGTGCTGCAGGTGCTGCAGGTGCTGCAGGTGCTGCAGCAGTGTCTGGCCGCACCGGCCCAGCCGCGGCCGGTTTGTCAAAAACTCCCTGCTGGCCGCTCAGCGCATCCTTCGCGTCCTGGCCCAGCTGGAAGTGCTCGGCGCTGGCGGCCTGACGCTCGGCCACTTCCTTGCGCTCGCGTTCGGCACGCGCCTGGGCTTCGGCCTGGGCGTCGTCGCGCGCACGGCGCTGCTCGGCCTCCTGCTGCTGGGCCTGCTGGGCCTGGATCTCGTCGGGGGTGTAGCTGGAAAGCTCCAGCTCGGGCGCTACGGCGCCGCTGTCGGCGTCTGCTTCTTGCCCTGGGCCGTCTGCGCGATCTCCAGCAGCTGCTCGCCCTGCTCCGTCTGGCTCTTGTCGCCGTGCTTCTGGCCCTGCTGCATCAGCACGCTCCCCAGCAGCATCGCTGCCAGTGGGTTCTCGGCTGCCTTGCGGGGTTGGGGCTGGGGCTTGCTGGGAGTCGGTGCTTGTGTCATTGGTCTGTTGTGGCTGTGGGACGGGTTGGCCGCTCAGGGCAGCAAGAATTGCGGCAGGTCCAACCTGCTCGCCGAACATATCACCGCTGGCCGAGGTCGCCAAGGCTGCGGCCATGTATGCGCGCAGGGACTCCACCAGGCGGTCGCGGCCCACGGGCCGAGTCAGGTAGTGGCCGCTGTACAGCAGGCGCAGCAGGCCCACGGTCAGGGCGTCGGGCACATCGCCCGTCAGCATGTCCACCTGCTGCACAGCGTCGTGCAGGGCCGCGCGCTCGCGCCGAGCCTTCTGCACCAGGCGGATGGCCTGCAGCAGGTTCTCGGTCACGTCCACCTCGGCATTGATGGCGCCGCGCTCGGCCGCCAGGCGCAGGTTGGCCCACTCGCCGGCCACGGCCTTGAGGGATTCGCCGATGGCGCGGATGTCGTTGTCGGTGGAGCCGAACAGCGATTCCACCAGGTCGCCGTCGCCGTAGGCCTTGTGCACCAGCGCCGCCTGCAGGCGGGTGACGCCGGCTGGCGAGAGCGCGCCACTCGCGTCCACCATTCCGGCCACGTCCTGGCCCTGCTCCTGCAGCCTGCCGATGAAGGCGCGGGCAAAGTCCCGGTTCGCGGCGCTGTCCAGGGCGCCGCTGTCGAACACTTCCAGCACCCCGCCGTCCACCAGGGCCGCGTCGGTGGCAGCCTGCTCCGTGGCCGACAGGCCCAGGGCCTGGCTCTGGCTCTTGGCGCCCATGTTGACCTGGTTGTCCTTCTCGGAATACAGGCGCACCAGCACAGGGGCCTGCATGCCGGCGATGGCGGCGGGGTCGATGCCGTGTATGTCGCTGTCGGCGGCCAGCTCCTGCCGGTAAGCGTCGGCCGTGCCGCGCTCATAGGCAGCGCGCAGGCCTGCCACGCGGCCGTTGTTCAGGGCCTTCACGGTGCCCGGGTGCGCTGCGTCGAACAGCGGATTGACGGCGCCGTCCGCGAAGTTGGACGGCTGCACGTCGGCCGCCTCCATCACGCCGTAGCGGAACGGCACGCGCTGGCCATCGCTCATCACCGCCACGTCGGCCCGGCCCAGCGCCTGCACGGCGTCGGCCTGGTCGCCCACGGCGAACACCATGGGAGCGCCCGATTCGGGGCTGCGCGAGACGCCCAGCCGCAGGTAATCGGGGTTCTGGGCCATGCCCTGCATCTGCACCACGCTGGCAGGCCGGCTGCGGTCGCGGTTCTGGATCTCCTGCACGGGCGTGCCGGCGGCGCCCGTGCCCTCGGGGTTTGTGCCGGCGCGGCGCGTCTTCACTGCGGCCCATTCGTGCTGCAGCTGGTCCCAGATGGGCGTGCCCCGGCGCAGGGTGGCCACCTTCTCGCCGCGCTCGTGCACGAACTGGGGCCATGTCTTGGACCGCACTGCACCAGGATCAAACGCCGGGGCCTGTTCGGCCGCAGCAGCTTCGGCCGCCACGGTCTGGGGCTCATCGCCCAGGGCTTCCAGCTCGGCCTCGCGCGCCGCGTCCTGTTCCAGGCGCTGGGCCAGCGCTGCACGCTCCACTTGCTGCGCAGGGTTCAGGCCCGTGGTGCTGTCGATCACCTCCAGCTCGGCCAGGCGCGTGGCAGCCGTGGTGCTGTCCATGGTTTCGGGCGTGCCATCGGGCTGCTGCACGCGCTGCTGCTCGGCGTGCTGCTCCGTCTGTGCCGGTGCAGGGGCAGGCGCAGCTGCAGCGCCGTCGCCCTGGCCAGCGTCTGCGGTCGTGGCCACGTCCGTGACCGTGTTGCCTTCGGCATCCTTGTAGGTCACGTCGATGACCGTGCTGCGCCCGCCGGCATCCGCCTGGGCTCCCCTACGATCCTTCACGCCGGCCACCACGCCGCGCGCAGCACCTGGTGCAGATCCGCCCAGCGCACCCAGCACGAAGTTGGCAGCCGAGTCCTCGCCGATTTCCTTGCCGTGGGCCACGCTCTTGGTGCCCAGGTCCGAGGCCACGCCTTCGGTCAGTTCCTGCGTGCCCTCCTCCAACGCCGAGATGCCCGCGCCTGCAGCCGCTTTGCCCAGCACCGAGCGGCCGGCCACGCGGGCCAGCAGCGGGTCGAGCCCGCCCGTCACCAGCTTGCCGGTGAAGCGGTCGCCGAACGTGGCCACCGCGCCCTGCAGCAGCGCCGAGGCGTCCTCTGCCTTGGCGCTGGTGATGCGCCGCGCCTCGTCGGGCTGCGCGCCGGCATCGATCATGCGGCGGTACAGCGGGCTGGTGTCCAGCAGCTGCTCGTGCGACTGCTTGGCGATGAACTCCCGCGCGTTCTCCACGCCCTCGCCCGCTGCCATGGCGCCGCCCACCGCGCCGGCCGCGCCCGGGCTGCGCGTGGCCAGTGCCGTGGCCACCACGGGGAACATGCTGCCGAACACGTCTGCGCCCTGCATCAGGAAGCCGCGCACCGATGGGTCTTTGCCGAAGTCGATCTCGCCCTTGAGCAGATTGCCCGTGATCTGGGAGTTGGCCACGGCGTCCTGCGTGGCCTGGCTGGTCGTGTCGTTGATGGCCTTCTGCGCATCGCGGCCGGCGCGGGCCAGCGATTCGGCGCCCGGCAGGCGCACGCCCACGGCCGCGCGCTCGGCCTGCAGCTCGCGGCGGTCGCGCTGCTGCTGCGTCATCGGGCCGTTGATGGCCTCGTCTGTGTCAATGCCTGGGATGAAAGCACCACCGGGCATGACCGTGGCGGGGTCGCCGCCGGCGCCGCTGCGCACCGTGGCGCGGATGCCCGACTGGGCAGCTTCGGGCGCGGAGGCTACGCCAGAGAGGGCTGCGCCGCCCGCGCGCTTGAACACGTCGGTGATGGCGTCTGCCACATAGCCGCCTATACCCTGCGGCTTCGGCTTGGGCACATCGATGGAGATTCCGCCCAGCTCGAAAAGATCTACGTCACCGGCCGAGGCCTGGGTTGCCGTCTTCGCCGTGGGATTGATACCGGCAATCTCGAACAGGTCAACGCCGCCATCGGCGGCGGTTTGGGGGGTCTGGGGCATGCATTACCTCGCGGATGGAACTCCGTCGAGGCTGTCAGGCTTGGTACGCCCCAAGCCCGCCTACTTGATGAGGCCCTGGGAGCGCAGTTTGTCGCGCACCTGGTCCTCGGTCATGCCGTACTTCTTGGCCGTCGTGGCAATGGCCTCCGGCGACATGGCTCCCTGCACGGCCGATGCCCGGCCGGCTTTCTCCCCTCGCGTGCGCTTCACTTCTGCGGTGTTGAACTTCACCAGCCCCTCGTCCACGTCCCTGATGTTGGGGTTGTCGGCCATGAACTCCTGGAAGCGCCGCTCCTTCTCCATATCCCGCTTCACGGTGTCCTTTTCTCCCGCATATCGGGCGGGGATGGTTTCCCCAAATGCCTTCTGCACCTTCACCGGGTCATAGTCGTACTTGGCCTTGGCGTTGTCCGCACCCGGTGTCTGCAGGATGCCGGCGCGCACAGCCCGGATCTGGGTGTCCGACATGCTGGGGTTTGACTCGCGCGCCATGGCCTCGCGCACATCTCGCAGCTCGCGCTTGTCCTGGAGCCGCTCGCGGCGGTCTTCCATGGCGATGCCGTGCGATGCGGCGGCACGGGCATCGGCCCCGGCGGCGCGGCGGTCGGCGTTGTCGGCGCGTCGTTCGCTACGGAGCTTCAAATTGTTGGTGAACTGGTCCTGGCTGATCTGGTATGCGAATTTGTAGTCAGCGCTCTTGAGCAACCCAGTGCGAAGCTCATCAATGGAGCCCATGGTCATTGGCGGCAATTCACTGCCGTCCGGCCGCACACGCTGCGCCACGACCTTCCCATCCTTGCCCAGCTCCACCCCGGTGAGTTTGTCCCCTGTGGGCAAGAACTTGTTGTAGTAGTCCACCACGCCCGAGGCATCGCCGGCATCCAGACGGGCAATGGTTTTGGTAATGGCTGCCTCGCGTTCCTTGCTTTCCGTCTGCAGCTTGATGTTGGCCATGGCGTAGTGCTCTTTCATGGCGCTCTCTGCTTCTTTGGCAAAGCCGGCGCCAGAGTAGCGCGCGATTTTTTGCTGCATGTTGGCCAGATAGTCATCGGCCGTGGCGGCACGCTCCTTTCCGTCCTCGCCCCGCAAGGAATCCTTGAATGACTGTCCAATTTCCTTGTCCAGCGCCTCGATGCCGTCCTCTCTGGCCCACTGCTTTTCCTCGCGGGCCTGGCGCTTTTCAGCATGCTGGCCCTGGCGGAACTGCTGACGCATCTGCAGGCCGCGCTCGGGGTCCGTGCGGCCGATCACGTCGGCCATGGCCAGCATGCGCGTGCTGTCCTGCTGCTCGCGGCTCAACGACCCCACCGAGCGCTCGCCCAGGAAGTCGGTCACACCCTGCATGGCGATGGTCTTTGTGTCGCCGGCATCGTTGCGCGCGACATAGGCCTTCTGGGCGTCGTCAAAGTCGATCTTGTAGCCCTTGGCGGCCAGGCCTTCCAGTTCCTTGCCCTGGTCGGCGGTATAGCCCGTGGACTCCACGGCTGTGGCACTGGCAATGCCTTTCAGCGCCTCTTTCTGCGCGGCCTGGTCCTGCACGTCGGCCATTTGCTGACCAGCGCGGTATGCGTCGAATATGCCCCGGGTGAATTGCTGCCCCTGTGCCAGGCCCGCAGCGAAGCCATTTCCCAAATTCATTGTTCGCACTCCTTCAATTCGCTGTCCAACTCCTGCACCCGGCGCGCCAGCTCGGCGCGGATGGTCTGCAGATTCACTCGGTACTGCACCACCTTGTCGGGGTGCAGCTGCTTGAGATAGGCGGCCTTGCCGTCGTCCCACCATGCGCTGCAGTGCAGGCACTCGGGCGCGCTGATGGCGCGGAAGGTGTCGTAGACGGCATTGCGCGGGGCGCCCACCTCCTGCAGAAACTGGAACACCTGGTCATGGCTCCAGTGCAGCAGCGGCAGCAAGACCTCGTAGGCATCGCCTGGGCCGCGGGCCGGCACCTGGCCGGTGTCGGCCAGCTTGGTGCCGCGAATCACCACCTCGATGCCATCGGCCAGCATGCGCTGGTGCATGGGCTGCATCAGGTTGGCCACGCAGCAGTCCATGCGGCCCACCAGCGGTGTGTCGCTCATGCCGTAGGCCCGGCCGATCCAGCTCGATTGCGCCGTGGTCACGTCGCTCGGGATGCCATGGGCAGCTTTCCAGGCGAGCACATCCGTCTGCACGGTGCGCAGATCCGGAATCCACGCGCGCACCTGCTCCACGACCGCGCGTGTTTCCGGGATGGTGTCGCCCGTGGACAGCCAGTAGACGGGCAGGCCCTGCTCCACCAGGGGGCGCAGCAGGTACAGGCATGCCAGAGAGTCCTTGCCCCCACTGAAATGCAGCGCAGCGCGCCGGCCGGCAATCGCCCGGCCCACGCTGGCGGCAATGTCTGCGGCCCGCATCAGAAGAACATGGCCGCAGCGGACATGCCAGCGCCCAAGATGGCGCCCGCCCCCGCGCCGCTGGTGGCCTGGGACTGCTGGTAGGCATTGGACTGCTGGCCCCACATGTTGGCCGCGCTGTTGCCAGCGTTGCCGGCCATGCCCGCCGCCTGGCCATAGCCAGAGTTCAGGCCAGCCAGGCCGGTATTGGCGATGTTCTGGCCCGAGGCGCCGTAGCCGGCCGTGGCCGCCGTCGTCTGCATGCCCATGGCGGGATAGCCGGCCAGCGCATTCGAGGCCCGGTCCGTCAGCGCCCGCCCTTCCGCACGCGCAGCGGTTCGGGCCGAGTTCTTGCCTGTCGCTGTGGCCAGCGCTTCACCGGCGGCCAGCGCATTGGACGCGGCACCATACTTTCCATCAGCGGGGTTGATGCCCATGCGGGCCATCTCTGCGCCCTGCGTGCGCTTGGCGCTTTCGTAGGCGTTGGAGACATCGGCAGCCGCCTGGCCCGCCAGCTCCTCGCGCTTGGCCTCCGTGTCGAAGGTGCGCGCATCCTCGATCATGGTGTCCTGCAGGCCCGTCAGCTTGTCGCGGCGCCCCAGCGCATAGTCGCGGTCGGCCTGAGACTGCTCCCACGCGGTGCGCGAGGTGTCGAGCGCGAACTGCGTCTGCTCCTTCTGCAGCGGCGCCATGTCGTTCGCGTTGCCGATGATCTGCTGGATCATGTCGTCCTGGATGCCTAGGTTTTTCACCTGGGCTTCGACCAGACGCGGATCGGGGGCGGGCGTGCTGCTGCCCTTGCCGCCTTCCATGGTCATCGATCCGCCGGGGCGCGGCGAGAACGCGCGCTCGGGCAAGAAATCGAACTCAGTCCTGTGCCAATGCGACATATCGGCAGTCCTCTCTTTTCATCACATACAGAATCACGTCGCCGCCGTCCGGGGCCGCGCGGCTCAGCCGCGCCTCGGGCACCCACCCAAGGTGCTCATTCAGGCGCCGGGCCGACGTGTTGCTCTCATTCACATAGCCGCTGATCCGTGAGCAGCCGCAGACCAGGAAGGGATAGCCGAAGCCTGCCCGCAGAAAGTCGCGGGTCATCCAGCGGCCGCCCTCCTCGCCGGCCAGGTGCACCCACATGTTGTGGCCGTTGAAGCCCTCGTAGATGGCCCCAGCCACAAGGGCGCCATGCCGCCTCAGACCGATGGCGCGCATCCCTTCGGAGGCCGCAAACCCTTCGATGCGCTCGCGCATGAACGGCAGCACCTCGTGCAGTTCATATTCCAAAGTGTGAGATCTCATGCCGTCCACAGTGGCAGGCTTGGCACGCATCAGGCCGGCGGCGTGGGCCAGACGACAGCCAGCGGGTCGGGCTGGTCGGTGATGTCGCGCAGGGCCTGACGGTAGGCAAGCCAGGGCTCCGGCACGGGCTCGCCTGTCTCCTGGGCGCGCAGCGTCACCCAGTCGCAGGCGGCCAGGCGCCTGTCCCGTTCCGCCCGCACGGCGGACCAAGCCTGCCCCAGGTCGATGACCCAGCCCCGGCTGGCCACGTCGAAGCGGTGGAACGAGCTGGGCGCCGCCGGCACGGCCACCAGGCCACCGTCCCAATAGAAGGCGTTCGGGTCCGGCACGGGATACGGCACGCGGCGCAAGCTCCCATTCGCCCCGGGCATGTCCTTGAGGTGGCGAAACGGCGCGCTGCCCGAGCGCAGGATGCGGCCGGCTCCGTCGATCTCGATAAAGTGAATCACCGGCGCCCTCCCGTGGCCACGATGTTGGACAGGAAGACCGTGACCGTCTCGCCGGGGCCGGCCCGCGCCATGAGCCGGTAGGAGGTCCAGCCGGACGGCGGGCTGCTGTCGAAGCAGCTGTTGTGCGCCGAAGTCCGGTAGCCGTTGGGCATCGACGTGCCGGTGTACTGCAAGCCAATATCGCCCCGGTATATGGTGAGGCTCAGGCTGCCGTTGCTGTTCACGGGCATGGCGTTCACCAGGGCGATGACCACCACGCCGGAGCCGCCAGCGGCGTTGTTCACCCAGGCCGAACACAGCTCAACCTCTCTATCGCCGTAGATCGTGGTCATTCCTCCTGCCCCGCTGGCCATGGACGTGACCGAGCCGCCCGCGATCTGCAGCGTGCCAATGGCCGCCTGGCCGATGTAGGCCGTGCCGATGGCCGCTGTGTCCATGAACACGCCGATGTTGTTGGACGTGATGCGCTGCAGCCGGTTGATGAAGTCGCTGGTGTTTATCGTCGTGCCGTCCGGAAACGCCACGGTGTCGCCGATGCGGGCCTTGTCCTTGGTGGCCAGCGGCCCCAGGCCATTGACCTGGGCGGCCTTGAGATTGCGCAGCCATTGCGCGTCCAGGCCGTTCGCGTCCAGGATGACGTTGCCCGCGTTGTCGCGCACGGTGAGGCCGCGCGTGTCCACCTTGCGGGCCGCCACTGTGCCGTCCACCAGCAGGTCGCCGTTGAGCACGGCGGCGGGGATCACCCAGGCCGCGCCCATCCAGTGCCGGGTCTGCGTGAAGCCGGCGCCGTTGCTGATGGTCACGGCATCGCCCACGATCAGGTGGTTGGTGTTGGGCGCACTGCCGCTGTTGCCCAGGGCCTGCCAGACGGCCTGGCGCGCGGTGGCATCGCTCCAGAAGCTGCCGCTGGCGGACAGCAGCACCGAGCCGCGCAGGCCGTCCACGAGCTTCTTGCCCAGGCCGTCGATGCGCATGTTTCCCTTGAGGTAGACGTTGCGCTGCAGATATATGCCATCGCCATCGACGCCGAACACCACGTCCTCGGGCCGCGGCGTGCTCATCTGGCCGGCGTTGTAGCTGGGGGAGACGATGGCGAACTTGTCCGCCATGATGATGAAGGCGCTGGAAGTCTTGCCGTTGACCTCCTCGGCCGCGATGCCGTAGCCGGCCAGGGCCCCGCCGGCCTGCACCTTGAGCGTGTACTGCGCGCGCAGGCCTTCGCTGTAGCCGGCCAGCACCGTCATCTCCTGCTCCAGCATGGCGCGGCCCGGCTTGCCGTCCTGGTAGTAGTTGCCCAGGGAGGCCTGCAGCTGCAGCACGTTGGTGGCCATGGCCCGCTGGCCGTCCGCGAACGCCGCCTGTGTGGCGCGCAGGCCTGCGCTGGCGTTGCGCAGGCTGGCAGTGACCTCGCGCACGGCCATGGCCAGGCTGCGCTCGTTGCTCTGCACCACGGTCTGCAGCTCGCGCACCTCGGCGCCGCGCTTGGCGGCCTCGTCGGCGATGGAGCGCAGCAGCTCGTCGCGGATCTCCTGCGCCAGGTGGTCGAAGCGGCTGGGGTCGTCCAGGGTCTTGGCCAGGCTCTTGAACAGGCGTGATTCGATGATGGATTGGGCGAAGCGCTCCACGGCCACCGTGGCCGACAGCCCGCCGCCCAGGTCGATGACGATCTCGCCCTCCCCCGGCGTCTTGTCGGTGGCCAGCAGCTGGGTGACGCCCTGCACCGAGCCCTGCAGGTCCAGCAGCTCGCGCAGGGTCACGCCGCGCTCGAACTCGTTGCCCCGGGCGCCGGAGCGCACTTCCAGGTGCTCGGTCACGGCCTGCATCCAGTTTGAAAGGGCCTTGTCCTGGACGTTGACCCGGGCCAGGGCCGGGAGGCGGGCCGCGCCCGTGTCGATCTTCTTGCGGTTGGTCATACGCTGCGCAGCTCCTCCGTGGTCGAGCACAGCACCACGCTGGTGACGCGGGCCGCGCCCTCGATCTCCACCTGGTGCTCCAGCCAGCGCCCGGGCGGCAGGCGCTGCGGCTGCAGGTCGGTGAACTGGGCCGTGTGCTGCAGCTGGCGGTCACCCCACAGGCGCAGCGTGATCGGGTGCTGGGCGTCCTGCAGGCCGTAGACCTTGGCCCAGGCCAGCGGCAGCTGCTGGCCCTGGGTGGCCAGGCCTGTGCGCCAGCGCGCCGTGCGCAGGGCATCGCCCGTGAAGCATTCCAGGATGTCCTGGCCGCGCGCCACGTACATGAGGTCGTTGAAGCGGTCCACCCAAACCGCCGTCACACCCGCGCTGCCCAGGTCGGTATGGCCCAGCTTGGCCCCGTCCTGCGCGCTGAACGCCAGGCAGCCGCCACCGGCCCCGGCGTAGAACAGGTAGTAGACGCCCTCGTGCTCGGCCGCGAACATGCTGGCCGGCTGCATGCGCTGCCAGTCCTGGCGCGCGATCAGCTGCCGCGTCACCACCTGCACGCCGCCCGGGCTGGCCAGGCACAGGCCATCGGGCGAGGCATAGAGCACGCCGCCCTGCACGGGCACGATGGAGCGGCGCGCGCTGCAGGACTGGTTGCTGTCGAGCTTGATGGCCGACATCTGCGCCGAGTGCGCGCCCGTCACGAAGTACGGATTGCCGGCCGTGCCCACGAACAGCGTCTGGTCGAACACGGCCATGCCCACGATGGGCCACTCGGTCGTGACCTGGTAGTCCACGGGCCAGGCGTAGGGGATGTAGGGCTCGCAGAAGGCCACGGTGTTGTCGATGAAGCCGGCCATGATGCCGTTGGGCATGCCCGTGAGCCCGCGCAGGTAGGGGTTGGCGCCCACGCTGGGCTTGTTGTCGCCCTCGTACTGGCTGTCCATGCGGTACGGGGGCGCGGCCCAGGTGAACTGCGGCTGCAGGCTGTCCAGCTCCTCGCCCTTCTTGTCATCGAGGAAGCTGGCCACGGAGATCTGCAGCTCCTGCACCAGCTGCCAGGCCGCCGCTGCGGCCGAGGCGTTGCTGCGGTAGATGCGCCACTTCACGACATGGCGCGCGGCATGCTGCTCGCCGGTCATGGCCTGGGGCCGCTGGATGGTCACGGTGTCGTTCTGGTCCACCTCCAGCATCTCGGAGATGGGCGACGGTTCGGACTCCTCGCCCCAGTCGGTCACGAAGGCCACGACGTAGAAGCGCGAGTCCACCACGCGCTCCACGGTCTTGCCGGCCAGGTCGGCCACGCCGCCCAGCTGGTCCAGCCAGGTGCCGATCACGGCCGTGTCGCCCGTGGCGGCGATGTACTGGCTGGCCAGCTGGGTCTGGATGCTGGACACCAGCGTGCTGCAGCGTTGCTGGATCTCGACCATGCGGGCATTCAGGCTGGCCGCCTGGGAGGTGGCAGCGGTCTTGCCTTCCGTGTAGGTGTCCAGGGCCTTGTAGTAGGCCTCCAGGTCGCGCCGGTACTGCACCCAGTCGGCGTGCTCGATGGCGTTGTTGTCGGAGTCGAAGTAGTACTGCGCGGCCTTGGGTTCGCTGGGCTTCACGGGCGCCGCGCCCGGCGTGGCCCAGGCCTTGGTCAGGCCCAGGTCGGCGAACTCCTTCACCAGCTTGTCCAGCTCGCTGCGCCAGTTGGCGCATTTGGTGCCCGGGGCCACGGCCTCCTCCACCAGGTCGGCCAGCTTGGCGGCCTGGTCAGCCGTGAGCACGGATTCACCGGAGCGCTCGCCGGCCGTTTCCGGAAACTCATGCTGCTGCAGCGCCTCCACCAGAGCGGGCCGGCGGAACGGGTAGCTGAACGGCATGGCGGCCAGTGGGATGGCCCAGCCGCTGGCGGTCTTGACAGCACCCAGGCGTGTAGTGTCCATCTCGCACGCAGCCGCGCGGGCCGCCGTGACCACTGCATAGAGGTTGCCAGCCGAGGCGCCAGAGCCTACTGCGGTGGACAGGGACAGGCCGTAGTTGGACGTGGCGCCGGCATAGGCCTTGCCGTTGGCATCCCAGCGGATGGCCTCCTGGTGGCCCTCGTGCTGGATCACCGTGGCCAGCAGATCTGCGCGCACCAGCTCGGCGAAGTCGCCATACAGCCAGGTCTTGGCCTCCTCGGTGGTGAACTCGTCCACCACCTGCAGCGTGACCGTGGGCTTGACCGGGCGCACCACGCCCAGCAGCCGGTCATTGCCGCGCACGTCCAGCGCACGCGGCGCTGCGCTGCCATCGTTGGTGGTCTGGTAGGTGCGCTCGGTGGCCTCGTCGTTGATCTGGCCCTTGACCAGGGACAGCTCCTGCACCCAGGAGCGGATGGGCGCGGCCGGGTTCTGCTGCACGGCGCCGCTGACATCGCGCGCGAAGCGGTGCAGCGTGCGGGTGCCGGCCAGACATGCCGAGTGGCGGCGGTCGGTAGCCAGCGGCCAGAACTCGGAGCTGGGCAGGAAGAGATTGAAGTGCTCCCGGGCGAAGCTCGCGCCCAGCGCGCGATCGGACACGCTGGGCGCCTCGCCCGGGAATGCGGACAGCTTGTAAGTGGTCATGCCCGCTACCCTGGCAGGCTTGGCACCAGCGCCCTACGCGGCCAGAGCCGGCACCTGGCCCGCCAGGATCTGCGCCGCGCGCTCATCGCTGTCCAGCAGGCCGTAAGCGCCCATCATGTTGATGAAGGTGACGGTGCGGGTGTCGCTCAAATCCACGCTGGTGCTGTCGCGGTAGGTGGCAATCCCCGTGCGCACGTCGGCGCGCTGGTCGATGGAAAGATCCTTGATCTTGGGATTGAAGGTCGCGAACTCCTGCACGTCGAAGTTGTCCAGGATGCGCTGCTCGCTCAAGGTCAGCAAGGCGCGAAACTGACCTGGCGTCAGCTCTGGTTGCGGATGCGGAACGATAAAAAAATCGGACGGATTCATCATGCCACCCTCAAAAACATGGAGGTATCTAGAGAAGGCCTATTCGGATATACCAACCCGACACAGGGAAAGACCCGATAAACATCCCGTGCACCAGCATTTGAATGAACAAGAACCAAATCCCTACTCACTTTCACACCAGCGCCAATGTAAGATGTACTGGCAGCAAAGGCCGAAATATCAACGCGCGCACCAAATGCTCGTTGCGTAAAATATGTGGTTGCAGAAGGAGCTGATCCTGAGCGCCCCACAAAATCAAGACAATAATTTCTATTCGGCTTTATCATTACCCCCCAAACACCCCATGAAATTACTTCACCAACGGGGTTTCCAGGGTAATATCCCTCGCCTGGCGTTGTCATGTTATTTGGACCCCAGGAAGCAACCAGCTTCATTTCAGAATCATACAAACGAACGTCCATGCAGTAGGTGTAAGCTCCAGAAGAGTAATACACATTATTTCCGTACACCAACCACAATTGCTGCGCATCATCCCACGTCATAGTCATTGCCGGCTGATAGCAAATAACATAAGGAGCAGAAAATACGCCGGTGTTTTTATCAAGTTGGTAAGCATACGTCCAAGTATTTGCTCCTGGCGCATAATTTGTCACACCCGCCATATTAAAAATGGCAAAGACATCCTTACCATTCCCAAATACTCCGCACAAATAAAAACTCGCGCTATTCGCTCCTGTTGCAGGCAAGCTGATAGGCGTCAGCGCCGCTCCCGAAGAACTTAGGCGATACAGATGATTGTTATTGGAAGCAGAGACACTGAGCGGCAAATTGACTCGCGTGGCCCAGAACTCCCCGTTCACGTAGTCGAGTCTGCACGGATAGGTAACGCTCCCAAGCAGGCCCGCCTGCGCTGGTGTCAGCGTTCCATTCCATGATGCAAAATTGTCAGTTGAACGTATCACTGTGCCATCGCGCGCCATCGCCAACCACACACCATTGCCATCTGTAGCGATAGACCACGCATAGCCGGCCGCACTGGCAAGCTTTCCGCGCGAGACCCAGTTGTCTCCTGCATCTGTAGACACGAATATGGTGCTGTCGAAAGCGACAGCTACCACTGTATTTTTTCCGTCGCTTGCCATGTCGCCAATAGGCATTGGAAGCGGCTGACTGGCTTTTGCCGCCATGTTCCCAACAGGTTTTAGGTGGTTGGGAACTCCAGGAAAAAGTGAAGCGCGCGCCAGAACCCCGGCTCGCAGATAGGTTTTACCCTGCGTTTTTTGGATGCCGAATGCATCTGCCACGTCGGGCAAAAGGTTGACACTGCCAATAGGTGGCAGGCTGTTCACTCCCAGCAAGTCGCTCAGACTCTGATTCATTATTCCATCTCCCATCGGCCAATCTGCACACAACGAAAACTCAGCTCACCGGGCAAATTGAAATCGGCATCCAGACCGACATTCATGCCCATCAGCAAATCGGCGCCTTGCGGATTGATCGTCAATGTGTTGTTTCCAAAACTCTTGCCGTAGTCGCGCACCCCGAAACGCAGGTCCACAGCGGAGGCGGCAGGCGCGAGCAGCGTCACCGGGCCTGCCGCCGTGTTGACGCGCGTGATCTGGCCCACGGGCAAGGCCGCGCCGTTGTTCGCGGGCGTGAGCACGGTCGTGCTCGATGACAGGCCCGCGCCATCGGCAGCCGGGCCGAGGCGCCGCCATTTGCCGCCGCTGCCGTCATCGAACCAGGCGTATTCAATCCAGGCGCGGCTGTCCGAGGTGTTGACCCAGGTGTCTCCTGGCGCGCCGCCCGCTGGCTCTGCGTCGGAGAAGGTTCGCAGCTTGAGCCGGCCATCGAGCGCGCCCTGCAGGCCCGCCACCGTGCTGATGGCCTGCGTGCCTGTGTGCGTGCTGCGGTCGCGCAGCTGGGCGTCCGTGGCGTTCTTGGTGGCCTGCGCGGCCACGCCGTCCAGCTTGGCCTTGTGCTCGGCCGTGAAGTCCTCGGCAGACAGGCCCTTGCCCGCCGCCTTGTCCACCTTGTTGGCCAGAGCCGCCTGCTGCGCGGTGCTCACGGGCTTGTCCACGTCGGCCGTGTTGTCCACGTTGGGCAGGCCCACCATGGCCTTACTGATACCCGACACAGTGCCCGTGAAGGTTGGGTTGTCCTTGGGCGCGCGCGCATCGAGGGCGGCCTGCAGGCCCGTGATGGTGCTGATCGCCTGAACGCCGGTATGCGTGGTCCGGTCGCGCAGCTGCGCGTCCGTGGCGTTCCTGGTGGCCTGGACGGCGATGCCCTCCAGCTTGGCCTTCTCGGCGTTGGTGAAGTCGTTGGCGCTCAGGCCCTTGCCGTCTTCGCGGTCCACCTTCACGCCCATGCCGCCGGCGGTCAAGCGCAGCTCCAGCAGATCGCCGGCCACATAGGCGCGCGGCGCCGTGCCTTCCTGGCCGCGCAAGACTGTGAGCCGGCATTCACCGATGACCGAGTTGTCCACGGCCGTGATGTGCAGGACCTCGTAGTCCGACTCCAGCGAGCCGCTGCGCTTGTAGGCTGTGAGCACATACCAGGAGCCCGGCTCCGGGTTGCGCAGTACGCCGGCCGCGCCATCGGACACGCGCAGCACGCCATAGTCCAGCTCGGTGGCCGGGGCGCCTGTCTGCGGCGCCGAGCGCACGTCAGCAATGAACTGCGTCTGGAAGTTGTTGAGGAACAGCTGCGGCATTTCTATTTTTCCTTGATGGGCACGATCAGTTCCACCTCCTTGGTGCGGCCGTCGTTGGTCGTGGCGGCCACGCTGATCTGGTACTTCTGGCCATCGGCGCCGCCCGCGTAGATCCAGACCTTCACGCGCTGGCCCACGAAGGCATAGGACGGCGGCATGGGCATGGCCGGCCGCACCTTGAGTTCGACGGAAACAATCTCGTCGCCTGGCGGAAACCAGTCAGCAAACTCGATGTCGTAGTCCTGCGTGTCTGCAGGCTGCATGGGGGACGCACGGAACATGCTCTGCCCTTGGTCGGTAACGTAGAAGGTGGTCATTCCTGCGGGCACGAGGAAGGTTCGGGATTCGGGCGCTGCCTCATCGAAGGGCAGGCGCCTGTGCACGGCCGGGTCGATGTCGATAAAGGCCACGCCCTGGGCCGCGAGCGGCGCGCGCACCAGGCGGTGCGGATCGACGGCGCCGCGCGCCAGGCCCTGGGTCAGCACAGCCAGCCGCGCCTCGACGCGGCCCTGGGTCACGATGAAGGCCTGGCCCTTGCCGTCCACGGGCGAGCGCAGCCAGCGGCGCACGTAGATCTGCCCATCCGCCTTGCCGCGCGCCGCCGGCGCCGACTGGACAGGGCCACGACGCAGCAGGTGCGTCTGGGGGGCGAACTGTGCCTGTGTGACGGCCGCCACGGGAGTGCGTGCCAGCACATGGGCATTGACGGTGGCCCGGGCCGTGGCCTTGGCCACCACGCGCCCGTAGACCGGCGGCAGCGTGACCTTGAGGACCGCGCGGCCGGTGGCGGCCAGCAGGCTGCGGACGTGAATCCGGCCCAGCACGCCCTCCACGGCCGCCCGCGCCACGGAGTCCGCCGAGAGCTTGGCGTGCACACGGCCCAGCGGGCCTGTCAGTGCAGCAGCGGGGGCCGAGTGCACCACGGCATAGGCGAGCACGCGCCCGCCCACTCGGACGCGGGCATATCCCTTGGCGTCCACGCGGATGCGCACCACGGGGTCGGCTGACCGGCCGTTGAGTGCGAACCCGTTGAGAGCGCCCCGGTTCATGGCTTACAGCAGCTGCAGCGTGAAGTCGCCGGTCAGCGCCTGGCTGTCCACCACGAACACGTCGTTGATCTGCAGCGTGCGCGGCGACGGCAGCGGCTCGGAATACATGAGGGTGGCCGTGCCATCGGTGGCAGAGTCACCCTCCATGATCCCGATGTGTGTGACCGTGACCTGGGCGCCTGTGACGGGCGGGAACTCCGCACGCACGGCGTTGTAGGTGGCGCCGTTGTTGGGCGCGGCAAAGGCGCCCGTGGCCACGCGCTGATACCACGGTGCTGCCACCTCGGTGCCGGCGGTGAAGGCGTCGGTGGGGTCGGCCGTGAACAGGGCGAAGTAGGCGTTGCGGATGGCCGGGAAGGCCTGCTTGCGCAGCGTGGCGCTGATGATCGCGTTGGCGAGGGATGTGCTGAAACCAGCCATGTCGGCTCCTTTGGCTTCGAGCACTCCAGCGCCCAGATGAAAGATGCCCGCCAGGATGGCAGGCTTGGTTCACTTCTGGGCCACGGCCGTGGTGGCCGCAGCCTGGGCCTGAATACCCAGCGCCTCGTTGTAGAGGGCGCGGTGCGCCGCCGCGATGGTGGCGTTGCCCCCGAACTCGGCATCGATGGACCAGGCCCGGAACAGCACGAAATGCCGCAGCGCGTCCATCCAGCGCTCAGGGACCGAGGGCGTGCCGTTCTCATCTCCCAGATCCACAGCCGCGACACCCACCACCGCCCGCACCTTGGTGCCTGCTGCCACGGGCGGATAGACCAGGAATTCCTGCGGCGTGCCCAGGTCGTGCATGTAGTGCTGCACCTCGCGGCCCGGGGAGCCCGAGCGCCAGGCGCCGGCCACGGCGTCCAGCACCCACAGGTCGGTCTTGGTGATGCGCCGCTGCGTGGCGTTGGCGTTGTTCGTGATGTCGATCAGCGTGAGCACGTCGGCCGGCAGCTCCTGCCGCCACCCGGCGGCCAGCACCAGGTCGCGCGGCTGGGCCATCTGGTCCGGCCGCTGCTCGGCAAAGGCGCGCTGCGCGGCGTTGAACCAGTCCAGCAGATCCGCACGGGTCCAGCGAATGTGCCCCTTGTCCTGCAGGTCGCGCGCTGCATCGTCCAGCAGCTGGGCCACGGTCAAAGCCATGACGCCCTCCCCCGCGAGCCGCGGCTGGTGTTGGAGCGCCACACGTCGGCCGTGGCGTCATCCATGGCGCGCTGGAAGAACGCCAGAGCCACGCCGGCCTGGTCGGGCTTGTAGTAGTCCGTGCCCTCGGTGGCCAGCAGCTCGGCCTTGGCGCCCTCGCGGATGGCCTCATGGTAGAGCGAGGCCACCTCGTCGGGCACGCTGTTGCCGCGCAGGGACGGCATCAACGAGGTGTAGACCTGCAGCCGGCCCGCGCTGCCCGTGCGTACGGTGAACTCGCGCAGGTTCGTCGTGACCAGGTAGGCCTTGCCGCGCAGCTCGTTCTGCCAGGGATCGGCAGGCAGGTCGCGCGCCTTGGCCACCTCCAGCGGGCGCCCGGCCAGTGTGGCGCGCTCCAGGCGCAGCAACTCGGCGCCCTGGGGCAGCTCGAAGGTGTATTCGGCGAAGGCCTCGCCGGTCACGTCCGTAGGCTCCAGCCACTCCTGCCAGGCGCGCGTGGCCTTGAGGAAGGTGCGCGCGGCGCGGTTCAGCGCCATATGGATGAGCGGTACCGGCGCCTTGGGAGCGGCCAGAACCAGCTCGGGCATCCAGTTCTCCCAGGAGGCCATGGTGCGATCAGCCGGTCACGTTGGAAGCGCGCGATGCCTTGCGCACGCGGCCGGTGGGCGCAGAGTCGGATTCCTGAGGCATGCCGGTGCCGCCGTCCAGGATATCGTCGTCGTCCTGGCCCACGCCGGGCGAGAAGGTGCCGCGCGAGGACGGGGCCTTGCCGTCCAGGGCCGCGCGGCGGGCTTCGCGCTCGGCGGCCAGGCGCTGGAATTTCTGCTCGGCCTCGAAGTCCTCTTCGGTCTGGAAGTTGCCGGCGCGCAGATGCTCGGCATGGGCCTCGTTTTCGACCTCGCAGGCCAGCGGCTTGCCCTCGAAAACATAGGTGGCGCCCTTGACGCGCACGATCAGGGTTCCGTCCTTGCGTGCGGGCAGCGAAGTGAACAGCTTCATGGTTTGGTTCTCCGTGGTTCAAAAAGCCCCGGTAGCGGATGCCACCGGGGGAAAGCCCCTTGCGGGGCGCGCACACGCGGTCAGGCGTTCGTGTAGATCAGGTCCAGGGCGAAAAGGCCTGCGGCCGTGCCCGCGCCTGTGACCTTGAGGACGATGCGGCGGTCTTCGTCCTTGGGCACCAGCTTGGCAAAGGCTGCGGGCACCAGGTGCACATAGCCGCCGGCCGCGCCCGCGTCGTTGTCTGTCACCCAGGCACCGCCGCCGTCGTCGGCCGCAGCGCTGATGTCGCCCGCCGCATCCGCCAGGCCAATGGAGGCCTTGAAGCCAGCGCCCAGGGCGGCAGGCACGCGGATGAACAGGGACACGGGCAGCGTGCCGGCGGGCAGGATGCCGATGACGCCACGGGCGCCGACTGCATGGTCTGCCACGGCCAGGGGCTGGCCGAAGCGCGAGCGCACCAGCTCGGAGCCGCCGGGGGTGATGGGGGCCTGATGGCCTGCGGCCACGGCACTGAGTTGCTTGAAAGCCATGTCTGACTCCTTCTATTCGGTGGTGTGGATCAGCGCGAGGCGGCGGCGGTATCGACGCCGTACACGCCGTGGTCCTGCTTTTCGCCTTCGACCTCGAAGACGGTCTTCTTCACACCGAAGATGGACGACGTGGTGATGATGACCTGGTTGCCACGGTCGGCGGTTTCCTCGTGCCAGCCGTAGCGCATGCCGGTGCCGGGCGAGCCGAAGGCGATCACGCCGGCCTGGGCACCCATGAACAGAGCGCGCGCCGTCTCCAGGTCTCCCGTGGCGCCATGCGTGTTGTGGCGAATCACGTTGCGGTGCGAGTGCAGGATCACGTTGCGGTACATGCCCAGCGCGCTCTTGAACAGCGGCGACTTGAAGCCCACGGACGCCGCTGCAGCCTTTTGCAGGTCCAGCCAGCCGCCCGTGCCGGTTTCCTTGCGCAGGTCATCTTCCTGGAAGGTGTGCATGACCATGACGAACACTTCCTCGCCATCGACCACGCAGGGCTGCATGACGGGGATGTTGGTGGCGCCACCGCCCTGGCTGTCAGCACGCACGCGGGCACGGTCCACCACAGACAGCGACATCTTGTCGGTCGCGTCCAGGTTGGTCACCGCAGTGGCGTCACCGCCGAACAGGTGCTGGTTGGTCGTGGGCGCCGTCAGCGGGTTCTTGGCACGGCCCTGGTAGCCCATCGGGAGGATGAAGTTGGCGTTGATACCGCGCGAGCCCGACAGGTAGGTGAAGGTCAGCTCGTCCTGGAAGCGGCCCCACCAGCTGGACTGCTGCTGCTTGGCGCGCATGCGCAGGTCGTGCAGCGTGCGCTTGCGCGACATGCGGCCGCCCGTGTTGACGCCGGCACGCGCCTGGTCGATGTACAGCTCATCGGTGTAGAAGCGCTGGCCCTCTTCCTTGCCTTCCAGCACATCGTCGCCTTCAACAGGCGCCATGCGAAGCTCGGCCAGCAGGTCATAGCTGATGAGGTCGCCAGCTTCGGATTCCAGATCCGTCAGCAGCTGGAGGGGGGTCTTGGCGCCCTGGCCCACGGCCGCGAAACGCTTGCCGAAGTACGAGGCCTGCGACACATCGAGTGCCAGGTTGCCGGAAAAGCGCTTGACGGCGCGGGGGCTGTTCACGCCCACCACTGTTTTGCCCATAGGAGTGCTCCTGTGTGGTAGCGAGCACTCCAGCGCCCCGGTTGAAAAATGTTCCAGCCCTCAAGATGGCAGGCTTGGTACGGGCCGCATCACGGCCGGTGTCTTTTTGACGGTGGTTTCAGGGGCAGCCATCACGACCATGCGCGCGGCCTGCCCCTTCTTGAATTCCAGCTGGATGCGGGCGCCGCCCACCTCCAGCACATCGCCCATGCGCAGCTCCACGAAGATGCGGCGCGCGTCGGGGGTAGAGGAAGTGGACAGCATGGTGGCGTCAGCCCAGGCGGTTGTAGCGATCACGCTTTTCCTCGGACATGGCGGCAAGCGCGCGCTCGTAGGCCAGGCCCTCCAGCTTGTCCAGCTCGGCGAACTCGTCGCTCACGGGATCGGCATCGCCCGCGCCGCCGGGCACGTCGGCCAGGTTGGTGACCACGGCCGAGGCGTCAGGCTTGCGCCGCACATCCGCCGGCTTCTTGGTTGTGGCAATGCCATGCAGAGCCACGACGCGGCGGTGCCCTTCTTCCAAGAACCAGCGCATGGGCTTGTGCTCGTTGCCGGGCGCCGCGCCCAGCGCGCGCACCATGGCGTCCAGGTCGGCCTGCTTGGCCGCGTCCTTGCGGTAGTCCACGATGCCCAGCTCTGCGCTTTTGGCAGCTTCCTCGAAGAAGGTGTTGATGGTGTTGTTCCAGGCCTGGTGCGTGGACTGCTGCTGCATCTCGGCCGACACCGTGGCCCGCGTCTTCATGTCGCGCAGCTGGTCGCGCTCGTCCTGCAGCCGGTCAAGCTCCGCGTCCAGCTCGGCCTGCTCCAGCTCGCCCTCGTTGAACTTGGCCCGCGCGGCGGCCACGGCGTCCTTGTTGGCCTTCACCTGGGCGTCGTAGTCGGCGGGCAGCTCTGCACGGTAGCCGCTGGGCTGCTGCGCAGTCTGCGGATTCGGTGCCGGTGCTTCGGTCGGCTGCGTGGCATCGGTGGGTTCTGCGGGCGCTGCAGCAGGAGCGGCTGCAGGCGCTGCAGCGGGCGCAGCGGTGGTGTCGGTGGGTTCGGTGGCCGTGCTGGGCTCGGGCTTGCTCTTGCCGGTATCAGCTGCGTCGTCGTCGCCCTCCTCTTCCTCTTGCGCATCGAGGGGGCCGCGCCCCAGGGCAGCCAGCGCGGCAGCGTTGTCTTCCTCAGGGTCGTAGTCGTTTTCGTCGGCTTCCATGGCCTCGCGCTCGGCGTCGGACAGGAGGCGCAGGTGGTCGTCGTTCAAGCTCATGTGTGCGTCCTTTCGTGGTTTGGATCACGGCAGGGTGGCAGGCTTGGTACGAAAAAAAGCCTACACATTTAGTGTAGGCACGGCTAAACGGAAATTGATTTTGACTCTACGCTATCGCCCTATCGGCAACTGTGTCGGGCTCGATTCTTTTGCCTTTGGCTGCAAATTTAAAACAGCTTTAGGAATTTCATAGGACTGTCCATTAAGGACGTTTTTCAAAAGAGTCACAGCCGCATCAGAGTATTTTCGAGTTTTGCTAGTTTCAGCCTGACCAGTCTTTATAGCAACATGATAAATATTATCGAACGATTTAAGATCAAACCCTTTCTCATCCTTGACCTTTTCCATCAATTCATTAACAAAGTACCAATGTTTCAGATCCAATTGCTTTGCCAACTGAGTGATAGTGTAAGGATGGTTGGCATTGGTCGAAGCCGGATCCCCAAGGTTTGTCACGCCAAAAAGCTTCCCAAAAGATTCTTCATTGGCAATAGCATGCTCTAGCGCCTCATAATTAACTTGGACATTTTTAGTAGGAATATCAGAGCGAATCATGTTATGCATACGATGTGCAAGTGCTCTAAGCGCTTTCAGGTCCACCTTTTCCATTGTGCCACCCACACCAAAGGCTTCGTAAACCCAACGGAAATCGCTAGCTGTGATACTTTTAATCCTCACTGTAATATCTTCCCCAACCTCAAGTACGTGCTCTTTGGCTGGTACTGAGGCATCTGTCACAGACTCGTCCCACTGGAGAATATATATATTCGGTATTAGCGCAGTAGTTGGAGTGAACATCCTGCTCATATCATATAATATATTTTTAATATTCTGATCTGTTGCGCTGTAACCAATAAACAATAATGGATGCTCAGCAAAATACGTGAGTAATTTTGCGCTCAAGTACTTCTTATCCCTGTTAAATACATCATAGTCATCCTCAGTCAACACCAGGGATTCCGATTCAGTAATACATCCATGTATCTTGAATATCTCCCCGACGACTAAAGATGATTGCCGATATACTCGTTGGCCCACCACAACTTCATAATTCGGAAACAGGGCCTCAAGAAGAACATCATAATTAGTTGTAATTATTGAATGCGGCCCCAAGCCCTTTAGAGCAATCATCTCATTCTCCAAGGCGGCGCTTAATTCCTTTGTATTAAGCTTCTCCAATATCCTTGCCGCTTGGTATTTTATATAGGCATCCTTAGGCACATTCGGCCCAAAAAGCTCAGGCGGGAAATATTCACGCCCCTCCTTAGTCCAGGCCCATTCAAAGTACTCATCTGCCAGATGAGTTCCCACCAGACTCAACTCACCCGCATACCTCTGATTGTAGTAAGCAAAATCCTTGTCGATGGCAGGGCATGCCTTGGCAAGCTGCCCTAAAAGTGCCGGCCAACTCGGTCCATGCGCATACCGCTGTGAGAATCCACTCCCAATAAAAAGAATTGGCTGACACTGCAAACTCTGCAAAATTTCAGCGATGTCTTCTTTAATCTCTTCCTGGTACTGAGCAAAATTGGTCATCGTCTCCTCCAATGACCACATTGAACCACATCAGTAGCTCTCCGAAGTGACTTACTTTTCTTTTACTCTGTAGCCTGCGTCGGCTTTACCGTTGCCAACCTGGAAGAGGAGTGGATCACTGGCCAAGCAGCCCAAAGGGTGATGACATCAGAGACGTGCCCATCCGCAGCTCCTGCCACTTCCGCATATCTTCCTTGGCATTGTTCGAATAGCTCGTTGATGGCAGTGGCGTACTCAAGGACGGCAGCGGGGGGAGCGCTGGCAAGTCGCCGGGCGGCATCTGCGGATTGCTCGCGCAGGCTGTCAGAGACAGCGCGCAGCTGGCCAAGATCACGGCGCAGCAGCGCCTCGCGGGTTCGGGCAGCATTCAGTGCCTCCTGGTATTTGGTGTTGATGGACTGCTCGGCGCGGCGAACGCGGGCGTCGGCCGCGCGCTGTGCGGTGCTGACAGCCAGCTTTTCGCCCACAGCTGCAGCGCGAGCCTCGGCCAAGTCGGCACCCAGGCGCGTGCCCTGGTAACTCCAGGCCAGGAGCGCGGCCAAGCCGGCGGCGGCCAGATGGGTGACGGCGCGCATGCTCATTGCTGCACGTCCATGCATGCGGCGTGCCGCGCCTGCTGGCGAGTCCAGACGCCGCGGCAAGCCTTGTTGCCGGGCGTGCTGCAGTCGAAGCGCCACCGAGTGGGCTGCCCGCCAGCGCCCCACTGGTAGGCGGTGTAGCCCTGCAGGGGTTGGGCACTGGTCATGAAGCGATAGGCCAAGTAAGCGTTGCAGGCGCCGGCATAGTCGCCGGCCCGCGTCCTGGCCAACATCGCGGAGCCGCGCCAGGCCGCGCACCCATACTGGCCCGCGAAGTCCACCGCCTGCGCGAACTCGACCGGGTGCACCAGCGTGTCGCCCAGCGAGGCCCGCACGCAGGCGCCGTATTCCTGGTCCAGCAGGTTGGCGGCCAACTCGCGCGCCCGCTCCCGGGTGATCGGCGGGTCTGCCATGGTCACGCGCGTGCCGTCCTCGTAGCGCGTGGCGCCATGGCCGATGGTGGGCACGTCGCCGCGCACCGGGATGATGGGCGCGGCGCTGAATCCTTCGGCCGCGATCCAGGACGCCAGGATGGCGGCGCCAATGCCCAGGCCTGCGGCCGGCACTCGGCTCCCGCTCATGGCCGCGCCTCGCATGCTGCGGCCAGCTCCTGCGCCTGCCGCGCGCGGCGGTCCTCGCGCTCATTGCTCCAGCGCCACAGCAGGTAAATGACCTGCAGCACCACGTAGAGGATGGTCAGGGCCGTGGCCGTGTGGGTCATGGTCCAGCCGTTGGCCACATTGGTGGCCACGACCGTGACCGGCGGCGCGGCCTTGGCGCCCTCCACGGCCGCCGTGCGCACGATGGTTTCTCGATCCATATCAGTCCTTGTTGTCGAATTGGTTCAGCCGGCCCGACATGGCGTCGAGCGTTTGGCGGCTCTGGGCTTGGATCTGGGCCACGCGCTCGCGCGAGTCGGCCTCGATGTGGGCCACCTGCAGGCGCACGTCCTGGTCGCCTTTGATCTGCAGCGTCTTGTTGGCCAGGTCGGCCTGGGTCTTGGCCAGCTTGCGGCGCAGCTCGTCCAGCTCCATGTCGGCGTCGCGGCGCACGGTGGCGGCCACGCCCTCCATCTGCTGGGCCAGCGCCGGGTTGCCGCCGGCGGCGCGCAGCTGCTCGGCCTCGGCTTCCAGCTTCTCGGCGCGGGCGTTGATCTCCCGGACCTTGGCCTGCTGCTCGGCCAGCGCCTGGCGCGCGCTCTCCTGCTGCATCTGCAAGGCCTCGGCCTGGGCCTGCATCTGCTGCTGGACCTGCTGCTGCTCCTCGGGCGTGAGGGGCTTGTTGGGATCGCGCTCGCCGGTCAGCTTGCGCAGTTCGTCGGCCACCAGGTCGTTGTTCGGCAGGTCCGAGTACTCCATGGCCAGCGTCATGATGCGGATGGCCACCTCGGGCGGCAGCCGGCCCGCCAGCTGGTTCAGGCTCTCGAACATGACCTGGCGCAGCGTGCCCGAATAGTCCTGCTCGGACACCACGAAGTCGGCCATGCTGGACGTGATGTCGTTCAGGTAGCGCACGCTCCCGTCTGGCTGGACCTCGGGCTGGTTGACCTTCACCCAGTCCAGTCGGCCTTTGTGGCCGGACAGGCGAATGACCTTCTCTTCCGTGTACCACTGCTCCACTAGGCTCAGCAGCTTCTCGCCCTGGATCTGCACAGCGAAGCGCAGGTTGTCGAAGGGCTGCGTGGTCACGACCGAGCCCTGCAGCTGGCGGGCTTCGATCGCGCGCCCGCTGACGGCATTGGTGCGCCGGCCCAGGTTCTCGTCGCTGATGCCTGCGGACTTCTGGATGGCCTGGCCGTCCATCGTCATCATCTGCACCTGGCCGGCGGCCATCTCGCTGTCGCGGTGGACCTCGAACTTCTTGCCGGCCTTGTAGATCACCACGCCGTCCGGCTGGTTGACCTCCTCGCGCGCCTCGTTGATGTCATCGAAGGCGCCCTTCTCCGCAAAGATCTGGTTCGTGGACAGCAGGAACAGGGCCTTGCTGGCCCGCTTGTTCATGTCCATCTGCAGATCGCGCACGCGGCGAATCACGCCATAGGGCATGCGGTCTCGGCCGCGCCGGTAGCACCAGATGGGCGTCAGGCTGAAACTGTTGTGGCGCATGGGCGTTGGGCCCAGGGCCAGCAGATGGCCCTCGGTGAAGACCGCGACGTGCATGCGCATGGCGACACGCTCCACGATGGAGCCGCCGTGTGCACCCACCACGGCGCGCAGCGCATGGTCCCAGGGCTCCACGAACGAGCCCTTGAAAGGGCCGCTGGTCACCACCTGAACAGACGCCGGCATGCGGAACTGGCACTCGATCAGGCGCACGCGGCGCCGCGCCTCGCTGTCGATGTTGCCGCGCCCGCCGGCCAAGTAGCTGCCGCTGGTGCCACTGACATGGCGCTCGCTGGTATGGCCCTGGAAGAAGAATTCGTCCTCGGCCCACTGCTGGGCGCTGAACTCCTCCTCGCGCAGCACGGCCCGCTCCAGCACGTCGCGGCGCTGCGGGTACATGGTGATGGCCACGTCCTCGTCCACCCAGCGCGTGCGGTACAGGTAGCGCGCGTCGCTCAGGTCCGGCTCCATGGCCATCGAGTCCCAGAGCACATTGCGCCAGTCCTCGTACTTGTCGTAGAGGATGTCCTTGGTGGGATCGTTGCGCACCCCGGAGTCCACCCAGCCCACGCCCACCTTCACAGTGTCCTCGAAGGCGCGCGAACGGTTGAAGGTGGTCCGGTTCACGTCGCTGACGTACTTGAGCACCTTGGTCTTCACGTCGGCCAGCTGCACGTCGTCCTCGGCGCGCGGCAGCACGCTCCAGTCCACGCGCGCGCGGCGCTCCGTGCCAATGAGCCAGTCGCACATCACGGCCACCTCGTTGAACACCAGGGGCACCTGGCCGCGCTCCTCCAGCACGGCCGAATCGGCCGGGTCCCACTGGTCGCCGTCGTAGTAGTCGGCGTCGATGGACATCTGCAGGCGGTTCTCGGCCTGGATCTCGCGCTCACGGTAGTACCAGCTCAGGAGCTTGCGCAGGGTCTTGCGGGCCTCGGGCTGGTCCAGAGGGTGCGGCGGCGCCTCCTCGTCGGCGTCGAACTCCAGCGGCACATCGTTCAGGATGCGCTCGCCCACGCCCGCGCGGCGGTTGAAGCGGGCCTCAAGCTGGGACATATTCGGCCCCCAGGTCCGGGATGGTCAGGGCCTCGGCCGCGATTTCCTTGCCATCGGACTTGACCACCAGGGTGCCGAACTCCTGGCCTGGGCGCTGCCATGTGGGCTCGCTGGGCATGCTCACCAAGTCGGGCAGGCCCTCGTTGACGATGGTGGCCACGCGCACCCAGTTCGGCCGGTTGGGCTCGATGCCCAGCACCTCGCAGGCCTTGACGCAGGCGCGGGCCAGGTAGGCAGGGTCATCGTAGAGATAGGCCGCGCTCTCCATCACCACGTACCACGGGGCTTTGGGGCGGTAGGCCGGGATCAGGACCAGCGCGCGCTCGGCGTTGATCCAGGTGTAGACGGCCAGCAAGTCCCCATGCTGGCGGTGAAGGTGCGCTTTGCGCAGGTCGATACATGCAGGCATGCCCGCGAAAGTGGCAGGCTTGGTACGGGATCAGCGCGCCATGCCGCCCGCGCGTCGCCTGAGAGGCACAGCGCCTGCAGTGTCGTTGTCCATCAGCGGCAGGGCCATGTTGATGTAGCGCCACACGTCTGCCCCGTGGCTGGCGTCATCGTGCAGCGGTGGCCCGGGCTCGCCCGTGCGCGGGTCGATCTGGCGCTTGTACCGGCTCAGGCAGTCCAGCAGCTTGGCGCAGCGCTGGGCATCGATGTAGGCCGAGGAAAAGATGCCGCGCGCCAGGCGGATGCCCGACTCCAGGCCCGCGCGCTCCAGCACCTCCACCTCGCGGCCCATGTCCTCAAGGATCTGCTGGGCCGTCTGCCCGGTCTTGAAGTCGCCGTGGGCGCCGTCGTGCGGCAGGAAGTCCGTGCCCCAGCGGTACGGCAGCTTCTCCATCTGCTCCACGTACCACTCCAGCGTCTTCTGGTTGTCCTGCATGAAGTTGATGACGCGGAAATCCATGGCCGTGCGCTGCACGAAGGCGATGGCCATGTTGTCGGCCCAGCCCAGGTCCCAGACCGTGTGCACGGGCAGCTTGGGGTTGTAGGGCACCAGGCACACGCGCTCTTCGTTGTACAGGCGCTCCACCTCCTTCGCATAGATCGCGCCGGCCAGCGTGCGCTTCGGGCGGCCCTCCCAGACGTTCCAGTAGGTGTCCGGGTCGCGCTTGAAGTGCCGGCGGCGCTCCTTCTCCAGCACCTCCGGAAACCAGGGGTTGTCCCGCCAGTTGATCTCGCACAGCCAGGTGTCGCTGTCGGCCGCGTCGATGAACCGCGCATAGGTGGCGTCCGTGGCCAGGTCCGGGTTCAGCGTGAGCCAGATTTCCGAGCCAGGCCGGCGGATGGTCGGCACCAGCACCTCCCAGCTGCGCGCGCTGACGCTCTGGGCCTCTTCCACCCACACGATGTCGATGGCCTCATAGGATTTGATCGAGTCCACCGTGTGGCTCTGCAGGCCCGCGAATAGGATCAGCGTGCCGTTGGCGCCGCGGATCTCCGTGTCCAACACCTCGTAGAAGCCGCCCAGGCCCAGCGCCGCGATCTGGTCGGACAGCAGGCGGTGCACCGAGTCCCGCATGGACTTCTGGATCTCGCGCGCGCAAAGGATACGCAGCGGCCGGTTGCTGCCCATCACCAGCAGGGCCATGGCCACAGACCAGGACTTGGCACCGCCGCGCCCGCCGTACATGACCTTGAAGCGCTTGGGCTGCCACAGGCCGCGCAGCTTGGCGGGAAACTCGACCCGGACGCGCGAGCGGTCAACCTCGTAGTCCTCGGCGAAATCTGGTTCCGGGTCCTCGCCGGCCAGGTGCGCGGCCTGCGGGCTGGCGGACAGCAGGTTCATGCGCCCTCCCCGTCTCGCGGATCGTTCTCGCGCGCCGGCGCATCCACGAAGTGCAGTTCGAAGTGGCCCACGTTGCCGCCGCCGTTCGGCCCCTTGCCCGCGTCCTTGTCGTTCATGCCGAAGGCCTGGCGCTCCATGTCCACCACGATGCGCAGGCTCTCGGCCAGTACCTTCATGGTCTTGGAGCGCTCCGGCAGGCTGATGACCTTCTGGTACAGGTCGTTCAGCTTGTCCATGCCGTTGTCGTCGGGCGAGCGCAGCATCTCGCCCAGTTCCTGCAGGTAGGCAACCGTGTCCGCGTCCGCCATCTGCTCCAGCTCATCCAGCAGCGCGTTGGTGATCTTGCGAGCCCGCTGGATGTCCCGCCTGTGCGCCAGCCGGATGGTGGCCACAGCCTGCGCATTCGCGTCCACCACCTCACGTTCGGACGCAGTACGCTCCGCGCGTACCTCGCTGCGTACCGCCTCTTTGCGTACCAGCTGCTCTGCCTTCTCCTGGATGCGCTCCGACAGGTCACGGCTCCAGTCGTCACGCTTGGCCCGCTTGCGGATCGCCCCCTCGCTGATGCCCTGCTCTCCTGCAATCTGCCTCAGGCTCTTGATGCCGGCCCTGTAGTCCAGCTCGATGCGCTCCCACTGAGGGGCCTGCTTGTGTTCCTTGCTCATCCTCCCGAAGCTGGCAGGCTTGGGACGCTTCCAACTACATGAGCAGAAAAGCCAGAACCCTTTCCAGTCTTCTACAGACCGTAGAACGGGCGGTTGGCTTCGATGCGTGCCTGCTCGCTGGCGGGGTAGCGGCACTCAGCCAGCAACTGCTGCAGCGCGGCACGGCCCAGGTCGCGCAGCGGCGTGTAGTAGGCGCTGACGGCCAGCTCGTCCAGTGCGCGCCAGGCATAGACCTGGGCGTCAATGAACAGGATGTCCTCCGCTGGGCGCGGCAGCGCGGCGGCCTGGCGCGCATAGAGGCAGGCCAGGGCGAACTCGGACCGCTCGCGGTGGTAGCGCGCCAGCTCGCACAGGGGCTCGGCCCGCTGCGGTCGTGCGGCATAGGCGGTGAGATAGGCCTCGCGCACGGCGGCCGGCTCGGCGCCCGAGCGCTCCAGCAGCACGCCGATCTGGAACAGTGCGAACCACTGCTCCTCGGCCCAGCCGCCCATGGCGGCGCGCTGTCTGTACCAGTGCAGGCTGGACTCGATCTGGCCTGCGTCGCGGTGGCTTTGCGCCAGATAGAACACGTTGCGCGTGTTGCCCGGCTCCTCACGCACGGCCTTCTCAAGCACGGCGATGTCGCGCAAGTAGGTCTGCGGATCACGCGCGCGTGCCCCATCGTGCGAGACGTCTATGAACGGCCCAGCCAGCATTTGCCAGGGCTGGTGTGCAGGTGCGGTCAGGTACTCGTGCAGCACGCCCTCCCAGCGCCAATCCACGCGCGTGGCGATCAGCGCATTGCGCTGGTACTCGGTGCCTGACATGTGGCAGGACAGCATGCAGCCGTCCGCCTCCAGTTCCGGCCAAGCAAAGCCTTCGGGCACGCGCAGCTGTTCGTCGGCGTCGATGAACAGCAGGTAGTCGCCGTGCGGGCGCGCCAGCTCCAGCGCCTCGTTGCGGTTGTGGGCGAAGTCCACCCAGGGCCGCTCGTGCAGGCTGCCGGGCACGCCCTCCATGCACTGGCGCACCAGATCCTGCGTGCCGTCACTGGAGCCCGTGTCCACGATCACCCAATGGTCCACCCACGGCCTGACCGAGGCCAGGCAACGCGCGATCACCGGGGCCTCGTTCTTGACGATCATGTTCAGGCAGATGCGGGCGCGGAGACCTGGGTGCTGTAAAGGCGGGAGGCTAGGCATGCATCGCGGCTGACGACATTTATTGACAAGTCACAGTGATGGCCAGCCCGGTCGATTTGGAGCTGAGACTTTCAACGCCGGACAACTCCACGGAGATAAGGTCGCCGGCCACCAGTGGGGTATTCCCCGTGTCACTGCATACAGGCGTGCTGGAGTTCAGCGTACAACTGGCCATCACGCTTGTCGCATTCTTCCGCAGGCTCACCTGCATGCTGGTCAGGTTCTTGCTGCCTGTTTGCGCGGCCCAGAGGCTACTCGTAGTGCAGGAAATAGGGACCACGCGCAAGGTGTCTTGTTCAGATTGCAGAAGCGCGATGGTATTCGGATAGATGGGGTAGATCGTGTTTGTATTGGTACTGGTAACGGCAAAGGTCTGAATGAATCCGCCAGTACCGGCAGGTCCTTGAGGGCCTGTGGGGCCTGTGGGGCCTTGAAGTCCCGCGCCCGTGGCACCTGTGACACCCGGGAAGCCTTGGATTCCCTGAGGGCCTTGCGCGCCCTGAGGACCTGTGGGGCCTGTGTCACCCTGGACTCCTGTCGCGCCCGTGACGCCTGTCACTCCGGTAGGGCCCGTCGGGCCAGTGGCACCCGTGGCCCCTGTAGGTCCGGTGGGTCCAGTCGCGCCGGTGGCCCCCGTCGAACCCGTGGCGCCTGGTGTGCCAGCACCGGTGGCCCCAGTCGGGCCAGTGAGACCCGTTGCGCCCGTAGGCCCAGTTGGTCCTGCGGCCCCCGTGGCGCCGGTCACGCCAATAGCTCCTGTTGCCCCCGTCGCGCCCGTGGCACCTGTCGCTCCGGTAGCCCCACCACCCACGCCGGGAGCGCAATGCACCAATTGTCCAGTCGCGCCGTCAACACACAGCAGCTGGTTGCCAGTGGCAGCATCAGCAGGCAGTGCTGGTACCAGAACTTCGCCGGTGTTCTGCACTCGCAGCCGCTCAGCGCCTGCCGAATTCTTAATCACGAAATTGCCGCCTGCGGGCATCGTGATGCTGATGTCTGCAGCATGCGCTGTGGGAGCCAGGAAACCGGCGCCCATGCACATAGCAAGCATAAGACGTGAGGGGATAGAGGTTTCTTTACGGGACATGGTTTAGCTGCCGATGAGATAAAAGCACGTCCATCCAGGCTCACAACAGCCACACGAGGACGAAAACAAAGGATCAGTTCAAGACGTTGTGCGGATGCGGCGTTGTCGACGAACGGCCACACCACCGAGCATCAGGCTCAGCAACATCAACCCGTAGGTACTGAGCGTTGGAATGCTGGCCGGAGAGGCTGCTACAACAGCCCCGATCTGTACATTGCCAGGCACGATGCTTCCACTGGGGTTTGACAGCGTCGCGCCAGGCCCCATGGTGACCAGGGCAGTGCCCGGGCCCGAAGAGGTCAGGATCACCGGCTTTCCAGGCGCGCCCAGGGTCAGTGTGCCCAGCACGGTAAGGTTGGTGCCCGCAGGAAGAACAATGGTGGGTGGCAAGGGGCCCGTGCTGATCAGCGTGAGGTCCTTCACGATGATGTTGCCGCTCAGCTGCAGTGTGGAGCCGGGGGCGCAAGAGTCCGACAGCACCACGCTGCTTGTGCCCAAGTTCAACGGCACAGTGCTGGTGAGATCGCCGCTGACGTTGAGTTGGCCCCCGGTGCCGGCGACCGTCGCGCCGGTGTCGAAGTTGAAGGATCCCGTGTCGAACGTCCCTGCCCCCAGTGTCAAGTTGCCCTGCATGAGGACCGCCGTGCAAGGCAGCTCGAACGTACCACCTGCCAGATCAATGTCGCTCCCCGCCGGAACAACAAACTGTCCCCAAGCCGAGCCGCACAGCGCTGCGCCCAGGGCCAGCGCAGCGGCACACCGCTTACCAAGTCCTACCATTCCGTGATCTCCGCGACAGGGCCTCATGGCCGCTGGATTGCCAAAGTGAGCGAATCGCCTCCTCCGGAGGTCTCTGCTCGAACGCCGTGATCATGAGATACAAAATAGCATTCTATTAACAAAAATTAACAATTGATAGATTCATTTCATTTACAAGAAACTATTGCCTGCTGATTGAGAGCAAATTTTTCAATCAGTGGATATCAACCGGTATCGCAAAACAGGCTTACGCGCAGGCAGCTCCGTGATACGGCTTTCAACTTGACCCTCACGCACCAGGTAGCCCAGCGCCCAATCGATCTCCCCCTTACTGCGGCCCAAGGCCAGGATCAGCTCGGAGTGGAAAAACCAGCGCCCGGGGCTCTGGCGCAGATACCGCAGCAGCACGTCGGTGCCGCTCCCCGGGCGGATGACGCCTTGAGGGCGCGGGTTGTTGCGGCGCGTGCCCTCCTCCTCCTGCCGACCTTCCAACTGGCCAGCCATCCAGTCCATGCAGCTCAAGCGGGGCCACCTTCTTGTTTTTGCGTGTCGTCGCGGTTCGTCTTCGCGGCCATGGTTTCCAAGATGGTCCTCTTTCAAAAATCCAGAATCGGCGTGGCGTTGAGCAGGCCCAGCGCCCACAGCACAGCGGCGCGGTCGCGGGCATCGATGTTCGGGGCGTAGGCCAGCGCGCGCCATGCCAGGACCTGGCGCAGATGCGCGGCCATGAATGCGGCTTCCTTACGCGCGGCCGGCGCAGGCCCCTGGTCCAGCCAGGAATGGCACGCGGCACAGCCCCAGGCGCTGTAGTGGTCGTCGGCTTTCCTGCGCTCGCCCTTCCCGTGGATGGACAAATTGCTGTGGCAGCAGACCACGGTGGTGGTGTCGTTCGTGCAGATCCCGGGGACCAGCAGCAGGCACTGCTGACCCTTGGCCAAGGCACGCAGGCGCGGGTTGCGCTGGGCCACTGTCTTTGGCGCGGGCACGACCTGGTGCTGGTCGATGAGGGCCACAGTGGCAGCGCGCGGCCGGGCCTCGGCCATGGCGCGGGCGGCGCGGGCCTCCAGGCGCTGCTCGCGCGCCAGCTCGTGGGTGGCATGGGACGCAGGAGCGGCCCGCCGGCGGAACCCTGCCCCGCCGGACTTGAAGGCAGTGCGGCGCATCAGGGGCACACCCCGCCAATCACCTCGCCCGTGTCCGGGTGGGTCTGCTCCCGCTCCCACTGCTCGAAGGTCGCCGGAAACTCCACGTCCAGGTCGCTGATGGCGTGGGCCATCACCCGGTCGATCAGGTCGCCGTACTCGCGCACGCCCAGGCTCTCCGTGCTGATGCGCTCCTGCGTGGTGGTCGTGGCGCCGCTGATCGGGTCATGGTGCGTCACCGCGCGGCTGCCCAGGTACTCAGCGCGGAAGTGCTCCTTCCAGGTGGCTTTCGAGTGCCGGCGGCCATCGATGACCACCTGGCGCGCGATCTCTGCCAGCACGAAGTCGTGATAGAAGGTCCGCTGCCTGTCGGTCTTGGCGTCCTCGTGCAAGCGCACGAACACCTCCAGGCGCCGGCCGGCCTCCCACTGCTGCATGCACCAGGGCGCCACGCGCTGCAGGAAGTTGGCCCGGGCCTGCTCAGGGCCGTCCCAATGGGCGTGCAGGGCGATTTCAGCCACGGCCACCTCCCCGCAGATCCGCAGCGCGGCGGTAGGGCCAGGCCACCATGGCCGCGTCGCGGCTGTGCTCGTTGCTCGGGCCCGTCCAGCCGGTGACGGCCGCGAAGCGCCGCGCATCCAGCTTGCCACCCTTCCCTGCCGGGCTGATGCCGTGGGCCGGGATGCCCAGGTCTGCGCAGTGCGCCGTGATGTCCGCACAGCGCGCGTCCACCTGGCCCACGTTGCGCGCCATTTTGGCGCTGGCGGCGCCGGTCTTGCCGCGCGTCCAGGTGTGCGACTGCAGCCGGCTGTCCTCGAAGACCACGCGCGACGGCATGCGCGCGGCCAGCGTGCGCTCGATGTGGTGCGGCGGGATCGTCAGCAGCTCCACAAGCTGGCCGTCCACGAAAACGGCCACGCCCGTGTTTGCGCCCGGGTCCATTCCAAGGATCACGCTCATGCCCGCGCCCTCCCCGGGATCAGCGCGGTGAATATGCCGCCCTCTTCCCGCCACGTCTCGTTCCTGCGGATCTGGCCGATGGTGGGCTTCGACACGCTGTAGCGCTCTGCCAGCACTGTCTCCGATTCCGCGCTCGCACGGATGGCCCGCACCTTCTCGATGGTCAGCTTGCCGCGCGCTGCCTGTTGTGCGCGGGCAATGCGCAGCTTGGTCAGGGGTGTGAGGCTGCGGCCTCGTGACTTGTCCGCGCGAGTTCCCAGCTTCATGTGCTCATAGGCCACGCATGCGGGGTCGTCACAGCCAGCGCGCACGGTCTGCTGCAGGCCCAGGGGGCCGCGTTTGATCGTCCAAACCACGCGGCGGGCTGCCGTGGGCGGGCCGTCCGGGCCGAACCGCACCATGGGGCCACGGCGCGGGTCGATGTAGCCCGTCCAGATCAAGCAGCCATCCACGGTGCGACGGCATTTGCCTTCGATCAGCTGCAGGCGCAGCTCGTCGGGCATCACCCACTCGGTGGTCACGTAGTGCGGGAAGCGGTCCAGCTGGATCAGCCGGATGAGGCCCTGCCCCGTCAGCTCATCGATGATGGCGCGCAGTTGGGCGCGGGCCGGGTCGGACATGGTGCCGGCCAGCGCCGCGTACTGCACGGGGCCGGCCTCGATGGTGGCCAGCACCTGGTCGCGGGCAAACTCAAACCTGCGGGTCATTGGGAATTCCTGAGCGAGAAGTGATACACGCCGAACCCATCGGGGCCGGTGCTTTCGGGGCGGACGCGGCCGGCGCGCACGGCTGCCTCGGCCTCCACTTGGTTGACGGAGATTTCGCGGCCCTGCTGGACCGCGTAGAAGCGGAACCCGGGCCGGTAGCGCAGCACGGCGCCGGACTTGAGCAGCTGCAGCAGCGTCATGCGTCGCTCCTGTTCGGGGCAGCACGCTCCAGCAACTGCATTGCTTTGGCAGGTAGCGAAGAAATCAGCGTCTTGCCAGCGGGATTTCCGTTGGACAACACCGCGATGGCACGCTTCTGCTCGCCCACCAACGCCGGGCGCGGCAGCGGGAGCCCGCGACTCGTGTATTCGAAGTCGGGCGAACGATCACCAGCCAAGCGGCGCTGATACTCGAAGTGGCCCCGCCCGGTGTACGCGCGGTGCGCTTCGCAGAAGCGATGCTGCAGGTAGGACAGCTCCTCCAGGTCGGTGCGACAGACCTTCGGCCATCCACCCAGGTCCTCAATGACCGCGTGAATTGCTGGATCGTCAAACACCACGTCCGAGTAACCGCCGACAGCACTCATCGCCTCGTGGACCTTGCCCCATGCGATGGCAGCCCGATCGGTAGAGGTGCCCTGCAAGATGCGCGCCAAGTCGGCGACCTTGGGGGCGAACTGGCCGCGCTCAGGGTCGATGCAGTGCCGCTGCATCGCGGCGCTTATCTGCTCCAACTCGAAGCCGTGGCAGGCGTTCCACCACAGGTCCAGCACGAAGTTGCTGGCGTCCTGGCGGTAGTACGCCAGCACATCGGTCACGAGCTGCCCAAAGGCCGCCCGGTCAATTTGCTTCATGGGTCTCTCCTTGCGCTGCCCACGCGCTGGCAACGCTGCGATTGCGGGCCTCCTGGGCCTCCTGGCGGTTTGGTTGGCGGCGCTCTCCGGTTGCGCCCTGGCACGTCGCCTTGAGGTAGGCAACCGGGTCCGCAGGACGAGCCACTACGGCGGCACGAACGGCTTCAACGACCACGGCATCGCCGTAGTCCTTGACCAGCTTTCCGACGAACGAACCGCACTGAGCCCTCGGCATCCCAGCCTCTGCGAGCAGCGACTTACCGGCACGCCACAGCTCGTCTTTGGTCATGTCGCCTGGCGTGTTGGGGGCGGGACCGCCCGTACCGTCAGGTACGGAATAAATAGGGTGTCCCTGTCCCTGTCCCTCTCCCTGTCCCTCTCCCTGTCTCTTGGAGTGGGTTTCGTCAGGGACATATGGCCCTTGTCCATCGGGACCGGGTTGGCTGTCCCCAGGGACAACGCCGCCTTGTCCCTCGGGACAAGAGCCCTTGTCGCCAGGGAGTGGCAAAGGCTGTCCCGCAGGACGTCCCGAGGAAATCCACTCCTCGTACGAGGGACGTCCCACGCTTGTCCCGTGCCTGTCGTTGTGCTTTTTGATGCGCGCGCACTCTGTCCGCCAGCGCTGCAACAGCTTTGAGGCCCAGGCATCCCGGGCCTTTTCTGCCACCACGGGGTGGTGATAGCGGCCATCACTGCACAGCACCCAGCCATGCATGGCGCCCTCGCGCACACGCTTCCACTTCGGATCGATGCGCCCACGCAGGGCATAGCCGGCCTGCTTCGCAATCCAAGCATCGTTGTCAGGCATGGAGCCCGCTGGCACTTGGTGCCAAGCCGCTGACCACAGGAGCACGGCAGCCCAACAGGCTTCCGGTGTTTCGTTGGCAGCAAGGTCTGAGTCACGCAAGCGCGCAACGTCAAGGGGCATGAAGGCGAAATCAGCGAGGTCGCAATCCTCGGGAACCATGGGCTCAGGCAGTTGTTGCTCGTGCATTCCCCACCTCTTCCTCGGCCGCAGGCAGACCGAAGGTCTCCGGCGGGGCTCCAAGCGCTTCCACCAGCAGCGGATTGCCCCGCAGCTGACGCACGATCAGACTTGCCTCATGCAACGCTTCTTTCGCATGCTCTTCCAGCAGCGCCTCGATGTAGGCCGGGCGCTCCATGCCCTTGGCCCTGGCCAGCGCGTCCAGCACGCGCAGGGTGTTGGCATCGCACTGCTGCCGCAGCTCCATGGTGTCGGAGCAACTGGTGCGACCCGTGCCCCGCGCAAAGGCAACCAAGCCACGCATGACGCGATTAAGGGGGCCAGCGATTTCAGGAGATTTCTCAGCCATTGGTGGCCACTCCTCCGTACGCCTTGGTACGAGCCGCATGTTGCGCCTTCGCACGCTCTGTAAGCGGAAGATCTGCAAGCACAAAGCGCCCGCACCCAACGGCAACCATCACATCAGCGAGGCCTAGTTCGACGCGCCCGCCACCATAGATGAGCTTGTTGAGCAGACCGGGCGTGGTGCCGCACAGAACAGCGAACTCAGCGCGCCCGGCCCGATCCAGCCCGGAGAAGAACAGTTTGAACGAATTCATGCCGCTCATGATACCTCAAGGTACTAGCAGAAAATACCTTCGGAACCTTGTACCTGTGGGTACATGCTCGGACAATCAGTTCATGGATAATCACGCGCGGCTGCAACAGCTTCTTACAATCCTCTGTTCTCGTTTCACCCAAGGAAACCGCGCCGCGCTGGCGCGAGCCATCGGCAAGGACGCAAGCTACATCAATCGGCTTTTCTATCCCCAGGATAAGAAGGGAGCCAAAGGGATTGGACAAGAGCTGATGGACGCGACTCGCGCCACGTTCGACCTACCTCGGGGCTTTTGGGAGATGGCTCCTGACGAGGCCCAGGCCGCTCTGGAGTTCACGTCCGCCAACGCGGCAAATGTTGACCAGAGACCACCACGAGACGAGATAGTGATTCGACAATATTCAACAGGCGGCGCCATGGGGGGCGGCCTAGTTTTGCGTGACCAGCCCGGTGTTATTAAGAGCTGGAGCGTGAGTAGCGAGTGGGCACAGAAGAATCTCCCCTACGTGACGGCCTATGACAACCTCTCTATCGTGACCGGTTTTGGGGATTCGATGCTGGGAATGTTTAACCCCGGCGATCCGCTGCTGGTAGACACCGGTGTTCGAGAATGTGAATTTGACGGCGTGTATTTTTTCTCCGTAGATGGAGAAGGCTTTATAAAACGCCTTCAACGCATCCCTGGGGAAGGAATTCTTGTCATTAGCGAAAATAAGAAATATCGAGAGTGGTACATCAAGCCCGGGATGAACTTTCAGATATTAGCCAAAGTATTGCGCGCTTGGGAAAGCAAAACCTACTAATAAAAAGCCACCATACGGTGGCTTTTTATTATCAAATTACCACCTGAAACAGTGACTCAATTCGCTGATCTCCCGCGCTTCTCATGCTCTTGGTGAAGCTGGATGAGCATCAAGTTTTTCTCCACATCGTTTGGAAGAGAGCGGAAAAACATAACTAACTGAGCTTCCGGACCCGTGAGCTGCGAAAAGCTCATCAACTCCATAGGCCCCTCTCCGGTAAGAAGATACTCTGGGTGAAGATCCAACACCCGAGCAAGCTCCAAAAAGTGGCTCGCCCGTGGCTCTTTTATCTTCCCTTTGATCAGCTCATTCAAAGTAGCTTGGGCCATTCCTACTCGGTCGGCAAGCACCACTTGAGTAAAACCTCGATAAATCATCCACCAATGAAGGCGTGCACCAAACGTCTCAAATTTACGGGGAGTGGCTTGCGCTGACGGAGCACCAAGTTCAACCGCAAACCATCCCGACATTCCAGGAAGCTGTTCACATTGAAGAACAGTCTTCTCAGTGATAGGACGCAGACCGTTCAACATATGGTTGATGTAGTTCCCGTCTTTGTAGCCCAACGCTCTCCCGAGCGCCACGCGGCTGCCCATACGCTCGACCAGCTTCGCCATGCGCTCGCGCCTAAACGCATTCAGATCATCCAAGTTCATAGGACGTGAGCTTAGTACCTTCTTCGCCTGCGATGACACTGTCACAACAACAATACCCAACAATACCCAAAGGTCAATACCCTGAGGCTTGCACTTTGGCAATACCCGAAGGTACATTTCATCCCGTCAGCAGCGATCTTGGTGCCGACGGGCGCCACAAACATGCCGCCCTCGTTCATGCAGCCGCACGGCTGGGTAAACACAGGCACCGCGGGCGGCAGCGGGATACAAAAGGTCGTCGGCGCACTGCCTCACTGAACCAGCCTCTGCTCACGCAGGTAAGCGCTGCCGGGAGACTGGGACAGGCCCCGCAGAACCCTGAGCTGGGGGGATTGGAGAAATACGGCTTGAGGCATGCACTGGGATGCCAAGAAAAGAAAAGCCCAGACCAACGCCCACCGGAGCGCATCCGGCCGGTCCTCAAACGAGGGCCATCACGCTGGCGCCCTACTCAGGACGCCGCCGCGATGGCGTGACAGGTATTTGCCCACCTGCACAGAAAGAAAGGGTCTGCCCTTTGGTTGTTGTTGGGAGAAAGCCGGGGCGTACACGGCAGCCATCGATCTACCCGCGAGGGCCTGCACACGCAGGCCCTTTTTCATTTCTGGAGGCCCAGCCTATGAATGCACGACTCCCCTCTCTCTGCTGGGCCTCGGTGGCCGCTGCAGAGAACGCGGCGCGCTACGACCGCGCCGAGGCAGAAGACGCCGAACTCGACGCCTATGTCCGCGACTACTACGGCCCGCCATTCGCGGCCGAGTTCGTGCAGGAAGCCCTGCAGGCCGCGCAGTACGAGCTGGCCCAGCAGATCGCCACCGCCAGCGAGCGCATGGGCCAGAGCCTGAACCCCGAACACCCGCAGCTGGCCGTCATGGGCAACTCCATGGACGAGTGGCTGCGGGCCTATGCCCGCCAACGTGCCCGCGAAGACATCGCGGACCTTCAACGAAACCGCCACTGATCGAGGAGCCACCATGCACCAACGTGACGAAATCCCGGACCCGCCGCCGCTGGCATGGCTGATTGCCATGCTGCTGGGCATCAGCCTGCTGTGCCTGCAGGCAACGCTGGACGATGAGCCCGGCAAGGCGCCGCCCGCCACCGTCAGCGCGCTGGCGTGCCCCGGCATGCATGCGGAATGGCTGGACGAGAGGCAGGTGGAATGCCACCGCGAAAAGCCATGAATCTGGCTGACCTGACCGACGCCGAGAAGGTGCCTCTGCTGCTCGAAATGCTTGAGGAGGCAGGGGAACAACTGGACCGTGCGTGGCCCGCTGGCGGGCGCCGCTACCTGTCTGCCGTCCGCGAAATGCGCGGCGATCCGGAAGACCCGGAATGACCGCCCCATCCACCAAGCGCCGCACCGGCGCCGACCATCGCCCGCTACTGCGGGCGTTTCTTTTTCCACATCCTGCGAGGTTCCCATGAACGCCGTTTCCCAGAAAGAAGCCGCAGCCCTTGAACTGGTGCCGGCAGCCGCCGCGCCTGCCCCCACTCCCGCCGCGCTCCCCACGTCCCTCGCGGCCAACTTCATGCTGACGCTGCAGGAGCGCGGCGCAGGCCTGGAGCAGATCGAGAAGATGATGGATCTGCTGGAGCGCAACGAGCGCCACGAGGCCGAGAAGGCCTACAACGAAGCCCTGGCCGCATTCAAGGCCAAGAACATCCGCATCGTGAAGCGCAAGCTGGTGGACTTTCCCGGCAAGAGCGGCGGCCGGACCAGCTACAAGCATGCCGAGCTGGACGACGTTGTGCAGGCAGTGGGCCCCGAGCTTTCCGCCCACGGCTTCGCCTGGTCGTGGAAGACGCACCAAGTCGGCCGCGACATCACCGTGGTCTGCACGCTGCGGCATCGCCTGGGCCATGCCGAGACAGTCCAACTGACGGCCCAGCCCGACGAAACGGGCGGAAAAAACGCCATCCAGGCCATCATCTCCACCACGACCTACCTGCAGCGGCACACGCTCAAGCAGATCACGGGTGTGGCCGAGGCCGGCGAGGATGACGACGGCCAGGGCGGCGCAGCGGCACCGCTCTCCAAACTGGCCCAGGGCTGGGTGGACTACATCATCAGCGTGCGCGGGACGGACGAATTTGACAAGGGCTGCCGCGATGGCCGCGCTGCGCTGTCCCGCGACCGCGCCGGCCTCATCGCCTTCAACGCCGCCACCAGGAGCACGGTATGAGGGAGATCCTTTTCCGCTGCTCCAGCATCGGCAAACTGATGACCGCGCCCGTGAGCATCGATCCCGCGCTGATCACGCCCGACGTGGAAGCCATCCAGGCCAAGAAGAAGCGCACGGACGAAGAGAAGGCCCTGCTGGAACGCCTCAAGCTGGGCACGCTCAGCGAAACCGCCAAGACCTACATCCGCGAGCTGGTGCGGCAGGAGCTGTGGGGCGTGGACTTCGAGGTATCCAGCAAATACACGGACAAGGGCCTGGCGGTCGAAGCCGAAGGCCTGGCTCTGCTGAACCGCGTGCGCGGGTTGACCTTGGCCAAGAACACTGAACGGCGCAGCGACGGCCAGATCACGGGCGAAGCCGACACCGTGGACCTGGGGCCGCGCCGCTGCGGTCACGACCTGAAATGCTCGTGGAGCCTGCAGACCTTCCCCGCATTCGTGCGCGACTGCCAAGACTCGCTCTACGAGTGGCAGATGCGTGGCTACATGCGCCTGTGGAATCTGGACCGCTGGGAGGTCAACTACGCAATGGTGGACACGCCCGAGGAACTGCTGGGCCCTTATGAACCGCAGGAGCTGCACCTGGTCAGCCATCTTCCGGAACATCTTCGGCTGACCACCTGGGCCATCGAGCGCGACCGCACCCTGGAAGCTCAGATGGATATCAAGCTGGAGTTGGCCCGGACCTACTACGCGCAGTGCATCGCGGAATTCGCGGCCACACATCCGGAGCCAGCGCCTGCCGCCAGCGACGAGGCACCGCCGCAGCCCGAGCTGATCGGCTTCGACCTGGCCACGCAGCCTGATCTGCATGTCGAGGTAGAGATTGCGCCCATACCTGAGCTGCAGCCCGCACCGCCGGACCCAACGGCACTGGACCAGCAGCAGCTGCAGGAACTAGTGTCCAGCGGCCAGACCTTGAAGCTGGGCCAGATCAATGCGCGCCTAGGCATCTTCGAGATCAGCGCCATAGCAGCCAACGCGGTGGGCGTGCCGACCGTGAAGGACCGGGGCGCTGTGCACATGCCCGCCTCCAGCTTCGCGGACTTCTGCAATGGGCTCATCGCCCACATCGCCGACGTGCGCGACAGCTACCAGGCTCAGCCATGAGCCTTCGCAGCGTTTTCCTCGGCCTCGCAGGTATGAGCCTGCTGGCCGACAGCACTGGCTTCACCGGTGCATTCCTCCTGGCGGCCGCTCTTGCGGCATGACCAGAACTTTTCATTCGTGGCCCGACCAAATGAAGGGCCTCACTTTTCGAAACCCTACTGGAGAAAAATCAATGAGCGACTACAAGACCCTGCTGCAGCAAAAGGCAGAACTGGATGCACGCATCGCAGAAGCGATGAAGACTGAAAAGGCTTGCGCTGTGACAGAGGTTCGCACACTGGTTCAGCAATACCAGCTGACTGAGCAAGATGTCTTTCCCACACGTGGTGTCAAGTCAAAGGGCTCGGTGGGCGAACCCAAATACCGGGACCCCGCTACCGGCTCAACATGGACCGGGCGCGGCAAGCCGCCAAACTGGATTCAGGGGAAGGAACGTGAACAATTCCTGATGGCGTAGGAAAGGACAATCCAAGAGGGTATCTGCACTAATGGTCAACCCCACTTTTTGGGGTGACTCGACGCGCTAGCTCTACTGGGCTGCTGGCCGACTTCACCTAGAACTGGACGGCAGAAGACTGGCTTTACGTAGCTGCGGTACCGGACCTGTAGTCCCGTCGAACGTGGGCTGGTCGATGCAGGAGAGCATGACCTCGCAGCTCGTGGTGGACGCGCTGGTGATGGCTGTGTGGCGCCGGGGCAGGCCAGTGGCACTGCTGCGCCACTCGGACCAGGGTAGCCAATACACAAGCGAGCACTTCCAGAGGCTGCTGGACGAACAGGGCATCACTTGCAGCATGAGTCGGGCTGGCGAGGTTTGGGACAACTCGGCCATGGAGAGCTTCTTCAGTTCTCTGCAGACCGAGCGCACGGCCCGTAAGGTGTACAGGACACGAGGCCAGGCCCGCCCAGATGTGTTCGATTACATCGAGTGCTTCTACAACCCGACGCGTCAGCATTCGACGTTCGGATATCTCAGGCCCGACAGTTCGAGCAAGCTCAGGAAGCTTCGGTCGGTGTCAACGAGTCCGGCAGCAGCCAAGTCACCGCTTTACAACGGTGCATCTGCTCTTTGACAATTTTTGACAGAAATCAACAAAATTATGCGTAAAAATGTAAGTTAGCTTAAATCAATCGGCACTATGGAGCCAATAATGAACAACTACGGACGGTATGTTCTTGCGACTATCTGCGTGTGGAATGCTGGATTCGCTCTAGCGCAGCCAGCTCCAATCATTCCAACTCTGTCTTGCCTTTCCAATCCACGGGCATTCAACACCGGCGTCAATGATGACGCTAGCAAGATCACGGCAGGGAGCCAAGACTTACAGTGGTGGTTCACGTCGATACAGCAAAACAACGTTCCTCCGCTCAACCTTCTTCCTCCTGCGGGCGCAACTTGGACCCCCGCATACGTTCCGGTCACCCCCCCACCCTACGCTTACCCCGCCCAGGCAGAATGGATCTCCCCCAGAGCTGATGGGCGAACAGTACCACCTCCATACCCTTTCAACCCCCACTACACCAACTACTACCGCACGCAGTTCATTCTGGCGCCAGATGTTCCACTCTCGGCTGTGAACTTCAACTTGAACTATGTCGTTGATGACATCAGCCATGGAGCATTCGTTAACGACACACCGACCACGTCATCTGTATCACCTCTTGCACTCACAGGCCCCTGGGTTCACGGGCTCAACACCATCATTGTTCCAGTGGATGATATTGGCTGGAACACAGGCTTGGTTGTTGACAGCGAGCCACCAGCGGCGCTTTCGATCTGCAACGTTTCCCCTATCAAAGTAGAGAAAACTGTTGGGCAAGCCACGTACACGACGGGTCAAACGGCAACATATACCGTCAAAGTCACGAGCCTTGGACTTGTTGACACCACAGGCGTCCAGCTAACTGATCCCATGCCATCGGGACTGTCCAGCCCCCAATGGAGCTGCACGGCATCGGGCACCGCGACGTGCCCCTCAACTGCGGGCGGGGCGCCATTTTCATTCAACCTTCCCGGAGACAGCAGCCTGACCTTCACGTTGACAGGAACTGTGCGCACTTCTGGCAGCCTCAGCAACACGGCTACTGTAAATCCCGGCAGCGGTCTGTGTGCCGCAGACACAGCAACCCCGTGTGCCGCATCTGCAAACGCCACCCTTATTGCAGGAGGCGGAGGCACCGGCACCCCCACACCAGTTCCATCGCTGCAGGCATGGGCGCTTATTCTTCTCGGGAGCTTGACCGTACTCGCTTTCGGCTGGATGTCAAAGGGCTCCAAACGACGCTCAAAATGAGCGACCTGATCACCAATTTGCCCGCACTGCGGGCTTTTTTCTTTTGGTTTTCGAAAAATTGACGTGCTAACTGCACAACGCGGAGCTCGCTCCAGCTCGAACGGTCGCTTCGGCATTCTTTTCCCACTTGCTAAGTGGGATTTTTTTGAAGCCGGCACAACGGCGTTATGACCGAAACCCAGGTCCGCCGTCTCACACCCACGGAATGCGAATGCCTGAAGGCTACCAAGACGGCTACACGGAAAGCCTTTGACGGGGAAAGCCCGCTAACTAGTACCCAGACGGCACTCGCTACTAGGTGCTGGAAAACTGGCGTGTGAGCTTGTAGTGCGCTGGATTGGTCGGCGCCCTGCACAAGCCCTTCAGGCCACAACATGAACCTGCTACGACACCCCCACTCCGGCCCGCCTAGTGCGGGCCGCTTCATTTCTGGATCCATATGCCTAAGACCACACCTGAGAAGCCCTATACCCCTCCCCGCCACTGCTACCAGGGCACGGAGCTGAAACCGCATCCAGGCCTGCCTGCCTCCCGCTTCTATGCATTCACGCTGCCCAGCCGCGTAGGCGGGCATCTGTACTACCCGGAACCCGCGCGGCGCATGGAGCCTTTCCCAGCCTGACTCGGAGCGACACCATGACGATGATCAACACCCCCCTGGTGCTGCTGGCACAGCAGTGCGGCGCCACCTTCCACACGCCAGGCCCGATGCGCGCGATTCGCGGCATGGCCTTCACCTTCGACCAGCTGGATGTACTGGCCGAGCGCCTGCGCACCGAGCCCTGCCATCGCGCCGCAGCACCTGGTGCTGCCGTGAGCGCTTTCCGGGAATACCTGGCCGTCCATCCCGCGCTGCAGCTGGGCGGCCAGGCCATGGACGACATGGCCCTGGAACTGGCCAGGGTCGCCCTCAGCCTCACCACCACCGAAACTGTGAAGGAGCATGCCCCATGCGCATGATGTGCCCCCACTGCGAACGGCCGGCATACACCCGGACCAGCATGCAGCTCACAAACACGAGCCGCGAAACTATATTTGTGTGCAAGAACTTCTATTGCGGCCACGTCTTCTCGGCGGTCACAGAGATCAACCGCACGCTCAGCCCCAGCGCAATCCCAAATCCCATGGTGATCCTGCCGATGAGCACGCACATCAAGCGCAAACTGCTGCAGACCCAGCTGGATGCCATGCCTTCGTCCCATTTCGACGGACGCCCACATGAGGCAGCCGCGACATGAGCAGGTCGAACATTGAGGAAGCGTTCCATCTGACCGGGTCAATCTACGCCGCCGGCCTGCTCGCCCGCGCCATGGTTGCCATTCAGGGCCTGAAAGACGCCGCCAGACTACCGGAGCACGAGGGTCAGGGCATCACCATACCTGCAGCGGCCTGGCAGGCCTTTGCCGAGCAGCACACCAGCGTGCTGCAGGAGATCCAGCTTCAGGGACTCAAGGCACCGGACCTGCCCCACTGACCCATCACCACATCAACCACGCCCCGCCACCGAGCGGGGCGTTTTCATTGGAGAAACGCATGTCCCAGGACAGCAAGATCGAATGGACTGACCACACATTCAACCCATGGGAGGGTTGCCAGCGCGTAGGGCCTGGTTGCGACCACTGCTATGCCGAGACGCGCAACGCGCGCTACAGCGGAGGCCAGGCCATCAACTGGGGGCCGGGCGCGCCGCGCCGCCGCACAAGCGTGTCGAACTGGAACCTGCCGCGCCGGTGGAACGCGCAGGCAGAAGCGTTCCAGGCGCAGCACGGCCGCCGCCAGCGCGTGTTCTGCGCGAGCCTCGCTGACGTTTTCGATAACGCAGTCAGCCGTGAATGGCGCGATGACCTGGCAGCCCTGATCCTGGACACCGCGGACCTTGACTGGCTCCTCCTCACCAAAAGGATTGGGAACGCGGGTGCCATGCTGGGCGAAATGTTCCTCGACGGCCCGCCCGCGAACGTCTGGTTGGGTGCGACGGTTGTCAACCAGGCCGAGGCCGACCGGGACATTCTCAAGCTGCTCCGCATCCCCGCGTCCGTGCGCTTCTTGTCGATGGAGCCGCTGCTCGGTCCGGTGTCGTTCGAAGGCTTCTTCGCCAACCCCAGCAATATTGCAGACGGCACCAACGCGCTGGAGGAACTGGACTGGGTGATCGCTGGCGGCGAGAGCGGCCCCGGCGCGCGGCCCACGCATCCCAACTGGCACCGTGAACTGCGCGACCAGTGCGAAGCCGTGGGCACGCCGTTCCTGTTCAAGCAGTGGGGAGAGTTTGCGCCGGCCCTGTCCGGCCTCTACTTCCACCCGCTGGAGGGCGGCCCACAGTTTCAGCCCCGAGTTGCTGACCAGACCACCCACGACTTCGGCGACGGCTATGGCGCCGTGCGCATCGGGAAGAAAGCGGCCGGCCGCGAGTTGGATGGCAAAACCTGGGACGAATTCCCTGTTCTGCAGCACACAGCCTTGCGAAAGCCCCATGAGTGAAACCGCGCTCACGCTCAAGCAAGCCGCCGAGCGGCTGCAGGTTTCCTACGGAACCGTCTTCGAAAGGCGGCACGAGATCGCCTTTCGCCTACCCGGATCGCGCATATGGCGCGTCTGGCCATCCGCCCTTGCCGCCCTCAACAAACCTCGCAACAATGTCACCCGGCTATCGTTGCGGAACCAGGATAGTGAATGCCCATCCGCAAAGATCAAACTTCCGGAATCTGGTGGATCGATCTACGCACGCCAAGCGGCGAAAGAGTTAGACGATCTTCTAAAACGACCGAGCGCAAGGCAGCTCAGGAGTACCACGACCGCCTGAAAGCGGAGATGTGGCGGCAGGACAAGCTGGGGGAGCAGCCGCAGCGGCTTTTCGAGGAAGCTGCCGTTCAATTCCTCCGCGCCTCTGCTGGACAGAGCGACTACGACACCAAGGTTCGGCACGTCGCGTATTGGCGCACCGTCTTCGGCGGCAAGCCCATCAGCTCTTTAACAAGCGACGTCATCCTTGACAACCTGCCCACGCACTTCGTGCGCCACGGCTCCACGGTGCAGCGGCCCACGTCGCAGAGCACCAAGAATCGGTACATCGCCACCCTTCGGACACTGCTCAACATGTGCGAGAAGATGCAGTGGCTGGCGCGCGCGCCCATTCTCAGCAACTACCGCGAGCCTGCGGTTCGAATTCGGTTCCTGACCCGCCAGCAGGCCCGCGCCTTCATCATGGCCTTGTCTCAGGACTGGATGCGGGACATCTGCCGCTTCGCCCTTGCCACTGGCATGCGAAGCGCGGAGATCCTCACGCTGACCTGGGACAAGGTGGACCTCAAGCGCTCGACGGCATGGGTCAGCGCCGATGCTGCCAAATCGGGCTCGGCGCGCGTCGTCCCGCTGAACAGCGAAGCGCTCGACGTGCTGAACGCGCGCCCCAAAGGCGTCAATGTCTTCACGCGGCCTACCGGGGCACCTGTGAAGCAGGTCGATGCGCGAATTCTTGCCCGGGCCTTCGCCGCTGCCGGTGTCGAAAATTTCCGCTTCCATGACTTGCGGCACACCTGGGCGAGCTGGCATGTCCAATCCGGCACCCCCCTGTTCGTGCTGAAGGAGCTGGGAGGCTGGAAGACGCTGGAGATGGTGAAGAAATATGCCCACCTGGCGCCGGAGCATCTGGCCCAGTACGCAAACGCGGTCATGTTTTGGTCAGAGCAGACCCCCGACGACAAGAAAAAAGCCCTTACGCTTGTGGCGTAAGGGCTTGATTTCATTGGTGTTTATTTGGTGGGTCCTGCGAGATTCGAACTCGCGACCAACGGATTAAAAGTCCGCTGCTCTACCGACTGAGCTAAAGACCCGAACCATGCTTTGCATGCATCAGATGCTGCTCAGCGAAGACATAGATTCTAGCACCAAATTTTACGCCTCAATTCTTGATGCGGCTCAGTTGATCGATGACCCAGCCTGCGGCGCACTGGCCGAAGGTGGCGGTGACGGCTACCACCGAGCCGTAGCCGTGGCAGTTGAGCGTGCCGTCGCCTTCGATGGCGCAAGAGGCATCGGGCGGGGCGACGGCCTCGCGGCTGAAGACGCAGGCGATGCCGATGCGCTTGCCTTCCTTGGGTGCGCCATGCTCGCGGCGCAGGCGGTAGCGCAGTTGGGCCAGCAAAGGGTCGTGCGTGGTGGCGCTGAGGTCTTCGATGTCCACCTTGTGCGCCAAGCGCTTGCCGCCGGCCGCTCCGACCGAAATGAAGCACTGGCGCGTGGCGCGCGCATGGGCGGCCATGGCAGTCTTAGCCTTGACCTGGTCACAGGCGTCGATGACGGCGTCCGCGTTCTGGGGCAGCAGGCGCAGCCAGTTGTCCGGATCCACGAAGTCGTCGATGCAGTGCACGCGGCAGGCCGGGTTGATCTGGGCAATGCGATCGCGCATGGCTTCGATCTTGGCCTGGCCCACGGTGGTGGAGAGCGCGTGAATCTGGCGGTTGATGTTGGACTCGGCGACATGGTCCATGTCGATGAGTGTGAGCTCGCCCACACCGCTGCGCGCCAGCGCCTCGGCGGTCCACGAACCTACGCCGCCGATGCCCACCACGACGACGTGCGCGGCGCGGATGCGCGCGGCGCCCGGCACGCCATACAGGCGCTCCAGGCCGCCGAAGCGGCGCTGCAGGTCGGCATCAGAAAAAACAGCGCCTGCTTCAGGCGCTGTCTTGTCTTCTCCCGGAAGGGATGAAGAGACCGTGTCGTTCATCACTTGAGACTGGCGAGACGGTTCTTGGCCGCGGCTGCGGCTTCGGCGTTGGGATAGGCCTTGATCAGGTCTTCCAGCGTCTTGCGCGCGCCCTTGGTGTCCTTCATCTCGATCTGGCAGTTGGCGATGGACAGCGCCGCCTCCGGCGCCCGGCCATGCATGGGGGCTGCCGCCAGCAGCGCGCGGAAGTTGGTGATCGCGTCCTTGTAGTTGCGATTGGCGTACTGCGCATTGCCCAGCCAGAAGCGGGCCGAGGGCACGTAGCCGCTCTTGGGCCACTGGTTCAGGAAGGACGAGAATGCCGTGCCGGCTTCGGCAAAGCTGCCTGCGCGGAACTGCGCCAGCGCGGCTTCGAAGTCGCGCTTCTCAGCCGGGTCGGCCGCGAATTCCTGGCCGTCCACCGTCACCGTGACCGGCTCGAACTGGCGCAGGCGCTCGTCCACGCCCTTGGCGATGTCGCGCTGGCCGCGCTGCAGCTCGGCCACATCGCGCAGCAGCTGCTCGTTCTGGCCGCGCAGCTTGGCTTGCTCGGACTTGAGCTGCTCGATCTGCGACTGCAGTTCGAGCAGGCCACGGCGCGTTTGCGCGCTTTCCTCGGTCATGCGCTGCTGCGACTGCTGCATGCTGTCGACACGCTGGCGCATTTCGAGGATGGCGCGGCGCGCCTCGTCATCGCCGAACAGCGCGGCATGGCCGCTGGCGGCGTAGCCGGCCATCAGGCCGGCAGCCAGCAGCGTGCGCAGCGCGGTGCGATGCAGGATCGGGGAGCGCTGCATGTTCATCAACGGTAGGACAGTTCAGCGCGGCGGTTTTGCGCGTAGGCGTCTTCGGAATGGCCTTCGGAGGCAGGCTTTTCCTTGCCGTAGCTCACGGCTTCCATCTGCGCGTCGCTCACGCCCAGCAGGCCCAGCGAGCGGCGCACGGCTTCAGCGCGCTTTTGGCCCAGGGCCAGGTTGTATTCGCGGCCGCCGCGCTCGTCGGTGTGGCCTTCGATCTGGACCTTGCGTGCAGAAGACGCCTTCAGGAAGCGTGCATGGGCTTCTATCTGGGGCTGGGCGTCGGCCTTGACGACGTAGCTGTCGAAGTCGAAGTAGACGATGCGGCTGACGCCCTGGGGACCTGCCTTGTCGGCAGCCGAGCCGGTCAGGTCCACGCCCGAGATGCCGCTTTGCGAGGTGCTGCCGGTGCCGGCACCGCTGCCCTGGCCCGTGCTGGAGGCGCCCGCGTCGGTGACCGGGGTTTCGTCGAGCTTGACGCCCGAGCTGCAACCTGCCATGAGTGCGGTGACTGCAAGTGCCAGGGAAAGTCGTTTGATGGTGATCATGAAAAATCTCCGTATGTCCGGATGGACTTCGTGCTGAGTTGACTTGTTGACTGAAAAGAAATCGAGGAAGCCGGGCTATCACTGGCGCTGGAACGGACCCCAGTCGGGCTCGCGGATGTCTCCGCCCTGCCCTGCCAGCCGCGCCTTGATCTTGCCGTCCAGCGTGGTGGTCATCAGGGACTCGCGGCCCTGCTGCAGCGTGGCGTAGACGATCAGGCGGCTGTTGGGAGCGAAGCTGGGGCTTTCGTCCGCCGTGGTGTCGGTGATGGCATTCACGGTGCCGGTGCCCAGGTCCATGACGTGGAGCTTGAAGCCGCCGCCCACGCGCGAGATGTACGCAAGCCACTTTCCATCGGGGCTGACACTGGGCGAGATGTTGTAGTTGCCGGTGAAGGTGACGCGCTCCGCGCTGCCGCCGGAAGCCGGCACCTTGTAGATCTGCGGGGCGCCGCCACGGTCGCTGACGAAGTAGATGGAGCGGCCGTCGCTGGAGAAGTTCGGCTCGGTGTCGATGCCGCTGCTTTGCATCAGGCGGCGGGGCTCGCCGCCCTGGGCGCTGATCAGGTACAGCTGCGAACCACCATCACGGCTGAGCGTGACGGCCAGCGAGTTGCCATCGGGAGCCCAGGCCGGCGCGCTGTTGGAGCCCCGGAAGTTGGCGACCAGGCGACGGCGGCCGCTGGCCACATCGTGCACATAGACCACGGGCTTGCGCGACTCGAAGGACACATAGGCCAGCTGGGTGCCGGTGGGCGACCAGGCGGGCGAGATGATGGGTTCCGGGCTGGACAGGGCGGACTGCGCGTTCTCGCCATCGGCATCGGCCACCCACAGGCGGTAGTTGCTGCCGGCCTTGGTCACGTAGGCGATGCGTGTGGAGAACACGCCTTTCTCGCCCGTGAGTTTCTCGTAGATGTAGTCGGAGATGCGGTGGGCCACCAGGCGCAGGTCGCCGGTGGTGACGGCAAAGCCCTGGCCGCCCAGGTCCTGGCCCTTGACCACGTCCCAGAGGCGAAACCGCACGTCGTAGCGGCCATCGGCCAGGCGCGTGATGCTGCCCACGGCCAGGGAATCTGCGCTTTTCTGGCGCCACATGGCGACATCGGGGCGCGAGGTTTCATCGAGTTGCACGCCGGCCGTGTCCACGGCGCGGAACTGACCGCTGCGCTCCAGGTCGGCCTGGATGATGGCCGAGATCTTCTGTGGCGCCTGCCCTTCTCCCTTGAATGCTGCAATGGCGATGGGCAACTGGGTCAGGCCCACGCCCGTCACTTCGACGCGGAACTGGGCCAGCGCGGGAATTGCAGGAGTGGAGGCAAGAGCGGCCAGCAGGGTTCGGCGCGAAGGGCGCGGCACGGCCGCCAGGGAGGAAGGAGAAAGGAGTCGGTCAATAGTCATTGGCATTCATCAATATCTACGGGAAGACCCCGGTACTTGCACAGGTGCGAATGTTACACACACTGGATGCGTCACGATGTAAGAACGTGCACTGTAGGGTCTGTCGGCCCAGGCTTTGTCGATCCCCGCCAGCCGCATCGGTTCCCCATGGGGCAGCCCCAGGCAAGCCCGCCGTAAAATCCGCGCTTCATGCACGCACCATCCTCACCGCCGCCGGCCCCTGCGCCGTCCGCCGCACCGGCGGCCCATGATCTCGCCAGCACCCTGACCCTGTCGCAGCGCCTGAAGCGCCTGTCCCCCTATTTTGGTGGTCAGCGCCTGGCCTGGACGATGGCCGTGGCCGCCACGCTGGTGGGTGCGGTCACCGAGCCGTTGATACCGGCATTGCTGCAGCCGCTGCTGGACAGCGGCTTCACCGACGGCACGCTGCCCCTGTGGTCGGTGCCGCTGGCTATCATCGGCGTGTTCCTGGTGCGGGGCCTGTCGCAGTTCGTGGGCCAGTACGCGCTGGCGCGCATTGCCAACGAGGGCATGCTGGCGCTGCGCAGGCGCCTGTTCGAGCGGCTGCTGGCGGCCGACATGGCCTTGTTCTCGCGCCAGTCGGCCTCATCGCTGTCCAACACCGTGGTCTATGAGGTGCAGACCGGCTCCACCCTGCTGGTGCAGGCCATGCTGGGCATCTCGCGCGATGGCTTCACCCTGGTGGCGCTGCTGGGCTACCTGCTGTATCTGAACTGGCAGCTGACGCTGGTGGTGGCCGCCGTGGTGCCGGGCGTGGCCTGGATCATGAAGACGCTGTCGCGCCGCCTGTACCGCATCACCAAGATCAGCCAGGAAGCCACGGACTCCCTGGCCTATGTGGTGGAGGAGAACGTGCTGGCCCACCGCATGGTGCGCCTGCATGGCGCGCAGCAGGGCCAGCAAAAGCGCTTTGGCGGCCTGAGCGGGCAACTGCGCAAGCTGGCCATCAAGGCCACCATCGCCTCTGCCGCGATGACGCCGCTGACCCAACTGCTGGCCGCTGCTGCCCTGTCGGCCGTGATCTGCATCGCGCTGTGGCAAAGCCGGGGCACGGGCGCCACCGCGGCCAATGTGCAGGATGTGACGGTGGGCAGTTTCGCGGCCTTCATCACGGCCATGCTGATGCTGATTGCCCCCATCCGCCGCCTGGCCGATGTGGCCAACCCCATCACGCGCGGCGTGGCGGCGCTGGAGCGGGGCCTGCATCTGCTGGAGGGCTCGGGCGACGAGACCGGCGGCACCCAGGTGCCCGGCAAGGCGCGTGGCGAGATCGAGCTGCGCGACGTGTCCGTGCAGTTTGGCGAGGACAAGGCGCCCGCCCTGAGCCATGTGGACCTGCGCGTGCGCCCGGGCGAGGTAGTGGCCCTGGTCGGCCCCTCCGGCGCGGGCAAGACCACGCTGGTGAACCTGCTGCCGCGCTTTCTGCAGCCCACGGATGGGCAGTTGCTGCTGGACGGCACCCCCCTGCCCGAATGGGATCTGGCCGCCCTGCGCCAGCAGTTCGCCATGGTCAGCCAGGATGTGGTGATGTTCAACGACACCATTGCCGCCAATGTGGCGCTGGGTGGCGTGGAAGACGAGGCACTGCTGTGGGCGGCGCTGGACGCCGCCAACCTGGGCTCGCACGTGCGCGGCCTGCCCCAGGGCCTGCAGACGGTGGTGGGCCACAACGCCAGCCAGCTGTCCGGCGGCCAGCGCCAGCGGCTGGCGATTGCGCGGGCGCTGTACAAGGATGCGCCGGTCCTGATTCTGGACGAGGCCACCTCGGCACTGGACAACGAATCCGAGCGCCTGGTGCAGGAGGCGCTGACACGGCTGATGCAGGGCCGCACGACCCTGGTCATCGCCCACCGGCTGTCCACCATCGAGCATGCCGACCGTGTGGTGGTGATGGAGCGCGGCCGCATCGCCGAGCAAGGCACGCATGCCGAACTGCTGGCGCGCGACGGGCTGTATGCCAGGTTGAGCAGGAACCACGCCACCTGAGCGGACAGGATTGGGGGCGGCCATGCCGCTTTCGCTTGCGGCTTGCAGCTGGCGGCTACCAGCTCCCGCGCGAGGGCTGGGTCTTGCGTTCGGCCTTGATGGCCTTGGTGAGTTTGTCGACCATGTATTGGCGGTCCACCTGCCTGGCGAAGTCGGCGGCGGTGAAGCCGCGCTGGTTGCGCAGGATGACGTCGGCGCCTTCGGCGATGAGCAGGTCCACCACGGCTTCGCTGCTGTACTGGGCAGCCAGCATCAGCGGCGTGGTGCCGTTGGGCGATTCGGCGTCGATGTAGGCGCTTTTGTCCAGCAGCAGCTTGATGATGTCCAGCGTTTGGGGCAGGTCGGCCGAGGTGGCGTAGTGCAGCGGTGTCCAGCCGGGGCGGTTGACATCGGCGCCCCGGCGGATGAGTTCCTTGGCCAGGTCCAGGTGACCCTTGATGCAGGCCATCATCAGCGGCGTTTCGCCCTGCTGCGAGGCTTCGTTGACCTTGATGCCGGGGGACTTGAGCAGCACGTCGAAGACGCCCAGGGAGCCCTGGTGCAGGGCCGCAACCAGGCCCGGGCGGCCGCGCGTGTCGCGCGTGTTGGGATCGAAGCCGCGAAAGATCAGGTTGACCATGGCGCGCTCGTTGTCGCTGACGATGGCACGCACGTAGTCGTCGTACTGGCTGGCGTGCGCCAGCCCGGCACCGGCTGCAGCCACGGCCGTCAGGGCGCGGCCGGCCCGGGCCAGCCAGCGGCGACGGTCCACGCGGCCGACGGCCGCAGCATTCAGTCTCATGCGACAACCCCCTTGAAAAGCTGATCGAAGTTGGCACTGGTCAGGGCGGCCACCTCCTCGACCGGAATGCCGCGCACCTGTGCAATCTGCTGGGCCACGTACGGCACATACGACGGATTGTTGGTCTTGCCGCGATAGGGAACGGGCGCCAGATAAGGGCTGTCGGTCTCGATCAGCAGGCGGTCGGCCGGCACGAAGGCGGCCACGTCGCGCAGGTGCTGGGCGTTCTTGAAGGTGACGATGCCCGACATCGAGATGTAGTAGCCCAGGTCCAGCGCCGCGCGCGCGACCTCCATGGTCTCGGTGAAGCAGTGGAAGACACCGCCGGCCTGGCCTGCCGAGCCGTCCTCGCCTTCTTCGCGCAGGATGGCCAGCGTGTCGTCCGAGGCACTGCGGGTATGGATGACCAGGGGCTTTTGCGTCTGGCGCGCCGCGCGGATGTGCACGCGAAAGCGCTCGCGCTGCCATTCCAGGTCGGCAATGGTGCGGCCGCCCTTGCGGTCTTCCATGCCGTAGTAGTCCAGGCCCGTCTCGCCGATGGCGACCACGCGCGCCAGCGCGGCGCGCTCCACCAGGTCGCCCACGCTGGGCTCGGTCATGTGTTCGGTATCGGGGTGCACGCCCACGGTGGCCCAGAAGTTGTCGTGGTCCAGCGCCAGTTGGTGCACATCGCCGAACTCCTCCATCGTGGTGCAGATGCACAGCGCGCGGGTGACACGCGCGGCCGCCATGGCCTCGCGGATCTCGGGCAGGCGGCTTTGCAGCTCGGGGAAGTTCAGATGGCAGTGGGAATCGGTAAACATGGAATCTCGTGGTTCAGAAACAGCCATGCCGACCCGGGAGCTGTCCTCCCTGTCGGCATGCATGGCAGGCAGGTGCACCTGAAACAGGTGCAGCCATCAGACCGTCTGCGTGGCCTTGTCCGAGCTCAGCGCCGCGCCCAGGATGTTCTCGATCTTGGCCTTGAGCTCGGCGGATTTCTCGTCCTTGGGAAACTGTATGCCTATGCCCTGCGTGCGGTTGCCCGAGGCGCGTGCGGGCGTGATCCACGCCACGCGACCGGCCACGGGATAGCGCTGGGGCTCGTCGGGCAGGGTCAGCAGCACGTAGACATCATCGCCAAGACGGTACTCGCGCTGCGTGGGCACGAAGACGCCCCCTTCTGCGAACATGGGAATGTAGGCGGCGTACAGCGCGGCCTTTTCCTTGATCGCCAGTTGCATCACGCTGGGACGGGGTGTGGAGGGTGCGGTGCTCATGGATGGTTTGCAGACATTGGTTCGGTGAGCGGCCGGCGCAATCGGCACCGGGCCCAGGGCCGTAGGTTAACAGGCCGGGCTTTCATGTGGCGAAAAGCGCCTGGCCATGTCCTCCCGTGCCCCGCCCTTCATGCCCGGCGCTGGCGGGCAGTCTGGCCGGACATGAGCACGCGCCGCGCCTCTGCGGCCAGGGCTTCTGCCATGAGGCCTGCGTTGAAGGGATGGTCGGCCGTGCGCGCGGCCTGGGCCAGGGTTCGCGACCATTCGGCCAGCAGGCCCATGTCCAGCGGCCGCGAAGGCAGGTCGGCCGGTGTGAAGTAGCGCGGCGCGGCGCCTGCGGCCAGCGCCATCAGGTCGTGGCAGATCTTTTGCAAGGCCTCCACGGCATGGGGCGGCGCGTAGGCGGCCAGGGCCGCCACATCGCCCTTGGCCAGCGCACGCGGCAGCTGTGACCACGACGCCATGTCGCTGCCGCCACCGCTTTGCGCCAATGCCAGTGCATCGCCGGGCCGCCCGCCTGCTGCGCGCAGCGCCACGGCGGCCGCTTCAGGGGGCACGCCCTGCGTGTCCAGCCAGGAAAGGGCCTCTTGCTGATCCGGCCAGGCCATGGTGTGGATCAGGCAGCGGCTGCGAATGGTGGGCAGCAGCTGGTGCGATGCCTCGCTGGCGAGCACGAAACGCGCATCGCCGGGCGGCTCCTCCAGCGTCTTGAGCAGCGCATTGGCCGTGATGGCATTCATCTGCTCGGCCGGATAGACCAGCACGGCCTTGCCGCGCCCGCGCGCACTGGTGCGCTGGCAGAACTCCACGGCGTCGCGCATGGCCTCGACACGGATTTCCTTGCTGGGCTTGCGCTTCTTGTCGTCGATGTCGGCCTGGGCCTTCTCGGGCAGGGGCCAGCCCAGCGCCATCATCTGCACCTCGGGCATGAGCACGCACAGGTCGGCATGGGAGCGCACGTCGATGGCATGGCAGCTGCCGCAGTGGCCGCAGGCGCCCTGGGGCGACGGCGACTCGCACAGCCAGGCACGCACCAGTGACAGCGACAGCGCGTACTGCCCCAGGCCCGAAGGCCCCTGCAGCAGCCAGGCATGGCCGCGCTGTGCGAGCAGGCGTGTGCGCTGTTCGGCAATCCAGGAGGTGTCGGTCTCGGCCGGCTGTGGCAGGGCTTCGTTCATGCCGCACCTCCCTGGCCGCCGACCATGATGGCCAGCCAGCCCCGGCGCACCATGACCTGCGTGATCTGCTGCCAGACCGCATGCCGGCTGGCGTTGGAGTCGATGCGGGCAAAGCGCTGGGGCGCTGCTGCAGCGCGCGACGCATAGCCCTGGGCCACGCGGGCGAAGAAGCTGCCGGGTTCGGACTCAAAGCGGTCCGGCACGCGGGCCGAGGCCAGGCGCTCGGCGGCCACCTCGGCGGGCAGGTCGAACCAGAGCGTCAGGTGGGGCTCGCGCAGCAGATCGGGCTGGGGGGCGGTGCCCGTCTGCACCATGCGCTCCAGCGTGGCCAGCGGCTGCAGGTCGAAGCCACGGCCTGCGCCCTGGTAGGCAAAGGTGGCATCAGTGAAGCGGTCGCAGAGCACGACCTCGCCGCGCGCCAACGCGGGCTCGATCACCTGCACCAGGTGGTCGCGTCGCGCGGCAAAGGCGATCAGCGCCTCGGTCAGCGGGTCCATGGCGTCGTGCAGCATCAGCGCGCGCAGCTTTTCGGCCAGCGGCGTGCCGCCGGGCTCGCGCGTGAGCGTCACCGTGCGGCCCTGGTCACGGAAAGCCTGGGCCAGCGACGCGATGTGCGAGGACTTGCCGGCGCCATCGATGCCTTCGAAGCTGATGAACAGGCCGGCGGGGGTTGCATTGGTCATATGGAAAGAGAGGATACGCAAGCGCCGCGGGAACCGCAGCAGCCCTGGGGAATATCTCAGGGCTTTTGCTCAGGGCTTTTGCTGGCCGCGCTGGTAGCGGTTGACGGCGCGGTTGTGCTCGTCCAGCGAGGCACTGAAATGGCTGGTGCCGTCTCCGCGCGCCACGAAATACAGCGCCTTGGTCTGGCTGGGCTGCACGGCGGCCATGAGGGCGGCCTTGCCGGGCATGGCGATGGGCGTGGGCGGCAGGCCCGCGCGGGTGTAGGTGTTCCAGGGCGTGTCGGTCTGCAGGTCGCGGCGGCGCAGGTTGCCGTCGAATTTCTCGCCCAGGCCGTAGATCACGGTGGGATCGGTCTGCAGCAGCATGCCGATGCGCAGGCGGTTGGTGAACACGCCTGCGATCTGGGCACGGTCGGCCGCGCGGCCGGTTTCCTTCTCGACGATGCTGGCCAGGGTCAGGGCCTCGTCGGGGCTCTTGAGTGGCGTGTCGGCCGAGCGCAGCGCCCAGACATCGGCCAGGCGCCGGTCCATGGCATGCAGGGCCCGGCGCAGCACGGCCAGGTCGGAGCTGCCCTTGGCATAGGTATAGGTATCGGGGAAGAAGCGGCCCTCCGGCGCCACCCCGGGACGGCCCAGGGCCTGCATCAGGGCCGCATCGTCCATGCCCGCGCTTTCCTGGCGCAGGAATTCCTCGCGGGCCAGGGCGGCGCGCACCTGGCGCCAGTTCCAGCCCTCGACCAGGGTCAGCGCCTTGAGCGATTCCTCGCCACGCGCGAGCTTTTGCAGCAGCACATAGGGGGTCAGGCCCGTGGTCAGTTCATAGTTGCCGGCCTTGATCTGCCGGTCCTGGCCCGAGACGCGGAACCAGGCGTACAGCAGCCGCGCATCGGTCTGCACCCCGGCCTTGACCACTTCGCGGGCGACGCCGCGCGGCGTGGTGCCGGGTTCGACCTCCAGCTCCAGCGTGGGCTGGGACAGCGGCAGGGGCTGATTCAGCCACCACCAGCCGGCACCGGCCAGCACGGCTGCCAGCACCAGCAGCATCATCAAAGCGCGAAAGATAAAGCGCACAACCTCGGTCCAAGCAAGCAATAGAGCGGCTGATCATAATTCAGCCATGACCCAGCCTTTACTGAACGGCATCGCCCCCGTTTCCCATCTCGGCGTGATACGCGCCCTCGGCGAAGACGCCGCCCCATTCCTGCATGGCCAGCTGACCAACGACTTCGCGCTGCTCGATCTGCAGCATGCGCGTCTGGCGGCGTTCTGCACGGCCAAGGGCCGCATGCTGGCCAGCTTCATCGGCTTCAAGCGCAGCAAGGACGAGATCCTGCTGCTGTGCGACCGCAGCCTGCTGGCACCCACGCTCAAGCGCCTGTCCATGTTCGTGCTGCGCGCCAAGTGCAAGCTCAGCGATGCCACGGCCGACTTCACCCTGCTTGGCCTGGCTGGCGATGCCGCCGTGCATGCCCTGGGCGCGGCCGCCGCACCCTGGACCAAGACGGACGACGGGGCAGCCAGCCTGATCGCCCTGCACCCGGCCGCCGGCCAGCCGCGCGCCCTGCGCGTGGCCCCTGTCGGTGCGCCCCTGCCCGAAGGCCCCGCACTCAGTGAGGCCGATTGGCTCTGGAGCGAAGTCGCCAGCGGCATCGCCACGCTGTCGGCACCCGTGGTCGATGCCTTCGTGCCGCAGATGCTCAACTACGAATCGGTGGAAGGCGTGAACTTCAAGAAGGGCTGCTACCCGGGCCAGGAGGTGGTGGCCCGCAGCCAGTTCCGGGGCACGCTCAAGCGCCGCGCCTACATCGCCCATGCCCAGCAGCCGCTGGCAGCCGGCATGGAAGTCTTCACGCCCGAGGATCTGGAGCAGGCCACCGGCACCGTGGTCCAGGCCGCCCCGGCGCCCGGCGGGGGCTGGGACGCCATTGTCTCCATGCAGATCAGCTCGGCTGAGCAGCGCCTGCTGGCCCACGCCGCCCTGGGCGAGGGCCAGCGCGCCGATGCCGCGCAGGCCGTGGCGCTGCAGCTCAAGCCCCTGCCCTACGCGCTGCGCGAGGACATTTGAGATTTGGGCCTTGCACCGCCTGAGCTGCCTGCAGCTCAGGCGGTGAGCACTTTCCTCATGGTGATGTGAGGAATGCCGGCCTCTTCATAGGGCTCGCCCTCGGGCGTGAAGCCCGCGCGCAGGTAGAACGACTCGGCATGGCGCTGCGCGTGCAGCACGACTTCGCGGTCGCCGCGCTGGCGGGAGGCCTCCACCAGGCTGTCCAGCACGATGCGGCCCCAGCGGCCGCCGCGCACGCTGCGGTCCACGGCCATGCGGCCGATCCTGCCCGCGCCGGGGCTGTCGCTGACCAGGCGGCCGGTGGCAATGGGCTGGCCCAGGCCGTTGTAGACCACGGCGTGGCGGGCCACGGGGTCGAACTCGTCGATCTCGATCTCGCGCGGCACGCCCTGCTCGTGCACGAACACGGCCAGGCGCAGGCGCTCGGCGTCGCGGCCCAGGTCGTTCCAGCTGCCCGATGCCACGCGCACCACGCTCTGGCCTGCCTCATAGGCGGTGAGCACGTCGCGCAGCTGCTGCGGCACGGGCAGCGGCTGGCGCGTGGTGGCATCGGCGAACACATAGACCAGTTCCACGGTGTTGAGCAGTTCCATGCCCCGGAAGATGCCGGCCTCGAACAACAGCGAGGTATTGCCCTGCCTGGCACAGCGTATGCCCACATGCAGCACGTCGCCCAGCGTGGCCGATGCGTGGTAGGTGGTGGTGGCCTTCTTGACGAACAGCTCGCCGCCCAGGGCCGCGAAGGATGACTCATAGGGCATGCCCAGCTGGCGCCAGTAGTCGGTGACGGCCACGTCGGCGTACATCAGGTAGTGGGCGTTGAAGACGATCTTCTGGGCGTCCACTTCGGACCAGCGCACTTCGATGCGTTGCAGCGTGCGGAAATCTTGGCGTTGCATGGGTTTTTCTCTCCTGTTGTCTTGGGTGTCTTGGGTGCCCTGGCTCTCAGGCCGCGAAGGCGTCGGCCAAGGCGCGCGCCATGTCGGCATGTGCACGGCGCGCTTCGGCAATGGCGCGGCCCATCTTGACGAATTCATGGGTCACGCCCCGGTAGATCTCCAGATCCACGGGCACGCCCGACATGCGCAGCTTGTCGGCGTATTCCACGCCCTCGTCCACCAGCGGGTCGCATTCGGCCAGGCCTATCCAGGCCGGGGCCACGCCGTCCACGTCAGGCGCCAGCAGCGGGGCGAAGCGCCAGTCCTCGCGGTCGGCAGGGCTGTTGAGGTACTGGGCAAAGAACCAGGTGATGGCCGGCTCGTCAATGACCAGCCCGTGGGCGAAACGGCGGTGCGAGTCAGTGTCCTGGTGGGCCGTCGTGCCCGGGTAGATCAGCAGTTGCAGGGCCAGCTTCAGGCCTGCATCGCGCGCATGGATGGCGCAGGCTGCGGCCAACGTGCCGCCCGCGCTGTCGCCGCCCACGGCCAGGCGTGCAGGGTCGGCGCCCAGCAAGGCGCCCTGCGAAGCCAGCCATTGCAGCGCATCCCAGGCGTCGTTGTGGGCCGTGGGGAATTTGTGCTCGGGCGCGCGCCGGTATTCCAGCGAGATCACCATAGCGCCCGAGAGGTGGGCCAACTGGCGGCACAGCACGTCGTGCGTGGCCACGCTGCCCACGGTGAAGCCGCCGCCATGCAGGTACAGCAGCACGGGCAGGCCAGAGGCCGGTGCTTGGGCACGCTCCTCAGGCGCATAGAGCCGAGCGGGCAGCAAGGCGCCATCGCGCGCGGGAATCTGCAGGTCCTCGACACGCGGCAGGACGGGCTTGGGAATTTCGAGCACGCCGGCGCCCGCCTCATAGGCGGCGCGCGCACCCTCGGCGCCCAGCTGGTGCATGGGCGTGCGTGCGGCGCGCTCCATACGGCGCAGCACATCGCGCATCTGGTGGGTCAGGGACGCCGGCAGCGGCGTGGCGTGGGGGCGGGATTCGGGCTGGGGCACGTTCAGGAGCAAGTTCAGGGACAGGTTCGATCGGAGCCATCTGGCAAGGCAATGCGGCGCGGCCGGCAAGGCACGGCACGGCACGGCAGGCGCCGCGCAGCAGGCATTGTGCCGCGAGCACAAGGCCCTGGCAGCCATGCGATGGCAGTGCACGCCCGTGCTGTCGCCCCCGTGACCGCGCAGGCGCCCTCTCAGGGTTTGCTTTGTTTGCAGTGCAGCACGCGCGGTCTAGATTCGGCGCACTCCCCCTGATCCCCACCACGGGCCGCAGCGGCCCGCAACGAGTCACCGACCATGGCTTTCATCAACTACGTCACCCAGATCCAGTTTGACTTCGGCGCCGTGCGCCTGTTGCGCCAGGAGTGCGAGCGCGTGGGCATCACGCGGCCGCTGATCGTCACCGACCAGGGCGTCAAGGCGGCCGGCGTGCTGCAAAAGGCGCTGGATGGGCTGGGCGACATGCCGCACGCAGTGTTCGACCAGACGCCCTCCAACCCCACCGAGGCCGCCGTGCGTGCGGCCGCTGCAATCTACCAGGAGCAGCGCTGCGACGGCCTGATCGCCGTGGGCGGCGGCAGCGCCATCGACTGCGCCAAGGGCGTGGCGATTGCGGCCACGCACGAAGGGCCGCTGTCGCACTACGCCACCATCGAGGGCGGCTCGCCGCGCATCACCGAGCGCGTGGCACCGCTGATTGCCGTTCCCACCACCAGCGGCACGGGCAGCGAGGTGGCGCGCGGCGCCATCATCATCGTGGACGACCACCGCAAGCTGGGCTTTCACAGCTGGCACCTGGTGCCGCGCGCCGCCATCTGCGATCCGGAACTGACCTACGGCCTGCCCGCCATGCTGACGGCCGCCACGGGCATGGACGCCATCGCCCACTGCATGGAAACCTTCATGGCAGCCGCCTTCAATCCGCCTGCCGACGGCATTGCGCTGGACGGCCTCACGCGCGGCTGGGCGCACATAGAACGCGCCACCCGCAATGGCCAGGACGCCGAGGCACGCCGCCAGCTGATGAGCGCCAGCATGCAGGGCGCCATGGCCTTCCAGAAGGGCCTGGGCTGCGTGCACAGCCTCAGCCACAGCCTGGGCGGTGTGAACCCGCGCCTGCACCACGGCACGCTCAACGCCATGTTCCTGCCCGCCGTGGTGCGCTTCAATGCCGAGGCCGAGAGCGTGCGCGCCGAACAGCGCCTGCAGCGAATGGCCCACGCCATGGGTCTGGCCTCGGGCAGCGACATTCCCGAAGCCATACGCGACATGAACGCCCGCCTGGGCCTGCCCACGGGCCTGGCCGCCATGGGCGTGGAGCGCGCCCAGTTCGCGGCCGTGATCGGCGGGGCGCTCAAGGACCATTGCCACGGCACCAACCCGCGCCTGGCCAGCGCCGACGACTACGAGCAGATGCTGGCCACCTCGCTGTGAGCCGCCGTAGCCGCTGTGAGCGGGCTCAGTGGCCGGGCGGTGACTGCTCCGGTGACTGGGCCGGTGGCGGCGCCGGTACAGACGCGGGAGCGGGAGCCGGCGCCGGCGCTGCGCCGCTTTCCATCATGCGGCGCACTTCCACGGTCTGCATCAGCTGCTCGGCCATGACGGCCAGCAGCTCCAGATCTGCCGGCGAGACCTCGCGCGGTGCGTCGTCCATGATGCAGAAGCTGCCCAGCACCGCGCCGTGGCGGTTCCTGAGCGGCACGCCTGCGTAAAAGCGCAGCCGCATGGCCTGCAGTGCGGGGTTGCCGGCAAACCGGGGGTCGCGTGCTGCGTCGTGCACCACCAGGGGCTCGCCGCCGTGCACCACATACGAGCAGATGGACTGCCCGCGCGGCATCCCGGCCGATGCGGGGTCGCCCTGGTCCGCCACCAGCAGGCTGCCGGGCGTGTGCACGCGGTCGGCATCGACCCATGAGACCTGGGCCCATTTCACGTCGAAGGCATTGGCGGCCTGCTGGGCTGCCTCGTGGTACAGCGGCGGCAGGCCGGGCCCGAGCACGCCGCTGTCGCGCAGCTGGCGCACGCGCTGCTCATCGTCATCGGGAATGGGCGCGGCCAGGCCCTGGCCTGCCGCGTCGGGCAGGCGCAAGGCGTCCACCCACAACTGCAGCTCGCGCAGGCTGGACACGCAGGCGGCGGCGCCGCAGCGGCGCGCGAACTCGGGGTCGGACACCACGGCCGGCGCATTCCACAGCGCCAGCACCACGCGCAGATGCGGCCAGTGGCGGCGCACCCGCCGCATGATCTGGCGCGCCACGGTCTGGGGCTGGGCGCTGAAGACCGAGAGCACCAGCAATTGCGCCTCGGCAAGGGCCTGTGCGCCTGCATGGCCCTGCGGCAGGCCGCCGCCCTCGCCCTGCCCCAGCTGGCGCCATTGCGGATCGGCCGCCAGCGCCCAGTCCGAGCAGCTGACCACGTGGCCGCGCAGCGCCTCGCTGTGCGCCACCATGGCCGCTGCCAGGGCATCGACCTCCCAGCGCGCGCCCACGCAATGGATGCGCAGGGCCCGCGAGGACAGGTCTGCGGGCGCGGGATGGCTTTCCCGCAGCTCCTCGACCAAGGCATCCATGCCGCTGGACAGGCGCAGCCGGTGCTCGGCCGTGGCCGACTCCAGGTGCTGCTGGGTGGCCAGGCGCAGCGCGGGGATCGCCACCTCGTCATAGAAGCCGGCCACTGCGGCCGAGCGTTCGTCCGCCGAGGCCCGCGCCGGCAGCCTTGCGTCCACCAGTTCATGCGCCAGCGTGACCGCATCTTCCACATCGTCGGCCAGCAGGCGCTGGTACAGCCGCTGGGCCGGACCCAGCACGGGGGAGCTGCCCAGCAGCACCTCCATGAACTGCAGCGCCGGTATGTAGCGGCCCAGCACCAGCAGGCAGACCGTGAGCGGCGTGGACAGGATCAGCCCTATCGGCCCCCACAGCGCCGTCCAGAAGGTCGCGGCCGCAATGATGGACAGCGTGGACAGGCCCGTGCTGCTGCCATACAGCCAGGGCTCGATGAGGTTGTTGCTGATCAGCTCCAGCGCCATGATCAGCCCCAGCGTCATCAGCAGCATCTGCCAGCCCGGATCCACCGCAAAGGCCAGCGCCAGCGGGAAGGCGGCAGAGATCATGGCGCCCACATAGGGAACGAACCGCATGATGGCCGCCAGCACCCCCCAGAGAATGGCGCCCGGCACGCCGATGAACCACAGCCCCGCCGCCATGGGCAGTCCATAGGTGATGTTGACCACGAACTGCATGCGCAGGTACTTGCCTATGCGCTGCGAGGCCTCGTCCAGCGCGTCGGTGGCCACATGCAGGTTGCCGCCCATCAGGCGCAGCAGCCGGTCGCGCAGGTCATCGCGGTCCAGCAGGATGAGGATCACGAACAGCAGCACGATGCCGGCCGTGGTCACGGGCTCGGCCACTCGGCCCAGCCACTGCAGCATGCGCGCCGTGGGCTTTTGCTCGGGCGACTGGATCTCCACCTTCTGCACGCGGGGCGTGGTGGCGCCGCGGGAGATCTCACGCTCCACCGTGTCATAGGTGCGCAGGGCGCCGTCCCAGGCGCTGGGCATGTTGGCATTCCTGCGCAGGCTGCGCAGCTTGTCGCGGATGGTGCTCTGGTAGGTGGGCAGGTCGGCGCTGAGCTGCTGCACCTGGCTGCCCAGATAGGTACCCATTCCGGCCAGCGTTGCCAGTGCCATGACCACCACCAGCAGCGTCGCCGCCATGCGCGGCAGGCCCCAGCGCCTGAGCCGGGAGACCGCAGGATCGAGCAAAAAGCCGAACAGCAGCGCCAGGGCCAGCGGAATCAGCAGTCCCTGCCCGAAATACAGACCCGCGATGATGATGCTGGCCACCAGCAGGCCGGTGAGCAGGCGCAGCGCAGGCACCATGTCGGCCAGCTGTGCCAGGCCCGGCAGGGCCGAACGCACGCTGCGTGCGAAAGCCGCGTCGGCAGCGGCCGCGTTGCCGGCCGCATCGGCTGCGGCGTTCTCAGCGCCTGGTTTTCTGGAAGGCGCTGGTGTGAGGTCGGGATGTGGATTCATGGGGGGACAGGCATCAGGGCTTGGATACGTGCGTGGATGCTGCCGCACTTGCGCCCATCGTGGGATTGCACAGCGCGCTGCGGGCCGGCCCTGTCAGCGGGCACCGCAATCGCTGGAACTCCGCCGCCGTCGCTGCCACAGCGCGCCAGCTCACCAGCGCACACGCACCACCGTGCCGCCGCCAGCACGCGGCGCCAGGTCCAGCGTAGCCCCTATGGCGTGGGCACGGCGGTGCATGCCTGCCAGGCCCATGCCCTGCGCCTCATCGGGTGTACGCGGCGGCAGGCCGCGGCCGTCGTCTTCCACGCGCAACTCCCAGCGCAGCTCGCGGCGCGCGCCGGGATGGGCGCCGTTCGCCCGCGCAATACCCGGCTCCAGGGGCTGCAGCACCAGCCACAGCGTGCTGGCCTGTGCGTGCTGCAGCACATTGCTCACGGCCTCCTGGGTGATGGCAAGCAGGTGCTGGGACGACTGGCCTCGAGGAAGATCGGGCAGATCGGGCAGATCGGGCAGGCCCGGCTCGGACTGCGGATCGGCCACGCTCCAGCGGATCTGCATGCCACGGCGGTCCAGCACGGGCTGCAGCCGGTGGCGCAGGCGCGCCAGGCGCACGGGCAAGGCGTCCTCCACGGCGTCCATGGCGTCCACCAGCAGGCGCAGGTCCAGCAAGGCCTGCTCCAGCAACTCCTGCGCCTGGCGCTGCCGGGTTTCGCTCGGCTCCAGCAAGGCCATGGCATTCACCAGAAGGCCGCCCACGCCGTCGTGCAGATCGGCGGCAATGCGCCGGCGCTCGGCCTGCACCTCACGCGAGGGCCGGGGGCTGCGCCTGCGCCGCCACAGCAGCAGCCTGCGCAGGCGCGAGGCACCCATCGCACACAGCAAGGCCGTCAAGACCAGCAGGGACAGGCTGCACAGGCGAAGCCACAGCGGAGCCTGGTCGCCCTGCTGCCAAAGCCAGGCGCAAAGCGCCAGCATCTGCAGCAGGCCCAGTGCCAGGCAGACTGCCAATGCGCGAAGGGAGTCCTTCATGGCCATGCGGTGGGAAGCGGCGGCGGGGCGGTCCGCACGGGCCCCTGCGCCGCCAGCCAATCAGAACAGGCCGCGCAGCGATGCAAAGCGCACCGCCTGGGCGCGTGTGCGCACCTGCAGCTTGCGGTAGATGTTCTTGATGTGCGTGTTGACCGTCATGGCGCTGATCATCAGGCGCGAGCCGATCTCGGCGCTGGTGTAGCCGCTGGCGACCATGCGCAGCACCTCGCGCTCGCGGGTGGACAGGCGGTCCGCCTCGTCGGGCGAGCGGCGCTTGGGCTCGGCGCCCTGGGTCTTGTCGAAGCGCTGCAGCAACCTGCGCGCCAGGCTGGGAGTGACGGATGCGCCGCCATTGGCCACCTGCAGCACGGCCTGCGGGTAGTTGCCGAACCAGGAGTTCTTGACGAGGTAGCCCGTGGCACCCAGCTCGAAGGCGCGCAGCACCTGCTCGTCGTTTTCCATCACGGAGATGATGACGGCCTCGGCCGTGGGCCGCACGGTCTTCATCATGTCCAGCAGCTCGAAGCCCTCGCCGTCGCCCAGGTTCAGGTCGACCAGCATCACGTCGAACTCGTGCTGGCGAATGGCCTTGCGCCCCTCTCGAACACTTCCGGCCTGGGCCACGACCAGGGTGCGCGGGTCGTTCATGATTTCCTGGGCAATGACCATGCGGATGTGGGCATCGTCATCGACCAGCAGCACGCGCACGGGCTTGTCGGGCTGGCCGGCCAGATAGTCTGGCCACATGGCGGAACTCAGGCCCGTGCCCAGCATGGCCTGGGCGCGCGAGGAATCGGCGATCAGGGGACGGGCATCGGCGGGAACGTCGGATGGATTCATGCTGTTCTCCTCAAATGTCACGTCATGTATATGACGCAACCGATCACATACGCGCCTTTCACATTAAGAGAAATCGCCACCGATATCCACAATCTTTGACGAAGTTTGTGAAAGATTGCGTAGCTTGCAAATTAACACATTTGTGTGAGAAGCCGGGTCCGTACTTTCTTGATCACCTGACCGGCAGGCCTGTCGGGCCTGGCAGGCCATGCCCTTGCCGATGCCCGCCATCCTCCCCTGGATCCGGGCCCATGACAGCCGCCGGTCCAACGCCTTCCTCCTGCGCCTGCACCGAGCGTATGCAATTCGATACACCAGGTTGTCTGGATGGCCCCATGCCCGCCGGATCAACGGCCTGAAGCGAAGCTGCAACTGCAAATTTTCTGTCGTTACACCTTGAAACTACCCAACTCCATTCACCTCCCCATGCCGCTGCTTTAACGCGATGCAGCCCGCCAGCCAAAGGTTTGGACGGGTAAGTACCCGCCAGGTGGCTCAGCGCTCACGGCTACCCCGTACAAGAGATGGAACGGCAGGGGCACCCCAAGCACATTGGAGTCCAGACAACGAGCTGGGGTCCAGGGAGACAAGGCCGGAAACCTCCGCAAAGTGTCTGAAAAACGGGTGCTTACACACCTCTTCCTGATAGTCCGATCCTTCCAAGGAGCCATCATGAAATCGCTTGCAATTCTTTCCCTGTGCCTGATCGCAACCGCCGCCATGGCAGATCAAGACAACCGCTACAGCAGCAGCTCCAAGATCGAAATCGACGGACCCAGCGTCCAGGTCACGGTGCTGAACAGAAGCGGGGTGCTGAACATGGCAACGGGTGGCGGCAAGGCCTCCCAGAATCTGGCCAGCAATGCGGGCAATGTGTCCATCGACAACGGCGGCAGCTCTCTGCAGATCGTGGCAGCCTCGGGAACCGGCATCATGAACGTCGCCAATGGCTGGGGCGCCGTGGCCGTCAACAACCTCGCCTCCAACTACGGCGAAGTCGACGTGAATGACCTGTCGATTCAGGTCGTGGCGGCCAAGAACTCTGGCATCGTCAACTATGCCGGCAACGGCTCCACCGCAGTGCAGAACATCTCCAGCAACAACGGCTGCGTGACCTGCTACAACAATCGCTGAGCCTGGCTGCCGGGTGAAGGCAACTGCCGGACGGCCCCCAGCCAACCGGCATAGCCTTCCCGGCACCGACCCAGCCCTCCGCACCAGGAGAGCCCACCATGCATAACGCCGCCATTCTCTGCTCGGCTGCCCTGTTGGCCTGGCTCGCCCTCGGAGCGTCCTCCATCCACGCAGCCGCTCCGGGCGAAGACCCGGTGGTACTGAACAAGCCCGTGGACTATCTGAGGCTGCCGACGGCCAAGCCCACGACATCGACGGGGCTGGAAACCGTGACCGACATACCCATCAACATCAAGGCCAAGATAGCGCGCTATGAAGCCATGTCGATGAACAATGCTCCGGGCGTCGCCACAGATGCCGACGTGGTGACCACCACCACGATGAGCAGTGCCGGCATGAAGCGCACCTGCACGCAGGACATTGCCAGCAATACCAACGCAAGCGCATTCAATCGCTACGGGCCACAGACCACCAAGGACCAGATCGTGGTTCTCAAGGGTGATCTGGTCAACGTCTGCCGATAGCGCGGCCGGCGGCCAGCCATCGGGCTGTGGGCCGCCCCGCCACTCTCGTCCCATATTTCCGGCGCCGGCGCCTGTGCGCGCCTGTGCCCTGGCTCGCCGTTTTCCAGCAGAGGTCCATCATGCGCAACAGCCTCCCATCGCCAGGACTTCCCCGCCACGATGCCGCGCCCCGGCCGGCAGACAGCGGCCACGCGGACTACCGAGGGGCTTGGCGCCAGCGATGGTCTGGCAGACAGGGCTGCATGCGTGTTGTCGCCAGCGCCGTTTCAGCCTCCATCGTGCTGCTGTCGGGTTGCGCGCCGCTGGATGCGCGCAAGGATTCCAAATACCTGGAAAAAGTCTATGCAGCCGACCGCCCGGTGGTGCGGCCGGTGCGCTCCATATCGAGCTTCTCCGATTCGCTGATGTGCATGGACAGGATGTTCCGCAACAGTCACATGCCCACGGTGCTGATCACCAGCAAGCAGTTGCCCGACTACACGGGCCGCGTGGCCGTGGCCGCCAAGGAGATGGTGGTCACCGCCCTGTCCCAGATGTCGCGCGTCAGCAGCGCCTTCCGCTACGTGGACTATGAGGTGGACATCGCCCGCCAGGACACGGTGCAGAACCTCACCACCATCTTGCTCAACAACAACCAGATCCAGCTGCAGCGCCCGGCCCTGTATGTGTCGGGCGCCGTGTCCTTCATGGACCAGAACGTGCTGCGCAACAACGTGGACATAGGCACCAGCGCCTCGCGCCTGGAAACCGGCTACAGCGCCAACCGCAGCGGCGCCGTGCTGGGCATGGAGCTGCACCTGGGCGACTTCCGCACGCGCACCATCATTCCGGGCCTGGATTCGGCCAACGAAGTCGTCATCGGCAACGGCAGCCAGGGTCTGGATCTGGCCGGCCGCATCGGCTCCTACGGCGTGCAGTTCAGCGTGGGCCGCGACTATGCCCAGGGCTCGGGCCCGGCCGTGCGCACGCTGGTCGAGCTGGGCATGATCGAACTGCTGGGCAAATGGTCACGCCTGCCCTACTGGCAGTGCCTGACGCTGGACCAGACCCATCCCGACTTCCAGCGCCAGCTGCGCGATTGGTATGAGGAGGGCGGGGCCGGCATCCACCAGGAGCTGGTGCGCCAGTCGCTGATCAGCAAGGGCTATCTGCCTCCCGACGCACCGGCCTTCACCGCAGGCAACCCGCAGTGGCGCGAGGCCATAGGGCGCTTCCAGGCCGACAGCGGCATGGTGGTCAATGGCGTGGTGGACTTCAGCACCTACGAGCGCGCACTGCGAGACTTCGTGGCCGTCAGCGCCGATGGACACATGACGCGCATCGGCTGGAACACCAAGAGCGCGGCACCGGTCACCACCGCCGCCGAGAACGTGGCCGTGGCCACGGGCGACTACCGCTACGGCGCCCCCGCGCCCGACCGCAAGCTGGACCTGTGGCTGGAGAACATCACGCCCACGCGCACCTCCTTCGAGACGGGTGAGCAACTGTTCCTGTCCGCCACCGTGTCGCGCGCCTCTTATCTGTCGTGCTTCATGGCGGGTGCCGACGGCGAGGTGGTAAGGCTCTTGCCCAACGATGTGAACCGCTCGGGCTGGATCACGGCCGCCCAGTCCGTGCGCCTGCCCGACTGGATGAGCCCCAACCCCGGCTATGTGATCAATGCCGGCCCGGCAGGCAAGGAAGGCGTGGCCTGCTTTGCCACCGAGCAGAACATGAGCGACAAGCTGCCCCAACTGCTGCAGAACAAGGCCTTCATCGCCATCCCGGGCATGCGCACACTGGAGGATGTCAACCAGGCCATGGCTAGCGGACTGGGCGCCGACCAGTACACAGGCATGGCCCGCTTCTGGCAAGTGGTTCCGGCCCAGGCCAAGCGCTGATGCGCCTGACAACCGCCCCGTCCACGAACCCACCGGAGGCACACGCCATGCCGTCCCACGCCCACGAACCGCTGTGCGCCGCCCGTGCGCAGCGGCTCGCAACTGCGCTGCGGTTGTCCGTCAGGCTCGTGCTGGCGGGCCTGCTGGTCCTGCCGCCCGGCGTGACGCCCGCCATGCCGGCGCATGTGCAGGCTGCCGCACGCTTCACGCCGGTGGCCCCCATCCGGGTGGCAACCACCGGCCTGTTCAGCGCACAGCCCGGCACCAGCAATATCTCATCCACCTCCGACACCGCCCAGCAACGGGCCCTGTCCCAGCTGCGCAGCCGCGCCGAAGGCAAGGGCGTGAGCCTGGCCACGCAGCGCGAGGCGCAATGGGTGATGGGCCTGCTGGCACTGCATGGCATTGCCATGGCGCAGGACGGGCCGCAGGCCAGGCAATGGTTCGAGCGCGCGCAGCGCGCCGGCCATCCGCTGGCCAGCGCAGGACTGGCCTGGTGCGCCATGGACGGCTGCGGCCAGCCGCCCGACCCACCGGCCGCAAGACCCTGGATCGCCCAGCTGGCCAAGACCGACCCGGCCCGCGCCCAGTACCTGGAATGGCTGCTGGCGCGGCGCCTGGCACCGCTGTCCACGGCCGAACCCGTGGGCGAGGCCTTGGCCGTGGCAGGCACGCCCGACCAGGAACTGCTGCAGCGCGCAGCGCGCTCCGGCAGCCCCGGCGCCCAATTGGAATGGGGCCTGGCCCTGCTCGCGCAGGACGAGCCCGAGGCAGCGCTGCGCCAGTTCCGCGCGGCAGCGGCGCGCTCATCCAGCGCCGCGACCAATGCACAGATGCTGGGCGAGCGCCTGCGGCCCGCAGGCCAGCTGGTGTCGGCGCAGGGCAGCTCCACGCCTGCAGCGCAGGGGCCGCAGGCCATGCAGCGCACGCCGCAGCTGAGTGGAGCGCCCAGCGAGCAGGACATCCAGGTGCGCCAGCCCGTCACGGCCCAGCAGCAATGGGAGCAGGCGCAGCGCTACCACCGCGGCGACGGGGTGCCGGCCAACTACACCGAGGCGCTGCGCCTGTACCAGCAGGCCGCATCCCACGGCCATGTGGCATCGCGTCGCATGCTGGAGCTGATCTACTCGCGCCCCGCACCGGGCGGCGGCGTGGACATCGGATGGATGCAGCAGCTGGCGCGCATAGACCCCATGACCATGCAGCCCATGGCGCCCGTCAGCCCCGCGCCCTACCGGCGCGATCCCACGCCGCTGTTCGACATGGTGCCGGCGCCCTGGCACAGGCACTGAGGCAGGAGCGAGGCGCTACAGCACCACGTCCAGGCCGGTGTCGGCCATCCAGTCCACCGGGTCCTGGCGCAGGACCATGTCGATGTCCAGGCCCAGGGCCACGCCCACTTCGCCGGGAAAGCTCACGGCCAGGGCACGCTCGTCCCACTGCGCCTCGCGCGAGCGGGCGCGCCAGGCAGCGATGTGCAGCACGCAGGCCAGCGGATCGAAGCCCGGCTGGGCCAGCGGCGCGTACAGGTGCTGCAGCGCATCGGCCAGCAGCGGCGGAAGGTTCCAGCGGCGGGCCAGGCCCGCACTGACATGGCTGTATGTGTAGCCGCACAGCCGCATTTCCAGCTCGGCGCGACGCGGGTCCAGCGGGCCGACCAGTTCGGTGATGGTGGCGGCGCGGCCGGGGTCGATCATGTGCATGGCCAGCTCCCCCAGGCCGTGCATCAGCCCTGCGGCATAGGCCGCCGTGGGGCTGGCCTGCACGGTGCCGGCCAGCGCGCGCGCCACGCGGGCGGCTTCCACGCTGTAGCGCCAGAAGGCCGGCATGGCCATGCCCGGCACGGCATGGGCGCCCACGCCCAGCGGTATGCCCCGCACGATCTGGCGCAGCTGCGCGGGCGCCAGCAGGGCCAGCGCCTCGGGAATGCCGGTGACACGTCCCGCCATGCCGAACACCGGGCCGTTGGCCTGTGCCAGCAGCCCGGCGGCCAGCGCAGGGTCGGCTGCGAAGAGCTGGCTCAGCCGGCGCAGGCTGGGCTGCTCGGGCACCAGCTCGCGCAGCAGCAAGGCCACGATGCGCGGCTGCGCCGGCAGGGCCAGGGCCTGTGCCAACAGCGTCTGCAGGTCCAGTGCATGCGCAGCCATCGCGTTTCCTGCCTTGCCGTGCGCGGGACTACTTGCGAGTCTGCAGCTTGGCGAAGGCCGAGGCCATGGCCGATTGCTGCACCGGCTCGGGCGCACGGCGCTGCCCGCCCTGGCTGCCGCGGCCTGCGCTCTCGAAGCGGTTGTCACGGGGGCCGTCGCGCCGCGCCGGTGCCGCATCGAGCTTCATGGTCAGGCTGATGCGCTTGCGCGCCACATCGACCTCCAGCACCTTGACCTTGACGATCTGGCCGGTCTTGACCACCTCGCGCGCGTCCTCGACGAACTTGTGGCTCATCTGGCTGACGTGGACCAGGCCGTCCTGGTGCACGCCCAGGTCCACGAAGGCGCCGAACTGGGCCACGTTGCTGACCGTGCCCTCCAGCGTCATGCCTTCCTTGAGGTCCTTGATGTCCTCCACCCCGTCATTGAAACGGGCCACGACGAAGTCCGGACGCGGATCGCGGCCGGGCTTTTCCAGCTCGCCCAGGATGTCCTTGACGGTGATGGCACCGAACTGCTCGCTCACGAACTGCTCGGCCTTCAGGCCCTTGAGCACTTCGGAGCGGCCCATGAGCTGGTCCACGCTCTTGCCCGTGGTGGCAATGATGCGTTCGACCACCGGGTAGGTTTCCGGGTGCACGCCCGTCATGTCCAGCGGATTGTCGCCGCCGCGGATGCGCAGAAAGCCCGCCGCCTGCTCGAAGGTCTTGGCGCCCAGGCCGGCCACGTCCATCAGCTGCTTGCGGCTCCTGAAGGAGCCGTTGGCATCGCGCCAGCGCACCACGGACTTGGCCACGCTGCCCGACAGGCCCGAGACGCGCGACAGCAGCGGCGCCGAGGCCGTGTTCAGGTCCACGCCCACGGAGTTCACGCAGTCCTCGACCACGGCGTCGAGCTGGCGCGCCAGCTCGCTCTGGTTCACGTCGTGCTGGTACTGGCCCACGCCGATGCTCTTGGGGTCGATCTTGACCAGCTCGGCCAGCGGGTCCTGCAGGCGGCGCGCAATGCTGGCGGCGCCGCGCAGGCTCACGTCCACGTCGGGCATTTCCTGCGAGGCGAACTCGCTGGCGGAATATACGGAAGCGCCGGCCTCGCTGACCACGACCTTCTCGATCTGGCGGTCGGCCTTGCTGGCGATCTTGATCAGGTCGGAGGCCAGCTTGTCGGTCTCGCGGCTGGCCGTGCCGTTGCCGATGGCGATCAGGTTGACCTGGTGCTTTTCGACCAGGCGGGCCAGCACGGCCAGGGAGCCGTCCCAGTCGCGGCGCGGCTCGTGCGGGTAGATGGTGGTGGTGTCCACCAGCTTGCCCGTGCTGTCCACCACGGCCACCTTGACGCCCGTGCGGATGCCCGGGTCCAGGCCGATCACGGCGCGCTGCCCCGCAGGGGCGGCCAGCAGCAGGTCGCGCAGGTTGTCGCCAAAGACCTTGATGGCCACCTTCTCGGCGTCTTCGCGCAGGCGCGAGAACAGGTCGCGCTCGGTGGACAGGCTGAGCTTGACGCGCCAGGTCCAGGCCACGCACTTGCGGATCAGGTCATCGCTGGCGCGCTTGGCGTGGCTCCAGCCCAGGTGCAGGGCAATCTTGCCTTCGGCCAGGCTGGGCTGGCCGGGCTCGGGCTCCACGGGCTGGACCAGCTTGGCCTCGAGGATTTCCAGCGCGCGGCCGCGGAACACCGCCAGCGCGCGGTGCGAAGGCACGCGGCCAATGGGCTCGTCGTATTCGAAATAGTCGCGGAACTTGGCGACCTCGGGGTCGTTCTCGTTCTTGGATTCGACCTTCTTGGAGCGCAGCAGGCCGTCTTCCCACAGCCATTCGCGCAGCTTCTGCACCAGGGCCGGGTCTTCGGCCCAGCGCTCCGACAGGATGTCGCGCACACCATCGAGCACGGCCAACGTGGTCGAGAAATCGGGGCCCGGCTTGCCGTCGTCCAGGGTGGTGGCCGGCTTGCAGAAGGCCTCGGCCTCCTTGTGCGGGTCCAGCGTGGGGTCGGCAAACAGCTTGTCGGCCAGCGGCTCGATGCCGAATTCCTTGGCGATCTGTCCCTTGGTGCGGCGCTTTTGCTTGAAAGGCAGGTAGATGTCCTCCAGCTCCTGCTTGGTGGGCGCATTGGCAATGGCCAGGCGCAGCGCGTCGGTCAGCTTGCCCTGCTCGTCGATGGCCTTGAGCACCGCGCCCCGGCGGTCCTCCAGCTCGCGCAGGTAGCCCAGGCGTTCGTCGAGCTGGCGCAGCTGCGCGTCGTCCAGTCCGCCCGTGACTTCCTTGCGGTAGCGCGCGACGAACGGAACCGTGGCTCCGCCATCAAGCAATTCGACCGCGGCACCCACCTGCTGCGGCTTGACATTCAGTTCTGCGGCGATTTGGGCAATGATTTTTTGCATTCGAGAGGCGCCCCGTGGCGTGGAATCCGGAAAAGCGGCCAAGTGTGCCACACGCGATTCGGGCCGGGCCGCTAGCGGCCGCCCCGCAAATGCAAGCATTTCTTGCAGGCCAATGAATTCAAGGGCTTGCAAAATCAATCCACTGCCTGCTTTTGCCGGGGCCCTGCGGCAGGCAGGCGCCCTCTGCCACAATCACCAGCTTCGAATGCAAGACGATCTGTTCGGTTCTCCCCCACCATCGGCCCCTGCCCCGCCGCCCGCGCCTGCCGGCCGCACACCGGCACCGCGCAAGGCCGCCGGCTCCGTGCAGCTGGCGCCCCAGGCCCTGCAATGGCAGGCGCTGGCGGACCAGCTTGCGCAGGGCCTGCGCATGGGGGTCTCCACCTGGTCCTACCCGGGCTGGGAAGGCTTGATCTGGGATGGCGCCTATGACAAAAGCGTGCTGGCCAAGAAGGGACTGGAGGCCTATGGCCGGCATCCGTTGATGCGAACGGTCTGCGTGGACCGCAGCTTCTGGAGGCCGTTGACGGCCAGCCAGTACCTGGCCTTCGCGGGCCAGGTGCCGGCCGATTTCCGCTTCGTGGTCAAGTGCCCATCCGTGGTTACCGACGCGCAGGTGCGTGACGAGGACGGCAAGGGCATGTCGCTGAACCCGGTGTTCCTTCAACCCGATCTGGCCGTCACCAGCTTCGTCGAGCCCACGCTCGAAGGGCTGGGCGAGCGGCTGGGCGTGCTGGTGTTCCAGCTCAGCCCGATGACCTGGGGCCTGCTCAGCCGCCCCACCGAACTGCTGGCGCGGCTGCAGGCCATGCTGGAGGCGGTGCGCGCGGCGCTGGCCGCCCATCCGCTGGGCGCGCAGATCATCGTGGCGGTGGAGGTGCGCGACCCGGATCTGCTGACGCCGCAGTTGGCAGATACCCTGCGCGCCAGTGGCGCCACCTTCTGCCTGGGACTGCACGGCAAGATGCCCCCCATCGAGGAGCAACTGGTTTTTCTGCGCGGGCTGTGGCCCACCCCGCTGGTCTGCCGCTGGAACCTGAACCGCGAGTTCGGTGCCTACGGCTATCCCGATGCGCAAAAGAAGCACGACCCCTTCGACGAGATCCGCACGCCCGATGCGCACACGCGCGCCATCCTCGCCAAGACCATCGATGGCATCACCAGCCGCGGGCTGCCCGCCTTCGTGACGGTGAGCAACGATGCCGAAGGCTGCGCGCCGCGCTCCATCGCGTTGCTGGCCGAGGCCGTGGTCCAGGCGGAGGCGGCCCGGGTTCAGCGCTTGCCGTAGGCGCGCTCCACGCGGGCCACGCGCAATTCATAGTGCTCGTACCAGGCGTCCTTGCCCAGTTGCTGGGCGACCAGGTGCTCGGCATCCTGCTTCCAGCGCGCGATGGATTCGGCCGTGGACCAGTAGGACACGGTGATGCCGAAACCGTCCTCGCCGCGCGTGCTTTCCGCACCCAGGAAACCCTGCTGCTGCGCGGCCAGGTCCACCATGCGCTGGGCCATGAGGCCGTAGCCATCATCGTCGTCCGGCGTTCTGCGCGACGAGAAGATGACGGCGTAGTAAGGCGGCTCGGGGGTGTTGGCAAAGGGGCTCATCGTGGTCGGGCGGCAAGTTCTGCGGGCCCGCAGAATACACCGCCCGCGCTCAGGAATTCGCCGGCTCAGAGGCGGACGGCGCCTGCACCTGCTCGCCGCCCAGCACCTTCCACAGCGTGACGCGGTTGAGCTGCTCGGACAGGCGCAGGCCGATCAGGGTCTGCTGGGCCGTGTAGAGGCTGCGCTGCGCATCCAGCACGGTGAGGTAGTTGTCCACGCCGGCCTTGAAGCGTGCCTCGGACAGGTCGAAGGCCTTCTGCGTGGCCGCGACCATGCTGGTCTGGGCGGCCAGGCGCTCGTCCCACTGCGCGCGGTCGGCCAGCACGTCGGCGGTCTCGCGGAAGGCCGTCTGCACGGCCTTCTCGTACTGGGCGATGGCGATGCGCTGGTTGGCCTCGGCCACCTGCACGCCCGCACGGTTGCGGCCACCGTCGAAGATGGGCAGGCGCACCAGGGGGATGAAGCTCCAGGTGCTGCTGCTGCCGCCAAAGAGGCCATCGAGCTCGCGGCTGCCCGATCCCACGCTGGCCGTGAGGCTGATGGTGGGGAACATGGCTGCGCGGGCGGCGCCGATGTTGGCCTCCATGGCGCGCAGGTTGTTCTCGGCGGCCTGGATATCGGGGCGCACCAGCAGCACGCTGGAGGGCAGCGGTGCAGGCACGGGCTGCAGCGCCGCCGCAGGCTGGGCGCCGGCGCGCAGCGTGGCGGCGCCGGGCAGCAGGCTGTCGGGCAGCGGACCGCCCACCAGCAACTGCAGGGCGTTGCGGTCACGCTCCACCTGGGAGGTGAAGCTGGCCACGTCGCCGCGCGCCGTGTCCACCGTGGTCTGGTTCTGGGCCAGCACCAGGCCCGAGGTCGAACCTATCTCATGCATGCGCCGCGTCAGTTCGTAGGCCTTCTCGCGGCTGGCCAGGGTGTCGCGTGCCAGCTGCAGGCGGGCCTGGTCGGCGGCCAGCGTGAGCCAGGCGTTGGCCACGTCGGCCACCAGGCCGATCTGCACATTGCGCCGGTTCTGCTCGCTTTGCAGGAACTGCTGCAGCGCGGCCTCGCTGAGGTTGCGCACGCGGCCCCAGAGGTCGATCTCGTAGCTGGCAAAGCCCAGCTGGGCCGTGTACTGGGTGCTGACCGATGCCGCCTGCGTGGCGCTGGTCATGCCGGCGGCCGTGCGCGCACGGCTGGCCTGGGCCTGGGCGTTGACGCTGGGCAGCAGGTCGGCGCGCGTGATGCCGTACTGGGCACGCGCGCGCTCGATGTTCTCCACGGCCACGCGCAGGTCGCGGTTGTTGGCCAGGGCCAGCGCAATGACCTCGCGCAGCTGCCGGGACTGCACCCAGTCCAGCGCGGCGGCCGCCTGCAGGCTGGCCTCGTCGGCCTGTGCCGGATTGGCTGCGGTGCTGCCCACCGTGTCGGGCACGGGCATGTCCGGCGTGCGGTGCTGCGGCGCAAGATTGCAGCCGGACAGCAGGGCCGCCAGCGCGGCCGCAGCGGCGAGGGTGGAACGGTGCATTCGGCGCCTCATGCTGCGCTCTCCTTGGTGGTATGGGGTGAGTCGGTTGCCTGCTGCGGGCTTTCTTCATCCGTGCGCGAGTGGCTCTTGAACCAGCTGCGGATCAGCAGGAAGAACACCGGCACCAGGAAGATGCCCAGCACCGTGGAGGCCAGCATGCCGCCGAGCACGGCCGTGCCGATGGCATTGCGCCCGCCCGCGCCGGCACCCGTGCCGATGGCCAGCGGAATGACGCCGAAGCCGAAGGCCAGCGAGGTCATCAAAATGGGCCGCAGGCGCAGGCGCACGGCCGAGACCACGGCGTCGAAGATGCTCTTGCCCTGCTCCTGCAGCTGCACGGCAAATTCCACGATCAGGATGGCGTTCTTGGATGCCAGGCCCACCGTGGTCAGCAGGCCCACCTGGAAGTACACGTCATTGGTCAGCCCGCGCGTATAGGTGGCGGCCAGCGCGCCCACCACGCCCAGCGGCACGGCCAGCATCACGGACAGCGGCACGGTCCAGCTCTCGTACAGCGCCGCCAGGCACAGGAACACGAAGAGGATGGAGATGGCGTACAGCAGCGGCGCCTGCGCGCCCGACTGGCGCTCCTGCAGCGAGGCCCCCGTCCACTCGTAGCCTATGCCGGCCGGCAGCGTGCGCAGGATGTCCTCGACGATCTGCATGGCCGTGCCCGAGCTGACGCCCGGCGCGGCGCGGCCTTCCATTTCGTAGGCCGGGTTGCCGTTGTAGCGCATGAGCTGGGGCGAACCGTAGGCCCAATAGCTGCTGGAGAAGGCGCTGAACGGCACCATCTCGCCCTTGCCGTTGCGCACCGTCCATTTGGCGATGTCCTGGGGCAGCATGCGGTGCGGCGCATCGCCCTGGATGTAGACGCGCTTGACGCGCTCGTTGTTCAGGAAGTCGTTGACATAGGTGCCGCCCATGGCGCTGGACAGCACGCTGTTGATGTCGGTGTACGACAGGCCGAGCGCGGCGGCCTTGCGGTCGTCGATGTCCAGGCGCAGCTCGCTGGCGTCCTCCAGGTTGGTCATGCGCAGATTGGTGAGCTCGGGGCGCTTGCGGGCCTCGGTCAGGAATTTTTCCTTGGCCTGCAGCAGCGCCTGGTGGCCCAGGCCGTTCATGTCCTTGATCATGAAGTTGAAGCCCGAGCTGGAGCCCAGGCCGCGCACGGCCGGCGGCAGCATGACCAGCACGCGCGCATCGCGGATGGAGGCCAGCTCCCGGGTCGCCCGGTGCGCGATCTCGGAGGCCGACTGGCCCGGCAGCGGGCGCTCCTCCCAGGTCTTCAGCCGCACGAAGGCGCGTGCCGAGGCCTGGTCGCCGTTCAGGCCAGAGACCTGGTAGAAGCTCAGCACGTCGGGCTGCCTGGCAAAGTAGTCGCGCACCTCGTCGAGCACGCCCTGCAGCCGCGTGTCGGCCGCGCCCGAGGGCAGGTTGATGTTGACGAAGACAAAGCCCTGGTCCTCGTCGGGCAGGAAGGACGTGGGCAGGCGCGCCATCAGCAGCCAGACCACGCCGCAGACGGCCAGGAAGATCAGCATCATGCGCTTGGCGCGGCGCAGCGAGTACGCCACCGTGCCCTGGTAGCGCGCGGCCGTGGCGTCGAAATGGTGGTTGAACCAGCGGAAGAACCGGTCGTTCACCCCCAGGATGCCGCTGCGGATCGGGCGGTCATGCCCTGCCCCGCCCGCTGCGGGCGGCTTGAGCAGCGTGGCGCACAGCGCCGGCGTCAGCGTCAGCGCCACGAACACCGACAGCGCCATGGCCGCGACGATGGTGATGGAGAACTGCCGGTAGATCACGCCCGTGGAGCCGCCGAAGAAGGCCATGGGCACGAACACGGCCGACAGCGTCACGCCGATGCCCACCAGGGCCGGCGTGATCTCGCGCATGGACTGGCGCGTGGCCTGCTTGGGCGACATGCCCGTCTCGTGCATCACGCGCTCGACGTTCTCCACCACGACGATGGCATCGTCCACCAGCAGGCCGATGGCCAGCACCATGGCGAACATGGTCAGCGTATTGATCGAGTACCCGGCCAGCGACAGCACGCCGAAGGTGCCCAGCAGCACCACGGGCACGGCGATGGCGGGGATCATCGTGGCGCGGAAGTTCTGCAGGAAGATGAACATCACGATGACCACGAGGATCATGGCCTCGCCCAGCGCGCTGACCACTTCCTTGATGGAGGCGCGCACGAAGGGCGTGGAGTCCGAGCTGACGAAGTAGTCGATCTCGTTGGGGAAGAACGGCTTGAGCTCGGCCAGCTTGGCGGCGATGGTGTCGGCCACCTGCATGGCATTGGCGCCATCGGCCAGCACGATGCCCATGCCCGCGCCGGGCAGGCCGTTGAGCTTGGCCTTGATGGTCAGGTTGTCGGCGCCCAGCTCCACGCGGGCCACGTCCTTCATGAGCACCACCGAGCCGTCCAGCGAGGACTTGAGCACGATATCTTCGAACTGCTCCACCGTCTTGAGCTTGGTGCGCGCCGTGATGGTGGCGTTGAGCTGCTGGTCGGAGACGGCGGGCAGCGCGCCCAGCTGGCCGGCCGAGACCTGGGCGTTCTGCGAGTTCAGCGCATTGACCAGGTCCGACGGCATCAGCGCGTACTTCTCCATCTTGGCCGGGTCCATCCAGATGCGCATCGCATAGTTGGTGCCGAAGACGTTGACATCGCCCACGCCGTCGAGGCGGCCGATCACATCGACCAGGTTGCTGGTCAGGTAGTCGCCGATGTCGACCGCGGTCATGGCCGGGTCCTTGGAGAAGAAGCTGTAGGTGACCAGGAAGTCCTGGCCGCCCTTGTTCACGAACACACCCCGGCTCTTGACCGCGTCGGGCAGGCGGTTCACGGCGGACTGCAGCTTGTTTTGCACCTGCACCTGGGCCACGTCGATGTTGGTGCCCGGCGCAAAGGTCAGCGTGGTGCGCGCGCGGCCCGAGGCGTCGGACGTGGAGCTCATGTAGAGCATGTTGTCGATGCCCTTGAGCTGCTGCTCGATGATCTGGGTCACCGAGTTCTCGACCGTCTCGGCCGAGGCACCCGTGTACTGCGCGCCGATGGTCACGCGCGGCGGCGCGATGTCGGGGTATTGCTCCAGCGGCAGCGTGAAGATGGACAGCGCGCCGCCCAGCATGATGACGATGGCGATGACCCACGCGAAGATGGGCCGGTTGATGAAGAACTGAGCCATGTGACGGGTTCCTGCGGCTTAGCCGGCGGCCGGAGCAGGAGCCGCTGCCGGTGCAGGAGCTGTAGCAGGCGCCTTGTCCGCAGCGCCAGGTGCTGCCGGCCCGTCGGCCGGCTTGCCCTTGCGGGCCTGGGCCTTGGCGCGCAGGTCCACTTCCACGGCGCGCACCTTGTCGCCGGGCTTGATACGCTGGAAGCCATCGACCACCACGCGTTCGCCGGCCGACAGGCCGTCCTGCAGCAGCCACATATTGCCCACGGCGCGGTCGATGTTCACGGGCCGGCGCTCGATCACGTCGTCGGCCTTGGCCACCAGCACGCTGGCCTTGCCGGTCAGGTCGCGCGTCACCGACTGCTGGGGCACCAGCAGCGCCTCGGGCGCCAGGCCCGTGGGCAGCAGCGCCTGCACATACATGCCCGGCATGAGAACGCCCTGCGGGTTGGGCACCACGGCGCGCAGCGTCACGCTGCCCGTGGTGGCATTGACGATCACGCCGGCAAACTGCAGCTTGCCCTGGTGGCTGTAGTCCGTGCCATCGTCCAGGCGGATGCGCACGGCGACCTTGTCGCCCTCCACCTTCTGGAAGCGCCCGGCATCCCAGTCGCGCTTGAGCTGCAGCAGCTCGCTGGTGGACTGGGTGAAGTCCACATACATGGGGTCCAGCTGCACGATGGAGGTCAGCGCCTCGGTCTGGTTGGCCGTCACCAGCGCGCCCGGCGTCACGGTGGACAGGCTGATGCGCCCGCTGATGGGCGCCTCGATGCGGCTGTACTTGAGGTTGATGCGCGCGGTCTCCAGATTGGCCTTGGCCACGGCCACGTCAGAGCGCGACTGGGCGGCAGCGGCCTGGCTTTCTTCAAACGCCTGCTGGCTGATGGCATCGATCTTGACCAGCTCGGCATTGCGCCGCGCTGTGGCCTCCAGCGTGCGGGCGCTGGCCTCGGCCTTGGCCAGGGCCGCCTGGGCGCTGGCCTCGGTGGCGCGCAGCGAGGCCGCGTCGATCTGGTAGAGCTGCTGGCCCTGGCGCACCAGGGCGCCTTCGGTGAACAGGCGCTTTTGCACGATGCCCGAGACCTGGGGCCGCACCTCGGCGGTCAGCGAGGCGCGTGTGCGGCCCGGCAGCGTGGCCTCCAGCTGCTGGCTCTGCTTTTGCAGCGTGACCACGCCCACCTCGGGCGCAGCCTTGGCTGCGGCGGCGGGCGCTGCATCCTGCCTGGAGCAGGCGGCCAGGCTGGCGGCCAGTGCCAGCGCGCACAGCACGGCAGCACCGGGGCGCTTGCTGCGTGCAAGCGAGGCAGAAGGTTGTGCGTGCCCTGCGCCGGGCTGGGAATCGGAAGGCGCCGCAAGGCGCGTACTCGGCGAAAGAGGCACGTCAAAATTCATAGGAACAGCGAAGTCGTTGGGGGCATCGCACGATTGTGCAGTGCCCATATTTCTTGTTTGTAAAGTGGATGGCATGCCACCGCAGTCTCGTGGCAAGACCATCCAGGATGATGCAGGTGTCGGAGCGCGCCGACACATGCAAGTTCAATGCCATTTGCCGGTCTGTTCAGTGCCTGGCGGCGGGCGCCGTGCGCACGCGCAGCATGCTGAACACGCCCGCCATGGCCGCAAAGCAGCCCGCCACGGCCAGGGCCACGATTTCGGCATGGCCGCCATGCCCGCCCGCGAAGGTGAAGATGGTGGCCAGCACCACGGCGCCCAGGGTCTGCCCCGTGAGCCGCGCCGAACTCAGCATGCCGCCGGCCGCGCCGCTGCGCGCCAGGGGCGCCGTGGTCACGATGGTGTGGTTGTTGGGCGACTGGTACAGCGCAAAGCCGCTGCCCGCCAGCAGCATGCGCCAGACCATGTCCACGGTCGAAGGCGCATCGGGCATGGCCGCCAGCGCCCACAGCCCGCAGGCGAACATGGCCATGCCGATGCCGCCCAGCAGCCCGTCCGCATAGCGGCCGATGAGCCGGCCCGCGATGGGCGCCGTCAGCACCGTGGCCAGCGGCCAGGCCGTGATCAGCAGCCCGGCCTCGATGGGCGACATGCCGTGCGACTCCAGCAGCAGGAACGGCAGCGCCAGGTAGGCCAGCATCTGCGCGCAAAAGGCGCTGACCGATCCGCACATGGACAGCGCAAACACCGGAATACGCAGCAGGTCCACCGGCAGCAGCGGCGCGGGCAGGCGCCACTGGCGGCGCACATACCAGGCACCCACCAGCAGGCCCGCGCCCAACAGCCACCAGCCCGAAGGCAGGGAGGAATCGGCACCGCCGGCGCGCACGCCCAGCTGCTCGCCGCCCAGGAAGATCAGGCTGAACATGAGGATGTTGAGCAGCACATCCAGCGGCGACAGCCGCGCCCCTGCATGGCCGGCCACGGCATTGACCGGCAGCGCGCGGCGCCCCAGCCACAGCGTGAACAGGCCCAGCGGCAGATTGGCCGCAAACAGCCAGGGCCAGCTGGCCACCGACAGAATCGCTGCCGCCACCGAGGGCCCGGCCATGGATGCCGTGGCCACCACCAGCGAATTCACGGCCATGCCCCGCCCCAGCAGGGCACGCGGATAGATCAGCCGCACCAGGGCGGCGTTGACGCTCATCACACCCGCAGCGCCCAGGCCCTGCAGCGCCCGCGCCGCCACCAGCGTGGGCAGCGACGTGGCCAGCATGGCCGCCAGCGAGGCCACGGAAAACACCAGCATGCCCACCAGATACACGCGGCGGTAGCCCAGGCGTTCGCCCAGGGCCGCCAGCGGCAGCAGCAGCACCAGGCTGGCAAGCTGGTAGGAATTGACCACCCACAGCGTATGGGCCGAGCTGGCCTGCAGCTCGCGCGCCATGGCCGGCAGTGCCAGATTGACCAGGGTGCTGTCCAGCACCGACAGCGTCAGCCCCAGGATGATGACCAGCATCGCCTGGCCGCGAGGGCCTGACGGAAGTCCATCGTGGACAGGCGCAGCCTCTGCCGCGGGTGCCAGGCTCATGAATGGTCCTTTGCGCCCACGCGATGGGCACGCGCACCGCCCAGCGTGATCCAGGCCAGGGCCACACCGATCAGCGCGCCCGTGGCCATGCCCACCACCATGGGCAGGGGCTTGCCCGTGGAGAACAGGCCCACGATCTGCATGGCCGCGGCGCCCGACAGCATCTGCAGCGTACCCAGCAGCGCCGAGGCCGTGCCGGCAATGGCGCCGTGCTCCTCCAGCGCCAGCACCGAGGTCGTCGGAATCACCAGCCCCATCAGCGCGCTGGCCACAAAGTACAGGCCGATCAGCACGGCCAGCCGCTCACCACCCAGCAGGTAGTACGACAGCAGCGACAGCATCACCAGGCCCGAGCCGGTGGCCGCCACCTTGACCACGCGCACCAGCCCGAAGCGCTGGCCCAGCCAGCCCGTGAACTGCGCCGCGCCGATGAAGGCGATGGCGTTCAGCCCGAAGGCCAGGCTGTACTGGGTGGAGCTCAGTCCGTAGTAATTGATCAGCACAAAGGGGGAGCCAGCCAGGTAGACGAAAAAGCCCGCCATGGCGCAGCCGCCGATGAAGACCAGGCCCAGGTAATGCCAGTCGCGCAGCAGCACGCCGTAGGCGCGCAGTGCGCCGGCCACGCTGCTGTCCAGCCGCGCGGCGGCCCCGCGCGTTTCCTTCAGGCCCATGAACACGGCCACCAGGCCGATCACGGCCGCCACGGCCACGGCCCAGAACACGCCGCGCCAGCTGCTCACGGCGATCACGCCGCTGCCGGCCAGCGGCGCCAGGATGGGAGAGACGCTGAACACCAGCATCAGCAGCGACATCATGCGGGCCGCCGCGTGGCCGGTGTGCAGGTCGCGCACCACGGCGCGCGGCACGGCCATTCCGGCGGCCGCGCCCAGGCCCTGGATGAAGCGCAGCACCACCAGCGTCTCGATGCTGGTGGCCATGGCGCAGCCCACGCTGGCCAGCGCGAACACGGTCAGGCCGAAGTACAGCGGCGGCTTGCGCCCCACCATGTCCGAGACCGGCCCGTACAGCAGCTGGCCCACGCCCAGCGAGAGGAAGAAGGCCGTCAGGCTGGCCTGCACCGCGCCCACCTGGGCACCCAGGCTGCTGCCGATCTGGGGCAGCGCGGGCAGGTACATGTCGATGGCAAACGGACCGATGGCCGAGAGCAGGCCCAGGATCAGCACCAGGCGCAGTGTGTGGGAATCAGGGGAAGCGGGAGAAGAGGAAGGCATAGACGCAGACATAGACGCGCCATTGTGGCGGCAAGCGCGCGGGGCTGCAGGAGGCTGCTCACATTTCCTGGGCATGCAGCCCCGCGCACCTGACGGTGGCAGCTTGCCGTGGCACAAATTCAGAAGCCCGCAATCCTGTTACGCTCTGAAACGAGATTGCCACCCGAGAGGCCAACACACCTTTTCATCGCTGCATCTGCCATCGCCACTGCAACACACCATGCGCCCATCCCTGCCTTCCCTTCCACCGGCCCTGAATGCATTGCCAGGGCCCCTGCTCGCCGCCCTGCTGCTGGGTGTCTGCACGCTGGGTTCTGCCCAGGCAGCGCAGCGAGAGACACAGCAGGAGGCACAACAGGATGCACAGCGCGGCCCCAGGCCCGGCGCCGCTCCTGTGCTGGAAGTATCCGAAGACGGCCGCGACGTGATCGACCGGCGCGCCCGCCTGCTGTGGCCGCGCTGCGTGGAAGGCATGCAGTGGAATGGCAAGACCTGCACGGGCCTGCCTGAGCTGTTCACGCACAAGCAGGCGCAGGCCCTGGCCGCCGAGCGGGCCAAGCAGGACGGCGTGCGCTGGCGGCTGCCGCGCGTCAACGAGATGCGCCGGCTGATCTCGCGCGATATACGGCCGCAAGGCCTGTCGCCCGAGCTGTTTCCGGGCGCGCCGCGCGGCTGGCACTGGACGGGCACGGCAGCCGTGAACGCGCGGCCCGTCAATCCCTACAACTACAGCAACATCTCGGGCAGTGCCGGTACGCAGCTGTCGGCCCAGCAGGCCTGGGCGATTGACCTCGACAGCCTGGAGACGCGGCCCGACATGGGGCGCGGCAACCAGCTCATGGTGCGGCTGGTGCGGCCCCTGCCCTCCGCGCCGCCCGATGAAAAGGCCGAGGCTCCCGCCAGGCCGGCCCCCCACAGGCCGGACCCGGACGAGGAGGACTGACGCTCAGGCCGCGCGCAGCGAGGCCTTCAAGCTGGCGCCCAGTTCGGGCTTGTGCGCGAACGGATCGGTGGGATTGCGCCCTTGCACCACATCCTCCATGCGGGTCTGGACCGAGCCCAGCGCCTGCGGATGGCTGTAGATGTAGAACTGGTTGGCCGCAATGGCGTCGAAAACCTTCTGCGCCACATCGGGGGCCGTGACCTTGCCCGAGCCCACGGCCTTCTCGCTCATGGCCTGGCCGATCTTCTGGCTGGCCGTCAGCGGCTGGGCGGCCAGATGGCTGGGCCGGTTGCGCTCGCTGTGGCTGATGCCCGTAGGCACGAAGAAGGGGCACAGCACGCTGGCGCTGATCTGGTCGGAGACCAGGGCCAGGTCCTGGTACAGCGTCTCGGTCAGGCTCACTACCGCATGCTTGCTGACGTTGTAGATGCCCATGTTGGGAGGCGCCAGCAGGCCGGCCATGCTGGCCGTGTTGACGATGTGGCCCTCGAAGGACGGGTCGGCCTTGGCCGCCTCCAGCATCATGGGCGTGAACAGCCGCACGCCGTGGATCACGCCCCAGAGGTTGACGCCCAGCACCCACTGCCAATCTTCCAGCGTGTTCTCCCAGACCAGCCCGCCCGCGCCCACGCCTGCGTTGTTGAACACGAAGTGCGGCGCGCCGAACTGCTGGCGCACCTCATCGGCCAGGGCCTGCATCTGGGCTGCGTCGGACACATCCACGCGGCGTGCCAGCACGCGCACGCCCTGCCCTTCGAACTCGGCGGCAGCCCTGTCCAGCGCTTCCTGCTGCACATCGACCAGCACCAGGTTCATGCCCAGCTTCGCGCCGATGCGCGCGCACTCCAGGCCGAAGCCCGAGCCTGCGCCCGTCAGCACCGCCGTCTTGCCCTTGAAGTTCTTGATCATTCCCTTGTCTCCTGGTTTTTGTGGTGGTTCAGATCAATTTGACGAGTTGCTTTCCAAAGTTCTTGCCCTTGAGCAGACCCAGGAAAGCGGAAGGTGCGGAGGCAATGCCTTCGGCAATGCTCTCGCGCGGGCGCAGCTTGCCGGTGCCCACCAGGCGGCCCAGTTCCTGCAGCGCCTCGGGCCATACTTCCATGTGCTCGCTGACGATGAAGCCTTCGATGCGGATGCGGTTGATCAGGATGAGCGCGGGATTGGTCATGGGCAGCGGCGTGCCGTCGTAGCCGGCGATCATTCCGCACAGCGCGATGCGCGCAAAGGCGTTGGTGCGCAGCAGCACGGCGTCGAGGATGTAGCCGCCCACGTTCTCGAAGTAGCCGTCGATGCCCTGCGGGCAGGCGTCCTTGAGCGCCTTGGCCATGGTCTTGGTGTCGGGGTGCTCGCGGTAGTCGATGCAGGCGTCGAAGCCCAGCTCCTCGGTGGCGTAGCGGCACTTCTCGGGGCCGCCCGCAATGCCCACCACGCGGCAGCCGCGCGCCTTGGCCAGGGCCGCAAACGCGCTGCCCACGGCGCCCGTGGCGGCGCTGACCACCACGGTCTCGCCGGCCTTGGGGGCGATGATCTTGACCAGGCCGTACCAGGCCGTCACGCCGGGCATGCCCACGGCGCCCAGGTAGTGCGACAGCGGCACATGGGTGGTGTCCACCTTGCGCAGCATGCCGGGCGCATCGCCATCGACCACGCTGTATTCCTGCCAGCCGCCCATGCCCACGACCTTGTCGCCAACGGCAAACTTGGGATGGCGGCTTTCCACCACCTCGCCCACGGTGCCGCCGATCATGACCTCGCCCAGCGGCTGGGGCTGGGCATAGCTCTTGCTGTCATTCATGCGGCCGCGCATGTAGGGGTCCAGGCTCAGGTAGTGGTGGCGCACCAGCACCTGGCCTTCGGCCAGCGCCGGGGTCTCGGTACTGACAAGGCGGAAATTGCTTTCCACGGCTTCGCCCTCGGGGCGGTTGTCGAGCAGTATCTGCTGGTTCACGGGCATGGGAAAACCTCCGGTGGCATCACAAACAATGGAACCAGTTCCCGGTGCTGCCGGGGCTGGCGTGTGGCATTGGGTATCTGGCAGATTCGCCGTTCGGATCAGTCCGTGGCGAGGGTTGTCTCGGCGGCGGCCGGCTTGGCCACGCGCGGCATGTACTTGAACGTTCCGGTCGCATGGCTGCACAGCCGGCCCGAGGCATCGAACACGCGCGCCTCGGTATAGGCCATGGAACGCGTGCGGTGCAGCACCACGCCCTTGGCCACCAGGGGGCCGCGCGCCGGCTGCATGAAGCTGGTCTTCATCTCTATGGTCACGCAGCCCATGTCGCGCTGCAGGCTGCGCGCGGCCACGGCCATGGTCACGTCCAGCAGGGTCATGGTGGCGCCGCCGTGGGTCACGTCAAAGGTGTTCAGGTGCTCGGGACGCGCCTCGAAGCGCAGTTCGGACTCCCCGTCCTCCATGCGGTGCAGGGTGAAACCCAGGTGGTCGACGAAGGGGATGGGGTGGCCAAAATCCAGCACGAAATTCTCCAGTTCAGATCGCAATGCAGGCGAGCATAAGGGCGCCCGAAGGCACCATGGCGCGCGGCGGCACGATCTGCGGGAAAAACTGTCACCTCGGCATCAGCGCCGCCGCGTTCAGCCGCCCACCAGGGCGCTGACGCCGCCGTCCACGGCCATCCACTGGCCCGTGATGTGCTTGCCCGCGTCGCTGGCGTACAGCAGGGTCAGGCCCTTGAGGTCCTCGTCGTCGCCCAGGCGGCGCAGCGGGGCATGGGATTTCATCTCGTCCTCGCCCAGGGTCTCGATCAGCACGCTGGCCATCTTGGTCTTGAAAAAGCCCGGGCAGATGGCGTTGACGGTGATGCCATGCACGCCCCACTCGCCGGCCAGCGCGCGCGTGAAGTTGATGACGGCTCCCTTGGAGGTGTTGTAGGCAATGGTCTTCATGCCCAGCGGGTTGCCGCCCAGGCCTGCGATGGAGGCCAGGTTGATGATGCGCCCGGTCTTGCGCGGGATCATGCTGCGCCGCGCGATCTGCTGGCTCAGCAGGAAGTAGCCGCGCACGTTGAGGTTCATCACCTTGTCCCAGGCGGCCACGGGGTGCTCCTCGGCCGGCGCGCCCCAGCTGGCGCCCGCGTTGTTGATGAGGATGTCCACCTGGCCCAGGCGCTCCAGCGTCTCGGCGGCCAGGCGCTCGATATCGGCCTCGTTGGCGCAGTCGGCGGCAATCCAGCGGGCGTCGATGCCGGCGGCCTGCAGCTCGGCGGCGGCTTCCTCCAGGTCGGCGGCCTTGCGCGAACTCAGCATGATCCTGGCGCCCGCCTCGCCCAACGCATGGGCCATCTGCAGGCCCAGGCCGCGCGAGCCGCCGGTCACCAGGGCCGTCTTGCCGGTGAGGTCGAAAAGTTGCTGCACATTGCGAGTCATTCGTCTGTCTCCTGGTCCGGGTCTTGTGTGCCGGTCATGGGTGGAATGGAGGGCGGCCCTCCCTTGCCGGGACGGCCTGCAGCGGCGATTGTGCAAGCCGCCCCGCCGTGCCGCATGTCACATGCGTGTCCGGCCCGTCAATCCCCGAACAGCGAGCGCGTGCCGCCCCAGGCCGCACCCTCGATCTCCAGCATGCGCAGCTTGGTCAGCGCACCTGCGCCGCCCGAAAAACCGCCCGGCTGGGCGCCGGCGGCCAGCACGCGGTGGCAGGGAATCACGGGCGCGAAGGGGTTGAGGCCCAGCGCCTGTCCCACGGCGCGCGACAGGCCCACCTCGCCCAGCTCGCGCGCGATCTCGCCATAGGTGCGCGTATGGCCGGGAGCAATGGCACGCGTCAGCTCATAGACGCGGCGGTGAAATTCCGACACGCCGTGCCAGTCCAGCGCCAGCTCGGCCAGATCCGGCAATGCCTGGCCTGCGGGCAGCATGCGCCGTGCCCGCAGGTCGGGCAGCACCGGGCCGTCACGCAACTGCTGCGCGCTGGGCGCGGAAGGCTCCACGGTCCATTCGCCATGGCCCGCCATGAGCACCTGCACGCCGGCGATGGCCTGTGCCACGCTGGCCGGCAGGTCCTCGGCGCGCACCGCTGCCGCATAGCTGCCGGGCCTGCGCGATTGCACGCCGCGCAGCATGCGCGTGCGCGTGGCAGCCGGGCCGTCCACCTCGGGCAACTGAAAGGCCGCAAGGCCGCATTCGCCCCAGGCCACGCCGCAGGGTCCCAAGCGCGTGGCAAACAGCGCATGGCCCGTGGCTTCGGGGTCCCAGGCCGGGCTGCCCGTGGTCGATTCGTTCGTCATGGCGGTGGTTTTCTCCTTGCAGGCGATTGTGGCCGCATGGCTGCCGCCGCTGCCCGCAGCGACCCCACCGGCACGACACTGTAAAAAAACACTGGATAAATACTGGATGTGCAGCCAGTTATTACTGTATATTTCGCCAGTCATCATCCTCATCTCATGAACCATGGACATGCAAGAAGCCGCCTTCACCGTCACCTTGTGTGACTACCCCAACCTGCCCGAGCAGGAACGCAACAAGGCCGAGGCACGCTATGCCCGCGTGCTGGAACGCCAGCTCGGCAGTGCCGAGCAGGTCAGCGAAACCCTGTCGCTTGTACAGGGGCTGGAGGACATGCCTCCAGAGGAAATCAGCGAAGACGCCAAGCTCGCCTTCACCCGCTGGATGAAAGCCGCCCGCGCCGCCACCGAGGCCGGCATGCAGGGACTGGGCGATGGCGAGTGCAGCTTCTTCGAGGTGCGCCGCGGCTGGCGGCATTGAGCCTGCCCGCAGCACGGCTGAATGGGGCCTGAAACCAGGTTTGCCCGGGTTTGCCTGGGCTGGGCCCCAAACTGCATACACTGGCAGACCTTTTCGTCGGCCCCTGCCTGGTTCCAAGCGGTTCCACCGGGCATGCCCGGCGCCCCTGCCAGATCCAGCCTTTCCCATGCAAGCCCTGCTCGACGCCATCGCCCGGATGGCCCTGCCCTCCGACGCCCAACGCATCTTCCACGGCCGTGGCGGCCTGTACCCGGGCTGCGAGCATCTGGTGCTCGATGCCTTCCCGCCCGTACTGGTGCTCACCAGCTTCCAGCCGCTGGACGATGACGCCCTGGCCGCCATCGGCACAGCGCTGTCACTGCGCTGGAGCGAACTGGCACCGGACCAGCCCCTGAACTGGGTCTACCAGCTGCGCCAGCCCGCCGCGCCCGCCGAAACCCGGCTCATGGCCGGCGAAGTGCCAGACCCGCACATCGTCACCGAGGCCGGCACGCGCTACCGCGTGCAGGTGCTGCGCGGCCAGAACCACGGCCTGTTTCTGGACATGGCCGAAGGCCGGCGCTGGGTGCACGCGCATGTGGCCAACCATCCCGAGCACCGCCATGGCATCAAGGTGCTCAACCTGTTCGCCTACACCTGCGCCTTTTCGGTGGTGGCCCTGCAGGCCGGGGCGCGCCATGTGATGAACATGGACATGGCCCAGGGCGCGCTGGCCACGGGCCAGCAGAACCACCGGCTCAACGATCTGTCGGGCGCCAGCTTCCTGGCCCACGACATCTTCAGCAGCTGGGGCAAGATCACGCGCGGCGGGCCGTACCACCTGATCGTGGTGGACCCGCCCAGCTACCAGAAGGGCAGCTTCGTCGCCACCAAGGACTATGCCCGCCTGATGCGCCGCCTGCCCGACCTGCTGCGCCCCGGCGGCCATGTGCTGCTGTGCCTGAACGCGCCCGAGATGGGCACGCAGTTCCTGACATCGCAGATGCAGGAAGTGGCCCCCGAGCTGGAGTTCGTCGAGCGCCTGGCCAATCCGGCCACCTTCGCCGACATCGACGCCGAGCGCAGCCTCAAGGTGCTGGTCTACAGGGCGCCCGCAACACCCGCAGCGGCCGACACGGCTTCCTGACCCGCCCGGCCCTTGAGCGCACGGCGCCCCGCATAGACGGCGGCCGGGCCCAGTTCGCGCTCGATGCGCAGCAGCCGGTTGTACTTGGCCGTGCGGTCGGCGCGCGATAGCGAGCCGGTCTTGATCATCGCGCACTGGGCGGCCACGGCCAGGTCGGCAATGCTGGTGTCCTCGGTCTCGCCCGAGCGGTGCGACATCACCACGCCGTAGCCTGCGCCATGCGCCAGGCGCAGCACGTCCCAGGTCTCGGTCAGCGTGCCGATCTGGTTGATCTTGACCAGGATGGCGTTGCCCACGCCCCGGGCAATGCCGCCCTCGAACAGGCCGGGGTTCGTGCAGAACACATCGTCGCCCACCAGCTGGCAGCGTCCGCCCAGGCGTCGGCCCAGGGCCTGCCAGCCCTCGATATCGTCCTCGGCCATGCCGTCCTCGATGGAGACGATGGGGTAGTGCTCCACCAGTTGCGCCAGGTAGTCCACCTGCTGCTGGCGGCTGCGCACCAGGCCCTCGCCCGCGTAGCGGTAGCCGTCCTCGCCATGGAATTCACTGGCGGCCGGGTCCAGGGCCAGGGCGATGTCCCTGCCGGGGCGCAGGCCGGCGCGCTCGATGGCGGCCATCAGTTGGTCCAGCGCCTCGGGCGCGCTGCGCAGGGCGGGCGCAAAGCCGCCCTCGTCGCCCACGTTGACGCTGTGGCCTGCGGCCTTGAGCGCATGGCGCAGCGTGTGGAAGACCTCGGCGCCCATGCGCAGCGCCTCACCGAAGCTGTCCGCCCCCACCGGCAGCAGCATGAACTCCTGGAAGTCCAGCGGATTGTCGGCATGGGCGCCACCGTTGATGACATTGATCATGGGCACGGGCAGCACGCGCGCCTGGGCACCGCCCATGTGCCGCCACAGCGGCATGCGCTGGCTGGCCGCCGCCGCGCGGGCCACGGCCAGCGACACGCCCAGCAGCGCGTTGGCGCCCAGCCGGCTTTTGCCGGGCGTGCCGTCCAGCGCCATCATGGCCGTGTCGATACGGCCCTGGGCGTCTGCCTGCATGCCGATCAGCAGATCGCGCAGCTCGGTGTTGACGGCCTGCACCGCCCCCAGCACGCCCTTGCCCAGGTGGCGCGAGGCATCGCCGTCGCGCCGCTCCAGCGCCTCGTGCCGCCCCGTGGAGGCGCCCGAGGGCACCAGGGCCAGGCCGCGCGCGCCGTCCTCCAGTTCGACCTCGACCTCCACGGTGGGGTGGCCCCGGCTGTCCAGCGCCTCATGGGCCGCGATATCGGTGATCTGCATGGAAACTCCTTTTCGTCAATAAATTGAACTGTGCAAAGGAGTTGGCAAGCCTGCACAACTCCAATGAACAGGCCTCCATGCTAGAAATCACGGCGATGCGGGACAATGCAGTTTTTCTGCCCATGCGTCAGCTTTTCTGACGAATTGATTGCCATGAGACAACTGCCACCGCTGGCCGCCCTGCGCGCCTTCGAGGCCATTGCCCGTACCGGCTCGGTGACCCGCGCGGCCGAGGAACTGTGCCGCAGCCACGGTGCCATCAGCCGCCACCTGCGCCTGCTGCAGGAGCATGCGGGCGCGGCGCTGTTCGAGAAAGAAGGCACGGGCCTGCGCCTGACCGAGGCGGGTGCCGCCTTCCATGCCTCGGTGCGCACGGCCTTCGACCAGCTGGAGGCCGCCTATGCCCAGCTGGCGCGCGACGCCCAGGCACCGGGGCTGCATGTAGCCTGCAGCGCCACCTTTGCCATGCGCTGGCTGGTGCCGCAGCTGGCGGTGTTCTACCGCTGCCACCCGCATATCCGCATCCGTCTGTCCATGACCTCGGCGCGCGAGATGCGCAATGAAGGCGCCGACCTGATCATTGCCTGGGACCTGTCCACCTACGGCGAGGCAGACCGCCGCCGCGCCATCGAACTGGCGCCCGTGCACTTCGGCGCAGTCTGCACGCCGGCCTATGCCCGGCGCCGGCCCGCCAACCGCGCGCGCATTGCACATGAGTACACGGCCAGCGCCTGGAACCAGTGGGAAGCCCTGACGGGCCAGCCCGTGGCCCTGGGCGAGACGCTGGCGTTCCCGCACACCCACCTGTGCATAGAGGCAGCACTGTCGGGCCTGGGCGTTGCCCTCGTGGAGCAGCGGCTGATCGCACGCGAGCTCCAGGAGGGGCTGCTGGTGGCGCCCCATGGCTTCGTGCCCTTCGAGGGCGGCCTGCGCGCCGTGCCCGCCGCAGGGCGTGCGCTGCCCGCCCAGGCAGGGGTCTTCATCGAATGGATGCGCAGCGCGCTGGCCAGCTAAAGCCGCCCCCACTCCCGCAGGCGCCGGTACAGCAGCCCGCGGGAGACGCCCAGCATGCGGGCGGCCTGCGAGATATTGCCCTGGCAGCGGGCCAGGGCCTGCTCGATCAGCTCGCGGCTGGCCTCGCCCAGGGAGGACGGTGCCTCGGACGGCGCCTCGGCGGGCGGCGGCAGGGCCTCGATGGCCGGTAGTACCTCCTCGACCTGGGAAGATGCCTCATCCAGCTGCACCTGCATCCACAGCGTCAGCCCGGTGGGCAGCATCTGCGGGCGCGCCTGGCCGTGGTGGGCCAGCTCCAGCAACTGGTTCAGGCCCAGGCCGAAGACTTCCTCTGCCGCCATCCCCTCGGCGGGCCGGCGCGGGCTATCGAACAGTTGGGCACCCACGCCGTTGAACCAGCGCACCATGCCGTCGCCATCCACAGCGGCCAGCCCTTCCAGCGGCGTGCCGAACATGCTGCGGCTGGACTGGAAGCGCAGCAGCAGGTGCCTGCGGGCGGCACCCACCAGCAGCCGGTTCTCGATGCAGGTGGCGTACATGTGGGCCATGGCGCCCGCATCGAAGCGAAAGGGGCCCGCCTCGCTGCTCAGGTCCAGCATGGCCACGGTACGCCCGCTGGCGTCGCGCACGGGCGCGGCCGCGCAGTGCAGCGAGGCCAGGCAGCGAAAGAAATGCTCGCCGCCACGCACATGGCAGACCTCGCCCGTGCGCACGGCCACGCCGGGTGCGCCCGTGCCCACGGCATCCTCGGCAATGTTCACGCCCACGCGAGCCGCAGTGAGCAGCAGCGGGCCATCGCCCGGCGTGGGGCGCGAGGCGATCAGCACCACGCCCTCGCTGCAGGTGAGCATGGCGCGCGCTTGGCTGCCCGCGATCACGGTTTCGAGTTCGGCGATGGGGTCGCGCGCCGCCTCGATCAGCGCGCGGTTGTGGGTCAGCAAGGTGGCCGTGCGGATCTTGCTGACCGGGTCGAAGCTGATCTTCTCGTCGGGGCTGCGGCTGGCGCCCAGGCAGCGCGTCCAGGACTGCAGCACGGGCTCGGACACCAGGCCCGATGGGCGCTCGCCGCGCTCGAAATAGCGCTCGCGCGCCAGCGCCACCCGGTCCTGGCGCGAGGCATAGAAGGGGTTGGAGGGCAGTGGGGCGGGAGGCGGCTGTTGCATGACGGACATCAAAACTGCCGCGATTGTTGTTCCGCCACGGCACAGGACAGCACTAGGGAAATCACCCGTGTTGGAACGGATTGCTGGGCTCGGTAACCTCGGGCATCGCCACAGGCCCGCCCGCAATGACACGCTCCCCACACAGCACAAGACACCCCCGGCCCGCCCTGCCCACCCTGGGCGCCGCACTGGCCTGCACGCTGCACGCCCTGCCCGCCCAGGCGGCAAACGCAGCGCAGGACTCCAGCGAGGCCCTGCTCGCCCCCGTGGTCATCACGGCCAGCCAGCCCGGCGCCGGCCCCGACCTGTGGCGCGCCACCGCCGCCATCGACAGCGTGGACGGCACGGTGCTGCGCGAGGGGCAGATGCAGGTCAACCTGTCCGAAAGCCTGGCGCGCGTGCCGGGCCTGGTGGTGCTGAACCGCCAGAACTTCGCCCAGGACCTGCAGATCTCGGTGCGCGGCTTCGGTGCGCGCTCCACCTTTGGCGTGCGCGGGCTGCGCCTGTACGTGGACGGCATCCCGGCCGGCGCGCCCGACGGCCAGGGCCAAGCCGCCAACTTCACGCTGGGCAACGCCGCGCGCCTGGACGTGGTGCGCGGCCCGGCCGCCGTGCTCTACGGCAACAGCGCAGGCGGTGCACTGCTGCTGTACACCGAAGACGGCGAGGAACCGGGCCTGTGGCGCAGCGGCATGGCCATGGGGCCGGACGGGCTGTGGCGCCTGTCCACCCAGCTGCGCGGCACGATCGGTGGCGGAAAGCCGGACCAGGCGGATGGCGGCTCCGCCCCATGGCGCTATGCCATCCACATCGAGCGCTTCGCCACCGACGGCATGCGCCCCCAGTCGGCCGCCGACCGCAGCACGGCCCACATGAAGCTGTCACGCAAACAGGGCGACGACCAGTGGCTGCTGCAGTACCAGGAGCAGCGCGCCAGCGCCCAGGACCCGCTGGGCCTGACGCGCGCCGAGTTCGAGGCCGACCCCGGCCAGACCACGGCCAGCGCGCTGCGCTTCAACACGCGCAAAAGCGTGCGCCAGCGCCAGTTGGGTGCCGCCTGGCAGCACCAGTTCGGCGCGGGCCAGCGCCTGGAACTCATGGCCTATGCGGGTACGCGCTCCGTGCTGCAGTACCAGTCCATTCCCGTGGCCACGCAGGCACCGCCCTCGCATTCAGGCGGCGTGATCGACCTGGACCGCGACTACGCGGGCATGAACCTGCGCTGGCGCAGCACCCATGAGGACGTGGCCGGCGGCCGGCTGGACTGGTCGGCAGGCCTGGCCTACGACTGGCAGGGCGAAACCCGGCGCGGCTACGAGAACTTCATCGGCAGCCAGCTCGGCGTGCAGGGCCGGCTGCGCCGCGACGAACGCAACCAGGCGCGCTCCGCCGACCCCTACCTGCAGGCCGAGTGGAGCACGCAGAGCCTGGCCCTGAGCGCCGGCCTGCGCCAGGCGCGCGTGCGCTACCGCTCCGAGGACCACTACATCACAGCCGGCAATGGCGACGACAGCGGCAGCATGGCCTGGCGCGGCTGGCTGCCCTCGCTGGGCCTGCGCGTGAACCTGCTGCCGGACCTGGTGGCGCACGCATCGGTGGGCCGGGGCATGGAAACGCCCACGCTCAACGAAGTGGCCTACCGGCCCGGCGGCCAAAATGGCATGAACACCGGCCTGGCCGCCAGCGCCCACAACACCGTCGAGGTCGGCCTGCGCGGGCGCCACGGCAACGCGGGCTGGAACCTCACGCTGTTCGAGACCCATACCCAGCGCGAACTCACCGTACTGTCCAACACGGGCGGGCGCGCCACCTACCAGAACGCAGGCCGCACGCTGCGCCGGGGGCTGGAATTCTCGGGCAACGCCCAGTGGGGGCCGCTCACGGCCAGCACCGCCCTGACCCTGCTGCAGGCCCGCTACCGCGACAGCTTCCTGACCTGCGAGGCCACGCCCTGCACCACGCCCACCGCCCCGGTGGACGCCGGCGCACGCCTGGCCGGCACCGCGCCGCGCCGCCTGTGGAGCGAGCTGGCCTGGCAGCTGTCGCCGCAATGGACCTGGACCGTGGACATGCTGCACAGCGGCCCCGTGGCCGTGAACGACCGCAACACCGACCGCGCGGCCGGCTACACCGTCTGGGGTTCCAGCCTGCGCTGGTCACGGCAATGGCAGCAGTGGAGCGCCCAGACCTTTGTGCGGCTGGACAACCTGTTCGACCGGCGCTTTGCAGGGTCGGTCATCGTCAACGAGGGCAACCAGCGGTACTTCGAGCCGGGCGCAGGACACGGGCTGTCGGCCGGGGTGACGGTCAGCCGGACGTTCTGAGCTGTTCCACGGCGGTACACATCCGCCCCCGGGAAAGTCCGAATGTTGTGACCGAAGGCCGCTTTTTTTATCGTCTCCCACATGGTGCCCTTGCCCCCAGCGCCATGCACGCAAAAACAAACCACACAGGAGACGAGACAACATGAAGACCCACGTGCTTTCCTCCACGCTGCTGGCCGCCGGCCTGGCGCTGGCCCTTCCCGGCGCCACGCTGGCACAGGCCGGCCTGCCAAGCAAAGGCTCGCCCGAGCACATACGCGCCGTCACCTCGCGCATCGACTCGCAGAGCATCCGCGACAACGCGCGCAGTTCCAAGGACTGGCCCAGCTACGGCATGGACTACAGCGAGACGCGCTTTTCCAAACTCAGGCAGCTGGACACGGCCAATGTGAAGCGGCTGGGCCTGGTCTGGTCGTATGACCTGGAATCCACGCGCGGCGTGGAGTCCACGCCCGTGGTGGTCGATGGAATCATGTACGTCACGGCCAGCTGGAGCGTGGTGCATGCGGTGGACGTGCGCACCGGCAAGCGCCTGTGGAGCTACGACCCCGGCGTGGACCGTGCCAACGGCTTCAAGGGCTGCTGCGACGTGGTCAACCGCGGCGTGGCGGTCTACAAGGGCAAGGTGTATGTGGGCGCCTTCGATGGCCGCCTGGTGGCGCTGGACGCGGCCACGGGCCAGAAGGTCTGGGAGCAGGACACCATCATCGACCGCGCCTACTCGTACACCATCACGGGCGCGCCGCGCGTCATCAAGGGCAAGGTGCTGATCGGCAACGGCGGCGCCGAGTACGGCGTGCGCGGCTATGTCACGGCCTATGACGCCGAGACCGGTGCCCAGCAGTGGCGCTGGTTCACCGTGCCCGGCGACCCGTCCAAGCCCTTCGAGAACGAGGCCATGGCCCGCGCCGCCAAGACCTGGGACCCGGCCGGCAAGTGGTGGGAGGCCGGTGGCGGCGGCACGGCCTGGGACACCATGGCCTATGACCCCGAGCTCAACCTCATGTACATCGGCACGGGCAACGGCTCGCCCTGGGCGCAAGCCAAGCGCAGCCCGGCCGGTGGCGACAACCTGTACCTGGCCAGCATCGTGGCGCTGAACCCCGATACGGGCGAGTACGTCTGGCACTACCAGGAGACGCCGGGCGACAGCTGGGACTTCACCTCCACCCAGCCCATGGTGCTGGCCGACATCAAGATCGGCGGCAAGCCGCGCAAGGTCATCCTGCATGCGCCCAAGAACGGCTTCTTCTTCGTCATCGACCGCACCAACGGCCAGTTCATCTCGGCCAAGAACTTCGTCGACGTGAACTGGGCCAGCGGCTACGACGCCAAGGGCCGCCCCATCGAGACACCGATTGCGCGCAGCGGCGACCGCGCCCGAGACGTGATCCCCAGCCCCTTCGGCGCGCACAACTGGCATTCCATGTCCTACAGCCCCGACACGGGCCTGGCCTACCTGCCGGCCCAGCATGTGCCTCTGACCCTGCAGGACAACAAGAACTGGAAGTTCAACGGCGGCTCCCTGCCCGAGCCGCACAGCAATATCGGCTGGAATACGGCCACGCTGGTCAACATGGAGCCACCCAAGAGCACGCCCTTCGGCCGCCTGATCGCCTGGGACCCGGTGGCACAGAAGGAGCGCTGGCGCGTGGAGCATGCCTCGCCCTGGAACGGCGGCACGCTGGCCACGGCGGGCAACCTGGTGTTCCAGGGCACGGCCGACGGCCGCTTCGTGGCCTATGACGCGCGCAACGGCAAGAAGCTCTGGGAAAAGCCCACGGGCACGGGCGTGGTGGCCGCACCCATCACCTATGAGGTCGATGGCCGGCAGTACGTCTCCATCGCCGTGGGCTGGGGCGGCGTCTACGGCCTGGCCGCGCGCCACACCGAGCGCAAGGGCCCGGGCACGGTCTACACCTTCGCGCTGGATGGCAAGGCCGAGGCGCCTGCCTTCGTCGCCTACCAGCAGGGCAAGCTGCTGCAGGGCGTGCCCTACGACAAGAGCCTGGTGGCCGAAGGCACGGCCCTGTATGTCAGCAACTGCGCCTTCTGCCACGGCGTGCCCGGCGTGGACCGGGGGGGCAACCTGCCCAACCTGGGCTACCTGGACCCGGCCTATATCGAGCACCTGGACAAGTTCATCTTCAAGGGCCCGGCCATGTCGCGCGGCATGCCCGACTTCACGGGCAAGCTGAGCATGGACGACGTGGAAAAGATCAAGGCCTTCATCCAGGGCACGGCTGACGCGGTGCGGCCCAAGTAGCCAACGCGAGCCGCCCTCCCCCTCCCCCTCCCCCAACCTCCCATCCCCCTCCCCGGCCCTGCTGTCCTGCAGCAGGCCTGGGCAGGGCTTTGCCTGAAAACAAAGGACCGGACTCTTCGCCATGCCATCCAAGCCCTTCACCCGCGCATCCCTGGCCCTGGCAGCCATGGCCGCATGCGCCACCTTCAATGCCCACGCCGTCGATATCGACGCGGGCGACTACACCGCCCTGCCGCCCGGCACCACGCTGGGCATGGTCTATTACCAGCACGCCACGCGGGACAGCCTCTATGCCAATGGCGACCAGGCGCCCATACGGCCGAGGCTGACCTCGGACATCGGCATAGCGCGCGGCGTGCACTTCATGAAGCTGGGCGACTACGTGATCGACCCGCAGTTCCTGCTGCCCTTCGGGCGCCTGTCGGCCTCGCGCGATATCGCGGCCATGGGCAGCAACACCGGCGTGGGCGACCTGATGCTGGCCGCCACCCTGTGGCTGACCAAGCCCGGCGACAAGGAGCACTTCGGCATCACCCCCTTTGTCTGGCTGCCCACGGGCCAGTACAACCGCAACGACCCGCTGAGCCTGGGCGAGAACCGCTGGAAGGCGGCCCTGCAGGCCGGCTGGATCAAGCCGCTGGGCAAGCGCGTGACCATGGACCTGGCGGCCGATGTCACCGTCTTCGGCAAGAACGACGACTTCGGCGCCCAAAGCGCCACGCTCAAGCAAAAGGCGCAGTTCCAGTTCCAGGGCCTGCTGCGCTACCACCTGTCGGAGACCTCGGACCTGCGCCTGGGCCTGTCGCACCTGACGGGCGGCGAGACCCAGGTCAACGGCGTGTCGCAAGGCGACCGCCAGTCCACCACCAAGGTCTCTTTCGGCGGCGCGGTCTTTGTCGCGCCGAAGACGCAGTTGCTGGCCACCGTGGGCCGCGATCTGCATGTGCGCCAGGGCTTCAAGGAGAACGCCCGCATCAACCTGCGCCTGCTGCAGGTTTTCTGATCCCACACCCCCCTTTCTCCCGTTCACCCCCAAGGAGCACACCATGAACCTCAGCGACATCCAGCACCAGATCACCGAGCGCGCCAGCGCCTTCCTCAACCGGGGCATGCATGACCTCTTCATCGACGGCCAATGGGTGGCGGCCCAGACCGGCCAGCGCCTGTCCACCGTCAACCCGGCCACCGAAGCCGTGCTCGCCGAAGTCGCCAGCGCCGGCCCGGCGGACGTGGACCTTGCAGTGCGCGCCGCGCACCGCGCGCTGCACCTGGGCCCCTGGGGCCGCATGCGCCCCGTGGAGCGCGAGCGCCTGATGCTGCGCCTGGCCGACCTCATGGAGACCCATGCCCAGGCCCTGGCCGAGGTCGAATCGCTGGACAACGGCAAGTCCGCCGCCATTGCGCGCGCCGTGGACATCGCCATGGCCATCGACTCCATCCGCTACATGGCCGGCTGGGCCACCAAGATCGAAGGCATGACGCACGAGCACTCCGTGCCCTTCGCGCCCGAGGCCCAGATGTTCACCTACACCCGGCGCGAGCCCGTGGGCGTGGTCGCCGCCGTCGTGCCCTGGAACTTCCCCCTGCTCATGGCCACCTGGAAGCTGGCGCCCGCGCTGGCCGCAGGCTGCACCCTGGTGCTCAAGCCCGCCGAGCAGACGCCGCTGACCGCGCTGATGCTGGCCGAGCTGATCCAGGAAGCGGGCTTTCCGCCCGGCGTGTTCAACGTGGTCACGGGCGACGGCCCCGGCACGGGTGCGCCCCTGGTCTCGCACCCGCTGGTCAACAAGGTCAGCTTCACGGGCTCGACCGAGGTGGGCAAGCTCATCGGCCATGCCTGCATGGACAACATGACGCGCATCACGCTGGAGCTGGGCGGCAAGTCCCCCGTCATCGTGCTGGACGACTGCGATCCCGCCACGGCGGCGGCGGGTGCGGCCAATGCCATCTTCTTCAACCATGGCCAGGTCTGCTGCGCGGGCTCGCGCCTGTACGTGCACAAGAGCATGTTCGACCGCGTGGTGGCCGACGTGGCCGACCAGGCCGCCCAACTCACCCTGGGCCATGGCCTGGACCCCCGCGCGCAGATGGGCCCGCTGGTCTCGCAGGAGCAGATGGAGCGCGTCTGCAGCTACATCGACATAGGCCGCAGCCAGGGCGCCGAGGTGGTGACGGGCGGCGCCCGCTCAGGCCAGCGCGGCTACTTCGTGCAGCCCACGGTGATGACCGGCGTGCAGCACGACCACCGCGTGGCCCGCGAGGAAATCTTCGGCCCCGTGCTCGTGGCCATGCCCTATGACGACCTCGACGAAGTCGCCGCCTGGGCCAACGACACGCCCTACGGCCTGGGCGCCAGCATCTGGTCCAACAACCTGTCCAAGGTCCACCGGCTGATCCCCAAGATCCAGTCCGGCACGGTCTGGGTCAACTGCCACAGCACCCTGGACCCGGGCATGCCCTTCGGCGGCTACAAGCAGTCCGGCATGGGCCGCGACATGGGCCGCACCGCGCTGGATGCCTACCTGGAGACCAAGTCGGTGTTCATCAATCTGTGAGGGGGTGCGGCGGGCTGCCCCCGGGCCCGCCTGCTCCTGCTCTACGGCGTTTCCGAATACCCCTTGGGCCATCCCCCCGGCCGGTCACAACACTCCTCCCAGCCCAGCTTGCGCGAGGTGTGGCCTATGCCGGGGTTGAAGGTGTTGGTGGGGTCCAGTTCGCGGTAGAAGCCCGCCAGGGCAGGCTTGGCCACGTAGAGGTGGCCCACGTTGTGCTCGGCCGGGTACTCGGCGCGGCGCGCGTCCAGCAGTTCCCACATGCGGTGCTCCATGGCCAGCGGGTCAACGCCCTTCTTGACGATGTAGTCCTGGTGGAAGACATGGCAGAAGAAGTGGCCGTAGTAGAGCTTGTGGACCATGTCGCGCTCGACCTCGGCGGGCAGCTGCTCCACCCATTCGCGGTCGTTGCGGCGCAGGGCCACGTCCAGGGCCACGATGTCCTCGACCTGGGCGCGGTGCACCTCGCGGTAGCGGATGGCCGCGCCCGCGATGGCGAAGCGGTGCAGGAAGGCCTTGCGCCCCTCGTCGGCATCGCACTCGAACCAGCCGCCCGTGGTGCTGCCGCTGAAGTGCCGCGTGAGGAATTCACGCGTGGCCTCGGCCGTGTCGTTGGACACGCGCACCAGCAGGTGGTGCTCATAGCGGTCGCGCCACTGGCACATGCGCGCGGGCAGGTGGCTGGGCAGCAGGTTGGTCAGCGCCTGGATCACGCGGTCGGTGACGCCGCGCAGGCCGAAGCGTTCGAAGAAGCCGTCCATGCGGCTCTTGAGGGCGAAGGCGGCCGGCACCCTGGCCGTGCCGAAGCGGTCGATCAGCAGGAAGGTGTCCTTGCCGTATTTCTCGCCGATGTCGTAGGCCGTGCGGTGGATGTACTCGCCGGCGATCGGCAGGCGCGGCAGCGCGGTCAGCAGCTCGCGGCGCACGGCCGTGAGGTCGTCGGGCGCATTGCTGCCTATATAGAAGACGGTGCTCGGCTCCTTGGGAAAGGTGTCCAGCCGCACGGCGAACAGGCACAGCTTGCCGGCCGAGCCCGAGGCCTCGAACAGGCGCGAGGGGTCGGCATTGAAGCGCGCGGGCGTGTCCTCGTCCACGGCGCGCACGGCATCGGCATAGCGCGGGTCGGAGGCGGCGCGCTGCGCATCGTGGGCGATGTCGGACTCGGTGTAGTCGCCGTTTTGCAGCCGCGTGAGGATTTCCTCGGGCGTGCGGCCCAGGGCGATGCCCAGGTGGTTGACGAGTTCCAGCGAGCCGTCGCCGCACACGCGCGCGTACAGCGCCAGTTCGGTATAGGCCGGGCCGCGCCGCACCAGGGCGCCGCCCGAGTTGTTGCAGATGCCGCCCAGCACCGAGGCGCCGATGCACGACGAGCCGATCACCGAATGCGGCTCGCGCCCCAGCGGCGCCAGCGCCTGCTCCAGCCGGTCCAGCGTGGCGCCGGGCAGGCAGACCACCTGGGCGCCGCCCCCGATGACCTGCACGCCGGTGATGCGCAAGGTGTTGATGAGCACGATCTCGCGGTCATAGTCCGCGCCGTCGGGCGTGGAGCCGCCCGTCAGGCCCGTGTTGGCGGCCTGCATGATGACGATGCGCCCGGCCGCCACGGCGGCCTGCACCACCTTCCACTGCTCCAGCAGCGTCGCGGGCCGCACTACAGCCAGCACCGGGCCCTCGCCCGTGCGGTGGCCCTTGCGGAAGCGGCGCGTGGCCTGGTCGTCGGTGAGCACATGGGCCGCGCCCACGGCCTGGCGCAGCTGCTGCAGCAGGGTTTCGCGGGACACCTGGGGCATGGCGGAGATGGACGGCGCGCTCATGCTTCGCGCACCAGCAGGTCACCGGTGATGTCTGCCACCTTGCTGACGCTGGTCAGCGTCATGGCCACGCGCATCTCCTTTTCCAGCAGCTCCAGCAGGTGCTTGACGCCGGCCTCGCCGGCAGCGGCCAGCGCGTAGATGAAAGCGCGGCCGATCATGGCGCAGTCGGCGCCCAGGGCGATGGCGCGCACCACGTCCAGGCCGTTGCGGATGCCGGAGTCGGCCAGAATCTTGATCTGGCCCTTGACCGCATCGGCAATGGCCGGCAGCGCGCGGGCCGAGGACAGCACGCCGTCGAGCTGGCGGCCGCCATGGTTGGAGACGATGATGCCGTCGGCGCCAAAGCGCACCGCGTCCTTGGCGTCCTCGGGGTCCAGGATGCCCTTGATGACCATGGGCCCCTTCCAGAAGGCGCGTATCCATTCGAGGTCCTTCCAGGAAATGGAGGGATCGAAGTTGGCGCCCAGCCAGCCGATGTAGTCGGCCAGGCCCGTGGGGCTGCCCCGGTAGGCCGAGATGTTGCCCAGGTCATGCGGGCGGCCCAGCAGGCCCACGTCCATGGACCAGGCCGGATGCGTGACCGACTGCCAGTAGCGGCGCATGGCGGCATTCGGGCCGCTCATGCCCGAATGCGCATCGCGGTAGCGCGCGCCGGGCACGGGCATGTCCACGGTGAAGACCAAGGTGGAGCAGCCGGCCGCCTGGGCACGCTCCAGCGCGTTCTGCATGAAGCCCCGGTCCTTGAGCACATAGAGCTGGAACCACATGGGGCGCTTGATCTTGGGCGCCACTTCTTCGATGGGGCAGACCGAGACCGTGGACATGGTGAACGGAATGCCATGGGCGTCGGCCGCGCGCGCGGCCTGCACTTCGCCGCGGCGGCGGTACATGCCCGTCAGGCCCACGGGCGACAGCGCCACGGGGATGGACAGTTTCTCGCCGAACAGCTCGATGCTGGTGTCCAGCCGGCTCATGTCCTTGAGCACGCGCTGGCGCAGCGCCACGGCGGCCATGTCCTCGACATTGCGGCGCAGCGTCTGCTCGGCATAGGCGCCGCCGTCGATGTAGTGGAACAGGAAAGGCGGCAGGCGCTTTTGCGCCGCCGCACGGTAGTCGGAGGTGGAGGAGATGATCATGATGGGTGTCTCATGTCTTTCGTATCAGGTCTGAAGTGGGCAGCAGCGCGGGCGCGGCGTCCAGAGGCAGCCGCATGGAGCGCTCGCGCCGCGCGCGGTCCTCGTCCAGGCGCTGGATGGTGGTGCGCACATGCTCCAGGTGCTCGCCGATGCATTCGCGGGCGCGCTGCGGGTCGCCGTCCAGGATGGCCTGCATGAGGCTCTGGTGCTGCACGGTCAGCTCCTGCAGGGTCTGGGGCGCGCTCAGGCGGAACATGTCGTGGCGGTTGCGTTCCACCGTGGACAGCACCACGGTGAACAGGCTGTGCATGACCTGCACCAGCACCAGGTTGTGCGAAGCCTCCGCAATGGCCAGGTGGAACTGCGCGTCGGCGCGCGCCGCCAGCTCGGCGTGGCCGCTTTGCTGGTGCTGGATCATCACCTCGAAGCAGCGCTGGATATGGTCCTTGTCCTGCGGCGTGGCGCGCTGGGCGGCCAGCCAGGCCGTGCTGGTCTCCAGCGCGTGGCGGGTTTCCAGCACGTCGTAGCGGTAGTGGGAGTCGGACTCCATCAGGCCGGCCAGCGGCCGCATGGCGTCCTTGAGCCAGTCCGCAGGCTCGGCAGCCGGCGCCGGCTCCTGCAGGTAGGTGCCATCGCCGCGCCGCGCCACCAGCACGCCCTGGCTGGTGAGTTTCTGTATCGCCTCGCGCACCGAGGTGCGCGAGACGCCCAGCTCGGCCGCCAGTTGCCGCTCCGCGGGCAGCCGCTGTCCGGGCTGCACTCCGCTGGCCTGCACCAGGGCAAGCAATTTCTCGACAACTTGATCGGCAACGCGCATGGGGATTCTCAGAATTGGTTTTCAGTGATTCACGGCGCTATGCGCCAGCCTCATCGCATGAAACCCGCACTGCCCAAGCCAGGGACACCGAGCAAGGGCCGCCCCGCCGCGAGGGTGTCGTCCCCCTCCCCCGCGAAGCGGGTAGAGAGGGGGAAGGCGCGCAGCGACTCAGGGGGTGTTTCATGTCAATACCCCGGAATCATCCACGTAAACACATAGGCTTGCAGCGTCGTGATCACCCCGATGATCACGGCGAACATCAGGCTGTGCTTGACCGTGAAGCGGAACAGGTCCGACTCGCGCCCTGCCAGGCCCACGGCCGCGCAGGCAATGGCGATGGACTGGGGCGAGATCATCTTGCCCGTCACGCCGCCCGTGGTGTTGGCCGCCACCGTGAGCACCTGGGGCAGGCCCAGCTGCTGCGCCGTGGTGGCCTGCAGCGCGGCGAACAGCGCGTTGGCCGAGGTGTCCGAGCCCGTCAGGAACACGCCGATCCAGCCCAGGAAGGGCGAGAAGAACGTGAACGCCTGGCCCGTGTGCGCCAGCGCCAGGGCCAGCGTGGCCGACAGGCCCGAGTAGTTGGCCACGAAGGCGAAGGCCAGCACCATGCCGATGGAGTAGATCGGCACGGCCAGTTCCCTGAAGGTCTCGCCCAGCGTGGCCACGGCCTTGGCCGGCGACAGGCGCGTGAAGGTGATGGTGATCAGCGCCGCGATCAGGATGGCCGTGCCGGTGGCCAGCAGCCAGTTGAAGGTGTAGACCGCGCCGTAGGGCGCAGCGGCGGCCACGACGGGGGGCGTCTTCTCCACCAGGTTGTGCAGGAAGGGAACGGGGATGTTGATGACGGTGGAGGCCAGCGGGCCGCCTGCGGCGAACAGCGCCTTGAAGGGCTTGATGCTCCAGATCGTCACCATAGCCGTGAGGATGATGAAGGGCGACCAGGCCTTGATGACGGCGCCGGCCGTCAGCGGTGCACCGGAAGCGGCGGCGGGAGCCTTGACCGCCGTGGCTGTCTTCGCAATGGCAGCAGCCTTGCCGCCCTCGCCTTCCGTGTCGAACCGGAAGATGCGCTTGGGCTGCCAGACCTTGAGGAACAGCGTCAGCGCCACCAGCGAGACGATGGCCGAGGTGATGTCCGGCAGCTCGGGGCCGATGTAGTTGGCCGTGAGGAACTGCACCACGGCGAAGGAGCCGCCGCCCACCAGCACGGCCGGCCAGGTTTCCTTGACGCCGCGCCAGCCGTCCATGATGGCCATCAGCCAGAACAGCACCAGCACCGTCATGAAGGGCAGTTGGCGTCCGGCCATCTGGCCGATGGCGAATGCATCCACGCCCGAGACCTGCCCCGCCACGATGATGGGAATGCCCATGGCGCCGAAGGCCACGGGCGCCGTGTTGGCGATCAGGCACAGGCCCGCCGCATACAGCGGCTTGAAGCCCAGGCCCACCAGCAGCGCGGCAGTGATGGCCACGGGCGCGCCGAAGCCGGCCGCGCCCTCCAGGAAGGCGCCGAAGCAAAAGCCCACCAGGATGAGCTGCAGCCGCTGGTCGGGAGTGACCGACAGGATGGACGAGCGGATCACGTCGAACTGCCCCGTCTTGACCGAGATCTTGTAGAGGAACACGGCCGCCACGATGATCCAGGCGATGGGCCACAGGCCGTAGAAGAAGCCGTACACGGCCGAGGCCAGTGCCGCGCTCACGGGCATCTTGTAGAACAGCAGCGCCACGCCCAGCGCCAGCGCCACGGTGACGGTGCCAGCCTGGTAGCCCTTGAGACGGAACCTGGTCAGCGCCAGGAAGAAAAAGATGATGGGAATCAGCGCGATCAGCGCCGAGATCCAGATGTTCCCGGCGGGATCGTAGTTCTGCTGCCAGATGGTTTGCATGACCGTGTCTCTAGATGATGGGGAGGGCGCGGTAAGCGCCCCTTGTCGGCCACTCCCTCTCGTTGCAGCGTTGGCACGCGGTGCGATCCGCACTGGATGTCTGCTGGATGGCTGCAACGGTGACCGGGAGTGTTCCCCGCGCTGGCGCCTTGTGGGCCATTGGCAAATTGGTCCAACCAATTAAGCCAAAATTCAGACCATTGCGCGAAGTGGTGCGATTCTCAGAGCTTTCAAGTGGGCAGATGAACAGGGTAAACACCTAAAATAGTGCAGATACTGCACCACTATGTTTATTGGTCAGACCAATTTACGGATTTGCTTTGGTGCAGCGCGCAGCAAGGCGCACCGCCAGGGCAGGCCCTGGCGGTGCGCAAAGCGGATGAAAATCTGAAGAAAAGCAGCGGTGAGGCGAGCGCGGGCGATCAGCGCCGCGCGGGCTCGGCGCTCATGCGCGGCTGGCTGCAGGCCACGGTCCACAGCGCCTCGGCTGCATCGGCCATGTCAGCGCGCTGGCGGTACAGGCGGATCTCCACGGGCACGGACCAGGCATGGCCGCCCGCCAGCACCAGCGCGCCGCTGCGCAGCTCGTCCACGATGAGGCTGCGCGGCAGCCAGGCCACGCCGCGCCCCTCCAGCGCCATGGCCTTGAGCAGGGCCGCATGGTGGGCGGTGAACACGGTCTGCGCGCCCTGGGGCAGCTCGGGCCGGCCATCGCCCTCGCCCGCCGTGCCGGCGCCGCCTGCGCCAAACAGCCCGCGCAGGCGCGAACGCATGATGCGCCCCAGGCCCGAGGCCTCGCTGTAGGCGAGCACGGCCAGCGGCAGAGGCTGGCCGCCACCCGTTGCGGACCCGGCGTCTATGGCATGCAGCGCGCGGCCCGGCGCGTCCGGCCAGGGCGCGGACACGGGCAGCAGCATGTCTTCGGACAGCTGCAGCATGGGGTAGCCGGCCTCGTCCAGACGGCCCGGCACCTCGGCATGGCCGTGGCACAGCACGAACTGCACGCGCCGCTGCAGCGCCTGGTCCTCGCAGGCGTGAAAGCTGTCCGAGATGGTCTGTATCGGCCCCAGCCGCAACTGCGACTCCAGCGTGCCCAGCCAGCGCGGGAAAAAGGTCAGTGACAGCACATGGGTGGCCGCAAAGCGCAGGCTGGCGGCGGCCTGGTCGTGCGCGGCGCGGGCCTTGATGCGCGCCGCCTCCAGCTTGGCCAGCACATCCTCCAGCAAGGGCTGGAAGCGCTGGCCTGCGGCGGTGAGCGCGGCCGGATGCGCGCTGCGGTCGAACAGCTCGGCGCCCACCCACTCCTCCAGCGCGCGGATGTGCCGGCTGAAGGCGGGCTGGGCGATGGAGCGGGCCTCTGCCGCGCGCGAGAAGTTGCCGCTTTCGGCCAGGGCCAGAAAGTCTTCCAGCCACTCCATGTCAAGGGGGCGATTGCCAGGTCCCATGGTCTCCAGTCGTTGTGGTTCTCGGATGGATAGATGTATGCGATTCGAGTATTGGACCGTACGGGCGCGGCGGGAAATGATCCATCCGTCGTTCACACCCATCCCAAAACGGAGACAAGCCACATGCCTTCCATCTCGAATTATCGCGGCATCATTCCCGCCATTTCCTGCCCCTTCACACCCGACCACCGCATAGACGAGCCCGCGCTGCGCAGCCTGGCATCGTGGCTGGCGGGCCATGAGGGCGTGGTCGCCGTGATGACCAACGGCCATACGGGCGAGGTGTTCGCGCTGACGCCGGCCGAGCGCGCCGAGGTCACGCGCATCGTGGCCGACGAGCTGCGGGGCCGGCTACCCGTGATCTCCTCCATCGTCTGCGAAGGCCTGGCCGATGCGGCCGAGCATGCGCGTGCCGCCCAGGCCGCAGGCGCGGTGGCGCTGGATGTGATGCCGCCCCACCACTGGCTGCGCTTCGGCTTTACGCCCGGCCATGCGCTGCAGTACTTCGAGGCCATCCACCGCGCCGCGCCGGACCTGGACCTGGTCTGCCACGTCTACCCGGCCTGGACGCGTGCCTCCTACTCCTCGCCGCTGCTTGCCGAGCTGGCGCGCCTGCCCTACGTGCAGGCCTTCAAGGTGGGCCAGCGCGACATGAACAAGTACGCCCGCGACATCCAGGCCATCCGCGAGGCCAATCCCGCAAAGGCCATCCTGACCTGCCATGACGAGTACCTGCTGGCCTCCATGGTCCAGGGCGTGGACGGCGCCCTGGTCGGCTTCGCCACCTTCATCCCCCAGCTCATCATCGACCTGTGGAATGCCGTCAAGGCCGGCGACCTGAAGAAGGCCATAGCGGTGCAGGCCGTGATCACGCCGCTCAAGGACGCCGTCTACGGCGGCGGCGAGCCCACGGGCGAGGCCCACGCCCGCATGAAGGGCGGCATGTACCTGGCCGGCGTGATCGACGACGCCACCGTGCGCCCGCCCACCGAGGCGCCCAACGCCCAGGAACTGCAGGCCCTGCGCGCTGCCGTGGCGCAGGCCGGGCTGCTCAAGCGCTGAACGCAGGCCGCAGGCCATACACAGACACAGGCTCTTGCCGCGCAACCAGCCTGGCCCGGCCCGAGCTGCGCGGCCCCTTCGGACAACAACAAAAGCACGACAGGAGACAAGACACCATGCAACGCCATCATTTCCTCCGCGCGGCCCTGGGCGCTGCCGCAGGCGCCGCCCTGCTGGCGCTGGCCGGCCCGGCCGGTGCCCAGGCCTGGCCCGCCAAGCCCGTGCGCGTGGTCATTCCCTTCCCACCCGGCGGCACGCTGGACGCCGTGGGCCGGCAACTGGCGCAGAAGCTGGGCGAGCAGACGGGCCAGCAATTCATCATCGACAACCGGCCCGGCGGCAACGGCGTGATCGGCGGCGACATCGTGGCCAAGGCCCCGGCGGACGGCTACACGCTGCTGTTCAATGCCTCCACCTTCACCACGGCGCCCATGACCATGAAGACCGTGCCCTACCAGGTCAACCGGGACTTCGCACCCGTGGCCCTGGTGGCCAAGGCGCCGCTGTCGGTGGCCATCAACAAGAACCTGCCCATCACCGACATCAAGTCGCTGATGGCCTATGCCAAGTCCCATCCGGGCAAGATGACCTTTGCCGTGGGCTCCATCGGCTCGGCAGGCCACCTGTCCACCGAACTGCTCAAGCGCGCGGGCCAGTTGGACTACCTCATCGTCCCCTACAAGGGCACGGCCCCCGCCTTCCAGGACCTGATCGGCGGCCAGATCGACGGCTTCATCGACCCCATCCTGGGCTCCCTGCAGTACCACAAGGGCGGCATGCTGCGCGTGGTGGCGGTCACCTCGGCCCAGCGCGCGCCCAGCCTGCCCGATGTGCCCACGGTGGGCGAGACCATTGCCGGCTACGAGTTCTACAGCTGGTACGGCCTGTGGGCGCCGGCCAAGGTGCCGGCCGACATCATCAAAAGGCTCAACACCGAGGTCAACAAGGCGCTGGCGGGCGATCTCAAGGACAAGCTGCGCGAGCAGGGCCTGCTGCTGTCGCCGGGCAGCGTGGAGGACTTCGCCAGGTTCCAGGCCAGCGACATGGAGCGCGCCCAGAAGATCGTGACCGAGGGGAACATCCGTGTCGAATGAACTGCGCCACGCCGTGGTCACCGGCAGCAGCAGCGGCATAGGCCGCGCCATTGCGCAGGCGCTGCTGGATGCAGGCTGGCGCGTGACCGGACTGGACCTGGCGCCGGCCAGCCTGGCGCATGAAGCCTTCCACCCGCTGCGCGTGGACCTGTGCGACGGCCTTGCAATTACCCAGGCGGCCCAGGCCAACCGGGACCGGCCCGCCCCCGATGCCCTGGTCCATGCCGCAGGCGTGCTGCGCGTGGGGCCGCTGGGCCTGCTGGACCACGCGGGCGGCGAGCTCATGTGGCGCCTGCATGTGGATGCCGCCACGCGGCTGGCCGACGCCATCGTGCCCGGCATGGCCGCGCGCGGCGGCGGACGCGTGGTCTTCATCGGCAGCCGCGTGGCCCAGGGCATGCCCGGGCGCGGGCAGTACGCGGCCACCAAGGCCGCGCTGGTTGCGCTGGCACGCAGCTGGGCCGCCGAAGTCGCTGGCCAGGGCGTGACGGTGAACGTGGTCTCCCCGGCTGCCACGGCCACCACCATGCTGGGCGACCCCGCCCGTGCCGGCAGCGCGCCGCGCCTGCCGCCGCTGGGCCGGCTGATAGAGCCGGCCGAGATCGCCGCCCTGGTCGGCTACCTGCTGTCGCCGCAAGCCGCCGCCATCACGGGGCAGGACATCGCCATCTGCGGCGGCTCGTCGCTGCCGCGCTGAGCCCACTCCGACACCCATCCTTCATCCGTAAGCACCATGAAAATCGTCAACATCCTCGAATCCACCCGTCCCATCAAATCGGACATCCGCAACGCCTACATCGATTTCTCGAAGATGACGCTCAGCCTGGTGGCCGTGGTCACGGACGTGATCCGCGACGGCCGCCCCGTCATCGGCTACGGCTTCAACTCCAACGGCCGCTACGGCCAGGGCGCGCTGATGCGCGAGCGCTTCATCCCGCGCGTGCTGGAGGCCGAGCCTGGCAGCCTGCTGGACGACAGCGGCGACAACCTGGACCCGCACAGGATCTGGGCGCGCATGATGATCAATGAAAAACCCGGCGGCCACGGCGAGCGATCGGTGGCCGTGGGCACCATCGACATGGCCGTCTGGGACGCCACGGCAAAAATAGCGGGCAAGCCCCTGTACCAGCTGCTGGCCGAGCGCTACGGCAGCGGCACGCCCAACCCGCGCGTCTTCGTCTACGCCGCTGGCGGCTACTACTACCCCGGCAAGGGCCTGGATGGCCTGCGCCGCGAGATGGAAAGCTACCTGGAGCGCGGCTACTCGGTGGTGAAGATGAAGATCGGCGGCGCCACGCTGGCCGAGGACTGCGAGCGCATCGAGTCCGTGCTCAAAATTCTGGGCCCGGGCCAGCAGCTGGCCGTGGATGCCAACGGCCGCTTCGACCTGGCCACCGCGCTCGACTATGGCCGCGCCCTTGGCCAGTACCCGCTGTTCTGGTACGAGGAAGCTGGCGACCCGCTGGACTACGAACTGCAGGCCCGCCTGGGCGAGGTCTACCAGGGCCCCATGGCCACGGGCGAGAACCTGTTTTCCATGCAGGACGCGCGCAACCTGATCCGCCACGGCGGCATGCGCCCGGACCGCGACTGGCTGCAGTTCGACTGCGCACTCAGCTACGGCCTGGTCGAGTACCTGCGCACGCTGGACATGCTCAAGGCCCATGGCTGGTCGCCCAGCCGCTGCATTCCGCACGGCGGCCACCAGATGTCGCTGGCCATTGCCGCCGGCCTGGGCCTGGGCGGCAACGAAAGCTACCCCGACCTGTTCCAACCCTATGGCGGCTTCCCCGACGGCGTGAAGGTTGACAACGGCCACGTCACCCTGCCGCCGCTGCCGGGCATAGGCTTCGAGGGCAAGGCCGACCTGATCGCCGAGATGCGCGCGCTGGCGGTTTGATCAGCTGTTGAAAAAAGCGGGAGAAGGCTGTTGCTTTCTCCACTGGGCCGCTCCACGGGGCCAGCCTGTAACCAGCACCCTCTGCTAACGTACTGGCATGACACCCGCACTGAGTCTCCGAACGCGCTGGATAGCTGCCACGCTGTTGCTCCTCGCCTTCTTCCTGGCGTTCTATCGGACGGCATGGGTTGCCGAAGACGCCTTCATCACGTTTCGCGTCATCGACAACTGGATTGCCGGCCATGGCCTGAGGTGGAACATCGATGAAAGAGTTCAGGTCTTCACCCATCCCTTGTGGATGTTTCTCCTGAGCCCCCTGGTATGGCTCAGCAGTGATCCATATTGGTCTTCGATCGGGCTGAGTGCCGCGCTCCTGCTGCTCTTCTGTCTCTTGTGCCTCAAGGCCATGGGCGGTCCCCATCTGCGCAGCCTGCTCGCGCTTTCGACCTTGCTGTGGTGCCAGGCATTTGTCGACTACTCGTCCTCAGGGCTGGAAAATCCGCTGACACATGTTCTGCTGGTTCTTTTCTTCATCGCCTGGAAAACCGAACATCCGCACCGCGTGCTGCTTCTGAGCGCGCTGTCGGCGCTGCTTTTTCTGAACCGTCCCGATGCCGTCGTTCTTGTGGCGCCTGCGCTTGTCGCCAGCCTGGCCGCCAGCCGCGACAAGCCTGCTGTTCTGGTAAGGCAGTTTTTGCCTGGCCTGTTACCGGCCGTTTTGTGGACGTTGTTCTCCCTCTTCTATTTCGGTTCACCAGTACCCAACACCGCCATCGCCAAGGTGTTAAATGGTCTGACGGCTGCCCAGTCAGCACAGCAGGCCTGGAATCTTGTAGTCCATGCGTATGAATACGACCTACCTACCTTGGTCACCATTCTGGCTGGGCTGGGTTTTGGCCTCACGCGTGCCGCCCTGCGCCCCATCGCAGCAGGCATTGCGCTCTGGTTTGGCTATCTCGTTTATGTGGGCGGCGACTACATGGCCGGACGCTTCTTGGCAGGACCATTGGTTTTCTCGATTCTTGTGCTCGGCACGGTGGGGCTGTCTTCTCTCTACACCGTCACATGGGCCCTGTTGCTGGTGGCGTCCACGGGCGCCCTGCATGCCACCGTCCTCTCGCCGATCAGCTATCAGCAACGGTTCGTCATGCCCTCTGGAATTGCCAATGAGCGAGGGTTCTACTACCAGGAGCTTGGTATGCGCCGCGTCTTGGAGCATCACTCTTGGAAGCTTCATCCATGGTTTGTCGAAGGTGACAAGCTGCGCAAACAGCCCCCCGCCGTCTACGCAAAATGCAACATAGGAATGACAGCCTTCGCTGCGGGGTCCCAGGCGACCTGGATTGACCCTCTAGCACTGGCAGAACCCTTTCTTGCCCGTCTTCCCGCTCGATCAAACAGCCGGGTTGGACACTACGAACGAGCGTTTCCCGAGGGATTTCTGACGGCGCGCGCCACCGGCAACAACACCTTGGCAGAGCCTGCCCTGCAGCGGCTCTGGACCGATATCAGACTTGCCACGAGCGCCAACCTGTTTTCGCTGGAGCGTCTTGCTTCGATCAAGCGGCTCAATCTCGATAAAAAACTCTATGTGCCGGAGCATTTCGACAGGGACGCCGTTGGCATTCCAAGCCACCCTGTCACCAGCCGGTCGCAAACGTCCTGCATGGGGTATCCAGGAGAAGTCCAGTTCACTCTGCGCCTACAGTAGACAGAACTGCGGAGCCGCTGAAGCTTGCTGCGGTCCCATATCTGACGCTCCCCAACGGAAAAGCCCGCTCCCTACAATGCAGCCTCAGCGGTCGGTGTACCGCCCTTGTACCTTCGGCGCCCGTGTCAACCCCGGGCGCCTTATTAAACCGCCGTGTATCCGGACGGCGGTGGCTGATTGAACGGAGCCCATCCATGAACCACATTCCTGCGCGCCGCTCGGCGCTGCGCCAGGCGGCTGCCTGCGTGCTGGCCGCCTCCACCCTGTCCAGCCTGCCTGCGCTGGCCGCCGAACCCGCCGTGCTGCGCGTCTCGGCCATCCCGGATGAAGCTCCCACCGAGCTGCAGCGCAAGTTCGAGCCGCTGGGCAAGTACCTCTCGGCACAGACCGGCATGAAGGTGGTGTTCACGCCCGTGACCGACTACGCCGCCGTGGTCGAGTCGCTGGCCACACGCAAGCTGGACCTGGCCTGGCTGGGCGGCTTCACCTTCGTGCAGGCCAAGATCCGCACCAACGGCACGGCCATTCCCATCGTGCAGCGCGAGGAAGACGCCAGGTTCACCTCCAAGTTCATCACGGCCAACCCCGCCATCAAGACCCTGGCCGACCTCAAGGGCAAGAGCTTTGCCTTTGGCGCGCCCTCGTCCACCTCGGGCAGCCTGATGCCGCGCTTTTTCCTGCAGCAGGACGGCATCAACCCCGAGAAGGACTTCAAGACCGTGGCCTTCTCCGGCGCGCATGACGCCACCGTGGCCTTTGTGGCCGCAGGCAAGGCCGAGGCCGGCGTGCTCAACGCATCGGTCTGGGACAAGCTGGTGGAGAGCAAGAAGGTCGATACCAGCAAGGTGCGCGTGTTCGCCACTACGCCGCCCTACTTCGACTACAACTGGACCGTGCGCGGCGACCTGGACCCGGCCCTGGTCAAGAAGCTGACCGACGCCTTCCTGGCGCTGGACCCGGCCAAGCCAGAGCACAAGGCCATCCTGGAGCTGCAGCGTGCCGCGCGCTTCATTCCCACCCAGGCCTCGAACTACGAAGGCATCGAGGCCGCCGCCAAGTCGGCCGGCCTGCTCAAGTAAGCCGCAGCAGGCGCAATCCATGAGCTTTGAACTGCAAGGCGTGGGCCTGACCCACGCCGGCGGCGGCACTGCGCTGCGCGGCGTGACGCTGGCCGCACGCCAGGGCGAAGCCATTGCGCTGATCGGCCCCTCGGGCGCGGGCAAGACCACGTTGCTGTCCGTCATCGGCACGGCGCTGGCGCCCAGCCAGGGCCGGCGCAGCGTGCTGGGCAACGAGGTGCCTGCGTCCAGCGCGGGCGCTCCCCGGCTGCTGCGCGCGCGCATCGGCACGGTGCACCAGGCGCCGCCCATACCGCCGCGCCAGCGCGTGGTCACGGCCGTGCTGGCCGGGCGCCTGGGCCGGTGGCCGGCGTGGAAGGCGCTGGCCTCGCTGCTGTACCCACAGGACACCGCTGGCGCGCGCGAGGCCCTGGCCCGCGTGCAGCTGGCAGACAAGCTGTTCGCGCGCTGCGACCAGCTCTCGGGCGGGCAACTGCAGCGCGTGGGCATTGCCCGCGTGCTCTACCAGCAGGCCGAGCTCATCCTGGCCGACGAGCCCGTGGCCGCGCTGGACCCGGCCCTGGCCCTGTCCACCGTGCAACTGCTGGTGCACGAAGCCGCCGCGCGCGGCGCCACCCTGGTGGCCAGCCTGCATGCCGTGGACCTGGCGCTGGCCTGCTTTGCGCGCATCGTGGCCATCCGCGATGGCGCCATCGCCTTCGACCTGCCGGCGGCAGAAGTCACGCAGGAACACCTGCGTGCGCTGTATGGGTCCGAGCATCCTGGCGATGATCCCTCCCGCCCCGCGTGGACACCCGCGCCCGCCGCCTTTGCCGCACCGCTGTCCGCATCCGCATGCCGTTGAGTTCCGATCTGCACGCGCTGCGTGACCCCGCCGCGCCCCGCCGCCTCGGCGCCCTGGTGCTGGCCGCCGTCGTGCTGTGGCCGCTGTTCCAGGGCGCGGGCTTCAGCCTGGGCGCGCTGTTCGATCCCGGCAACCTGCAGGTCATCGGCCGCTTTCTGGCCACGTTTCTGCCGCCCGAGACCGGGCGCGACTTCCTGGGCTACCTGGGCCGCGCCACGCTGGAGACCCTGGCCATTGCCACGGCCGGCATGGCCCTGGCCTTTGTGCTGGCCGTGCCGCTGGCCTACCTGGTCACGGGCGCCGCGCGCGAGCGGCGGGCGCTCAATCCCGTCACGCGCGGCCTGCTCACCATCCTGCGCGGCGTGCCCGAGCTGGTCTGGGCCCTGGTCTTCGTGCGCGTCTTCGGCCTGGGGCCGGCCGCTGGCGTGCTGGCCCTGGGCCTGACCTATGGCGGCATGCTGGCCAAGGTCTATGCGGAAATCCTGGAATCGGCCGACCCCGCACCCGCGCGTGCCCTGGCGCAGGCCGGCGCGCGCCGGCCGCTGGCCATGCTCTACGGCCTGCTGCCCCAGGCCGCGCGCGAACTGACCTCGTACACCGTCTACCGCTGGGAGTGCGCCATACGCGCCTCGGTGGTCATGGGCTTTGTGGGCGCGGGCGGCCTGGGCCAGCTCATGGACCAGGCCATGAAGATGCTCAACGGCGGCGAGGCCTCCACCATCTTGCTGACCTTCATGCTGCTGGTCTGGGGTGCCGACCTGCTCTCGCGCGGCCTGCGCCGCGCGCTGGACACGCCACCCGCCGCGCGTGCCAGCGCCTGGGGCTGGCGCAGCGCCCTCACCTGCGCCGCCCTGGCGCTCGGCGTGGCCGCCAGCTTTGCCATGCTGGAGATGGACCTGCCCTCGCTGTTCACCGGCGCGGCGGGCCGGTCCATGCTGGAATTCGTCATCAGCTTCTTCCCGCCCGACACCAGCGCCGAATGGCTGCGCAAGGTGGCCGTGGGCGTGTGGGAGACGCTGGCCATCTCCGTGGTCGGCACCCTGCTGGCGGCCGTGCTGGGCCTGCTGCTGGCGCTGCCGCGCTGGCGCGCTCCCTGGAGCCTGGTGCTCAACGTGCTGCGCTCCGTGCCCGAGCTGGTCTGGGCCACCATCACCGCCCTGGCCGTGGGCCTGGGCCCGTTCGCAGGCGCGCTGGCGCTGGCGCTGCACACGGCCGGCGTGCTGGGGCGCCTGTATGCCGAGGCCCTGCAGAACCAGCCCGCCGCCCCCACCCAAGCGCTGCGCCTGTCCGGCAGCGGCCGCACCATGGCATTCCTCTACGCGACGCTGCCCGGCGCCGCGCCGCAGTTGCTGGCCTACACGCTGTACCGCTGGGAGATGAACATCCGCATGGCCGCCATCCTGGGCTTCGTGGGCGCGGGCGGGCTGGGGCAGCTGCTGTACTTCGAGCTGTCGCTGTTCCACTACGCCCAGGCCAGCACCGTCATCATCGCCATGCTGGCGCTGTCCGTGGCTGTGGACTGGGCCAGCGCGGCGCTGCGCAGGCGCATGGGTTAGGTGGTGGAGGCCGCGGCGCCCTCGCCTTCCACCTCGACCAGGTAGTCGATCAGCGCCCGCAGCTTCAGCGGCACATGGCGCGTGGGCGCATAGACCGCATGCACCACGCGCGGCGCGTACTTGCCGCACAGCGCCCAGCCCGGCAGCACGGGCGCCAGCTGCCCGGCCTGCAGCGCCGCCTGCGCCGCAAAGTCCGCTACCACGCCGATGCCTGGCCCCTGCTGCAGCGCCTGGATGATGCCCAGGCTGCTGGCAATGGTGATGGGCGTATTCACCAGCAGACGCGTAGCGGGCGCGGCCGGCTGATGCCCAGCGCGCTGCGGACGCAATTCGACCTCGTTCTGGAACTGGCCGTAGCCCAGGCTGATGAAGGGATGCGCCAGCAACTGCTCGGGCGCACCGATGGCCTCATGCCGCGCCAGGTAGCCGGGCGTGGAGACCAGCACATAGCGGATGGTCTTGAGCGGCCGCGCCACCAGCCCCGGCGCGATCTGGCCCGGCATGCTGATGCGCAGGCCCAGGTCCAGCCCCTCGGCCACCAGGTCCACCATGCGGTCCGTCATGTCCACCTGCACCTGTACCTCGGGCCAGCGCGCGCAAAAGCCCGGCAGCAGTGGTGACAGCCAGAGATCGCCCAGCACGGCCGGCGCGCTGATCTTCAGCAGTCCGCGCGGCTGCTGGCGCAGCTGGCCGGCCAGCGCCTGCACGGCCTGGGCATCCTCCACCAGCCGCAGGCAGGCCTGATGGATCTCTGCCCCCGCCTCGGTCAGCGACAGCGAGCGCGTGGTGCGCTGCAGCAGCCGCAGCCCGAAATGCGCCTCCAGCCGCCCCACGCTGCGGCTCACGGCCGAGGTCGTCAGCCCCAGCTGCCGGGCCGCGCCCGCAAAGCTCTGGTGCTCCACCACACGGGCGAAGACCAGCATTTCATCCAGGGGCATGGCGGTATCGGGCAAGGCGCTACTCCGGTCTTTGTTGCATGGCAGGCAATATTAATTTGAATGACTCATGGATTGTTGATTGATTGCAAGGTCCGCAAGATACGGCCATGCGCTCCATACCGAAGCGCGCCCAGGAATCGACACCATGTCCCACAGCCCCAGCCTCACCTCTGCAACCTCAACCACACGGCCCCGAACCAGCCAGGGCGGCACCTGGCGCATGCTGCTGGCCATGGCGCTGTCGGGCACCATCGGCCTGCTCGTCGTGGAAAGCGCGCTGCCGCCGCTGCTGGTCGTATTCGCCCGCTGCGTGCTGGGCGCACTGGGCCTGGGCCTGTGGCTGGCCTGGCGGCGCGAATGGGTCGCCCCTCAAGGCCGGGAATGGCTGTGGCTGGCCGGCGGCGGCATCGCCCTGGTGCTCAACTGGGTCGCCCTCTTCAGCGCCTACCACTACAGCTCCATCGCCGTGGCCACCGTGGTCTACCACGTGCAGCCCTTCATGCTGCTGGCTCTGTCGGCGCTGCAGGGCGAGCCCGTTGAACGCCGCAAGCTGCCCTGGCTGCTGCTGGCCCTGTTGGGCGTGGCACTGAGCAGCGGCCTGGTCGGACTGGATGGCATGGATGCATCGCATGCTGGAACAGGCGCGTGGATAGGCGTGGCCCTGGCCCTGCTGGCCGCCGCACTCTACGCAGGCACCACGGTCGCCACGCGCCGCCTGGGCCACATGCCCTCGGCCCAGATCGCCATGCTGCAGATGCTGGCGGGCGGACTGGTGCTGAGCCTGTGGGCCCTGCCGCTGCTCACCCATATCGCCGCAGCCAGCCCTCAATTGCTGTCAGCGCGCGCCGCCTCCATGGTGCTGACCCTGGGACTGGTCCATACGGCCTTCATGTACACGGTGATGTATGCCGCATTCCAGCGGCTGCCGGCGCCCGCCATTGCGGCACTGTCCTTCGTCTACCCCGCCATGGCCTTGCTGGTGGACTTGGCCTGGTTTGGCGCCGTGCCGTCGGCGGCGCAGTGGGTGGGAATGGGCTGCATTGTGGTGGCGGTGCTGGGGCACCGGCTCACGGGCCAGTCGTGAATTGCCGGTCCAAGCCACTTCTCACTGACTTCACAGAGGGCAAATACGATGGCCACTCCTTTCAGCCATTCCCCACTGTGAATCCACCGTTACATCATGGAAAAAATGATTCCGCAACGGATCAATTCCGTCAGGCCAGACGCCCATGAGCTGCAGACTCAATCA
>NZ_JBICKY010000052.1:0-253818 GCF_043104705.1 Delftia sp. WSY_10 | reverse complement strand
TCCATCATCCGCAACAACCGCTTCATCGTGAAGCGCAGCGGGCTGTTCAGGAAGAAGGAAGAGGAACCCCAGGCAGGCATCAACCTGCTGGAGTCCAGGGGCGTGGTGATCGAAGGCAATGTGTTCGAGCAGATCGCCGTGCCGGTGCGCAAGGATGCGGCCAGTACCACGACGGAGTACGGCAACGCCGTGGATTCTCGCTAGGAGACGATGCGCGGGCCCTGCCTGCAGGCTCAGCGCAGGGGCAGCTGCACCACATGCGCGGTGGGCATGACATCGCCGAACACATCCTCGATCTCGGCCAGCGCGGCACGGTGCAGGCTGTCGGCGTCCACGGATTCGCCATTGCTGCGCGTGATGGCACGTGTGGCCACGGCGTCGCTGGCCACGACGACCTCGAAGCCCAGCGGCGCGGCATCGCGTGCGGCGCCGGCCACGCAGGCGTGCGTCATGAGGCCGCAGATGACCACGGTGGTGATGCCACGCGCGCGCAGCTGGTCGGCCAGGTCGGTGCCGACGAAGGCGCTGACGCTGCGCTTTTGCACCACGGTGTCGCCCGCGCGCGGCTGCAGGCCGGGGTGGAACTGGACGGTGCTGCCATTGACGGCGAACACGGGTGCACCTTCCGGGGCAATGTGCTGGATGTGGAACACGGCAACCTGCCCGGCATCGGCCCATTGCAGCAGGCGCCGGGCCTGCTCCAGGACCTGCGGGCCGCGCGGGATGGGCAGGCGGCCGCTGAAGTACTCGTTCTGGAAGTCGATGACCAGCAGCGCCGTGGCACCCCGTGGCAACTGGCTGCGCCCCGGCGCGCCTGACAGGGCGCGGAGGGTGGGATGGCTGGTGGATTGGGTGGCCTGGCTGGCCTGTTCTGCGAGGGACATGCAGTGCTCCTGAAAACGGGAAGTGGTTGATGCCTGCAGTCTAGAAACGCACAGGGCCCGCCGCAACGCCATGGAGCGGCCAGCATCTGTGCAGGTTCTGCACAGATCGCCCGTGCTTTGAAAAATGCCCCATCTCTGTGATGGCGCATACGGCCTTGGGCCTTGCATCGCTCCAACCGGCTGCGTGCCGGTGAAGGTGGCGATGCCGCGTTGAACCATGGCCTGCGGCCCTCCCGATCACGGAAGGGCCGCAGGCCGGCACGGCGCTAGTTCTGCAGCTGCTGCCAGACCTTGTCCAGCCGCTTGATGCTGACCGGGTAAGGCGTGCGCAGCTCCTGGGCGAAGAAGCTCACGCGCAGCTCCTCCAGCATCCAGCGGTACTCCTGCATGCGCGCATCGATGTGGCCCTTGCGCTCGGCCACCAGGCGCCAGTAGCGCTGCTCCAGCGGGCGCAGCTCGGCCAGGCGGCTGGCGTCGCGCGCAGGGTCGGCGCGGTACTTGTCCAGCCGGCTGGTGATGGCCTTGAGGTAGCGCGCGTAGTGCTGCAGCTGGGTCCAGGGCGCGGCCGCGATGAAGTTCTTGGGCACCAGGCGCTGCAGTTGCTGGGCGGCGTCGGCCGTGGCGTCGGGCGCATTCTTGGTGTCCTTGATCTTGCGCTGGGCCGCCGCGTACTCGACCAGGATGGTGGAGGCCATGCGCGCCACCTCGTTGGCGATCAGCGTCAGCCGGCCGCGCCCGTCCTGCACGCGCTGCTTGAACTGCGCGTCGTTGGTGGGCAGCGGCTCCTGCAGGAAGGCGCGGTCTATGGCCACGTCGATGATCTGCTCGCGCAGTTCCTCCTGCGTGCCCAGCGGCATGTAGGCGACGGCCATCTTCTGCAGGTCTGGAATGTTCTTTTCCAGGTACTTGAGCGCATCGCGGATCTGCAGCGCGAACAGGCGGCGCAGGCCCACGCGGTGGCGCGCGGCCGCGACCTCGGGCTCGTCGAAGACCTCGATGCCGACGGCATCGCCGTGGTCGATCAGCGCAGGGAAGCCGATCAGCGTCTGCCCGCCCCGGCCGATCTCCATCAGCTCGGGCAGCTCGCCAAAGCTCCATTCCTTGTAGCGGCTGTCGGCGGGCTGGCTGGGCCTGGCGTTGCTGGCGGGCTTGGCCTGGTCCGCCTTTTCAGGCTTTGCTGTCTTGTCCGGCCTGGCGCCAGATTCCGCCTTCTTGCCGGCTTCGGACGCGGCGGCAGGTGGGGCCGCAGCCTCGGTGACCGAAGCCACCTTCAGCGCGGCCAGCGCCTGGAAGGCGCCGCGCGCCTTGGCGCCCAGTTCGGCCTTGAGCGCGCCCAGGTTGCGGCCCTGGCCCAGCTGGCGTCCATGCTCGTCCGTGATGCGGAAGTTCATGAACAGGTGCGGGCTGAGCATGTCCAGCTTGAAGTCGGCACGCTTGACGTCCAGCGAGGTCTCGTCGCGCACCTGCTTGAGCAGGGCATCGATCAGCGATCCCTGGCCCCAGCGCTCGGGCGTGGTGAAGAGTTCGGCCAGGCGCTGAGCGCTTTCGGGCAGGGGCACGAAGCGGCTGCGCGGGCGCTGCGGCAGGCTCTTGAGCAGGGCCTGGAGCTTGTCCTTGAGCATGCCGGGCACCAGCCATTCCACGCGCTCGTCGCTGACCTGGTTGAGCACGAACAGCGGCACGGTGACGGTGATGCCGTCGCGCGCGTCGCCGGGGCTGTGCAGGTAGCTGGCCGTGCAGTCCACGCCGCCGAGCTTGACCACCTTGGGAAAGGCCTGGGTGGTGATGCCGGCCGCCTCGTGGCGCATCAGTTCGTCGCGCGACAGGCGCAGCAGGTCGGCGTTTTCCTTGGCCGCCTCGCGGAACCAATGGTCGAAGGTGGCGCCGCTGAACACGTCCTTGGGGATCTGCTGGTCGTAGAAGGCGTAGATCAGTTCGTCATCGACCAGCACGTCCTGGCGGCGGCTCTTGTGCTCCAGCTCCTCGACCTTGCGCACCAGCTTGAGGTTGGCGGGCAGGAAGTGCCAGCGCGTGTCCCACTGGCCCTCCACCAGGGCCTGGCGGATGAAGATCTCGCGCGCGGACTGCGGATCGATGCGTCCATAGCTCATGCGTCGGCCGTTGTAGACCACCAGGCCGTAGAGCGTGGCGCGCTCCAGCGCCACCACGTCGGCCTGGTTCTTGGACCAGTGCGGATCGAGCAGTTGCTTCTTGAGCAGGTGGGCGCCGACTTCCTCCAGCCACTGCGGATCGATGGCGGCGATGCCCCGGCCGTACAGGCGCGAGGTTTCCACCAGCTCGGCCGCAACGATCCAGCGCCCCGGCTTCTTGGACAGGTGGGCGCCCGGGTGCGGATGGAAGCGGATGCCGCGCGCGCCCAGGTAGGCGTCGCTTTCATCGCCCTTGTAGCCCAGGTTGCCCAGCAGGCCGGACAGCATGGACAGGTGCACGGCGTCGTAGCCCGCGGGCTCGGTGTTGATCTTCCACTTGTGCTCGTTGACCACGGTCAGCAGCTGCGAGTGGATGTCGCGCCATTCGCGCACGCGGCGGATGTTGATGAAGTTCTGGCGCAGCAGCTGCTCCCACTGGCGGTTGCTGAGCTTGTGCGAGGGCTCGTCATCCGTGCCGGGACCGGTGTCCTGCGGATGGAAGGCCGCCAACGCCTCGGCCGCCGGGGCGGCCACGCTCTGCCCGCCGCTGCGCTGGGCCACGGGCAGGAAGGCGGCATTGCGCGCCGACGGCTTGGCGGCAGGCGGCTGGGCCGTGGCCATTTCCTTGCGGCTCTTGGCCACCACCTTGCCGCCGCGCGCATCCTGCAGCCATTTCCACAGGCGCAGGTAGCCGCTGAATTCGCTTTTCTCGTCGTCGAACTTGGCGTGCTGCTGGTCGGCCTGCTGCTGGGCCTCCAGCGGCCGGTCGCGCACGTCCTGCACGGACAGGGCCGAGGCGATGACCAGCACCTCGGCCACGGCGCCGCGCGTGCGCGCCTCCAGGATCATGCGGCCCACGCGCGGGTCCAGCGGCAGGCGCGACAGCTCGCGGCCCATGGGCAGCAGCTCGCCGCGCTCGTCCACGGCGCCCAGCTCGCCCAGCAGCTGGTAGCCGTCGGCAATGGCACGGCCCGAGGGCGCTTCGAGGAAGGGAAAGTTCACCACGTCGCCCAGGCCCAGCGACTTCATGCGCAGGATGACGCCGGCCAGCGAGGAGCGCAGGATTTCAGGGTCGGTGAAGCGCGCGCGCGTGCCGAAGTCCGCCTCGTCGTACAGGCGGATGCAGATGCCGTTGGCCACGCGGCCGCAGCGGCCGGCGCGCTGGTTGGCGGCCGCCTGGCTGATGGGCTCGACCAGCAACTGCTCGACCTTGCTGCGGAAGGAATAGCGCTTGACGCGCGCCGTCCCCGCATCGATCACATAGCGGATGCCGGGCACGGTCAGCGAGGTCTCGGCCACGTTGGTGGCCAGCACGATGCGCCGGCCCGTGTGGCTGTCGAAGATGCGGTCCTGCTCGGCCTGCGACAGGCGCGAGAACAGCGGCAGCACCTCGGCATGGCGCAGCACGGGCTGCTGTGCCAGGTGCTTGCGCAGGTGGTCGGCCGCCTCGCGGATCTCGCGCTCGCCGGGCAGGAAGACCAGGATGTCGCCACCCGCGCCGCCGGCCCACAGCTCGTCCACGCCTTCGGCGATGGCGTCGTTGAGGTCATGGTCGCGCTTTTCCTCGAACGGGCGCCAGCGCATCTCCACGGGGTAGGTGCGGCCCGAGACCATGATCACCGGCGCAGGCCCCTTGGGGCCTTCGAAATGCCTGGAGAACCGGTCGGCATCGATGGTGGCCGATGTCACCACCACCTTGAGGTCGGGGCGCCGGGGCAGGATCTGCTTGATGTAGCCCAGCAGGAAGTCGATGTTGAGGCTGCGCTCGTGGGCCTCGTCGATGATCAGTGTGTCGTAGGCCTTGAGCAGCGGGTCGGTCTGCGTCTCGGCCAGCAGGATGCCGTCCGTCATCAGCTTGACCGAGGCGTCCTTGGACAGCCGGTCCTGGAAGCGCACCTTGTAGCCCACCACATCGCCCAGCGGCGTGTTCAGCTCCTCGGCAATGCGCTTGGCCACCGAGCTGGCGGCAATGCGGCGCGGCTGCGTGTGGCCGATCAGGTGGCCGCGCACCTGGCCCTTGTCGTCGGGCGTGGCGTTGACCTTGCCCCGGCCCAGCGCCAGCGCGATCTTGGGCAGCTGCGTGGTCTTGCCCGAGCCCGTCTCGCCGCACACGATGATGACCTGGTGCCGGTCCATGGCCTCCATGATTTCCTCACGGCGGGCGGATACGGGCAGGGATTCAGGGAAGCTGATCTTCAAAGGCATAAGGGGCTGGATTATCCCCGCGCCATGCCGGCGGCGCCACGCGGCTGCAGATTTCCATACGCCGGCCCTGTGCCGCCCGCATGAAAACCCCCGCATGCCAGGGCCTTCGCCAAGTCAGGCCAGCGGCATGCAAGGCATTGCGCACAATCGGCGCTCGCCTTGCCGCCCGCTCCCGGCGCTGGCCGCCTCACCCGCCTTCCTCGATCTGCTCCCCATGGTTACTCTTGCCGCCCTCGTCATCCCGCTATTGGCCCTGTGGCTGTGGTGGCCCGTCCGCCTGATGCCGCGCCGCGCACGCCTGATGGCGGCCGTCGCCACGGCGGCCCTGGGCTGCACGCCCGCCCTGCTGCTGGTACTGCTGCGCGAGGGCACGGTCGAGTACCGCACGCTGGCCTATCTGCAGGTGCCGGGCGGCTGGGTGCTGGCCCTGCTGCTGATGCTGGCCGTCTTCATCGTGCTGCGCGACGGCCTCTGGGCTCTGGCCGCAGTGAGCCGGCGCGAGGACTGGAAGCGGCGCCTGCACGCGCCGCTGCTCACGGCCGGCGCCCTGGCCCTGGCAGGCCTGCTGTCGGCCTGGGGCGTGGCCAATGCGCTGCGCCCGCCCGAGGTGCACGAGCGCACGCTGCGCCTGCCCGGCCTGCCCACAGGCCTGGAAGGCCTGCGCGTGGCCGTGCTGGCCGACATCCACGCCAGCCCCATCAACGACGCGCGCTATGTGCAGACCATCGTGGACCGCACGCTGGGCGCGCGCCCCGACCTCATCGTGCTGCCCGGCGACATGGTGGACGGCGACGTGGACAGCGGCCGCGCCAACATCGCGCCGCTGGCGCAGCTCAAGGCACGCCACGGCGTCTGGGCGGCGCCCGGCAACCATGAGTACTACAGCGGCTACGACGCCTGGATGGCCGAATTCCGCCGCCTGGGCCTGAACCTGCTGGAAAACCGCATGCAGCTGATCGATGTGCAGGGCGCGCGCCTGGCGCTGTCGGGCATCGGCGATCCGGCCTATGGCCGCCTGTCGCGCCAGAACACCGACCCGTCCGTGCCCGAAGGCGTGCCGCCTGACATCGACACCGTGGCCCGCCAGGCCAAAGAGGCCGGTGCGCAATACCACCTGCTGCTGGCCCACCAGCCCAAGACCGCCCGCGACAACGCGGCCCACGGCGTGGGCCTGCAGCTGTCGGGCCATACGCACGGCGGCCTGATCCTGGGCATGGACCAATGGCTGGTGGCGCCCGCCAATGACGGCTTTGTGCGCGGCGAGTACGAGGTCGGCGCCATGAAGCTCTTCGTCAGCGCCGGCGCAGGCCTGTGGGCCGGCTTTGCCGTGCGCCTGGGCGTGCCGGCCAGCATCGACCTGCTGGTGCTGCGCGGGGCCTGACCTTCAGGCCGCAGGCGCAACCGCTGCGCCCTGGATGCCGTGGCGCTGCAGTGCCTCGGCCACAAAGCCCGAGGCCTTGGCCTCTTCCACAAAGGCCGCCAGCACGCGCAGGGCCTCATCGCCCCGCCCCTTGGGCAGGCCCATGGCCTGCTGGATCACCATGAAGCGGCCCGGCAGCAGGCGCAGGCCGGGCAGGCGGGCGGCATCGGCCTCCAATTGCTGCTTGACGCCGGCGGCCACGTCGGCCGTCGATTCCACAAAGGTCTGCACCACGGCGGGCGAGGACACGGCGCGCTCTATCTGCGCATGCTTGAGCTCGCGGCTCAGGTACAGGTCATAGGCGCTGCCCTTGCCGACCACGACCATGTGCCCGGCCCGGTCCACCTGGGCGTTGTCGGTCAGCGGCGAATCCTGGCGCACCAGGTAGCTGCCCTCGATCAGCACATAGGGTGCCGTGAAGCCGATGCCCGCGCCACGCACGGGGTCCACGGCAAAGAAGCCGAAGTCGGCCTCCTCGCGCGTGACGGCATCCACCGACTTGGCGGCCGTGTCGAAGACCACCAGTTCCAGCTCCAGCCCCAGCTGCTGCGCAAGGCGCCGGGCCAGGTCGATGGACACGCCCGCAGGCCGGCCGTCGGCATCCAGCCGCGCAAGAATGGGATTGCCGGTGTTGATGGATGCGCGGATGCGGCCAAGCGGCGCGAGGGTGGACAGCAGTTGGGAGGAATGGTTCATGGATGGCTTTCGAAGTGGCAGACAGAAGGGGCGGCGGTCTTCAAACCTTCATTGTCTGCGCACACGGCCGGTGCAAGGTCCGGGTGTCATCTCACCAGCGAGCATGGCTTGCCGGTATTGGGTCTTGGATTGCCATTGCGTCCAGCACTGGAATTGGGGTTGGACTTCATCGCAATCCCTGCTGGTCAAGCGGCATGAAATCCGCACACAACCCATTGTTATAAAAGGAAAAAACAACACCTTAAAATCAGACCATGTAGAGATCGTCTGAGGCAGAGAATGAACCTGGACAGCAAACTTCAGATATCGCTGAGCAAGCGCTCCGGCAACATCGTGCTCCGGCGTGATCTGACCAGATTGGCAAGCGCTTCCCACCTCAGCGAGGCCTTGCATGACTTGGTCTCGGACGGCCGCCTGATCCGCCTGGGCGCCGGCATCTATGCCAAGGCAAGGCCCGATGCCAGCGGCGATCCGCAGTTGCTCGCCCCCAGCGATGAGCTGGTCAGGGAGGTGCTGGACAGACTGGGAATCAGGTTTCGCAGCGTGGATCTGGTCAACGAGGCGGGCCAGGCCACGCTGCTGATCGATGCAGGCAGCCAGCGCATCTCACGCAGGCTGAATCTGGGCGATGTCGCCGTGCGCTATGTCCGCAATCCCTCGGCACCTGATGACCCCGGCGAAACCTTGCCCGCAGACGTGAACGCCCTGCCCACCAAAGGTGTACGCCAGTTTGTCGAGCGGCTGGCCCGCACGCACCACATCCAACACCAGCGTACCGGACTGGACGACTATGCACAGGCAGTCACACGCGCTGCAGGAGATGAAGTGGAGCTCGACAGCACGGGCAAGCTGCTCGTGGCCTTGAAGAAAAAACATGTCATCAATGGCCGGCAGCTTGCCAGGCTGATGACCAATCACATGAGGGAGGTGCAGGATGTTCGATCCGTTCGGGGACTTCGAAAGCGCGGGCTACCTGCGCAACATTGAAGGACTGAAAGACGCCCGTGAGGTCAAGATCCAGGAACACCTCTTTTTCGAGGCCAACCTGGAAGAAGCACTTGCCTTTCTGGCAAGCATCCGGGGCCGGATTGGCTACCGCGATTTTTTGCGCGTTCACGCCATCCTGTTTTCCGACTTCTACCCCTGGGCCGGCCAGGACAGGCGTGCGCTGGGCGTGGGCCGGCTCGTCGGCAGGGGTGCAGGCCTGCAATTCGAAGTGTCAGAGCTGTGCCAGCGCGCCGTCGAATGGGGCCTGGACATGGGCAACGATGCAGGCACCCTGCGCGACAAACCTGGTGCTGTCATGGGCGCGTTTGCCTGGGGTCATCCCTTTCTCGACGGAAATGGACGCAGCATGCTGCTGATCCATGCCGAGCTGTGCCACCGCGCGGGCTTTGCCATCGACTGGCTGGCCTCCAACAAGGAGGCTTATCTGAAGGCACTGACCCAGGAGATCCAGAACCCGCAAGGCAGACACCTCGATGCCTATCTGCGCCCCTTGATCACCTCTGCCAACACGCAGACCACCTTGCTTGATCATCTGCGGGCATTGCCAGGGCTGAAGGGTCCGGGCGATGACGTGCATCGCCCGGACATGAACGTGGCATACCGGGCCGAAGACCAGGAAGCAGCCCAGTCCTATCTGGAGATGAAGCGCGCACGCGGCGAGCATGCCGCTTGACAGCGGTACAGCAACCCTCCCCCTCCCCTACCCCTCATTGACCAGCAACGACAGCGCATGCGCCTCGGTAGGCAAAGGCACATCCCAGCGCTGCAGCAGGCCGAGCAGGGCCGCGTTGGTCAGCGTGGTGTCGCGCGCGCGGTTGCGGGCCAGCAGGGTCGGGCGGCTGGCTTCCAGGTGCACGAGTTCCACGCGGGCGCCGTAGGCCAGGCACAGGTCCACGGTCTTGCCGCGCATCTGGCGCGACAGGTGGGTGGCGTTCCAGACGAAGGGCTGGCCCGCGCGCAGCAGGGCCTTGGCCTTGTCCACGGCGTGGTGGGCGGCCGCGCCCTCGTTCTGGCCGTGGCGCAGGCCCAACTCCGTACGCGCATCGTCGAAGGAGACCACGGGCAGTTCGCCATGGTGGGCGGCCACCCAGGTGTTCTTGCCGCTGGCCGGCAGGCCGCACATGACGATGGCGCGCGAGCCGGCCTGCGCGTGCAGCGCATAGTCGGGATGCAGCTGCGCGCCGCGGAAGTAGCGCACCGCCGTCTCGGCCGAGGCAAAGCGGCGTGGCGTGCGCAGGCAGCCCTCTTCCAGCGCGAACTCGCGCACCAGCTCGATGTTGACCAGCACGGACGCAATGTCCGGGCAGATGCGCCCGCGCATGTCGGCCCGCGCCAGCAGGGTGAGCAGGTGCAGGTCCACCTGCCAGGACAGCTCGCGCACGATGAACTCGGGCGAGAGGCCGCGCCGCGAATCGGCAAAGGCGAAGAACGGCACCTGGTGCACGGCGATCAGCCGGCAGATGGCCTCGCGCTGGTCCACGGGCGCGCCGGCTTCCCACAGCATGAGCCGCGCATCCAGCGCACCCCGGCGCGAGTGGCCGGGCTGGCCGATGCGGCCGTCCTCGCCCACCACGGTGGTCGAGCACTTGGCCACGTCGTGCAGCAGCGCGGCCAGGAAGACCGTCTCGCGCTCGGTGGCGGTGAGTGCCGCATGGCCGGGGTCGGCCAGCAGCTCGCGTACCACCATCTGCGTGTGCGTCCAGACATCGCCTTCGCCGTGATAGACGGGGTCCTGCGGCGTGGTTTTGGCCTGCTCCAGCTGGGGGAAGGCGGCCAGGCAGGCCGCGAAGTCGGGGTCGGCGCCGGGCTGCGGCACCAGGGACTGGATCTGTTTCCAGTTCGTCATGGAAATCTCCTTGCGATGGGTCTGCGCTGCAGGCCTCACCAGCTTTTTGAAATATCGGCCGCAAAGATGTCTGCGCCTTCGCGCAGCCCGTTGGGGACGATGGGCCGCTCGCTGTGGTGCGAGCCCGAGTCGAGGATGACCTGCACGAAGTCCGGCCGCACGAACTTGTAGCGCGCCACGGTCTGGCCGTCCTCCTCCACCTTGAGGTAGAGGCCTTCGGCCAACTCGGAGCCGTCGGTCTGCCGCCAGCACAGCGGCAGGTCCAGCTTCTGGCGGGCCACCACCTGCTCGAAGGCCTGGCGCCAGCGCGCGCTGCGGCCCAGCGAGGGGGCCAGCAGCGCCAGCAGGTCCTGCATGCGCCGGGGCGCCACCCCGCTGTAGAGCACAGGCACCGAGACCACGGGCACGCCGGCCAGCAGGGCATGGCGGCGCGGCGTGTCCAGGAAGCACTGCGCCGAGCGGTCCCAGATGTCGAACTCGCAGAACCAGTGCGGCAGCGCGTCGTAGAACAGCGAGTGCTTGGCATACATCCACTCGCCGAACACCTGGTAGCGGTCGTCCAGCAGGGACAGCAGCGCGCCCTCGTGGGCCTGGGCCCATTGCTTGAAGAGGTTGAACTGGCGCTCGCGCCCGCCGGGCCGCTCGCTGTCCAGGTAGTGGCCGCGCGACTGCAGCAGCAGCTGGCCGTCGCCGGCAAAGCTCAGCGCGGCGTTGGCGCCGTCGAGCTTTTCCTCGACGACGATGTGCCGGCCGGCCAGCCGCTCATAGGGCACGGCGTCGTCCTGGTCGCCGGCCTGCAGGCGCGAGCCGCGCAGGTGCGGCGTACGGGGGTACTTGAGGATCTCGATGCTCGAAAGAAAACGAGGGCCTGGAGAAATGGATGGGGTCATGTCGTGCTTTCCAAAAGCGATGCAACACCCCACGGCGACATGCCGTGGAGCGGGAAAAGCCGACGACGACGCCAGGCGCCGCAATGCAGGGGATGCAGCGACAGCGCGGCCTGGCCCGTGGTGGCCGGGCCGGCAGGCTGTCGAAGGGGAAGATGGCAGGACTGTCGGCGCCGTCCGCAAACCGGACGATCAGCCGCAAGCCCTCAAAAGGCCACGCACCGCAGCGCACACGCAAAAGACATCCGGGGCAAGGCCAGGATCAGCGTGTGACGAAGTCGTTCAGCAGGAAGCTGTGCGGCGGGGCATGGTGCACCTCGAAAGGGTGAGGGTGGATGGGAGGGGTGCGAGTCTATCGCCCGTTGCCCCGCAGGCACAAGCGGCTGCGCGCCATGCCGGGCCGATTGTTGGCTGCTAGCCACGCACGGCGGACTTGAAGGCGGCGCCCAGCGCATCCAGCGCCGCGCGCGGCCGGCCTTCGCGCACGCGGGTGTGCAGCAGCACGGGCAGGCGCGGCAGCGTGGGCAGGCCCAGGCGCGGGCCCACGTCCACGGCGCCCAGGGCCAGCATGCGCGGCGCCAGCGCGGCCACGCCCAGCCCCGCCATGACGGCGGCCGAGACAGCGGCCACGCCGCCGCCCACGAACACCTCGGTCCACGGCATGCGCGCCGAATCCAGCAGCTGCCCGGCCATGGCGCGCACGCCGCAGGGCTCGGCCAACGTGGCCAGCGGCAGGGGCTCGCCCGCGCGGTGCTGCCAGCCGGGCGCGGCAAACCAGCCGAAGGGCTCCTCGGCCAGCAGCTCGCCGTCGTCACGCCCGGCATGCGTGCGAACGATCACCGTGTCGTACTCGCGCCGGTCAAACCCCTGCAGCAGCGGGCCGGACGATGCGATGCGGATGTCGATCAGCAGCTGCGGGTCCTGCGCATTCATGCGGGCGATCAGGGCCGGCAGCTCCGGCCCGGCCACGTGGTCGCTGATGCCGATGGTCAGCCGCTGGCGCGTGCTGACGGCCAGCGCCAGTGCGCGCTCATGGGCCTGCAGCAGTTCGCGCGCATGGGGCAGGAAGTCGGCACCCAGCGCCGACAGCTGCACGTGGCGCGGCGTGCGCTCGACCAGCCGGCAGCCCAGCCGCTGCTCCAGCCGCTTGAGCTTGAGGCTGACGGCGGCCTGCGTGGTCTGCATGGCTTCGGCCGCGCGCGTGAAGCTGCCCAGGTCCGCGATGTGCACGAAGCCTTGCACGGCATCCAGGTCCAAAGGTCGTTGAATCATTTCAATCCATTATTACTGATATCAGCAATCATGGCTTTTCAAAATATCTGGCACGGCCTACCTTCGAAGCTCCCACAACGCAAAGCAACTCAACGCAACGCAAAGGAGCCACACCATGCCCATGACCCGGATCAACATGCGCGCCGGCAAGTCCCCCGCCTACCGCCAGGCCATCTGCGACAGCCTCTACCGCGCCATGCGCGAGACCTTCAACGTGCCGGAGGATGACCAGTTCATGACCATCACCGAGCATGACGGCGACAACTTCCGCTACAGCGCCTCCTACCTGGGCGTGGCGCGCAGCGACGATCTGGTGCTGGTGCAGCTCACGGTCAGCAACACCCGCAGCCTGGAGCAGAAGAAGGCGCTGTTCAGCCGCATCGCCGAGCTGCTGGTCGAAAGCCCGGGCCTGCGGCCCGAGGACGTGTTCGTCAACCTGGTCGAGGTGGACAAGGAGAACTGGTCCATGGGCCACGGGCTCGCGCAATACGCAACTTAAGACACGCGGATCGGCGCAACACCCACAGCGGCGCGCTCAGTCCGGCACACTCAGTCCGGCACCGCCAGCGCCGCCACGAATTGCTGGCCCACGGCGGTGATGATCTCGGCGCGCGCCGCCGTGCGCAGCTGCACCAGGGCGATCTGCCGGCTCTCGGCAGTCTGGGCAAGGGGCAGCACGCGCAGGCGCGGGTCGCCCTCCCAGCCATGCCGCGCCAGGTTGGGCAGCATGGCCACGCCCATGCCGTCGCGCACCAGCTCCACGATGGTCTCGATGGAGTTGAGCTCCAGGAACTCCTGGGGCTTGGCGCGCAGGCGGCGCAGCGTGCGCTCCACCAGCTCGCCCGTGTGCTCGGTGCGGTCGAAGCGGATGAAGGGATAGCGCTCCACCATGTCGGCAGGCGCCGCGGGCCGGGCGGCGCGCGGCGCCAGCAGCACCATGGGCTCGGCGTACAGCGGCGTCCAGACCAGCGAGGGGCGCTTGATGGCCGGGTTGTAGACCACCACGGCCGCGTCCAGCTCATGGTTCTCCACCTGGGCGATCAGCCGGTTGGACTTGCCCGAGACCACATGCAGGTCCACCGCCGGATGGTGGCGCTTGAGCTCCAGCGTGGCGCGCACCAGCTGGCTCAGCGCCGAGACGATGGAGCCGAACTGCACGGTGCCGGCCAGCGGTGCGTCGGCCCGCGTGCCGTGCTTGGCCTGCTCGTACAGCGCCACCAGCTGGGTGGCAATGGGCACCAGCGCCCGGCCCTGCTCGTTGAGCGTGACCAGCTTGCCCTGGCGCGCGAACAGCTTGCGCTTGAGGTCGTTTTCCAGCGTGCGCATCTGCAGCCCCACGGCCACCTGGGTCAGCGCCACGCGCTGGCCTGCCGCGGTGAAGGAGCCCTCCGCCGCCACGGCCAGAAAAGTGCGAAGAATGCGCAGGCTTGGCATAAAAGTTTTGCTTTCAAGATTCGTAAGAAATTCCAGCTTTCACCAAACAGTTTCTATCATCAAAATCGCTGGCAACCGATAGCCGATCGTCCTGATCGCGCCCTCCCACTTCCCGGATTTCTGGAGATCTCCATGCCTGCACCCGTGTCCCGCCGCCTGCTCGTCTGCTGCGCCGCCCTGTTGACCTGCGCCACGCCCGGCTGGGCCGCGCCCGCCGCCGATGCCTGGCCCTCGCAGCCGCTGAAGATCATGGTGGGCTTTGCCGCCGGCGGTGCCAACGACATCGTGGCCCGCATCCTGGCCAAGGAGCTGCAGCAGCGCCTGGGCCAGAGCGTGGTGGTGGAGAACCGCGGCGGCGCGGGCGGCCTGATCGCCAGCGAAGTGGTGGCCAAGGCGCCCAAGAACGGCTACACGCTGCTGCTGGGCTCCATCGGCAGCAACACCGTGGCGCCCGTGCTGGCCAAGAAGCTGTCGTTCGACCCGCGCAAGGACCTGGAGCCCATCACCCTGGTGGCCGAATCCGGCAACGCGCTGCTGGTGAACGCCGCCCTGCCCTACAAGACGGTGCAGGAAATGATCGAGGCCGCGCGCAAGGCGCCGGGCAGCATCAACTACGCATCGTCGGGCAACGGCTCCACGCTGCACCTGGCCGGCGCGCTGTTCGCGCAGCAGGCCGGCGTGAACCTGGTGCACGTGCCCTACCGCGGCAACGGCCCGGCCATCACCGATGTGTCGGGCGGCCAGGTGCAGGCCATCTTCTCGGGCATTCCGCCCGCCATCACATCGGCCAAGACCGGCCAGACCCGCATCCTGGCCGTGACCACGAAGCAGCGCGTCAAGAACCTGCCCAACGTGCCCACCGTCGCCGAGGCCGGCCTGCCCGGCTATGCCTTCACGTCCTGGTACGGCCTGTTCACCACGGGCGGCACGGACCCGGCCATCGTCGAGCGGCTGGCCCTGGAAGTGCGCAAGATCATGGAGCGCCCCGAAGTGCAGGCCCAGTTCGAGGCCCAGGGCCTGGACCCCGAGACCAGCGACCCCAAGTCCTTCAGGCAGCAGATCGACCGCGAGCTGACGCGCTGGAGCCGTGACGTGAAGACCATGGGCATCACCGCCGACTGAGGCAGGCTCTTTCATGCACGCCTCTTCCTCTCCCTTCACTCCCGGCAATCCCTACGACTCCAGGCGGGTGCCCGTGTTCGCGCGCAATGCCGTGTCCACCTCCCACCCGCTGGCGGCGCAGGCCGGCCTGCGCATGCTGTGGGCAGGCGGCAACGCGGTGGACGCGGCCATTGCGGCGGCGGCGGCCATGACCATCGTCGAGCCGGTGAGCAACGGCCTGGGCTCGGACGCCTTCTGCATCCTCTGGGATGGCAAGGAGCTGCACGGGCTCAACGCCAGCGGCCGCGCACCGCAGGGCTGGGCGCCCGAGTACTTCCACCAGCGCTACGGCCGCCAGGACAAGCCGCCGCGCCGGGGCGTGGACTCCATCACCGTGCCGGGCGCCGTCAGCGCCTGGGTGGCCCTGCACGAGCGCTTCGGCAAGCTGCCCTTTGACGCGCTGATGGAGCCGGCCGCCGAGATCGCCGAGCGCGGCTACCTGGTGCCGCCCGTGGTCCAGCAGAAATGGGCCGCAGGCGCGCCCGAGCTGCAGTCGCAGCCGGGGTTCAGGGAAAGCTTCCTGCCCCGGGGCCGCGCGCCGGAAGTGGGCGAGCTGTTCCGCTTTCCCGCCGCAGCGCGCGCCCTGCGCGCCATCGGTGCCACGCGCGGCAAGGCCTTCTATGAAGGCGAGATTGCCCGGGCCGTGACCTCGTTCGTGCAGCAGCACGGCGGCTGCCTGGGCATGGCCGACATGGCCGCGCACGAGGTGCAATGGGTGCAGCCGCTGGCCAAGGACTACCGCGGCCACACGCTGCACGAGATCCCGCCGGGCGGGCAAGGCATTGCCGCGCAGGTCGCGCTGGGCATTCTGTCCAACTTCGACCTGGCCAGCCTGCCCGTGGATGGCGTGGCCTCCCAGCATCTGCAGATCGAGGCCATGAAGCTGGCCTTTGCCGACATCTACCGCTACGTGGCCGACGCGGACATGGAGGTGACGCCCGCACAGATGCTCGACGACGCCTACCTGGCCTCGCGCGCCAGGCTCATCGATCCGCGCCGTGCGCAGGACTTCAAGGCCGGCAACCCCGTGCGCGGCGGCACCATCTACCTGACGGCAGCCGACGAGAACGGCATGATGGTCAGCTTCATCCAGAGCAACTTCTCGGGCTTTGGCTCGGGCGTGGTGGAGCCGACCTTCGGCATCAGCCTGCAAAACCGCGGCCACGGCTTCGGCACCGACCCCCAGCACCCCAACCGCGCCAACCTGGTGGGCCCGGGCAAGCGCCCCTTCCACACCATCATTCCGGCCTTCCTGACCCGCGACGGCCAGCCCGTGATGAGCTTCGGCGTCATGGGCGGCAACATGCAGCCCCAGGGCCACATGCAGACTGTGGTGCGCATGCTGGACTACCGCCAGTCGCCCCAGGCGGCCTGCGATGCGCCGCGCTGGCGCGTCAACGAAGGCCTGGCCATCAACGTGGAAGGCGGCATGGACCCGTCCACCATCGCCGGCCTGCAGGCGCTGGGCCACCAGGTGGAGGTCATCCACGACCCCTACCAGGACTTCGGCGCCGGCCAGTTCATCTGGCGCATGGGCGATCCCGCCGTGGAGGGCTACCAGATCGCCAGCGACCCGCGCCGCGACGGGCTGGCGGCCGGGTACTAGAGGAACGGAAAAATGCGCGCGGCGGCTACTCCGCGCGCAGACGCCCCTGGCGGGTCAGCCGCGCCGCCAGCGCGGCCTCTTCGCTGACCAGGCGCTGCAGCACGGCCGCGCTGGCCGGGAAGGGCTCGCTGCCCAGTTCGCGGATCAGGCGGCTGAACTCCGGGTCGGCCACAGACTGGGAGATCCAGCCATACAGGCTGTCCACGCTGGCCGTGGGCGCACCCTTGGGCGCGAACACGCCCACGAAGGTGGTGGCATCGAACACCGGCAGGCCCAGCTGGGCCAGGTCGGGCACATCGGCCAGCCCGCCCCCGGCGCGCGGCCCCAGCACGAACAGCGCGCGCAAGGCGCCGCTCTTGATATGCGGCGTGGAGCTGGTGATCTGGTCCACCACGGCATCGATCTGCCCGCCGATCAGATCGACCAGGGCCGGCCCCGATCCCTTGTAGGGCACGGGATTGACGCGCACCTTCACGGCATCTTCCAGCTGCAGCACGGCCAGGTGATTGGGCGAGCCCGGGCCGGCATGGCCCACGGTCACGCTGCCATCCCTGGCCTTCATCGCCTTGATGAAATCGGCAGCGGTCTTGAAGCGCGCGTCGTTGGCGCGCACCACCACGACCACGGGCGTGCGGCTGACCACGGCAATGGGCGCAAAGCTGTCGGCGCGGTAGGGCAGCTTGATCATCTCGGGCAAGGTGCCCAACTGGCCCGGCGTGGCCACCAGCAGCGTATGCCCGTCCGGCTCGGCGCGCGCCACCCAGCCCGAGCCCACGGCACCACCGCCGCCCGCACGGTTGTCCACGATCACGGACTGCCCCGCATGCCGGGCCAGCGGAATGCCCAGCGTGCGGGCCACGATGTCCACGTTGCCGCCCGGCGCAAAGGGCACGACCAGCGTGAGCGGCTTGGCGGGAAATGCGCGCGCCTGCACTGCCGATGCAGCCGATGCCGCAGCCAGCGCCGCGAAAGATACCGCCGTGCGGATAAAGCCTCTGCGGCCCGATGTGATTCGATTCATTTTCTCTGTCTCCTGCTATTTGAAAATCAATGACCCCAATACAGGCGCGCGGGGTTATCGACCAATACCGTGTGCCTGTATTCCTCTGGAACCCAATCCACCAATGCCCGCGCCAATTCGCCAGCGGAATTCGAACGGGCCTTTATTCCGGGATGCGGCCAGTCCGACCCCCATACGATCCGGTGCGGATTGGCCTGCACCAGGGCATGTGCAATCGGAACCACGGCTGGGTCCGCGGCCGATGCCGTTGCCGATATCCGGTAGGCGCCCGAGAACTTCACCCAGGCCCGGCCTTCCTTCATCAGCGCCTGAAGGTTGCGGCTGCCCGGCCCGCCGGCGCCCAGCTGGCGCGACGGGTGGCCGAAGTGATCCACCACCACGGCCACGCCCATGTCGGCCACGCGCTGCGCCAGGCCAGGGTCTTCATCCACGTTCACCAGCAATTGCACATGCCAGCCCAGGCCCCGGATGCGGTCGGCCACGGTCCGCAGGCTGGAGACGGAGACCCCGCCCGAAAACAGCGCATTGCACCGTGCGCCGCGCACGCCCAGGGCATGCAGCGCTTCGATCTCTGTATCCGGCGTGTCCTCGTAGATCACGGCCACGCCACGCATGCGGCCCGATTCGGCATGGCGCAGCGTCTGCTTGAGAAGGCCGTGATCGCGGCCATACACGCTGGGCTGGACCAGAACGCAGCGGTCCACGCCCAATGGGCGAAAGGCTTTCCAATAATCGTCCATGGACGCGACAGCCGGCGTATAGGCGCGTTCCGCAATCAACGGAAAATCATCGGAACGACCAAATACATGGAAATGGGTATCGCAGGAATTTTCTGGAAACAGATATTGTTCCGCTGGATTTTCGACTGCGTCGGAATCACCGGCACAGCGGTTGAAACTGGGTGAATTCATGGGCATTCATTTCAAAGCTGGTGCATTGTCGTGACGCACGTAAAATTCAGTCAAGCTCATCTTTGTCATCATCAAAATGAACAGCATTCAACATGCAGACGGCACGCCCCGGGCCCCGGTCAACCTGCGCAGCATCGACCTCAACCTGCTGGTGATCTTCGAGGCCCTGGTGGAGGAACGCAGCGTGGGCAAGGCCGCCGCGCGGCTGGGCATCACCTCCTCGGCCGTCAGCCATGCGCTGCGCCGGCTGCGCACCCAGTTCAACGACCCGCTGCTTCTGCGCACGGCCGAAGGCATGGCGCCCACGCCCGAGGCCGTGCGCCTGGCGCGCAGCTTCCGCAAGGCCTTCAGCGAGATCGAAAGCGCCATCGAGGTCAGCAAGGGCTTCGATCCGGCCACGGCGCGGCGCAATTTCCACCTGCGCCTGTCCGACTACGTGGGCGTGCTGCTGCTCCCGCAGCTGTGCATCCATCTGCGTGCGGTGGCGCCGGGCATCAGCCTGTCGGTGCAGTCCTTCGACGGCCGCCAGCCCTCGGACCGCGTCGAGTACGAAGGCGTGGAAATCCGCCTTTCCGTCTCGCGCGGGCGCTCGGTGCTGTCGGCGTCACGCCGCCTGCTGGACGACCAGTGGATGGTGCTGATGCGCAAGGACCATCCGGCCGCCGCCTCCCCGCTCACGCTGGAAAAATACCTGGAGCAAGGCCACCTGAAGGTCACGGGCGTGGGCAGCAGCATCGTGGACGAACTCCTGGCCGAGCGCGGGCTGGCGCGGCGCGTGATGTTCCAGGTGCCCACCTGGCTGGGCATGGTGCCCGTCATCGAATCCACCGACCTGGTGGCCGCCATGCCCGCGCACTGGATGCACAGCGTGCTGTCCGGCTCCAACTGCGTGGCGCGCCCCATGCCCCTGCCCGAGCTGGCCCTGTCCATCGACGCCGTCTGGCATCCGCGCAACGACCATGACGCGGGGCACAAATGGTTCAGGGAGCTGATCCACCAGATCTTCCAGGAGGCGTACAGCAAATCCCTGCTCCAGCAGCGCCTGGACAGGGCTGGCACGCGGAGCAACGCTTAACCCAGCCCTCATGCTTTTCGGTGAAGATGCGGTCTTTCCGCCGCACAAGCCATGACACCAGAACAACACACTCCAGCGCTGCAGCGCCGCAACCTCGGCCTGCTCGTGGCCGCGCAATCGCTGGGGGGCGCGTCGCCGCCCATCATCATTTCGCTGGGCGGCCTGGTGGGGCAGCAGCTGTCCACCAATCCCACGGCCACCACGCTGCCGGTCAGCATCTACCAGCTGGGCCTGGCGCTGTCCACGCTGCCCGCGGCCTGGCTGATGCAGCGCATGGGGCGGCGCACGGCCTATGTGCTGGGCGCCATCCTGGGCGTGGTCTCGGGCGTGATCGCCGCCCAGGGCATTGCGCACTCCGATTTCGTGACCTTCTGCATCGGCACGGCGCTGGCGGGCTTTTACGCGGCCTGCGTGCAGAGCTACCGCTTCGCGGCCACCGACGCCATGACCGACCCCGCCGAGCAGGCGCGCGCCATCTCGCGCGTGATGATCGGCGGGCTGATCGCGGCCATCATCGGCCCGCAGGTGGTGATCTGGACGCGCGACGCCCTGCCCATGACGCCGTTCGCCGGCAGCTTCTACAGCCAGGCCGTTCTCGCCCTGCTGGCCCTGCCGCTGCTGCTGGGCCTGAAGCTGCCGCCGCCCCAGGCCCGCGCCGTGGCGGGCGAGGCCCGGCCGCTGGCCGAGATTGCGCGCACACCGCAGTTCATCGTGGCGGCTTCGGCCGGCGTGGTCAGCTACGGCCTCATGGCCTTTCTGATGACGGCCGCGCCCATGGCCATGGTGGGCTGCGGCCACACGGTGGGCGAGGCGGCGCTGGGCATCCAGTGGCATGTGCTGGCCATGTTCGCACCCAGCTTCTTCACGGGCCGGCTGATCGCGCGCTTTGGCAAGCGCCGCATCACGGCGCTGGGGCTGGTGATGATCGCGGCCTCGGCCCTGATGGCGTTGATGGGGCTGGAGCTGCTGCACTTCTGGGGCTCCCTGGTGCTGCTGGGCGTGGGCTGGAACTTCGGCTTCATCGGCGCCACGGCCATGGTCACCGAGTGCTACCGCCCTGCCGAGCGCGCCAAGGTGCAGGCGCTCAACGATTTCCTGGTCTTCGGCACCGTGGCCGTGGCCTCGTTCGGCTCGGGCCAGTTGCTGCACACGGCCGGCTGGGACGGCATCAACACCTGGCTGCTGCCCATCGTGGGCGTGGTGCTGCTGATGCTGGCCATGCAGGGACGGGGTCGCGGCGCGGGCGCGCCGGCCTGAAGCCCCGACCGGTCAATCGCCAGGGTCCGCACGGCGGCTGCCCAGCCAGAGCACGGCCACCCAGCCCAGCAGCGCCAGGGCCAGCAGCACGGACAGATGCCATAGCGCCGCCTCCAGCGGCGCGCCGGCCTGGTTCAGTCGCAGCGAGGCCTGGATGGCCGCCGTGCTGGGCGACAGCCAGCGCAGCGCCTGCAGCAGTTGCGGCAGGGCTTCGGCCGGCCAGCTGAAGCCGCCGACGAAGGCCAGCGGGATGGAGGTGAACAGCACCACCTGCATGGCACGCTCGCGGTTGGCCAGCCACCAGCCCAGCAGCGCCGCCGCTCCCGCCACGGCCGGGACGAAGACGGCCAGCAGTGCCAGCGCGCCCCAGGGATTGCCGCCACGCGGATAGTCGTGCCAGACGAAGATCCAGCCGAAGTAGTACAGGCCCGAGAGCCAGCCCAGCGTGCACAGCGCCAGCAGCCGCGCCAGCCAGGTGCGTGCCGGCGCCCTGTCCAATCCCTGCTCGCGCCAGGTTCCCACCAGCAGCGCGCCGCCCATGAGCAGCGTCTGCTGCAGGATGATGATGGCCACGGCGGCGACGACGAAGCTGCCGTAGCCTTCCGTCGGATTGAACAGGGCCTGCATCTGCAGGTTGACGGGCGAGCGGCTGGCCTGGGCCTGCAGTGCGCTCTGTCCGCCGGCCGTCAGCCGCCGCAGCTCCACGCCTGCCGAGACCGTGCCGAAGGCTTCGGCAAAGCCGTACTGCACCTGCTTGGCGGCCAGCGGGTAGGCACCGTTGGCATAGACGGGGACCACGGCCTCTTCGCTGCGCACCACGCGGCGCTTGAGGTCGCGCGGCAGCAGCGCGTAGCCCATGACGCGGCCATCCAGCAGGGCCTGCTGCGCCTGGGCCTCGTCGCCCGTGACCAGAGCGACTTCGATGCGCGGGCTGGCCTGGGCAAAGCGCATCATCTGGCGTGCCAGCCCGCTGCCGTCGTGCTGCACCACGGCCACGGGCACGCGCTGCACCACCTCCTGCCCATAGAACCAGGGATAGAAGAAGCCGTAGAGCACGGGCGCGCCCACCAGCAGCATGAGCACGCCCACGTCGCCGAACACGGCACGCAGGGCGTTGAGGAAGTCATGCGCAAAGCCCCTGGCCATCTCAGCGCCCTCCCCATTTGTCGGGGCGGGAAAGGCCGCGCGCCAGGCCTGCCGTGGCCAGCAGCAGCAACACCAGCGCGGCCAGCAATAGCCCGGCCACCACGGGCAGGCTCTGCACGATGGGCGCGCCCATCTGCAACTGCTCTATCTGCAGCCGCGCATAGTGGGTATAGGGCATGGACAGGGCCCAGGCACGTGCCGAATCCGGCATGGCCAGCAGCGGAAAACCCACGCCGCTGAACGCAAAGGCCGGAGCCGACAGCAGGCCCGCGCCCGACAGCGCCGTGCGCAGCGACAGCGTGAGCGACGCCAGCAGCGCCCCGGCCGCCAGGCTCACGGCGATCAGCAGCAGCAGGGCCAGCGCCACCCAGGCCAGGCTGGCAGCGCCCTGCCCCGGATGCCAGCCCCGTCCGGCCGTGAGCCACAGCATGGCCAGCGTACCGCCCAGGCCCAGGCTGGCCCAGGACAGCGCCAGCTTGCCCGCCAAGGCGCCCGCAATGGCGCTCCAGCCGGGCTTTCCCGGGCCCGCAGCCTCGGCCATCCACTGGCCCAGCGTGCGGTCGCGCAGCTCGCGCCCCACGGACCAGGCGCCGGCCGTCATGCCCAGGATGTGCAGCAGCGCGGGAATCAGCGCCGCCGCCAGGAACTGCTCGTAGTTGGTGGAGATGTTGAACAGCGACACCAGGTTGGTGCGTATGGGCTCCATGCGCACGCGCAGCGCCTGGGCCGGGTCGCCGCGCTTGGCACGGGCCTGCATTTCCACGCCGGCCGACAGCGTTCCCACCACCTGGCGCAGGTCGCGCTGGATCAGGCTGGAATGCGTGGCCAGCTGGGCGTTGTGCATGAGCACCACGTCGGCCCCCTGGCCCCGCTTGATGTCGCGCGCAAAGCCGGGCGGGATCTGCACCACGGCATAGGCATTCATGGACTGCAGCGCCCATTGCGCCTCCGAGGCATTGAGCACCTGCGACTGCACGGCCAGGCCCGGCGTGGCATCCAGCATGCGCACCAGCTGGCGCGACAGGGCGCTGTGGTCCTGGTCCCAGACAGCGACGGGCAGGCGCTGGACCAGGCCTGCCGAGAAGATCCAGACCATGAGCAGCAGCGCCAGCAGCGGCACCCAGCTGACCATGGCCAGGTCCCAGGGCCGTCCGCGCAGCAGACGCCATTCGCGCCGCAGGCTGGCGGCAAAGGCCGTGGGCGGGTTCGCGCTCACTGCCGCCGGCCGCTCAACGGCCGCCTTCCACGACCACGCTCATGCCGGGCCGCGCGCCTGCAATGGGCTGCTGCGGCCGCGCGCGGACCTCGAAGGTGCGCGCATCGAAGCCCTGGCCGGCGCGCGTGGCGCGCCAGGTGGCGAAGTCGGGCAGCACCCCCAGGTAGTAGACCTCGAAGCCGGCCTCGCGGTTGTCCAGGCCCGGCAGGCGGCCGGTGAAGCGGCTGCCCTGGGCAAAGCGTGCAAGCTGGTCCTCGCGCACATTGAGCACCACCCACTGGTCGGCCAGGTCCACCACGGTGACCACGGCCACGCCCTGCGGGGACAGCTCGCCCTGGCGGGCCAGCACCTGGACCACCTCGCCGCCCACGGGGCTGCGCAGCTCGGTCTCGGCACGCGCGGCCTCCACCTCGGCGACCACGCCCTGCACCTGGCGTGCCTGGGCCTGGGCGGCACTGCGATCCTCCTGGCGCGCGCCCGAAGCCGCCATTTCATATTGCGCGCGCGCAGCCAGCGCCTGGTCGCGCGAGGCGCGCCAGTTGGCATCGGCTTCATCGCGCTTCTGGGCCGCAACCAGTCCCTGGTCGAACAGGCTTTGCACGCGGCGCAGCGAGGTCTGGGCCAGGTCGGCGGCCGTCTGGGCGCGCTGCCAGTTCAGGCGCGCCATCTGCACTTCCTGCGGGCGTGCGCCGGCCTGCGCCTTGTCGGCCTGGGCCTGGGCGGCATCGCGCGCGGCCTCGGCCTGGGCCAGCTTGGCGCGCACCTCGGGGCTGTCCATCTCCACCAGCAGATCGCCGGGCTGGATCTTCTGGCCTTCGGTGACCCGCACCTTGGCGATGCGCGCCGTGACCTTGGGCGCGATGTCGGTCTCGCGTGCCTCCATCTGGCCCTGGAAATACAGGGGGGCGGGCTGCGCCGCACGCCAAAAGCCCCAGGCCACGAGCAGCAGCACGGCCAGCACGATGGCCAGGGCCAGCCAGGGGCGCCTGCGCCCCGGCGGCACGGGCGCGGGGCCGGGTGCTTCGGGGGCGCTGCGGGGATGGTCGGGCGTGGCTGTGCTCATGGTGCGTCGGGTGGGATCTGTATGTCGGCCTGGGCCATGAATCGGTCGAATTCCTCGCTCTGGCCCGTGCTCTCCAGCAGTGCGGCCAGGGCCTGCACATACTGGTTGGCCAGTTCGGCACGCTGGGTCTGGACCTTGGCGAGATTGAGGCTGGCATCGATCAGGTCCAGCGTGGTGCTGGTGCCTTCCCGCAGGCCGGCCTCGCGCAGCCGCAGCAGCTCGCGCGCAAGATCCTCCTGGGCCTGCTGGGCCTGGTACTGGCGGCGTGCCTGCTCCACGCCCAGCCAGTTCTTCTCGACCAGCAGCGCGATGTCGCTGAGCGCCTGGGCTTGGGTCAGCTCGGCCTGCTCGATCTTGCGCTGCGAGGAGGCGGCCAGCGCATCGCGGTCGATGCTGTCCCACAGCGTCCAGCGCACGGCCACGCCAGCCACCCAGTTGGGCTTGCCGCTGGTGTTGACCTCGCGCGAACCGAAGGCCAGCAGCTGCGGCCGGCGCAGCGCCTCCTGGGCGTCGTGCAGGGACTCGGCCTGGCGCTTCTTGGCCTGGACCTTGTCCAGACCCGGATGGTGCGACTGGGCCGCGGCGACGAAGCCGTCCAGCGGCGGCAAAGGCCGGCTGCTGACGAACAGCGGCGTACTGGGCAGCACCTGCCGCTGCGCCTTGACCGTGCGCGCCAGCGCCGCTGCGGCCAGGTCTGCGTCGTCGCGCGATTTGCGCGCTTGCTGCTCGGCGTCGGCCAGCGCGGCACGGGCCTGCAGGCGCTCCAGCCGGGAGATCACGCCCGCCTTGAGCATGCTTTGCGCGGCCGCGTCATGCACGCGCACGCCCTCAAGCGCACGCTCGCGCAGCCGTGCGGCCCGCTCGGCCAGCTGGGCGCCGAAGTAGCGCTGCACCAGCAGCGAATGCAGGGCGTGGCTGCTGCTGGCGGCATCGGCCAGGGCTTCGTCGGTGGCAGCGTCCAGGCCACTGCGCACCGCATCGGACAGGCCGCCCAGGTACAGCGGCCAGACCAGGGACAGGCTGGCCGAGGCATTCGTGCTCTTGCGCTGCAAGGCATAGGAGGTGGGCAGTTGCGGCAGCGAGGGAATGGCCGGCCCCACCGAGGGCGGCAGCTGGCCGAGGACGCCGTCCAGGGTGCGCCGCGCAGGATCGAGATCGATGTCGGCATTGGCCGAGTAGCGGTAGCCCAGGCCCGTGATGGCCACGGAAGGCCCGCCCAGCCCCTGCGTACCCTGGCGTCTGAGCCGCGCGCTTTCCACGGCCTTGGCCGAGGCGGCCAGTTGGTCGGAGCCCTGCAGCAGCGCCTGGCGGGCCTGCACGAAGCTCATCGCGGCGGCAGCCTGGGAGGCCGGAGCCTCCCCTGCAGCCTGGGCCGCCCCTGCGACCATGCCCAGCGCCGCCAGCCACGGCACAAGGCGCGCGGGCCGCGCATGCAACGGAAAAAACATGGAAGCGCTCAATGGCATGAATGGGGGCGCCTTGCGTGGTTCACCGATGGTGGCGAAGCTTACACGGGCTTGCAGGCGGGCCCCCGTCGGACAAGGTCCTGTGCCTTGTGCCCCCGGCACTGTGCAGCAGGGTCGATTTGCCTGGCGTTCCATTCCATTTCTGTGCGCAGGTGCCGCGCCATGCCGCTACACTGGCGCCTGCCTGCGCGAGCATGTCCTGGCGGACCTGTCCGCAGGCCTTTTTTTTCTGCCCGGCATCGGCCCGATGCCCCGACTGACCACCATGTCCACCGTCTTCAACTTCACCTTCGTCCCCTGGTTCCGGTCCGTGGCTCCCTATATCCACAAGTTCCGACACCAGACCTTTGTGGTGGGACTGACGGGCGAGGCCATCGCATCGGGCAAGCTCAGCTCCATCGTCCAGGACCTGGCCATGATCCAGGCCATGGGCGTGAAGATCGTGCTGGTCCATGGCTTCCGTCCCCAGGTCAACGAGCAGCTTGCCGCCAAGGGCCATGAGGCCCAGTACTCGCGCGGCGTGCGCATCACCGACTCCGTGGCGCTGGACTGCGCCCAGGAAGCCGCCGGCCAGCTGCGCTACGAGATCGAGGCCGCCTTCAGCCAGGGCCTGCCCAACACGCCCATGGCCGGCGCGCGGGTGCGGGTGATCTCGGGCAACTTCCTCACGGCCCGGCCCGTGGGCATCGTGGACGGCGTGGATTTCAAGCATTCGGGCCTGGTGCGCAAGGTCGATGTCAGCGGCATCCGCAGCGCCCTGGACATGGATGCCATGGTGCTGATGTCGCCCTTCGGCTTCTCGCCCACCGGCGAGGCCTTCAACCTGAGCATGGAAGAGGTGGCCACGCGCGTGGCCATCGAGCTGAAGGCCGACAAGCTGATCTTCATGACCGAGGTGCCGGGCATCCGCATGGACCCTACGGGCCCGGCCGACGAGACCAACCCCATCGACACCGAGCTGCCGCTGGCCACGGCCCGCCGCATGCTGGCCGAGCTGCCCACGCCCGAGCAGCCCACGGACACGGGCTTTTACCTGCAGCACTGCGTGCATGCCTGCGAGCACGGCGTGGAGCGCAGCCACATCCTGCCCTTCGCCATCGACGGCGCGCTGCTGCTGGAGATCTATGTGCACGACGGCATCGGCACCATGATCATCGACGAGAAGCTGGAAGAGCTGCGCGAGGCCACGCCCGACGACGTGGCCGGCATCATCCAGCTGATCGAGCCCTTCGAGAAGGACGGCACCCTGGTCAAGCGCAGCCGCACCGAGATCGAGCGCGACATCGCCCACTACACCATCATCGAACACGATGGCGTGATCTTCGGCTGCGCCGCGCTCTACCCCTATCCCAGCGCCAGGACGGCCGAGATGGCGGCCGTCACCGTCTCGCCCAAGAGCCAGGGCACGGGCGATGGCGAGAAGCTGCTCAAGCGCATAGAGCAGCGCGCCAAGGCCCAGGGCCTGGACAGCCTGTTCGTGCTGACCACGCGCACCATGCACTGGTTCATCAAGCGCGGCTTCCAGCCCGTGGACCCCGACTGGCTGCCCGAGGCGCGCAAGGCCAAGTACAACTGGGACCGCAAAAGTCAGGTCCTGGTCAAGAAGCTGTAACCCCCTGAGGCGCTGTGCGCCTTCCCCCTCACGAGGGGGGCATACGGGCGGCCGGCGACACCCTCGGTGCGGGGGCGGCGCGGCCGGCCCAGGCCCTTCCTCGGTGTCTCTCGTCTTCAGGCCACGCCAATTTTCTGAAATCGCCCAAATCAAGCGACATGGTGGCGCAACTCAGCCTTGCACTGCTGCCTGCCAGCGTGCGGCCGCCTTGCCGGCCGCCGCCAGCGCCGCATCGCGCTGCGGCGCGTCGGCCGGGCATTCGGTGAGGTAGCCGGTCACCAGCAGCGGTGCGCTTTGCGGCGTGGGCCAGGCGATGACGGCATCGTTAGCCGTGCCGCGATCGCCGGTGCCCGTCTTTCCACCCACGCGCCAGCCGGCCGGCATGCCCGCGCGCAGGCGCTTGTCGCCCGTGCGGCTGGCCACCAGCCACTGCTGCAGCAGGGCGCGGCCATGGCCGTCCAGCACCGATCCCAGAAGCAGGCGCTGCATGCTTTGCACCATGGCCAGCGGCGTGGTGGTGTCGCGCTCGTCACCGGGCAGGCCTTCGTTGAGCTCGGGCTCCATGCGGTCCAGGCGTGTGGTCTCGTCGCCGCTGGCGCGCAGCCACTGCGTCAGCGCCTGCGGTCCGCCGCTGGCGTCCAGCAGCAGGTTGGCGGCGGTGTTGTCGCTGAGCACCACGGCGGCCTCGCACAGTTCGGAGATGGTCATGCCGCCGCCATCACCGGCACGCGGGCCGCTGGCCGGCGAGTAGGGAACCAGCCGGGAGCTGGCGTAGTGCACGCGGCGCGACAGGCGCTCATCGCCCTGCTGCACGCGGTCCAGCACCTGGGCGGCCAGCAGCAGCTTGAAGGTGCTGCACATGACAAAGCGCTCGTCGCCGCGGTGGTCCACGCTGGCGCCCGACTCCACCTCCAGCACGGCCACGCCGAGCCGCCCGCCCACACTTTTCTCGATGCGCGCCAGCTCGGTCCTGAAGGCCTGGTCGGCAGCCCCCTGTTTTTTTGATGGCAGGGCGCAGCCGGCCAGCCCGGCCGCCATCCAGGCGGCCGCGCCGCCCGTCATCAGAAAATCGCGTCTTTGCATTGTTTTTCCTTTTCAGTTGCAGATCTACAACCGCAACGATAGCGCCGCGCCCAATCTGCGACCAGCGTGAATAATTGGCAGCATCCCTTAGAAAAACTATTGGCTCACCATGCAACTGCCCCTCAATGCCCTGCGCATGTTCGACGCGGCCGCGCGCCATCTCAACCTGACGCGGGCGGCCGACGAGCTGTGCGTGACCCAGGCCGCCGTCAGCCAGCACATCCGCAACCTGGAGGAGCGCCTGGGCAAGCCGCTGTTCCGGCGCCTGCCGCGCGGCCTGGCGCTGACCGACGAAGGCCATGCGCTGTGGCCTGCCGTGGCCGAGAGCTTTGCGCGCATAGAGCATTCGCTGCAGCAGGTGGCCGAGCCGCGCCCGCGCGAGGTCCTCACCGTGGGCGTGGTCGGCACCTTCGCCATCGGCTGGCTGATTCCCAGGCTGGGCCAGTTCCAGCAGCAGCACCCCTACATCGACCTGCGACTGCTCACGCACAACAACCGCGTGGACCTGGCCGGCGAAGGGCTGGATGCGGCCGTGCGCTTCGGCGACGGCGCCTGGCAGGGCACGCGCGCCGAGCTGCTGCTGCGCGCGCCGCTGACGCCCATGTGCACCCCGGCCCTGGCCCAGCGCCTGCGCCAGCCGGCCGACCTGGCCGGGCAGACGCTGCTGCGCTCGTACCGCCTGCAGGAATGGGAGAGCTGGTTTGCCACGCTGGACCAGAGCGCGCCGCTGGCGCGCGGGGCCATGTTCGACTCCTCGCTGACGCTGGCCGAGGCGGCCGCCCAGGGCGCAGGCGTGGCCCTGCTGCCGGCGCGCATGTTCCAGCACCTGCTGCAGCAGGGCCGGCTGGTGCGCCCCTTCGAGCAGGAGGTGGACACGGGCGCCTACTGGCTGACCCACCTGCGCTCGCGCGCACCCAGTGCGGCGCTCAAGACCTTCAGGCAATGGCTGCTGGCGCAGCTGCAATAGCCACGGACGCCCGCGGCAAGACCCGCAGGCCGCCCGACTTTGGCCCCGGCGCTATCATCTGCCGCTTTTGGCCCCTAGCCCCGTTCCCGCTCCATGACCCAGACCCTGCCGGTTCTCTACTCGTTTCGCCGCTGCCCCTACGCCATCCGCGCCCGCCTGGCGCTGGCCCATGCCGGCCTGGCCTGCGAGCTGCGCGAAATCAACCTGCGCAACAAGCCGCAGGCGCTGCTCGATGCATCGCCCAAGGGCACGGTGCCCGTGCTGGTGCTGGAGGACGGCCGCGTGATCGAGCAGAGCCTGGATGTCATGCTGCACGCGCTGCGCGCCAATGACCCGGATGGCTGGCTGGCACCGACCAGCGGCTCGCTGCAGGACATGCTGGCGCTGATCGAGCGCAACGACGGCTTTTTCAAGCACGCCCTGGACCGCTGCAAGTACCCCGAGCGCTATACGGCCGAAGAGGTCAACCACGCCCAGGCCGATGCCCTGACCTGGCTGGCCGAGCTGGACGACCAGCTGGAGGCCACCGGCTACCTGTTCGGCCAGAACCCCAGCCTGGCCGACATGGCGCTGCGCCCCTTCGTGCGCCAGTACGCGCGCATCGACGAGTCGCAATGGAACGAGCAGCCCTGGCCGCATCTGCAGGCCTGGCTGCAGCGCTGGATCGACTCGGCCCTGTTCGCAGAAGTGATGGAAACCTACCCGGGCTGGGTGCCCGGCACGCGCGGCCCGGTCTTTGCCGCCGGTGGCGTGGGCAGCGACTGACGCCTGCCCGCCCCGTGTGCCCTGCCCCGGGTCGGCAGGGGCTGCGCAAGGCAGGCAAAGCTGGCACAGTGGCAGGCTGTTGCCAACCGCATGAGCCTTCGCCGACATGACCCTCGCCACCCTGCTCGTCTTCTCCCTGGTCGCGCTGATCGCGATCATCACCCCCGGTCCCACCGTGCTGCTGGCCCTGGCCAATGGCTCGCGCCACGGCGTGCGCCGCGCCCTGCCGGGCATGCTGGGCGCCGTGCTGTCGGACTTCGTGCTGGTCGGCGCGGTCGCGCTGGGCCTGGGCGCGCTGCTGGCGGCCTCGGAGTTCTGGTTCTCGGTGGTCAAGTGGGCGGGCGCGGCCTACCTGGCCTGGCTGGGCCTGCGCATGCTGCGCAGCCAGGGCGGATCGCTGTCGGCACCCCAGGGTGGCGGCAAGGCAGAGACTGACGCCGACGGCTACAGCGCCCGCACCGTGCTGCTCAAGTCGTTCCTGGTCGCCGTGACCAATCCCAAGGGCTACCTGTTCTGCTCGGCCCTGCTGCCGCAGTTCATCGACCCGGCGGCCGCCCAGGCGCCGCAGTACATCGCCATTGCGCTGGTGTTCGCGCTCATCGATTTCCTGGTGATGCTGGCCTATGCCTTCGCCGGATCACGCGCCGCGCGGCTGCTGCGCGGGCGGGCCGTGATGTGGCTGGACCGTCTGTGCGGCGGCATGCTGCTGGCGCTGGCAGGCTCGCTGGCCTTCTACCGCCGCGCGTCGAACTAGGCGCGCCGCCCAAGAGCCGCGCCTCCCCCGCTGCGTCAGCGCGTCGTCCCCATGACATCGTCCAGCTGCAGCACGGCAGCGGCGTTGGCCGTGGTGGTGGCCAGCGTGTCGATGGCGCCGGTGCGCAGGGCGCCCAGGATGGCCGTGACCTTGCTGGATTCGGCCGCCACGGCGATGACGTTGGGTATGCGCAGCAGGTCCTCGCGGCTCAGGCCGATGACGCGGTCCTGCATGGGGGTTGCGGCCGGCTGGCCGTGGATGTCGATGAAGTCGTAGCCCATCATGTCGCCCACCGTGCCCGCGCGGCGGGCGTCTGAGATCTCCTGCGCGGAAAACCAGCCCATGCGGGCCATGTTGCTGTCCACGCTGACATCGCCCACGCCGATGAGGGCGATGTCGGCGCGGCGCGCCTTGTCCAGGGTGTGCCTGACGGTGTCGTTGTCCAGCAGCGCCTTGCGCAGTTGCGGATCGCCCACCAGGGCCGGCGCATAGAGCGATTCGGACTTGCCGCCAAAGCGCGCGGCCAGGCGGCGCGCGATGTGGTCGGCGTTCATCGCCTCCCCGCCACGGTAGGAGCCGCCGATGGCGCTGACGAAGTGGCACTCCCGCCGTGTGGCGGACAGGGCGTGCTCGGAGACCGAGGACACGTTGCGCCCCATGCCCACGGCCACGATGGAGCCGTCGACCAGGATGCGCTCCAGCTCGCTGGCCACCAGCCCTGCCAGCAGTTCGCGCTGCCGGTCGGCATCCTTGTGGTCCACCGCGATCAGTGCGCGCTTGATGTGAAAGCGCTCGGTCAGCTGCCGCTCCAGGTCGGCGGACACCAGCGAATGCGGCCGCACGCGAATCTCGACAATGCCCTCTTCCTGCGCGCGGCGCAGCAGCCGCCCGACGGTGGCGCGCGAGATGCCGAACTCCTTGGACAGTTGGTCCTGCGTGCATCCATCGACGTAGTACAGGGTCGCCAGTCGCGTCAGGTCGCTTTCAGTCAAGGGTGCCTCCAAGGGTGCCGGGAAAGGCGCGCAGTGTAGCGCCGCTCACCGGGCCTCGCCAGCGTGGGGCAGCAGCAGGACCTTGACCGAGTCCATGGAATCGGCCACCCGGATGGCGCTCTCCCAGTCCGACAGCGCATAGCGGTGGGTGACGATGCCCTCGGAGGTGACCAGGCCGCGCGCCAGCAGGTCGATGGCGATGGGGTAGCAATGGGCGCTGAGGTGGGCGCCGCGCAGGTCCAGCTCCTTTTCCTCGCCGATGATGGACCAGTCCACCGTGGTCTCGCGCCCGAAGACGCTGAACTCCACGAAGCGGCCGAGCTTGCGCACCAGGTCCAGCCCCTGCGTCACGCCCGAGGGCGCGCCCGTGGTCTCTATGTACACATCGCAGCCATAGCCGTCGGTCAGTGCGTGCACGATGGCGCAGGCATCCTCGCGCGCGGGGTTGATGGTCACGTCGGCGCCGCAGCGGCGTGCCAGCGCCAGGCGCTGGTCCGACAGGTCCATGACCACCAGCCGGCGCGGCGTCTTCAGGCGCGCCACCTGGGCCATGAGCAGGCCCAGCGTGCCCGCGCCGGCGATGACCACCACATCGTCGAGCTGGATGTCGCCGCGGTTGACGGCATGGATGGCGCAGGACAGCGGCTCGGTGATGGCCGCATCCTCGAAGGCCACGCTCTCGGGAATCCGGTGCACCACGGCGCGGGCCGACAGGCGCATGTACTCGGCCATGCCGCCATCGGCCACCTGGCGCTGGAAGCCGTAGACATCGTGCACCTCGCACATCCAGCGAAAGCCGGTCCTGCAATAGCGGCAGGCATGGCAGGGCACGATCTGCTCGGCGATCACCCGGTCACCCAGCTGCACGCCGTGGTGCTCCTGCGCGCCCTCGCCCACCTCCACCACATGGCCCCAGAACTCGTGGCCCGCGATCACCGGCGGGCGCACATAGGCGGGGCGGCCTTTTTCCGGATCTCCCCAGAAGCGCGGCGCGCCAGCCCAGCATTTGCAGTCGCCCGCGCAAATGCCGCAGGAAGCCACGCGGATGACCAGCTCGCGCGGCCCGGCCTGCGGACGTGCGACGCGTTCGAGCCGGTAATCCCTGGGGCCGTGGCAGACCACGGCCAGCATGTTCGTATCGGCGGCGTCAGGCAGGGTGTTTTGCATGGAACTCTCCCGGGTTGCAGATGGTGGACAGGACGTGGGCGCAGCGCTTCATGCCCTGCGGCGCGAACTGTCGAGCAGCACGGCGCCGACGATGATCACGCCCTTGATCAGTTGCTGGTAGTACGAGGACACGCCCAGCAGGTTCAGCCCGTTGTTGATCACGCCGATGAGCAGGGCTCCGACGACCGTGCCGCCCAGGCTGCCCGTGCCGCCCGACAGGCTGGTGCCGCCGATCACCACGGCCGCGATGGCGTCCAGCTCGTAGGACACGCCGGCCTGCGGCAGCGCCGCCGTGGTGCGCGACGCCAGCAAAATGCCGGCCAGCCCCGCGAGCAGGCCGCTGACCACATAGACCAGCAGCACGATGGCGCGGGTGTTGATGCCGCTGGTCTTGGCACTGCGCAGGTTGCCGCCCACGGCGTAGATGTAGCGGCCATACACGGTGTAGCGCAGCACGAAGGCGAACACTGCGACGGCAACGGCAAAGATCACGATGGGCATGGGCACGGGGCCCAGCTGGCCGGCGCCGATGGCAAGAAAGCCGTCGGGCAGCTCGGACACCGGCATGCCGTCGTTGTAGATGTAGGTCAGGCCACGCGCCGCACTGAGCATGCCCAGCGTGGCCACGAAGGGCGGCACCGCGAACCAGGCCACCAGCAGGCCGTTGACGCCGCCCAGCAGCATGCCCACGCCCAGCCCGGCGCCCACGCTCACCGCCAGCCCCTGGCCATCGGCCGCCAGCCAGGCGCCGACCATGCCGGCCAGCGCCAGGATGGCGCCCACCGACAGGTCGATGCCCGCCGTCAGCACCACGCACGTCATGCCGATGGCCAGGATGCCGTTGATGGAGGTCTGGCGCAGGATGTCGGCCCAGTTGCCCCAGGTCATGAAATGGGGGTTGGCCAGCGCCAGCGCGGCGCACAGCGCAACCAGCGCGATGACCACGCCGTAGCGCTCGCGCAGGCTGCGCAGGTCCAGCGCGCGCCGCCCCAAGAGCGGCGGCGAAGATGCGGCTTGAAGATTCGTCATGGAGGACTCCCGCGTTGATGGAAGAAAGGCGTGGGGCCGGCAGGCCGCTCACTGGATGGAGTAGCCCCCGTCGATGACGATGTTCTCGCCCGTCAGCATGCCGGCGTGCGTACCGGCCAGGAACACGGCCAGCCGCGCCACCTCCTCGGGCTGCGCAAAGCGGCCCGTGGGGATGAGTGCCCGCATGGCCTCCCCCACCTGCCCGGCCCAGGCCTTGCGGCCCAGCGGCGTGTCCACCACCGTCGGCGAGATGGCGTTGACGGTGATGCCGTCGGACGCCCACTCCAGCGCCAGCACGCGCGTCAGCCCCACCAGGCCCGCCTTGCTGGCGCAATAGGCGGCATGGCGCCGGAGCGCGACCACACTGGCCTGCGAGGCCAGGTTGATGATGCGGCCGTGGCGCTGGCGGCGCATGGCCGGGGCCACTGCCTGGGCCAGCAGCAGCGGCGCCGTGAGGTTGACGGCCAGCGTGCGCTCCCAGGCCGCCTCGCTGATTTCGCCGGCCGGCTCCAGCAGCGCCACGCCGGCGCTGTTGACCAGAATGTCGATGCGGCCCGTGGCCTCCAGCACGGTGGCCACCGCCTGCTCCACGCCCTCGGGCCTGGTCACATCCACCGCCAGCGCCAGGTGGCGCCGGGGCTCGGCCAGGCTGGCAGCGGCCACGTCCAGTGCCTGCCGCTCCAGGTCCACCAGAACGACACGCGCACCGCCTTGGGCGAGCTGCCGGGCAATCGCCAGGCCGATGCCGCCCGCGCCGCCGGTGACCAGGGCCGTGCGGCCGTCGAAGTCCCGCTCCAGGCCGGCGGCGCTCATTTGCGCACCTTCTGCAAGAAGGCGTCGGCATTGGCGGGCACGATGGCGGTCCAGGGCACCTCGTAGGATTTGGCCGTGCCATCGCCCCAGGGCATGGCCTGGGCATACTCGCTCCATACCACCGAGCGCGGCCGGTAGGACGGGCCGACAAGCTGGCGCAGCAGCACATCCAGCGCGCCCTGCGCCTGGGCCTGGGCGTCCTGGAAATTGGTGGTCATCTCGCCGCGCTTGACGGCCGTGATGGCGGCGGCCACGCCGTCCACGCCCACCACCGGGATGGTCTTGATGTCGATGCCCTTGGTCTTGATGGCCTGCACCGCGCCCAGGGCCTCGTCGTCGTTCTGGGCGATCACGCCCTGGATCTGGCCCGGGAATGCGGTCAGCCAGTTCTCCATCAGGCCCATGGACTCGGCGCGCGACCAGTTGGCGGTCTTGCGCGCCAGCACCTTCACGTCCTTGTGGCGGGCCAGCACCTCGTCATTGCCGCGCGCCCGCTCGATCTGTGCCGACTGGCCTATGGGCCCCTCGATGACGACGATATTGCCCTTGCCGCCGATGGCCTTCATCAGCGCCTCGGCCTGCATGCGGCCGGCCACCACATCGTCATTGCCCACGTAGGAGGTCAGCACATCGCCCTGCACGCGCGTGTTGGAGCCCACCACGGGAATGCCGGCCTTCACCGCCTTCTGCACGGGCGCCGCACCCGCCTTCAGGTCAATGGGCACGAAGAGGATGCCGTCGTACTTCTGCGTGATCATGGTGTCGAACTGGTTGCTCTGCGTCAGCGCGTCGTAGTTGCCGTCGAACACGGTGATCTGCACCGTGCCGTCCTTCACGGCCGGATGCGCCTTCAGCTCCTTGGTCCACATCTGCATGAACTCGCCCTTGAGCCCATAGACGGCCGCGCCTATGCGGTAGGGCTTGGCCGGTGCGGGCACTGGTGCTGGTGCCGACAGCGGGGCCGGAGCCTGGGCCCGGACCTGCGCTGCGGCCAGGAACAGCCCACCGGCAAACGCGGCGGCAAGCACGGTGGTGAAGCGGAAAAACGGCATGGTCATGTCTCCTGTGTGTTGTGAAAGGCAAGGGGAAAAACGCAGCACGGGCATTGCCCGGGCTCAGGACGCGAGGTGCATCAGCGCCTCCTGCGTGATGCCGTGGCCGGCCACCACGCGGTCAAGCCGGCCTTTGCGGAAGATGGCAATGCGGTCGCTCAGCTCCAGCAGCTCCGGCGCCTCGGAGGACACCACCACCACGGCATGGCCTTGCGCGGCCAGCGAGGCCAGGAAGGCGTACACCTCGCGCTTGGCGCCTTCGTCGATGCCGCGCGTGGGCTCGTCGCACAGCAGGCAGACGGGATTGGTGGCCATGCAACGGGCCAGCACCACCTTCTGCTGGTTGCCGCCGCTCAGGCCCGAGACCGGCATGGCAGGGCTGGCCAGCTTCACGCGCAGGCGCTGCAGCAGGCCGCCCACCAGCACGCGCTCTGCTGCGCCATCCACCACCCCGGCGCGCTGCAGGCCCGGCAGTGCGGGCAAGCTGGTGTTGAAGCGCACCGAGGAACTGATCACCAGCCCCGTGGCCTTGCGGTCCTCGGTCACCAGGGCCAGGCCCGCCTTGATCGACGCCGCCGGATTGCCGCGCGGCAGGGGCCGTCCGCCCAGGCTCGCCCGCCCCTGGTCGGCGCGCGTGAGGCCGTACAGGCAGTTGAGGAATTCGCTGCGGCCCGATCCCATCAGTCCGTAGATGCCCAGCACCTCGCCGGGGGCGACGTCCAGGCTGATGTCCTCGAACTCGCCCCGGCGCGTGAGCCCCTGCACCGACAGCAGCGGCTCGCCCTGCGCCGCAGCCCTGCGCTCGCTGGCGGCAGCGCGGACCTCCCGGCCCACGATGAGCTTCACCAGCTGGCGCCGGTCGATATCGGCCAGCGCGCCGGTCTGCACGAAGCCGCCATCGCGGAACACCGTGTAGCTGTCGGCAATGGTGAAGATCTCCGTCAGGCGGTGCGACACGTAGAGGATGCCGGCGCCCTGCGCGGTCACGCGGCGTATCGCGTCGAAGAGGATGGCGGTCTCGCTTTCGCCAATGGCCGAGGTGGGCTCGTCCATGATGATCAGCTCGCTTTGCCGGCTCAGGGCCTTGGCAATCTCCACCAGCTGGGTCTGCGCCAGGCTCAGGCGGCCCATCTGCGCACGCGGATCGATATCGAAGCCCAGCTGCCTGAGCAGCGCATCCGCCTGCTCCAGCAGCGCGGCATGGCGGACCACCATGCCGGCGCGCCGGGGCTCGCGGCCCAGGAAGATGTTCTCGGCCACGCTCATGCCCGGGATGGGCGACAGCTCCTGCGTGATGATGGACAGGCGGTGCGCCAGCGCCTCGTGCGGCGTGGCGAAATCCACCGGCCGGCCCTTGAGCAATATCTCGCCGGCATCGCGCCGCAACAGGCCCATCACGATGTTCAGGAAGGTGGATTTGCCTGCGCCATTGCCGCCGCACAGCGCGTGCACGCTGCCCGCCTGCAGCTCAAGGCAGCCGTTGCGCAGCGCAGGGACGCCGCCAAAGCTCTTGGCCACGCCGCGCGCCTGCAGCAGTGCGGTGCCGGTGCCGGTGCCGGTGCCGGTGTCCATGGTCACGCGCCCTGCCCGCGCCCGGCCGCGGCGGCCTGCGAGCGTTCGAAGCCGGTGATGGCATCCACCTTCAGGGCCGAGCTGCCGCCATCGAAGCGCGATGCGAGGAAGCGGTCCACGATGGCCTTGGCCAGTTCCACCCCGATCACGCGCGAGCCCAGCGTGATGATCTGCGCGTCGTTGCTGCGGCTGGCGCGCTCGGCCGAATAGGTGTCATGGGCCTGCGCGGCGCGGATGCCTGCCACCTTGTTGGCCGCAATGGCCATGCCTATGCCCGTGCCGCACAGGAGAACGCCGCGCTCATGGCGGCCCTGGACGATGGCCTGCGCCACCGCGATGCCGATGTCGGGGTAGAGCACCGGCTCGCCGTCGTGCGTGCCGAAGTCGGCCACTTCGTGGCCCTGGGCCAGCAGATGCTGCTTCACGGCGTTCTTGAGGTCGCAGGCGGCTTCGTCGCAGCCGATGGCCAGCTTCATGGCATCCCCTTCATTACAAAAGACCATCACATGATCATTTGATCAATGTTTTTTGAGAGTCTTCTCAATCGGAGAGCAGTTGTCAAACAACGATAGCTATGTGAATCGGCAAGATGAATACGTAACCTGTTGAATTTTCTACAAAATCCATCAAATCCTATCGTTTTCCCTTGGCTATTGAATAGCCAAAAGGCATTGACACGCCAATTTCAACAAATCAAAAATGACCACTCAATGATCATATGAACAGGCTTCGGCACACCCGCCGGGACTGCACCTGGAGGAGACAAAGGCATGACGACCAACCGCGTGATCAACGACCCCGACCGGGTGGTGGAGGACATGCTCCAGGGATGGATCGCCGCCCATGGCGACACCCTGCGCATCGACGCGGGCAACCCCCGCGTCGTGCGCCTGCATGGCGCGCCACGCAGGGGCAAGGTGGGCATCGTGACGGGCGGCGGGTCGGGGCACGAGCCGGCCTTTCTGGGCTATGTGGGCGCAGGCCTGTGCGACGCCGCCGCCGTGGGCGAGGTCTTCTCGTCCCCCACGGCCAGAAGCTTCTACGACGCCATGCGCGCGGCCGATGGCGGCGCCGGCGTGGCCTGCCTGTATGGCAACTACGCGGGCGACAACATGAATGTGGCCATGGCCGTGCAGATGGCCGCGGCCGAAGGCATGGCGGTCAGGACCGTGGTGGCCAACGACGACGTGCCTTCTGCCGCGCGGGGCGACGAGGCCAGCCGCCGCGGCGTGGCCGGCGAGATCCTGATGTGGAAGGTGGCGGGCGCCCGGGCGGCCATGGGCGCCAGCCTCGACGAAGTCATCGCCATCGCCCGGCACGCCATGGCCCGCACGCGCAGCATCGGCATCGGCCTGTCGGCATGCACCATTCCCGCCGTGGGCAAGGCCAATTTCCATATCGAGCGCGGCAGCATGGAGGTGGGCATAGGCCACCATGGCGAGCCCGGCATGTCCGTGCACCCCACGACCACGGCGGCCGGGATGGCCGAGCGCATGCTGGGCGCCCTGCTGCCCGACCTGCCCTTCGCCCCGGGCGACCGCGTGGCCGTGCTGCTGTCCGGCCTGGGCGCCACGCCGCTGATGGAGCAGTACATCCTCTATGGCGAGGTCGCCCGGCGCCTGCAAGAACGCGGCATTCAGGTGGCCTTCCGGCTGTTGGGCAATCTCTTCACCTCGCTGGAGATGATGGGCATCACACTCACGCTGATGCAGCTGGACGATGCGCTGGAAGCCTGCCTCAAGGCGCCCTGCCAGTCAGTCGCCCTGACCCTGGCCGGCGGGCTGCCGCCCCAGGCGCTGGAGGCCATTCCAACGCTGCCCTCTGTTCCGGCACGGACGCCGGCACAGGCGCAGGAACAGGCGCAGGAACAGGCACAAACCGCCCGCCCCCAAGCCGCAAGGCGCACCAGCCAAGGGCCGGCCATCGCGCTCGATGGCGCGGGCAGCATCGTGCGTGAACTGATCACGGCCATCGTCGGCCACCGGGAGTTCCTGAGCGAGATCGACGGCCTGATCGGCGATGGCGATCACGGCATCAACATGGCCAAGGGCTTTTCCGGCTGCGGCGCACGGCTTGATGCCATGGACGCCAGCCAGGCAGCGCAACTGCCTGCGGCGCTGCAGCAGCTGTCCCAGACGTTGATGGACGATATCGGCGGCTCCATGGGCCCGCTGTACGGCAGCTTCTTCCAGGGCTTCGCCGATGTTCTTGGGCCGGAGCAGGAGATGGATGCCGCCCTGTTCGGCCAGGCCCTGGCGCGGGCCGTCGCCGATGTGCAGGGGATGGGCAAGGCCCGGGTCGGCGACAAGACCCTCATCGATACGCTGGCCCCGGCCCTGCAGGCCTACCGGCAATCGCTGCAGGCCGGCGCCGGCTTCCGCGAGGCGCTGCAGGCCATGGAGGCCGCGGCCGAGGCAGGCAAGGAATCCACGCGCCACCTCCAGGCCCGCATCGGGCGCTCGGCCCGGCTGGGGCCGCGCTCCATCGGCGTGCTGGACGCGGGCGCCACGTCCTGCTGGCTGATTCTGAGCACCCTGGCGCAGTCGCTGCAGCGGCGACTGGCGCAAGCCTCAGCCTAGGGCTCAGCGCCTGCGGGCAGCGCCGCGCACCAGCAGCACCAAGACGGCCACGCTCATGATGGCGAAGCAGATGAAGGACCAGTTGGCGATGGAGCCGCCCAGGAAGCTCCAGTCCACGGCAACGCAGTCGCCCGAACCACGGAAGATCATGGGCACGGCACGGCTGATGGAGTAGTTCTCGATCATTCCGTAGAAGTCGCGCCCGCAGGTGGCGAACTCGGGCGGATACCACTGCAGCCAGCTCTGGCGCGCGGCGACGAAGGCGCCAAAGCCTGCGGCGACCAGCGCCGCGATGCCCCAACCCATCAGCCAGCCGCGCCCGCCGCGTGCGCTGCCCAGGCCCGCGAAGATGGCCACGCCGATCAGCGCGTAGCGCTGCACGATGCACATCGGGCAGGGCTCCAGCCCGACCACATGCTGCAGATACATGCCGAAGGCCAGCATGGCCACGCAGGCCAGGCTGATGAGCGCCAGGATGCGGCGCGGAGCGTTGTCAAACCATTGAAGCATTCTTGTCTTTCGTCACCCGGTTGAATGAAATCAGGGCTGCGGCGCCGGCCCGGCGCTGCAGCCCTGTTCAGCGGGTGCAGGAAACCGTTGCCGCGCCGTCAGATGCCAGCCGCCTCGTCCAAGAACACCTTGGCGCGGCGCGGTGTCACCACCAGGGTTTCCCCCTCGCGCAGCGCCATGTCCCTGAACTGCTGCGCAGGAATCTGCGCCTCGATCAGGCCACCCTCTTCGGCATTGTCCGTGCTTTCGGTGCTCTCCGATGGAATAAGTTCCAGGCGCGCAATGGGCCCCACGACGATGGCGCGGGCCAGCTGCACGACGATGCCCGTGGGCCGTCCCTGGACGTCCAGGTTCTGGCCGGGCGAGTAGCGCTCCACCTCCAGATCGTGCGGGCGCACATAGGCGAAGGCCTTGCTGTCGCTGGCGCCCTTGGCGTCGTGGCTGTCCAGCTGGGTGCCGTCGTCCAGGTAGACGCGGCCATCGCTGGCGCGGCCCTTGAAGAGGTTGACGTCGCCCAGGAAGCCGTAGACGAAGGGTGTGGCCGGGTTGTCCCAGACCTGCTGGGGCGTGCCTTCCTGCTCGATGCGGCCCTGGTTGATGACGACCACGCGGTCGGCCACCTCCAGTGCCTCTTCCTGGTCGTGGGTCACGAAGATGGAGGTCACATGCAGCTCGTCATGCAGGTGGCGCAACCAGCGGCGCAACTCCTTGCGCACCTTGGCATCCAAGGCGCCGAAGGGCTCGTCGAGCAGCAGCACCTTGGGCTCCACCGCCAGGGCGCGGGCCAGCGCGATGCGCTGGCGCTGGCCGCCCGACAGCTGGGACGGAAAGCGGTCCGCGATCCAGTCCAGCTGCACCAGCTTGAGCAGGCTCATCACCTTGTCGCGGATCTGGGCTTCGCTGGGGCGCTGGCTGCGGGGCTTCACGCGCAGGCCGAAGGCCACGTTCTCGAACACCGTCATGTGGCGGAACAGCGCGTAGTGCTGGAACACGAATCCCACGTTGCGCTCGCGCACATGGACGTCGGTCGTGTCCTCGCCGCTGAAGTGGATGCTGCCCACGTCGGGCGTCTCCAGCCCCGCGATGATGCGCAGCAGCGTGGTCTTGCCGCAGCCCGAGGGGCCGAGCAGCGCGATGAGTTCGCCGGACTGGATGTCCAGGCTCACATCGCGCAGGGCCTGGAAATCGCCGAACTGCTTGCTGACGTTGCGTATTTCAATGCTCATGGTCTTGCTCTTGCTCTTTTCTGGTCGGGGCGGGCCTCAGGACACCTGCGGCACACGGGATGCCTGGGAAGCCGGCGTGGGGCGCTCGGGAGGCAGCTCGGCTGCGGCCTTGGCCTGGTGCTCGGCACGCCACTCGGCCACCGACTTGATGACCAGGGTCACCAGGGCCAGCAGAGCCAGCAGCGATGCGGCAGCGAATGCGGCAACGGACTGGTACTCGTTGTAGAGGATCTCCACGTGCAGCGGAATGGTGTTGGTCTGGCCACGGATGTGGCCCGAGACCACGGACACCGCGCCGAACTCGCCCATGGCACGCGCATTGCACAGGATCACGCCGTACAGCAGGCCCCACTTGATGTTGGGCACGGTGACCTTCCAGAAGGTCTGCCAGCCTGTGGCGCCCAGCACGATGGCGGCCTGCTCCTCGTCGCTGCCCTGCGCCTGCATCAGCGGGATCAGCTCGCGCGCGATGAAGGGGAAGGTCACGAAGATGGTGGCCAGCACGATGCCGGGCACGGCGAAGATGATCTTGATGTCATGCTCGGCCAGCCAGGGGCCGAACCAGCCGTGGGCGCCGAACACCAGCACGTACATCAGGCCCGCCACCACGGGCGAGATCGAGAACGGCAGGTCGATCAGCGTGATCAGAAAGGCCTTGCCACGGAACTGGAACTTGGCAATGCACCAGGCCGCCGCCACGCCGAACACCAGGTTCACCGGCACGGCGATCAGCGCCGTGATCAGCGTCAGCTTGATGGCCGACCAGGCATCGGGCTCCTGCAGGCCGGCGACATAGGCATCCCAGCCCTTGCGCAACGCCTCGGTGAACACGGCCGCCAGCGGCAGCACCAGGAACAGGCCGATGAAGGTCAGCGCAATGCCCGTGAGAATCCAGCGCACAGCGCGCGGCTCGGTGGTGGAGAGCTTTTCACGCCGGCCCTTCGGGGGCGCCGTGAGCCTGTACAGCACCAGCACGGCGACCAGCACCGCGCCAATGATCTTGAGAAGCAATGCTTCCTGTGGAGACAACGCCATCTCAAGCCCCTCCCGAATGCTTGCGCTGCCATGCCTGCAGCGCGTTGATGACCAGCAGCATCACGAAGGAGAACAGCAGCATCACCACAGCCACGGCCGTGGCGCCTGCGTAGTCGTATTGCTCCAGCTTGCCGATGATGATCAGCGGTGTGATCTCGGAAATCATGGGCATGTTGCCCGCGATGAAGATGACCGATCCGTACTCGCCGATGGCGCGTGCAAACGCCATGGCAAAGCCCGTGAGCAGCGCGGGCGTGATGGCCGGCAGGATCACCTTGTAGAAGATCTGCCAGCGCGAGGCGCCCAGGCTGGTGGCCGCCTCTTCCAGCTCCTTCTCGGAGTCTTCCAGCACCGGCTGCACCGTGCGCACGACAAAGGGCAGGCCGATGAAGATCAGCGCAATGACCACGCCGTTCGGGTTGAAGGCCAGCTGGATGCCGTAGGGCTCCAGGTACTGGCCCACCCAGCCGTTGCCGGCCAGCAAGGCGGTCAGCGAAATGCCGGCCACGGCCGTGGGCAGGGCAAAGGGCAGGTCCACCAGGGCATCGACGATCTTCTTGCCCGGAAACTTGTAGCGCACCAACACCCAGGCGATCAGCAGGCCGAACACCAGGTTCACGCAGGCCGCCGCAAACGAGGCGCCAAACGTCAGCCGGTACGAGGCCAGCACGCGCGGCGAGGCCACGGCCTCCCAGAACTGGGGCCAGGTGAGCGAGAAGGTCTTGAACAGCAGTGCCGACAGCGGGATCAGCACGATCAGGCTCAGATAAAACAGCGTATAGCCCAAGGTCAGCCCGAAGCCGGGCAAAACGCGCTTGGCGCCGCGCCCCTTGCGCGCCGCACCGGACGGTGCGGGCACAGGAGCGTCGGCGCCAGGCCTTGGGCTGGTCGGAACGGCAGACACCATGTTGGATTCCAAATCAGCCAGTGTGGGGAGGGGGCCTCAGGCGGACTTCGCCGCCTTCATGCCTGCTTGCGTGCTTACTTGCCGGGGACGTAGATCTTGTCGAACTGTCCGCCGTCGTTGAAGTGCACCTTCTGGGCTTCGGACAGCGAGCCGAAGTACTTGGCCACGGTGAACCGCTTGATGGGCTTGAACACGTCGGCGTGCTTCTTGAGCACGGCCTCGGAGCGGGGGCGCAGCGCGTGCTGTGCGGCGATTTCCTGGGCTTCGTCGGAGTACAGCCAGGCCAGGTAGTCGTGCGCCAGCTGGCCCGAGCCCTTCTTGGCCACGGTGCGCTCGACCACGGCCACGGGGTTCTCGGCCACGATGGACACCGAGGGATGGACGGCATCGACCTTGCCCTTGCCGAATTCGCGCTCCACGGAAACCACTTCGGACTCGAACGTGATCAGCACGTCGCCGATGTTGCGTTGCAGGAAGATGCTGGTCGCATCGCGCCCGCCCTTGCCCAGCACGGGCACGTTCTTGTAGAGCTGCTGCACGAACTCGGCCGCCTGCGCGTCGGTGCCGCCCTTCTCGCGCACCGAACCCCAGGCCGCCAGGTAGGCGTAGCGGCCATTGCCGCCCGTCTTGGGATTGACCACCACGACCTTCACGTCGGGACGGGTCAGATCGCTCCAGTCCTTGATGTTCTTGGGGTTGCCGTTGCGCACCAGGAACAGCATGGTCGAGGTGGTGGGCGATGCGTCATTGGGGAATTTCTTGGCCCAGTCCTTGGCGACCACGCCGCTGTCGGCCAGGAACTGCACGTCGGTCGTGGTGTTGAAGGTCACCACATCGGCAGCCAGGCCGTCGTTGACGGCGCGCGCCTGGGCGCTGGAGCCGCCGTGCGACTGGTCCACCTTGATGTCCACGCCCTTGGTCTTCTTGTAGTGGGCGACGAAGGCGGCGTTGTAGTCCTTGTAGAACTCGCGCGCCACGTCGTAGGAGACGTTGAGCAGCTGGTTCTGCGCCGATACGGTTCCTGCGGCGGCCAGCGCCAGGGTGGCCAACAAAGTCTTGAGCTTCAAAGAATGCATGGTTCGCTGCCTTTTATTAGTGGACATCTCTGCGGTGGATTCACAGACAGTCACATTGTGCGAACGCTGGCTTAAAACTCAAAAGAATATATTTTTGTTTGTTAATGGCCTGCTTCCATATAAGAAGCCTGGCCCACCGTCTTCGCCAGCCGCCACCTCACAGCCCGGCGGCCCAGGGGGCGCCCGCGCCTGCCGGCACCGCTGCCCGTGCACCGGCAACGCGCGGCGCACGCACGGCAGGCCGGGGTTGCGCGGGCTGCCAGCTGTCGCCCTGCATCAACGACTGCAGCAGCGCCAGGCCCAGGGGCCAGTCGCCAAAGCCTGATTCGACATTGATGTGCCCCGCGTTCTGCAGCCGCACGAACTCGCTTCCCCAGGCCCGCGCATAGGCGCCGGCCCGGCGGATCGGACAGTAGGGATCGTTGCTGCTGGCCACCAGCACGCTGCGGTAGGGCAGCGGCGCATAGGGCACGGGCGCAAAGTCGGCCAGCTGGGCACGGCGCTCGGGATCGGCCGGCCCCACCAGCAGCGCACCCTGCACGCGGGCGCTGGCCTCGGGCCCCATGTGCGCGGCCGTGATGCAGCCCAGGCTGTGGGCGGCCAGCACCACGGGCTCGGGCCGGGACAGCACCAGTTGCTCCAGCGCGGCCACCCAGGGTTCGCGGTGCGGCACGAGCCAGTCGTCCTGCTCCACCCGCTCGGCATGCGGCAGCTGCTGTGCCCACAGGCTTTGCCAGTGGTCAGGGCCGGAGTTGCGCCAGCCGGGCACGATGATGATGCGGTGGGGATTCATGGGTTCTCCTGGACTGTCCATTGCTGGACATGGGCCCCGATTGTGGAGAACGCCGCCGACGATCCCAACGAACGATTTGTTGTTTTCTTATGGCGTGGCGGGGTGCAGCCTCAGCGCACCGCCGGCTCGCGCGTGGCGTGGCTGTTTCGCCCCGGCACGGTCTCTCCCAGGAAGTCCAGGAAATGCCGCACGGCCGGCGCCAGGCCGCGCCGCGAGGGGAAGACCGCATGCACGATGCCCTGCGGCGGCTCCCAGCCCGGCAGCAGATGGACCAGCCGGCCTTCGGCCAGTTCCTCATGGCACATGTAGTCGGGCAGCCAGCACATGCCGCTGCCGGCCAGCGCCGCGAATTTCAGCGTCAGCAGGTCATCCACCACATAGCGCGGCTGCAGCTGCAGGCGTTGCTCGCGGCCTTCGGGGCCGACCAGCAGCAGGCTGGACTGGCCATCCACCGCCGACATGGACATGCTGTCCAGGTGCTGCAGGTCGGCCAGTGCACGCGGCGTGCCCTGGCGCTCCAGCAGCTCCGGGCTGGCAACGAGGATCTGGCGCGCCACATCCAGCCGCTTGACGACCATGGAGCCGCTGTCCTCCAGGCTGGGGCGCACGCGCAGCGCCACGTCGATGCCCTCCTCCACCAGGTTCACGGGCCGGTTGGTCACCTGCATCTCCACATGCACCAGCGGGCAGCGCTGCAGGAACTGGGGCATGAGCTCGCCCAGCACGGTCTGGGCCAGGGTGACGGGGCAGCTCACGCGGATGGTGCCGCGCGGCTCGGTCTGCACCTCGGCCACGGTGTCGGCGGCGGCCAGGGCCGCATCGCGCATGGCCTGGCAATGGCGCAGATAGGCCTCGCCCACCTGGGTCAGCGAGAGCTTGCGCGTGGTGCGCTGCAGCAGGCGCACTCCGAGCCGGGCCTCCAGCTCCGCCACGCGCCGCGACAGCCTGGACTTGGGTATGCCCAGCGCCCGCCCGGCAGAGGCGAAGCCGCCGCGCTCCACGACCTCGGCGAAGTACAGCATGTCGTTGAGATCCATCATGTCGCTCGTCCCTCCCTGTGCTCATTGGCTGCAAATTCAGGACAATCTATCGCAATTTCTGCGGCTTATCAAAGACTCTGTCCAAATTCACAATTGATCCCATCGTCGGCCCTACAAGCTTTCCCGAATGGCCGATCCCAACCGCGATCCCAACCGACATCCCAGGAGCTTTTCCATGCAAGTGCTGCACATCGACTCTTCCATCACCGGCGCCGCTTCGGTGTCCCGCCAGCTGACCGCCCAGACCGTGGCTGCCCTGGTGGCCGCCAACCCCGGCGCCAAGGTCGAGTACCTGGATCTGGCCGTGAACGCCCCCGACCACCTGAACGCAGTGTCCATGGGTTTTCGCACCGGCCAGGCCGCCACGACGGAAGCCGAGCGCGCACAGAACGCCATCTCCGAAGCCCTGGTGAGCCAGTTCCTGGCGGCCGATGTGGTCGTGGTCGGCGCTCCGTTCTACAACTTCACCATCTCCAGCCAGCTCAAAGCCTGGATTGACCGCATCGCCCAGGGCGGCCGCACCTTCCGCTACACCGCAGCCGGCCCCGAAGGCCTGGCCAAGGGCAAGAAGGTCATCGTGGCCTCCACGCGCGGCGGTGTGTACTCCACCAGCGAAATGGGCCAGGCCCTGGAGCACCAGGAAAGCTACCTGAAGACGGTGTTCGGCTTCCTGGGCATCACCGATGTGAGCATCGTGCGCGCAGAAGGCGTGGCCATGGGCGATGAGTCCAAGGCCAAGGCCCTGGAATCGGCCCGCAACGACATCGTGCGTGCAGCGGCTGCCGCCAATCAGGAAGCGGCCATCGCCGCCTGATTGCGGATCGCGGTCAGCCGAGGGCTGTACGCCCAAAGAACAAGCGCCTGGGTTTCGGCCCCGGCGCTTTTTCTTTGGACGGCGCCCGAGAGCGACCGGCCCCGGGCAGCCCGGATTGCTCCCGATGGACTGGTGCGAATAAAAGAGGTATCCGCCCTAGCGCCTCCTTTGAAAAATGCAATGCGCTGCGCGCTTTTACAGACACGTGAAGCTGATAGGCTGGGCCATCGCTGCTTTTTTGCGGCCTTGTCCGACACGAACCGACTGCATTTCAGAAAGCCGGCAGACCTGCCGATATCCATGCAGTCTCATTGTTTTTCCCTGCGCTCCATCCATGCCAGCCACAAGTCCCCGCCCCCATGTCCGGCCCCGCGGCCCTGTCCATGCCCGCCCTCCGTCCGATGAAAACCTGGTGATCACGGTGATCGCCGTGTCCCTGCTGGCCATCACCGTGGTGGGCATTGGCGTCTACCAGTTCCTGCAGTACCAGCGCGAGCAGGATCAGGAGCAGCTCAATTCCCGCGTGTACCGCAGCTATGTGCGCAACACCGACGAGGCACCTGCGCCCGAGGAGCCCGAGCAGCCTGCCGCAGCGCCCACCCCCGCCAAGCCCAGCCAGCAGCAGCTGAACCAGGAAATGACGCGCAAGCTGCTGGCCCATCCCGGCGTGACACCCGGTGCCGGCTTTTCGGCGCCCGGTGTCAAGTCGACCGGCGTGGTGATCATCGACGCCATCGACCAGGCCCAGGCGCGCGAGAAGGCATCGTCCGCCGCGCGCCCTGCTGCGGCGATTGCCAACCCGTCTCCCGCTTCCTGACGCTGCCAGAGCTCTGCGCTCGCAGGCCCCCCAACGCAAAAGCCCGGCATTGCCGGGCTTTTTTGTGTCTTGAGCGGCCTTGCCGCACCGCTCACTGGTGCTTGCGCGCCCAGGCCGCGAACTTCTGCACGAAGCCGTTCACGAAGTCGCGGCTGCCGGCGCCAATGGAGCCATCTTCGGCAAACAGGCCGTCCTTGGCCTGGATGAAGATTTCGGGCTGGGCCAGCGTCGGCATGTCCAGGTAGGCCAGCACATTGCGCAGGTGCTGCTGCGCCAGCGCCGTGCCGATGGCACCCACGGAGACGCCGGCCACGGCAGCGGGCTTGCCGGCCCAGACGCTCTTGCCGTAGGGGCGCGAGCCCTGGTCCAGCGCGTTCTTGAGCACGCCGGGAATCGAGCGGTTGTACTCGGGTGTCAGGAACAGCACGGCCTGAGCTGACTGGATCTGGGCGCGGAACTGCTTGACCACGTCCACCTCATTGCCGTCATGGTCCTGGTTGTACAGCGGCAGGGCATCGATGGCGACCTGCTCGAAGACCAGGCCTTCGGGTGCCAGGCGCGCAATGGCGTCGGCAAATTTGCGGTTGAAGGAATCCTTGCGCAGGCTGCCCACGATGACAGCGACCTTGATCTGGCTCATGCATTGCTCCTGGAGGAAGTGGCGAAAAACGGGTGGGAGGCGTACCTCCCGCAGGCAGCCATTATGTGGCTGCCTGCACGGCGCTTACTGTAGGAAAGTGGGCTTGGCATAGCCCTGGAACTTGCTGTCCACCACGGCCTTGAACTCCGCCGAACGGTAGACCTCGGCCAGGTCCTTGGCCCATGCCGCGCCCTGGTCCTTCTTCTTGATGGCCACGACGTTCAGGTAGTGGTCGGGGGTCTTTTCCAGCGAGACGGCCTCGGTCAGCTTCAGGCCCGAGGAAATGGCGAAGTTGCCGTTGATGATGGCGTATTCGGTATCGCCCAGCGAGCGCGGCAGCTGCGCGGCTTCCAGCGGGATGAACTTGAGCTTGCGCGGGTTCTCGGCCAGGTCCTTTTCGGACACGCGCAGCGGGTCGATGCCGGGCTTGGCCTTGATCAGCCCGGCCTGCTCCAGCAGCACCAGCGCGCGGGCCAGGTTGCTCGGGTCGTTGGGCAGGGTCACGCGGTCGCCTTCCTTGGCCTCGGCCAGGGTCTTGCGGGTCTTGGAATACACGCCCAGGGGGGCGATGGGGCCTTGCACCAGCTCCACCAGGTCCAGCTTCTGGTCGGCCGCGAACTTCTGCAGGTAGACACGGTGCTGGAAGAAGTTGGCATCCAGCGAGCCCTGGGCCAGCGCCAGGTTGGGCTGCACGTAGTCGTTGAACTCCACCAGCTTGACCTGGTAGCCCTTCTTTTGCAGCAGCGGCACGATGCCCTGCTTGAGCTGGTCGATGTTGGAGCCTGCCGTGCCGCCGATCACCAGCTGCTTCTTGTCGGCCTGGGCATGGGCGGGCAGCGCCAGCACGCTGACGGCGGCAAGGGCGGCGGCCGAGGCCAGCAGGTGGCGGCGCACGAAGGAAAGGGATGCGGTCATGTCGGAATCCTTTTTTTGGGAGAGAGCGGGAAGAAAGAAGAAAGCGGGTCTGGACAGCGCGCTCAGCCGCGCTTGTCCAAGCGGCGGGCCGCCGTGTTGCCCACGAACTGGATGACCTGGACCATGGCCACGAGGATGGTCACGGTGAGCACCATCACATCGGTCTGGAAGCGGTAGTAGCCGTAGCGGATGGCCAGATCGCCAATGCCGCCGCCGCCCACCACGCCGGCAATGGCCGAGTACGACAGAAAGCTCACGGCCAGCACGGTCAGCGCCAGCACCAGGCCCGAACGCGCCTCGACGATGAGCACGCGCCAGACGATCTGCAGCTCCGAGGCGCCCATGGCGTGCGCGGCCTCGATCACGCCGCGCGGCACGTCGCGCAGGCACTGGTCCACCAGGCGTGCCAGGTAGGGAATGGCCGCCACGGACAGCGGCACGGCCGCAGCCAGCGGGCCGATGGAGGTGCCGGCCAGCCAGCGCGTGAAGGGCACCAGCGCGACCAGCAAGATGATGAAGGGGAAGGACCGCACGGTATTGACCGTCCAGTTCAGCACGGCAAAGGCCGGGCGGTTGTCCAGCGACTGGCCGGGGCCCAGCAGGAACAGCAGCACGCCCAGCGGGCCGCCGATCAGCACGGCGGCCGACAGGCCGATGCCCAGCATCAAAAGGGTCTGGCCCATGGCCAGCCACAGCTCGGGCAGGATTTCGACGATGTTTTCAGACATGGGAATGCGGAAGCTAAAAGAAGAGGAAAACGGGACTGGGCGAAAGCCCGTCAGTGCTCGGAGCCGCCCACGGCGCGCAGCACCACGGGGCGGGTGGCGCCGCGCTCGCGCAGAGCCTTGTCGGCACGCTCCACGCGCAGGGCCTCAAGTTCGCTGCCCAACAGCGTGGCGCGCTGCGGCGCCTCGTAGGCACGGCCCTGCGGCAGGGCGGGCAGCGTGAAGCGTTCGGCCACCTGGCCCTGCTCGATGATGGCCACCTCGCTGCACAGCGCATCGACCACGGCCAGCTCGTGCGTGACGATGACGATGGTCACGCCCAGGCGGCTGTTGATGTCCGCCAGCGTGGCCAGGATGGAGCGCGTGGTCTCGCTGTCCAGCGCCGAGGTGGGCTCGTCGCACAGCAGCACCTGGGGGCGCGGCGCCAGGGCACGCGCAATCGCCACGCGCTGCTTCTGACCTCCGGACAACTGGGCCGGATAGCTGCCGGCCTTGTCGGCCAGGCCCACGATGTCCAGGCATTCGCGCACGCGCTGCTCGATCTGGGCGCGCGAGTGGCCGCCATGGATGCGCAGCGGAAAGGCCACGTTCTCGAACACGCTGGCGTTCTGCAGCAGGTTGAACTGCTGAAAAATCATGCCGATGTTCTGGCGCGCCTCGCGCAGCGCGCGGCGGCCCAGATCGGTCAGGCGCTGGCCTGCCACCACCACCTCGCCGCTGTCGGGGCGCTCCAGCAGGTTGATCAGGCGCAGCAGCGTGGACTTGCCCGCACCGCTCTTGCCGATCAGGCCGAAGACCGTGCCCTGGCCGATGTCCAGTGATACCGAACGCACGGCATCGAAGTGCTTGCCATCGGCTGTTACAAATTTCTTTTGCAGGTCGCGCAGGCGGATCAGCGCGTTTTCCGGGGCCAAATGGGCGGTCTGGACGGTCATGGAGTCTCGGTTCGGCAGTGAAAACGGTCCTGGGATCGACAACGGCAGCCTTTGCACCGCCATCTCCAGGCAATGGCGCGCAATTTCCGGGTCCTGTGCTGAGGAGTTGGACGCAGTTGCAAGCCGATGGGCATGCGTTGTCTTGCGTCGTCGCCAAGCACAGGCGAATCCCCAGGATCTGCCGTCATTAGTGTTCTAACGAGTGTGTTGCAAAACGTTGTTCAAACAAAAGAATAAAAAATACGGTGCTTATATCGATTGCCGTCTTTCAAGCCTTGATGTACGGCCTGGACGGCATTGCTAGAATCCGCCCCCGACAGGCCTGTACAACGGCAAGATGCCTTGTGGTTGCGTGCATTACAGGTAAGTACCCGCTTTCATTCGCCATGCCTGAATCCTCCCGAACTGCCGACTGCGCCGCCTGCGCCGCCAGCCTGCGCGTGGAAGCGGTGCGCCTGCGGCGTGGCATCACAACCGTCTTTGATGGCCTGGACCTGCAGCTGGATGAGCCGCGCGTGGGACTCATCGGCGACAACGGCGCGGGCAAGACCAGTCTGTTCCGGCTGCTGTGCGGCCTGGATGCGCCGCAGGCCGGGCGCGTGCTACTGGACGGCACCGAACTGCACGAGGCCCGCGCCAGGCGGCCGGGCCAGGTCGGGCTGATGTTCCAGAACCCCGACGACCAGATCATCTTCCCCACCGTGGAGGAAGAGCTGGCCCTGGGTCTGCGCCCTTCGGGCATCTCGCGGCGCGAGGCCACGGAGCGCGCCCGCGCCCTGCTGAACAGCCGCGGCCTGGCCGACTGGGCACCGCGCGCCGTGGCCGGACTCAGCCAGGGCCAGCGCCAGCAGGTGTGCTGGCTGGCCCTGCTCATTGCCGCGCCGCGCGTGCTGCTGCTGGACGAGCCCTTCGCCAGCCTGGACCTGCCGGGCCAGGCGCGGCTGGCCAGGGACATCGCGGCCGCCGAGCAGCAGGTGCTGGTCTCCACCCATGTGCTGGACCACGTGCGCAGCTTTGGCCGCGTGCTCTGGCTGGAGCGCGGTCAGGTGCGCGCAGACGGCCCCGGCCATGAGATCTGCGCAGCCTATGAAGCCGACGTGGCCCGCCGGCTGCAAGCGCAGTCCTGACGCAGGAGCCGGCCGCCATGGGAAGCCTCTACAGCGAATACACCAGCTGGCTCCATGCCTGGAGTGCGGGCCGCAAGCTGCTGCTCATGGCGCTGCTGGGAACGGGCCTGTTCCTCATCGATTCACCGTGGCTGCTGGCCATGGCCGGCGCCGCCTGCGGCCTGCTGTGGCTGTCGCTGGGCCGCGCCACCGAGGGCGCACGGCGGCTCATGCTGTCGGTGACCGTGGCCGCCCTGCTGGTGGCTGCCTTCCATGTGTGGATGCAGCATTACGCCCTGGCCGCCTCCAGCGCGCTGCGCCTGGTCTGCGCCTCCACGCTGGGCATGGCGCTGACCGTGAGCACGCGCCCCAGCGATCTGGTCGATGTGCTGGAGCGGCTGCTGGCGCCGCTGGAGCGCATCGGCATCTCCCCCGAACAGGTGGCCCTGCAGCTGGCATTGATGCTGCGTTTCACCGAGCATTTCTTCGTGCAGTGGAAGCGCATGGACGATGCCCACCGGCTGCGCACGGGCCGCGCCGGCGGCCTGCGCCTGATTGCGCCGCTGACCATCCACATGCTGCAGGCCACGCGCCGCGTGTCCGATGCGCTGTGGGCGCGCCTGGGCCGCTGAGGCCTGCCCTGCCGATTTGCCCTTCCGATTTGCCCTGCTGAACTGCCCTTCCTGACCGACAGCGAGAACTCTCCATGACCGCTCCCTCCACCGTCTCACGCGCCTCGGCGCGCTCCATGGCCCAGGTCTCGCTGTTCGCGGCACTGATGGCCGTCATGGGCCTGATTCCCAAGATCGACCTGCCGCTGGGTGTGCCCATCACCATCCAGTCGCTGGGCGTGATGCTGGCCGGCGTGATGCTCGGCCCCTGGCGCGGCATGCAGTCCATGCTGCTGTTCCTTGCGGCCGTGGCCGTGGGCCTGCCGCTGCTGTCGGGCGGGCGCGGCGGCATTGCCGTCTTCATGGCGCCCTCGGCCGGCTACCTGCTGGGCTACCCGCTGGCGGCCTGCATTGCCGGCCTGGTCATGCGTGCCCTGCCCCAGAGCTCGCCCCGGCGCGCGGCGTTCAGCGCCTTTGCAGCCTCGGCGCTGGGCGGGCTGGTGGCCCTGCATGCCTTTGGCGTGCTGGGCCTCATGCTGATGGCCAAGCTCAGCCTGTCGCAGGCCTTCATGGCCACCTTGCTGTTCGTGCCCGGCGATCTGATCAAGTGCGTGCTGTGCGCCCTGGTGGTGCACACGGTGGCGCGCGGCATGCCGGACTGGCCGTTCGGAGGCCGCCAGCATGGTTGAGCCGCTCGCGCCCCACCCGCTGGCCGCGCCGCTGCAGCACCCGTGGACCCTGGTCCATGGCCCGCTGGAGCATTGGGCCCGGCAGCGCCCCGATGCGATGGCGCTGCAAAGCGAGGCGGGCCAATGGAGCTTTGCCGCGCTGCATGCCGCCGTGCTGCAGCGCTCGGCCGCGCTGGTGGCCGGCCAGGCGCCAGAGATGCTGCTGCTGGACACGGGCGGCAGCGCCAACACCGTGGATGCCATCGTCGAATTCCTCGCCATCCTGCACAGCGGCCGCTGCGCCGCCGTGGCCGACCCCGATTGGCCCGAGGCCGTGCGCAGCCGCATCGAGGGCTGGCTACCCACGGCGCCCAGCGCTCTGGCCGAGGCCACCGCCACCGGCGCCTTCTACACCGGCTTCACCTCGGGCAGCACCGGGCTGCCCAAGGGCTTCATGCGCCATCACCGTTCGTGGACAGAGAGCTTTCGCGTCTGCCTGCAGGACTTCGGCCCCGTGGCCGCGCAGCGCACCATGGCGCCCGGGCGCATCTCGCATTCGCTGTTCCTGTTCGGCGTGATGCAGGGCCTGTGGTGCGGCGAAGGCGCCGTGGTGCAGGAGCGGTTCTCGGCGGCGCGCTGCCTGGCCTCGCTGGCGCGCGGCGAGGCGCCCTGCCTGGTCGCCGTGCCCAGCCAGTTGATGCTGATGCTGCAATGGGCCGCACACCGCGCGCTGGCGCCCATCCCCGAGGTGGAGCTGATCATGATCAGCGGCGCGCGCTGGATGCGCGCCCAGACCCCGGCCCTGCGCGCGCTGTTTCCGCGCGCACGCATCATCGAGTTCTACGGCGCCTCGGAGGCCAGCTTCATCGCCTGGATGGAGGCCGACGAACAGGCCCCGCCCCAGGCCGTGGGCCGGCCCTTCAGCAATGTGCAGTTGCAGATCCGCCCCGCCACCCAGCAGACCGGCGACCACACCCTGCAGCCGGGCGAAGACGGCCTGATCTACATGCGCAGCCCCATGCTGTTCATGGACTATGTGGGCGAGGCGCGCGATGGCACGGCCGCGCTGCGCGACGGTGAGTGGCTGTCCGTGCGCGACATGGGCCATATCGATGCCGGCGGCCAGCTGTGCCTGGCCGGGCGCCAGAGCCGCATGCTCGTCACACAGGGCAAGAACCTGTTCCCCGAAGAAGTCGAAACCCTGCTGGCCGCGCACCCGGGCGTCGCCCAGGTCTCCATCCAAGGCCTGCCCGACGCGCTGCGCGGCATGCAGGTGCACGCCGTCGTGCAATGGCACGGCGCCGCGCCCGCAGGCTCCGCACAGGCGCTGGCTGCCTGGCTGCGCGACCGGCTGGAAAGCTACAAGCTGCCGCGCCAATGGTGGAGCTGCACCGACTGGCCGCAGACCGCCAGCGGCAAGACCGACCACGGCCGTCTGGCGCGTGCGCTGGCGGCCACCGCCACGGACACTGGCCGGGCACTGCCCGGCGAACCCGCGCTGCTGCCCCTGCCATGAACCCGCAAGACGCCCCCGTCATCCTGGCCTGGGCGCGCAGCCCCGTCGCACCCGTAGGCGGTGTGCTGCGCGAACTGGCGGCGCACGAACTGGGCGCGCCCGTGCTCCAGGCCCTGCTGGCCCGGGCCTGCCTGCCTGCCCGGGCCGTGGATGCCGTGGTCTTAGGCAACGCCCTGGGCGCAGGCGGCAACCCGGCCCGCATGCTGGCCCTGGCGGCAGGCTTGCCCGAGCGCTGCGCAGCACACAGCGTGGATACCCAGTGCTGCTCGGGCCTGGACAGCGTGGCCCTGGCTGCAGGCCTGCTGATGTCGGGCCAGGCCGATATCGTGGTGGCCGGTGGTGCCGAGGCCTGGAGCCGTGCCCCCATCCGCCAGACGCGCCCGCGCCATGCAGGCGAGCTGCCCGTGCCCTTTGAACGCCCCGCCTTCGCCCCCGATCCCGCACGCGACCCGGACCTGCTGCAATCGGCCGCCGACCATGCGCTGGCCCATGGCATCACCCGCGCCGTTCAGGAGGCCCATGCCATCCACAGCCACGCGCAGGCGCTCGCGCACCGCGACCGGCTGGCCCAAGAGATCGTGCCCCTGGCCGGGCTGGACCACGACGCCTATCCGCGCGCCTTGAACCCGGCCCGCGTTGCCCGCATGCCCGTGGTGGCCGAAGCGGGTGGCGCCGTTGACGCCCATGCACGCCAGCGCCATGCGCTGAGCACGCCCACCATCTCGCCCAAGGCCGATGGCGCTGCCCTGGTGCTGCTGGCCACGCCGCAGGCCTGTGCACGCCTGGGCCTGCAGCCACGCGCCCGCTGGGTGGCCAGTGCCTCGCTGGGCCATGCGCCCGAAACACCGCTGGTCGCCGCCGCACTGGCGGCCCAGCAGGTGCTGGAGCGTGCAGCCGCAGCGCTGCAGCTGCCTTGCCTGACTGCGGAAGAGCTCCAGGCTGTGGAGCTGCACGATGCCTTCGCCGTGCAGGCCCTGGCCTTTGCCGAAACCCTGGGCCTGCCGCTGCAGCAGCTCAACACCGGAGGCGGTGGCCTGGCGCGCGGCCATCCCATAGGCGCATCGGGCGCGGTTGCGCTGGTGCGCATGCTCTCAGACCTGCACCGCACGCCAGCAGCCCACAGACCGGCCCTGGGCCTGGCCGCCATTGCAGGGGCTGGCGGCATAGGCGCTGCCTGCCTGGTGCAGGCGCTTTGAATCCATGGACTCCGCATTTCCCATGTCCGCCAAACCACCGTTCGACACCCTTCCCTTTGGCGATTCGCATGAGGCCCTGGTGCACGCGCGCCGCTCCGTGCGCGCCTACCGTCCCGATCCCGTGCCGGACGCGCTGCTGCACCAGTTGCTGCAATCGGCCCGCCGGGCGCCCAGCGGCGGCAACCTGCAGCCCGGCCAGTTCATCCAGGTGCGCGGCAGCCTGCGCAGCGCACTCACACAGGCGCTGCTGGCCGACTGGCAAGGCGGAGCACCTGAGCGCGAAGACTACGGCTACTTCCCCCGCCCCATGCCCATGGCGCTGCGCAAGCGCCAGGTGGCGTCGGCCCAGGCCCTGTACAGCGCCCTGGGCGTGGCCCGCGAGGACCGCGCAGGGCGCGACGCGCAGTTCGGCCGCAACTACCGCTTCTTCGACGCGCCCGTGGCCCTGGTCGTGAGCATCGACGCACGCTTCGGCGCAGGCGGCTACATGGACCTGGGCATGACCCTGTACGGCCTGCAAATGGCCGCAGCCGCCCAGGGCCTTGGCAGCTGCGCCATCGGCGCCCTGGCCTCCTACCCCGACACCGTGCGCCGCGTGCTCGACCTGCCGCCCGGCGAGCACATCGTCTGCGGCCTGGCCCTGGGCTGGCCCGACGAGGCCGCCCCCGTCAACCGCACCCAGACCACCCGCGCACCGCTGACCGAATACTTCAGGGTACTGGGAGAATGAAAAAAAGCTGCCAATGGCAGCTTTTGCAATTCAGCCCTCGCTCGCACTGAACACGGCGACCGAAACCGGCGCAACCCAAAGCGAGGGACACCGAGCAAGGGCCGCCCCGAAGCGAGGGTGTCGTCCCCCTCCCGCGAAGCGAGAGAGGGGGAAGCGGCGTCAGCCGCTCAGGGGGTGCTTCCTATCAAAATGCAGGAATCACCGACCCCTTGAACTGCACATCGATGAACTGGCGCACTTCATCGGAGTGGTAGGCCTTGATCAGCTGCGCCACCCAGGGCTTGCCCTTGTCGGCATCGCGCGCGACCAGAATGTTCACATAGGGGTTCTTGGCGGCTTCCTGCGCAATGGCATCGGTCTTGGGGTTCAGGCCTGCCGAGATCGCGAAGTTGGTGTTGATGGCCGAGGCATCCAGGTCATCCAGCGAGCGTGGCAGCTGGGCTGCGTCCAGCTCCACGAAGCGCAGCTTCTTGGGGTTGGAGACCACGTCCAGCGGCGTGGCCTTCAGGCCCGCGCTTTCCTTGAGCTTGATCAGGCCCTGGGCCTGCAGCAGCAGCAGCACGCGGCCACCGTTGGTGGGGTCGTTGGGGATGCCGAACTTGGCGCCCTGGGGCAGGTCGGCCAGCTGCTTGATCTTCTTGGAATAGATGCCGATGGGGAAATTCACCGTGTCGGCCACCCAGCCGATCTTGTAGCCGCGGTCGCGCACCTGGGCGTCGAGGTAGGGGCGGTGCTGGTAGCTGTTGGCGTCCAGGTCACCGGCCGACAGCGCGGCATTGGGCTGCACGTAGTCGCCGAATTCAACGATCTGGATCTTCAGGCCGTTCTTCTCGGCGACCTTCTTGACCTGCTCCATGATCTGGGCGTGCGGGCCGGCCGTGACGCCGACCTTGATGGGCTTGTCCTGCGCCTGCGCGGGAATGGCCAGCAGGGTCATGGCGGCGGTGCTGGCAATCGCGGCGGCCGTGAGCGTGCGGCGGAGGAAATGGCGCTTGGTGGGCATGGATGCGGTTCCTTGTAACCTGTCAAAAACACAGGCGCACACTGTAGCGCCAACACAGCGCGCGGCGACCGTACCGGCACACTGCGGCTAGACAGTTTTTTCAGTAGCTCACAACCGGCGCCGCAGCGCGGGCGTCAGCGGTCCTGGAACTCGGGCGTTGCCATGACCTGGTGGGCCACGACATCCAGTACGGGATGGGGTTGCTCCTGGCGGTCTATCCAGACCTTGGGCGTGAAGCTGCCACGCAGCGCCACGGCATCGCCTTCGATCAGATTGCGCAGCACCTCGCAGGCCTGGGCGTCGAATGCAACCACGTTGACCGGGATGGAAGTGCCATCGGATGCCTCGGAACGCACGCGGGCCACCATGAAGGGGCGCCGATTGCGGTCGCTGCGGTGTTCGGGCGTACCGGTGAGTCTGCCGGTAATCAGTCCATCCATCATGTGCGAGACCAGGAAGAAATCGTCAGTTACAAAAGACGCCATTGTAGGTGCAGGTCTTACGCATCCAGACCTGGAGGCGCATCTTCACGGTGCATGGAGTTTTCTGCGCTGGCTACCCTCGCCATCCGCGAGGGAGCCGCCTGGCGGAACTGCACCCGCCCTTCGCCGCAAGGCACAATCGCGCGCAAAATCGAACGTACAAAGCAAAAAGCTCCTGACGTTTCCGTCAGGAGCTTTGCGTTGTGGTCGGCGTGGCGGGATTCGAACTCGCGACCCCTTGCACCCCATGCAAGTGCGCTACCAGGCTGCGCTACACGCCGAAGCATTGAATTATAGGGACTAAAAACGGGCCTTCAGGGAAAACGCAGAGATTTTTCAAAAATGTCTGCAAATTCCTGAAATGGCGACGATCAGCCCCCCGCATCTTCTCACCCCTGATGCGTGGCGCGCACGTGGTCCAGCAAGGCCTCCAGCGGATGGCGCAGCTGGCGTTCGGACAGGCGCTTGACCTGGCTGCGGCAGGAGTAACCGGTGGCCAGCGGCTCGCCCAGCTCCTGCTTGCCTTCGATCTGCCGGGCCCATGACTGGGCATAGATCGTCTTGGAGGTTTCGAGGTTGCGCGCCTCATGCCCGTAGGTGCCCGACATGCCGCAGCAGCCCGTGGCCTCCACGCTCAGGCGCAGGCCCCGTCGCTCGAAGAGCTGTGCCCACTGCTTGCCGCTGTCGGGCGCGTTGGTCTTTTCGGTGCAATGGGGCAGCAGGCGGTACGCAGTGCCTGCACTGCCCTCGTTCGTGCGCGCCTCGGGCAGCACCTGCTGCAGCCATTCCTGGGGCAGCGCAACCTTGGGCACCTCGCCCATACCCGGCACCTTGAGGTATTCCTGCCGATAGGCCAGCGTCATGGCCGGGTCCAGCCCCACCAGCGCCACACCGGGCTGAGCCAGTTGCGCCAGCTGCGCGGCATTGCGGATGGCCGCCTTGGCAAAGGCGCCCATGAATCCCTGCACATGCAGCGGCTTGCCATTGGGCAGCAGTGGCGCCAGCCAGACCTGGAACCCCAGGCGCGCCGCCAGCTCGATCAGCACCTGCAGCTGGCCGGTCTCGAAGTAGCGGGTGAAGCTGTCCTGCACGATGACCACGCTGCGCGCGCGCTGCTCGGGCGAAAGCGCGGCCAGCGCCTGCGCATCGGCCGCGCGCACCTTCCATTGCCGCAAGGTGGCTGCCAGGTCCAGCCGGCTCAGCAGCGGGCCATCGACCATGCCGATGCGCCGGCTGAGCACATCGCGCATCCATGGCGAGCCCATCACCCCGTTGTAGAGCGCGGGCATGCGCGCCAGCCAGGGCATGGTGAACTCCAGCGAGCCGATCAGGTAGTCGCGCACGGGCCGCAGGTAGCGGCGGTGGTACAGCTCCAGAAAGCGCGAGCGGAATTCGGGCACGTTGACCTTGACGGGACACTGCCCGGCGCAGGACTTGCAGGCCAGGCAGCCGGCCATGGCGTCATAGACCTCGTGCGAGAAATCGGCCTCGCCGCGGCGCGCCGCGCGGCTGTTGCGCCAGCGCGCGGCCAGGCTGGACAGAAAGGGCTGGGGCCGCTGCGCGACCTCCAGCACATTCACGCCTGCCTGCCCCTGCAGGCGCAGCCATTCGCGCATCAGCGAGGCCCGGCCCTTGGGCGAATGCACGCGCTGGCGCGTGGCCTTCCAGGACGGGCACATGGCGTCGTCCGGGTCGAAGTTGTAGCAGGCGCCATTGCCGTTGCAGTGCATGGCCGCGCCATAGCTTTGCCATACGCGCTCGTCGATCTGCCGGTCCAGCTCGCCGCGCGTGGTGACGCCATCCACCTTGAGCAGCAAGGTCTTGCTGGCCGGCGGCGTGGCGATCTTGCCGGGGTTGAGCTGGTTGTGCGGGTCGAAGGCGGCCTTGAGCTGCTGCAGCGAGGGATACAGCTCACCGAAGAAGGCCGGCACATATTCGGAGCGCAGGCCCTTGCCGTGCTCGCCCCACAGCAGGCCGCCATGGCGCTGCGTGAGTTCGGCCACCGCGTCGGAGATGGGGCGCACCAGGGCGGCGTCCACGGGGTTCTTCATGTCCAGGATGGGGCGCACATGCAGCACGCCGGCATCGACGTGGCCGAACATGCCGTACTGCAGGCCGTGGCTGTCCAGCAGCGCGCGGAACTCGGCAATGAACTCGGGCAGGTTCTCGGGCGGCACGGCCGTGTCTTCGACAAAGGGCTGGGGCCGCGCCTCGCCCGCCACGTTGCCCAGCAGGCCCACGGCGCGCTTGCGCATGGCATAGACGCGGTGCACCGCTGCATTGCCGGCCGCCAGCGTGTGGCCCAGCCGCTCCACCGAGGCGTCGGCGCCCAGGTGCGCGAGGAAGGCCTGCACGCGGCCATCGACCTCCTGCGGATCGTCGCCACTGAACTCCACCAGGTTGATGCCCAGCGTGGGGCGCTGCCCGTCCTGCGGGAAGTACTCGGCCACGCTGCTCCAGACGAAATCCTTCATGGCCAGCAACAGCACCTTGGAATCCACCGTTTCTATGGACAGCGGCTGGTGCGCCATCAGCGCGCGCGCATCGCGCAGCGCATCCATGAAGCCCGCATAGCGCACGTTGACCAGCACCGAGTACCGGGGAATGGGCAGCACGTTGAGCCGCGCCTCCACCACGAAACCCAGCGAGCCTTCGGCGCCGCACAGCACGCTGTTGAGGTTGAAGCGCCCGTCGCCGTCGCGCAGATGGGCCAGGTCATAGCCGGTGAGGCAGCGGTTGAGCTTGGGGAATCTGGCCTCGATCAACTCCGCCTGGTCCTCGCTGATGCGCCGCGCCGTGCGGTGCACCTTGCCGATGCGCCCCGAATCGGCGCACATGCGCTCCAGCGCCTGAGCATCCAGCGGCGCGCTGTGCAGGCGCTCGCCGCCCAGCAGCACGAAGTCCAGCGCCAGCACGTGGTCGCGCGTCTTGCCATAGGTGCAGCTGCCCTGCCCGCTGGCATCGGTGTTGATCATGCCGCCGATGGTGGCGCGGTTGGAGGTGGACAGCTCGGGCGCAAAGAACAGTCCGTATGGCTTGAGCGCGGCGTTGAGCTGGTCCTTGACCACGCCTGCCTGCACGCGCACCCAGCGCTGCTCGGCATTGATTTCGAGGATGCCGTTCATGTGCCGTGACAAGTCCATGGTCACCCCATGCGTGAGCGACTGCCCGTTCGTGCCCGTGCCGCCGCCGCGCGGTGTCAGCACCACATCGCGGAACTCAGGCCGCGCCAGCACCTGCGCCGCCCTGGCCACATCCTCGGCGTGACGCGGGTAGATGGCCGCCTGCGGCATGCGCTGGTAGATGGAGTTGTCCGTGGCCAGCACGGTGCGGCTGGCATGGTCCGTGTCCACGTCGCCCTCGAAGCCGGCGGCCTTCAACGCTTCAAGAAACTCAAGGTATTGGGCAGGCACGGGGGCGCTGGCGTGGGGCAGTGGGGCAATCGACATGGAAGGCAAGGTGGGGAGATTTGTTGCTGGCGATCAGCCCAGGAAACCCATGCATGCAATACACGACTTCAGGCCGACCATGGCCGCAAGTATCCCTACACTCTTCCTCTGGAACAAACGAAAATTGCTGCCGCAAACACTGCATAAAACTCATGAATTACCGACGCCTGACGCCCTCCATGTCCCTGCTGCTGGTCTTCGAGGCGGCCGCGCGCCACGAAAGCTATGCGCGTGCGGCCGAGGAGCTGTCGCTGAGCCAGAGCGCCATCAGCCGGCAGGTGCAGACGCTGGAGGCGCAGCTGGGCATCAGCCTGTTCCGCCGCGAGGGCCGCACGGTGCGCCTGACCGATGTGGGGCGCCGCTACTTCATCGACCTGGGCGCCGCGCTGGGCCGCATACGCAGCGCCACCCTGCAGGCCATGTCACGCCAGTCCGGCGGCGGCACCCTCAACCTGGCCACCCTGCCCACCTTCGGCTCCAAATGGCTGCTGCCGCACCTGCATGGCTTCTACCAGGCGCAGCCCGGGGTGACGATGCACATCCACTCGCGCATCGGCGATATCGATTTCGACAGCGCAGAGATAGACGCCGCCATCACCGTGGGCACGGGAGACTGGCCCGGGCTGACCGCGCATCGCCTGTATCACGAGTTCCTGGTGGCGGTGACCAGCCCGCAGGCGCTGCAGCAGGCCGGGCAGGCAGCAGCCTCGCCGGATTGGGCGGGCCAACAAGTGCTGCTCACGGTGGCCAGCAACCGGCAGGCCTGGAGCGAGTGGTTCACGCACTATCGGCTCGATCACCGGCAGATGCGGATAGGACCGAGCTTCGAACTGACCTCGCACCTGATACAGGCCGTGCTGGCAGGCATGGGCGTGGGCCTGGTGCCACGGGTGCTGGTGGAAGAGGAGATAGCGCGCGGTGAGCTGAATGTGGTGGGAGACGCCATCCCCAGCCAGCGCAGCTACTACCTGGTCTATCCCGAGAGGAACGCGACACTGCCGGCGCTGGCAGCCTTCCGGCAATGGCTGCTTGAGACCTGCGCCCAGGGTTGATTCCCGCGCAACGGCCGCTCCCCTTCAGCGGTTGGTAGCGGTTGGCGATGGCACAAAGAAAAACGGACCACAGCCAGAAGCTGTGGTCCGTATTCATTTATGGTCGGCGTGGCGGGATTCGAACTCGCGACCCCTTGCACCCCATGCAAGTGCGCTACCAGGCTGCGCTACACGCCGAAGAATTCAATTATATACAGCTTTTTGCTCTCAAATAGAAAGCAGCGCACGAATCTGCAAAAGCTCCTCGCGCACGGCCTCCGGCTCCAGCGGAACGCTGGCCGCGGCATCGCCACCGAGCAGCGGCGCGGCAGCCGGCGCCGACACCGCGACACCGGCCTGCAGCGCGGGAACCACGGCAGACCCCGAGGCCTCACGCAGGCGGTTGCGCGCGCCATTGATGGTGAAGCCCTGCTCGTAGAGCAGCTCACGGATGCGCCGGATCATCAGCACTTCATGGTGCTGGTAGTAGCGGCGGTTGCCGCGCCGCTTCATGGGGCGCAGCTGCGTGAACTCCTGCTCCCAGTAGCGCAGCACATGCGGCTTGACGTCGCACAGATCCGCGACCTCACCGATGGTGAAGTAGCGCTTGGCGGGAATCTGGGGCAGAAGTGAAGCCATGGCAAATGTGGATGAAGTCAGGATGTGCAATGCCGCTGGTGCGCGGGCGCCGATCCGGGAAGAAGGCCGAGCCTACTGCACAGCTCGCCTGCAGGCCAGCACCCTGTCGTAAAAACAGCCCATCCACCGCGAGGCAGACAGGCTGGCGACAGCTGGCCATGCAGGCCCGGGCCGGTTTTCCTCAGGCCTGGGAGCCCGATGTGCCTTCCTGGATCTGCTCCTTGAGCTTGCTGCTCGCATGGAAGGTCACGACGCGGCGCGCCTCGATCGGAATGGCCTCGCCCGTGCGCGGATTGCGCCCCGGGCGCGGCGCCTTGGTGCGGATCTGGAAGTTGCCGAAGCCCGACAGCTTCACATCCTCGCCCGACACCAGGCTTTGCGAGACCAGCTCGAAGAACGCATCCACCATTTCCTTGGATTCGCGCTTGTTCAGGCCGATCTCGTCGAACAGCAGATCCGCCAGCTGCGCCTTGGTCAGCGCAGGCGAATCAAGACTTTCCACCGCCAGTTCCATCACAGGATCTCCTTTCACGGCATGCACCCTCCATCATGCGCGCAGGCGCGCACCCAGACGCTGCTGCAGCTGCTCGAGCACGGCCTGCACGGCCTGCTCGATCTGCACATCGGTCAGCGAGCTGTCGTCATGGCCCAGCGTCAGGCGCACGGCCAGGCTCTTTTCGTCCTGCGCCAGCGCGCCCGGTGCCGCTGTCTCGCCGGCCTTGAGCGCCTTGGGACGGAACACATCGAACAGCACGGCAGAGCGCAGCAGGCCGCCGGTCTGGGCAGCTTCCACCGCCTGCATGAGCTGGGCATGCGTGGTCTTTTCGTTCACGACCACGGCAATGTCGCGCTCCACGGCCTGGTGCTTGGCCACGGGCTTGAACACCGGCACCTCGCGCGCCAGCACGGCATCGAGCTCCAGCTCGAACAGCACGGGCGCCTGGGCCAGATCCCATTGCTGGCGCCACTGGGGATGCAGCTCGCCAATGAAGCCGATGGACTGGCCATCGAGCAGCACGCGTGCGCAGCGGCCCGGGTGCATGGCCGGATGCTCGGCCGGCTCGAACACGGGCTTGCGCGGCGCCAGCAGCGCCTCGACATCGCCCTTGACGTCGTAGAAGTCGACCCTGGTCTCGCCACGAGCCCATTGCAGCTGCTCGGCAGCTCCCCAGGCCAGGCCCGCCACGCGCATGGGCTGGTAGAAGCCCTTGACCGTGGTGTCGCTGTCAACAACGCTGTCATCCTTGAGGAAGACACGGCCCAGCTCGAACACGCGCACGCGCTCGGCCTTGCGGTCGGCATTGAACTTGAGCACCTGCATGAGCGAGCCGATGAGGCTGGAGCGCATCACGCTGAGCTGGCTTGCGATCGGGTTGAGCAGCTGGATGGGATTGGCGTTGCCAGCCAGATCCTTCTCCCACGCGGCTTCCACAAAGCTGAAGTTGATGGTTTCCTGGTAACCCAGATCGGCCAGCGCGCGGCGCACGGCGAACTGGCTGCGGCGGTTCTCGGCGCGCAGCTTGGGCGCAATGGGCGCCAGCGGCTTGGTCGTGGGCAGGTTCTCGTAACCCACCATGCGCGCCACTTCCTCGATCAGGTCTTCCTCGATGTTGATGTCGAAGCGGAAGCTGGGCGGCGTGACGGTGAGCACGCCATCGCCCTGCTCCACCGGCAGGCCCAGGCCGGCCAGCGCATCGTGGCATTGCTGCTGCGTGAGCGGCATGCCGATGACCTTGGCCGCACGCGCCACGCGCAGCGTGACGGGCTTGGGCTGGGGCATGTTGGACTTCTGGTCGTCGACGGGGCCGCAGACGGTCTCGGGCGTGCCGCAGATCTGCAGCACCAGCTCGGTGATGCGCTCGATGTGCTCGACCGTCAGTTCGGGATCGACGCCGCGCTCGAAGCGGTGGCCCGCATCGGTGGAGAAGTTGTAGCGGCGCGAACGGCCGGCAATCGACTTGGGCCACCAGAAGGCCGCCTCGATGTAGATGTGGCGCGTGTCGTCGGACACGGCCGTGGCGTCGCCGCCCATGATGCCGGCCAGCGATTCGACTTCGCGCTCATCGGCGATCACCCCCACCTGTCCATCGACGGTGACGGTGTTGCCGTTGAGCAGCTTGAGCTGCTCGCCTTCCTTGCCCCAGCGCACCTGCAGGCCGCCGTGGATCTTGTCCAGGTCAAAGATGTGGGAGGGGCGGCCCAGCTCGAACATCACATAGTTGGAGATGTCCACCAGCGGCGCCACGCTGCGCTGGCCGCAGCGCGCCAGGCGATCGACCATCCACTGCGGCGTCTTCGCCTGGGTGTTGACGTTGCGCACCACGCGGCCCGAGAAGCGGCCGCACAGGTCGGGCGCCTCGATCTTCACGGCCAGCCTGTCCTGCACGCCCACGGCGGCAGGCGTGAACGACTGGGGCTTGAGCGGCGCGCCGGTCAGCGCAGCCACTTCGCGCGCCACACCATAGACGCTCAGGCAATGCGCCAGGTTGGGCGTGAGCTTGAGCGTGAACAGGGTGTCATCCAGGTTCAGGTATTCGCGGATGTTCTGGCCCAGGGGCGCGTCCAGCGGCAGCTCCATCAGGCCGCCATGGTCCTCGGACAGCTTGAGTTCGCGCGCCGAGCACAGCATGCCGAAGCTCTCCACGCCGCGCAGCTTGCCGATCTTGATGAGGAAGGGCTTGCCGTCTTCACCGGGTGGCAGCTCGGCCCCCACCGTGGCGCAGGGCACGCGGATGCCCACGCGCGCATTGGGCGCGCCGCAGACGATGGTCAGCAGCTCGGGCCCGCCCACATCGACCTGGCACACGCGCAGGCGATCGGCATTGGGATGCTGCTCGGCAGCCTTGATCTCGCCGACGACGATCTTGGTGAACGGCGGTGCCACGGGCTCCAGCTCCTCCACCTCCAGGCCGGCCATGGTCAGGGTGTCGGCCAGCTCTTGGGTGGTCAGCGGCGGATTGCAGAACTCGCGCAGCCAGGATTCGGGAAATTGCATATCAGACTCTTTGGCGTTGGTTCGGTCCGCGCGCCGCGGCGCTGGCGGACCCCATGAACGTATTGACGACTCTCATTCCACCCCCCCGAACAGCCTGACCATGCGACTGGCGTGGTTCAGGCCGGAGACGCCGAGCAAGAGCCGCCTCGCGGCGAGGGCGTCGTCCCCCTCCCGGGGGGATGGCGCGCAGCGCCTCAGGGGGCGATCCATTTCTAACGGAATTGCGACAGGAAGCGGATATCGCCGTCAAAAAACAGACGCAGATCGTTGACGCCATAGCGCAGCATGGTCAGGCGGTCAGGGCCCATGCCAAAGGCAAAGCCGATGTACTTCTCGGGGTCCAGCCCCATGTTGCGCACCACGTTGGGGTGCACCTGGCCGGAGCCGGCCACCTCCAGCCAGCGGCCGGCCAGCGGGCCGCTCTGGAACTGGATATCGATCTCGGCGCTGGGCTCGGTGAAGGGGAAGAAGCTGGGACGGAAGCGCAGCACCAGGTCATCGCTCTCGAAGAAGGTCTTGCAGAAGTCGGTGAAGACCACCTTCAGATCCTTGAAGCTGACGTTCTCGCCGATCCACAGGCCTTCGCACTGGTGGAACATGGGCGAGTGCGTGGCATCGCTGTCCACGCGGTAGGTGCGGCCCGGCGCGATCACACGGATCTCGGGCATGCCCTGGCCGGCGTCCAGCCGCTCACGGTATTTCTTGACGTGCTGCACGGCATGGCGCACCTGCATGGGGCTGGTGTGCGTGCGCAGCAGATTGGGGGCCTGTTCCGTGCCGCCTTCCACGTAGAAGGTGTCGTGCATGGAACGGGCGGGATGGTCTTCGGGCGTGTTCAGCGCCGTGAAGTTGAACCAGTCGGACTCGATCTCGGGGCCCTCGGCCACATCGAAGCCCATGGAGCCGAAGATGCCCTCGATGCGCTCCAGCGTCAGCGACACGGGGTGCAGGCCGCCCTGGCCACGGCGACGGCCCGGCAAGGTCACATCCAGCACCTCGGCCTTCAGGTGGGCCTGCAGCTCGGCATCGGCCAGGGCCTTGCGGCGCGCGGTCAGCGCGGCCTCGATGCCTTGCTTGGCCACGTTGATGGCGGCTCCGCGCGACTTCTTCTCTTCGACGGAAAGCTGCGCCATGCCCTTCATGAGCTCGGTCACCTTGCCCGACTTGCCCAGAAACTGCGCCTTGGCGTTTTCCAGATCAGCGGGGGTTTGTGCCTGCGCGAACAATTGCTGCGCGCTTTCGACCAGAGAATCCAACTCGTTCATATCGACTCTTTATCGACTGTGAAAAGAAACAAGGGCTAGCAGCCTTTTCAAGCCCTAGCCCTTGCTGTTTGCGCTGCAAGCCATCACGAGGATGGCCACAGACCGTTATCTCAAGCAGCCAGCTTGGCCTTGACTTGATCAACGATGCTGCTGAAAGCAGCCTTGTCGTGCACCGCGATATCGGCCAGCATCTTGCGGTCGATCTCGATGGCTGCCTTCTTCAGGCCGTTGGCGAACTGGCTGTAGGTCAGGCCCAGTTCACGTGCAGCGGCGTTGATACGGGCGATCCACAGACGGCGGAACACGCGCTTCTTGGCACGGCGGTCACGGTAGGCATATTGCCCAGCCTTCATCACCGCCTGCTTGGCGATGCGGAAGACATTGCCGCGGCGGCCGCGGAAACCCTTGGAAAGGGCCAGAACTTTTTTGTGACGGGCGCGGGCCGTTACACCACGTTTGACGCGAGGCATGTGTTTTCTCCTTGTTCGTCAGTGAATTACAGGCCAGCCATCGGCAGCATCTGTGCGATCGAGCCCATGTTGGTCTCATGCACAGCCACTGCACCACGCAGGTGACGCTTGTTCTTGGTGGTCTTCTTGGTCAAGATGTGACGCTTGAAGGCTTGACCGCGCTTGACGGTGCCACCGGGACGAACGCGAAAACGCTTCTTCGCGCTGCTCTTGGTCTTCATTTTGGGCATTTGAATGCTCCTGTTGTTTGTGCTCGTGAGGCGGCTCGCAACACTGCGCGCACTTGCTGGCCCCGAGACACTTCTGTGCCAGCCCGGAGGCCGGCAAGAACAAGGGACATGGATACCATGTCCCTTGCATCGCACGCCCCGCGCAATCGACTCGCGCAAGGCCTGCAAATTCTGTCGCCCCTCAGCGAAGGGCGAAACCGCGATTATGCCTTATCAGCCACCGCAGGTGCAGCAGAAACCTCTGCTTGCGGTTTGCCACCGGTGGTGGGCTTCTTGCGCGCAGGGGCGATCATCATCACCATCTGGCGGCCTTCGAGCTTGGGGAACTGCTCCACCTGGATGGAGTCCGCCAGATCGTCACGCAGACGGTTCAGCAGGTCCAGACCGATCTGCTGGTGCGTGATTTCACGGCCGCGGAAACGCAGCGTGATCTTGCACTTGTCACCATCGGCCAGGAATCGGCGGATGTTGCGCAGCTTGATGTTGTAGTCGCCGTCGTCGGTACCAGGGCGGAATTTCACTTCCTTGATTTCGATGACGGTCTGCTTGGCCTTGGCTTCGGCAGCCTTCTTCTGTTCAAGGTACTTGAACTTGCCATAGTCCATCAACCGGCAGACAGGCGGAGTGGCCGTGGCGGCGATTTCCACCAGGTCCACGTCCAACTCGCCCGCCATGCGCAGCGCTTCCTGCAGAGGCACGATGCCCAGCGGCTCGTTCTCCGGGCCGGACAGACGCACTTCAGGCGCCATGATTTCACGGTTGAGACGATGCTTGCGCTCTTCACGGTGGCGCCGATCACGAAATTCAGTAGCTATGGTTCTCACCCTTGGATTTAAGTTGCTACAACAGCGTAGCCGCTTGTGTGCAGTACACGCCAAACGGCTAACGCCTTTGGAGATGCTCCGTCAGGCCTTCGCCGCGATGTCCTTGGCCACGAGTTCAATGAACGCGTCGACCGACATCACTCCGAGGTCCTTGTTGCCCCGTGCGCGCACTGCCACTGCGCCAGCGGCCTTCTCCTTGTCGCCTGCAACAAGGATGTAAGGCAGCTTTTGCAACGAATGCTCCCGTATTTTATACGTAATCTTTTCGTTGCGCAGATCTGTCGCCACCCTAAGGCCTTGATTCGGAAATGCTTTTTGCAGCTTTTGCGCGACTTCCCGCACATAGTCCGCCTGCGCGTCAGTGATATTGAGCACGGCCGCCTGCACAGGAGCCAGCCATGTCGGCATGGCACCGGCATGCTGCTCGATGAGGATGCCGATGAAACGCTCCAGGCTGCCGACGATGGCACGGTGCAGCATCACGGGGCGATGGCGATCGCCGTCTTCACCCACGTATTCCGCATCCAGGCGCTCGGGCATGGAGAAGTCGACCTGGATGGTGCCGCACTGCCACTGGCGACCGATGGCGTCCTTGAGCGTGTACTCGATCTTGGGACCGTAGAACGCGCCATCGCCGGGCGAGATCACGTACTCGCAGCCCGAAGCCTCCAGGCTGTTGATCAGCGCGGCCTCCGCCTTGTCCCAGCTTTCATCGGAGCCGATGCGCGCCTCGGGGCGCGTGGCGACCTTGTAGATGATGTCGCTGAAACCGAAGTCCGCGTAGACCTTTTGCAGCAGCGTGGTGAAGGCCAGCACTTCGGGCTGGATCTGGTCTTCGGTGCAGAAGACGTGGCCGTCATCTTGCGTGAAGCCGCGCACGCGCATGATGCCGTGCAGGCCGCCCGTGGGCTCGTTGCGGTGGCACTGGCCGAATTCGCCGTAGCGCAGCGGCAGGTCGCGGTAGCTCTTGATGCCCTGCTTGAAGATCAGGATGTGGCCGGGGCAGTTCATCGGCTTGAGCGCGTAGTCGCGCTTTTCCGACTCGGTCGTGAACATGTTCTCGCGGTACTTGTCCCAGTGGCCGGTCTTCTCCCACAGGGTCTTGTCCAGGATCTGCGGACCCTTGACCTCCTGGTAGCCGTTGTCGCGGTACACGCGGCGCATGTACTGCTCGACCTCTTGCCACAAAGCCCAACCCTTCGGATGCCAGAACACGGTGCCTGGCGAATGCTCGTCGATGTGGAACAGATCCAATTCACGGCCCAGCTTGCGGTGGTCGCGCTTTTCGGCCTCCTCCAGCATGTGCAGGTACTGCTGCAGGTCGTCCTTGGTAGCCCAGGCCGTGCCGTACACGCGCTGCAGCATCTCGTTGCGATGGTCACCGCGCCAGTAGGCGCCAGCCACCTTCATCAGCTTGAAGAACTTGAGCTTGCCGGTGCTCGGCACGTGGGGGCCGCGGCACAGATCCTCGAAACCGCCTTCGCGGTACAGGCTCACATCCTCGTTCGAGGGGATGCTGGCGATGATCTCGGCCTTGTAGTTCTCGCCCATGCCCTTGAAGTAGGCCACGGCCTCGTCGCGCGGCAGCACGCGGCGCACCACGGGCTCGTCCTTGGCAGCCAGCTCGGCCATGCGTTTTTCGATGGCGACCAGGTCCTCGGGCGTGAAAGGACGCTTGTACGAGAAGTCGTAGTAGAAGCCATTCTCGATGACGGGGCCGATGGTGACCTGGGCCTCAGGAAACAGATCCTTGACGGCGTAGGCCAGCAAGTGGGCCGTCGAATGACGGATCACGTCCAGGCCATCTGCATCCTTGGCCGTCACGATGGACAGGGGCATGTCCTTGTCGATCACAAAGCTGGTGTCCACCACCTTGGCGTCGTCGCCCGTGCCAACCTTGCCAGCCAGTGCAGCCTTGGCAAGGCCCGTGCCTATCGATGCAGCCACTTCGGCCACGGTGACCGGACCGGGATACTCGCGTTGCGAACCATCGGGAAGCGTAATGTGGATCATGGGATTCCTAAAAATATTTCTCAGGGGGTGCGCCATCCCCCAAAAGCAAAAAAGCGCGGAGCCTGGTCCGCGCTTTGTTGGGGTCGAGTGAATCTCGTGCAGGCGCGAACCGCCAGCCGCTAGCGGCCGGTGTACATCTCCGATGTAGTTCGCGGTGTCATAACCATGATGCCTTTCTCGCCCTTGTCAGTTGAAAACTCCTGGCATTTTAACCCCAGCAAAGAAAAAGCGCCCGAAGCACAAGGCCCCGGACGCTTTCTCACCCCTATCTACCTGAAGTTGCACTCACCGAAGCCGCGCTTCAGTGGAATTGCTCCTCTTCCGTGGAGCCGGTCAGTGCCTTGACGCTGGACGAGCCGCCCTGGATCACCGTGGTCACGTCGTCGAAGTAGCCTGCACCCACTTCCTGCTGGTGCGACACGAAGGTGTAGCCTTGTTCGCGGGCTGCGAATTCGGGCTCCTGCACCATGTTCACGTAGTGCTTCATGCCTTCGCCGTTGGCGTAGGCGTGGGCAAACTTGAAGGTGTTGAACCAGTTGATGTGGATGCCGGCCAGCGTGATGAACTGGAACTTGTAGCCCAACGCAGACAGCTCTTCCTGGAAGGAGGCAATCTGGCTGTCGTTGAGGTTCTTCTTCCAGTTGAACGAGGGCGAGCAGTTGTAGCTCAGCAGCTTGCCTGGGCAGGCACCATGCACGGCCTGGGCGAACTCGCGGGCAAAGCCGATGTCAGGCACGCCGGTTTCGCACCACACCAGGTCTGCATAGGGTGCGTAGGCCACGCCGCGGCTGATGGATTGCTCCATGCCGTTCCTGACCCGGTAGAAGCCTTCCTGCGTGCGCTCGCCGGTCAGGAACGGCTTGTCGTTGGCGTCATGGTCGGAGGTGATCAGGTTGGCGGCTTCAGCATCGGTACGGGCCAGCACGATGGTGGGCACGCCCATCACGTCGGCGGCAAAGCGTGCGGAGATGAGCTTCTCGACGGCTTCCTGGGTAGGCACCAGCACCTTGCCACCCATGTGGCCGCACTTCTTCACGGCGGCCAGCTGGTCCTCGAAGTGCACGCCTGCCGCGCCAGCGGCAATCATGTTCTTCATCAGCTCGAACGCGTTGAGCACGCCGCCGAAGCCGGCTTCGGCATCCGCCACGATAGGCAGGAAGTAGTCGATGAATTCCTTGTCGCCGGGGTTGATGCCACGGCTCCACTGGATTTCGTCGGCGCGCTTGAAGGTGTTGTTGATGCGGCGCACCATGGTGGGCACCGAGTCATAGGCGTACAGCGACTGGTCGGGGTACATGGTTTCGCTGGTGTTGCCGTCGGCAGCCACCTGCCAGCCCGACAGGTACACCGCTTCCAGGCCGGCCTTGGCCTGCTGCATGGCCTGGCCCGCAGAGATGGCGCCAAAGGCATTCACGTAGCCTTTCTTGGCACCGCCGTTGATCCTGTCCCAGAGCAGTTCCGCGCCGCGCTGGGCCAGAGTGTATTCAGGCTGCAGGCTGCCGCGAAGACGCACCACGTCAGCGGCGCTGTAGCCACGCTTGACACCCTTCCAACGGGGGTTCTGCGCCCAGTCTTTCTCAAGGGCGGAAATCTGTTGTTCGCGGCTCAGTTGCTGGGTCAGGGATTGGGGCATGTTGCTCTCCTGGGAGGTTGTTGAAACAAGCGGCTTTCTTGCGTCGGCCTTGGGATCAAATTTAAGTCTTATAGAAGACCCGATCAACATCTTGTGTCTTATACAAGACCAAATTTTTCTTCATAAAAATCAACAGCTTATTTTCATATTTTTCAATGTGAAATTGCATTTCTCGTATTGAGAAAAAATGGCGCAACGCAGCAATTCATTTTTTCACAATGCAAAAAGAAGATTCCATGCAGTGAAAAATTGCCACAGCATGGCAAGCATTCGCGACACAGGTATGTCACGGGTGCCTGCCGTGCCCGCAGGTACCATCGCGCGTTCAGGCAGCGCTACCGCCGCCCCAAACTCCACAAGCCGTGAACACCTCCCATCGCAGATCTGCCTATGCCTGCCTGGCGCTGAGCATGTCCCTGGTCGGCAGCTATGTCGCCCTATCCAAGCCCTTGGCCGCCATTTTTCCGGTGCTGTTGCTGGCCTGGCTGCGCTTTGGCATAGGAGCCATCGCCATGCTGCGATGGCTGCGCAAGCCGGCTGACGAGGCTCCCTTGCCGCGCCGCACACAAGGACTGCTGTTCCTGGAATCGTTGTTCGGCAACTTCCTTTTCACCATCTGCATGGTTACCGGCGTCAGCCTGACCAGCGCCGTCACGGCAGGCGTGACCATGGCCGCCATTCCGGCCGCCGTAGCCTTGATGAGCTGGCTGTTCCTGCGCGAGCGCGTGGCCGCGCGCACCTGGCTGGCCATTGCACTGGCTGTGACCGGCATATGCTTGTATGCACTGTCGCGCCCCGACGCGGGCACCGCGGCAGTCTCTTCGACCTCGTCGCAGGCATGGCTGGGGCAGATGCTGCTCGTCGGCGCCGTGCTTTGCGAGGCGTTTTACGCCGTGATCGGCAAGCGCCTGACCACATCCCTGGGGCCCAAACGCATCACATCCATCGTCAACCTCTGGGGATTTGCGCTGTCAACTCCCTTCGGGCTGTATCTGGCCTGGCACTTCGACTTCGGCAGCGTGCAATGGAGCATCTGGGGACTGCTGCTGTTCTACGCCCTGGCTGCCTGCGTGTGGACCGTATGGCTGTGGATGACGGGCCTGCGCAGCGTGCCAGCCTCGCAAGCGGGCACTTTCACGGTTTTGCTGCCGATCAGCGCCGCCTTGGTCGGCATGTGCGTGCTGGGCGAACGGGTCACATCCATGCAGGCGCTGGCCTTCGCGATCGCCCTGCTGGGCATTTTTGTGGCTACCTGGCCCGCCCGAAAACTCTCTTCGGAACCTTCTTCCACAAGCGAGGCCCGCCCCCTCTGAAAGCGCTGACTCCGACGGCCCTCCAGCCATGGCGGCCCCCGAAAGGGAGCAGGGATGCAAAAACTCTTCAAAAAACAGCGCCACAGCAACAAATCGAGGCAAAAATTTGACGGGTGAGCTTGGAAGACCGTTTTTTTCCCATTAGCATCAGCCTGCCAGTGGATAGCGACGGTTTTTCGCTGGTAAAGAATCCACTCCATACTAGGAACAAGCAACATGGCAACTGCAAAGAAGGCAACGGCTGCTCCGGCAGCTCCCGCAAAGAAGCGCACTCCCAACGCCGCCTTCATGAAACCCCTCACCCCCAGCCCCGCTCTGGCTGCCGTGGTGGGTTCCACCCCCCTGCCCCGCACCGAGATCATCAGCAAGCTGTGGGTCTACATCAAGGCCAACAAGCTGCAAGACGCTGCCAACAAGCGCATGATCAACGCTGATGCCAAGCTCAAGGAAGTGTTCGGCAAGCCCCAAGTCTCGATGTTCGAGATGGCTGGCCTGATCGGCAAGCACGTCAAGTAATCCCCGGGCCTGCCCCACGGATGAAAGCCGGCCCATGGGCCGGCTTTTCTTTTTTCCGGATGTCTGCCACCGGCGATGCGCCATCGCCCACCCTCCAATGCCATGAGCCAAGTGCCCGCACTGCAAGCCGTTCCCGACGGCATCATCAATCTGGCCGACCACGAGATCCAGGCGCGGCAGCGGTTGGACGACAACGCCTGGGCCTACTTCTCGGGCGGCGCGGCCGATGAACACAGCCTTGCCGCCAACCGCAGCGCCTGGGATGCGCTCACGTTGTGGCCACGCGTACTCAGGCCTCTTGCAGGGGGAAACACACGGCTGCAACTGCTGGGGCGAGAGCTGGCCTGCCCCCTGCTGGTCGCCCCCATGGCCTTCCAGCAAATGGCGCATGCCGACGCAGAGCTTGCAACAGCCTATGCGGCTGCGGCGCTGGGCGCGGGCATGGTGCTCAGCACCCAGGCCAGCCTGCCGCTGGAGACTGTGGCGAAGGCCGCACAGCTCACGCCGACCCGCGGGCCGCTATGGTTCCAGCTGTACCTGCAGCACGACCGGGGCTTTACCAGGCAATTGATCGAACGGGCCGAGGCGGCAGGCTACGAAGCGCTGGTGCTGACGGTGGACGCCCCAGCCAGCGGCGTACGGGACCGTGAACGCCGCGCGCGCTTTAGCCTTCCCGCCGGCATTTCTGCCGTCAATCTGCAGGGCCTGGCTCCATCTCCGGCCGTCCGGCTCACACCGGACCAGAGCGCACTGTTCGACGGCCTGCTGCAGCATGCGCCCACCTGGGATGACGTTGCCTGGCTGCAGCAGCAGACGCGCCTGCCAGTGCTGCTCAAGGGGGTGCTGCATCCGGCTGACGCGCTGCAGGCGGCGAGATCGGGCGTGGCAGGCATCATTGTTTCCAACCACGGGGGACGCACGCTGGATACCGTTCCCGCAACGGCCACCGCACTGCCGCGCGTCACCAAGGCCTTGCGCAACTCGGGCCATGCGCTCCCTGTGCTCGCCGACGGCGGCATACGGCGAGGCACCGATGTGCTCAAGGCCATCGCTCTCGGTGCAACGGCTGTGCTGATAGGCCGCCCGATAATCTGGGGTCTGGCCAATGCAGGTGCCGCTGGCGTGGCCCACGTACTGAGGCTGCTGCGCGACGAACTGGAGGTCGCCATGGCCCTGACAGGCTGTGCAACCCTCGCGCAGGCCACTGTGGAACTGCTGGATACCGAGTAAAGCGCAAGGCCATACAGCCCTACAGACAACCAAGAATTGCAAATGCGATGAATTCTCATTTATAATTTTTCATCTCATCAATAGCCAGCCATTACTGCCTGTAGCCATGATCGTCTGTGTATGTCGCCGGGTTTCCGACCGTGAGATCGCACGCCACGCTCACGCTGGCATGAGCTTTGACGAAATCCAATTCGAATTGGGTATCGCCATGCAGTGCGGCCGGTGCGAGAGTTGTGCCCGGGATGTGGTGGCGCAATGCTGCGCAACCCAGCCCGTGGCGGCCATACACAACGAGATCGCGGCCCAGACCGTCCAGCTTGCCAACAATATCCTGGAGAGCAAAGCATGGTCCTCCTCTCAGCACTTGTCGGCAGCCTGATCCTCGTCGTTACATGCACCTGGTGGATCCTGCGCAGCTGATACTCCGTCTTCCGAGCGACAGCACCCGGCACCTATCCGCTGTCAGCTCCTTCTGTCTCTATGTCCCAGTCTGATCGTTTTGGCCCCCCCGGGGGCCTTGGCCGTAACGTGGCCATCGCGGGTTCGGTCGTGGTCTTGCATGCAGCAACCCTCTGGGCGATGCAGCATGGCCTGCTCCAGCGCGCCCCCGAAGAGGTCATCGTGCCAGCCCAGGTGATCGCGGAATTCATTTCGCCACCCGCGCCCGAGCCCGAGGCCCCCAAGCCACCTCCGCCGCCACCGCCCCCCCCCAAGCCACAGCCGGTCGTGAAGAAGGCGCCGCCTCTGCCCAAGGCCATTGCCGATCCCAAGCCGGCACCTGCGGCGCCGCGAGGCACGCTGGAAGACGAGCCCAAGCCCGTCGTGGAGGCACCGCCGGCCCCCCCGGCACCGCCCGCCCCACCTGCCCCGCCCGCGCCTCCTGCCCCTCCGGCACCGCCCAAGATCGAGCTGCCATCCAACAATGCCGCCTACCTGAACAACCCGGCGCCCAACTACCCTGCCATCAGCCGGCGCATGGGCGAGCAGGGAACCGTGATGCTGCGCATCTTCGTGGATGCGCAAGGCCTGCCTCAGAAGATCGAGGTCAGCAAATCCAGCGGCTACGACCGTCTGGACCAGCAGGCCGTGGACGGCGTCAAGAACTGGAAGTTCGTCCCCGGCAAGAGCAACGGCACGCCAACCCCCATGTGGGTTACGGTCCCGGTCAAATTCACCCTCAATTGATTCTCAGGAGTATCCATGGATTCCCAATTCGGCATTGCCCACGTCTGGACGCAGGGAGACTTCGTCACCCGTGCCGTCGCCGTCATCCTGCTGGCCATGTCGGTGGCCTCTTGGCTGGTGATGATCATCAAGGCCCTGGACATCGTGAAGTTCAAGAAGTACGCCCGCAACGCCCAGGACTTCTGGCACAGCCCCGACCTGGCCAGCGGCCTGGAAAAGCTCGGCAATGACCGGTCCAACCCCTTCCGCTACCTGGTGCTCGAAGGCCGCGAAGCCACTGCCCACCACCGCAAGACCAGCGCCCACCTGCACGACACGCTTGACATCAGCGACTGGGTGACCCGCTGCATGCGCAACGGCATCAGCGAGTTCACGGCCCGCCTGCAATCGGGCCTGGCCATTCTGGCCTCCGTGGGCTCGACAGCCCCCTTCATCGGCCTGTTCGGCACCGTCTGGGGCATCTACCACGCACTGGTCGCCATCGGCCTGTCGGGCCAGTCCTCCATCGACAAGGTGGCAGGCCCCATCGGCGAGGCGCTGATCATGACGGCCCTGGGTCTGGCCGTGGCCATTCCGGCTGTGCTCGGCTACAACGCCGTGGTGCGTGGCAACAAGTCCATCCTCAACGCACTCAACAGCTTTGCCCACGACATGCACGCCTACTTCGTGACCGGCGCCCGCGTGTCCATCGACGGCAAGGAAGCCGGCAATGTGCTGCCGCTGAAGAAAGGCGCGTAAGCCATGGCATTCGGAACAATGGATGATGACGGCGAAGAGGTGATGAACGAGATCAACATGACGCCGCTGGTCGACGTCATGCTGGTGCTCCTGATCATCTTCATCATCACCGTGCCGGTGATGAAGCATTCGGTGAACGTGGACCTGCCCCGCGCCACCAACCAGCCCGAAGACGTCAAGCCCGCCACCGTGCGCCTGGCCGTGTCCGCTGATGGCCAGTACCACTGGAATGGCGTGGCCGTGAGCGATACGCAGTTCGAGGAAAACCTCAAGGCCGAGGCAGCCAAGGAGCCGCAACCCGACCTGCACATCCAGGGCGACAAGGAAGTGCGCTACGAGCGTGTTGCCCAGGCCATGGCCGCCGCCCAGCGTGCCGGCGTGCGCAAGATCGGCTTTGTGACGGACCCCGTCAAGTAGGCCGCGAGAGCGGCATTCGTTGCCTGGCGCTCAGCGACAACGGCCCTTCGGGGCCGTTTTCCATTGCGGCCCGCTCTTGGAACAAGCTCGCGGGGTGATCAGGCGTTCGGTCGTTCGGTCGTTCGGGGGGCAGAAACCACAATGAGAGTAAGTCTCACTTGATTTTCAATTGAGAATTGTTATCATTCACAAAACTTTCCAATTTTTGAGGAATTCCCTGCATGTCTGCCACTTCCGCCGCCACCTCGCATCTGTCCGGCAACTCCACAGCCCAGGCCTTTGCAGCGCTGCAGGCCGCAGCATCCGCAGCCCTCAGCGGGGCCGCCAGCGGACTCGACAGCACCTTGCTGCTCAATGGGCAAAAGGCTGTGACCATCGTGCACAACGGCACACCCTATCGTCTGCAGGCCACCAAGCTGGGCAAGCTCATCCTGACCAAATAACCAAGATTGCAGCCGTCGGCGGGTCATGTTCGGGTCCGCTGACCGCTTCTTTGTTTCATCGTGGGGCGACCTTGGGGCTTCCAGTCCCAAAGGTCGATTAGCCAGCCAACAGAATCTTCGGATTTTGCGTAGCCAAGCATTTTTTCCCTGCGCTGCAATGTGGATCGCTTCAAAGAAAAAGCCCCTGTACTGAGGTACAGGGGCTTTTTCTTTGCCTCATGAATCGGCCCAAAAGGCAGATTCATGCAGGGTGCATCAGGGGCTTTTACAGACCCAGAGCCGCAATGCCGGCGCTGGCCACCTGGGCATCCTCATTGGCCTTGACGCCGCTGACGCCCACGGCACCCAGGCACTGGCCGTCCTTCATGATGGCCACGCCGCCTTCGAGCAGGCCGTCCACCGTGGGGGCGCTCAGGAAGGCCGTACGGCCGTTGTTGATCATGTCTTCATAGCCCTTGGTGTCGCGGCGGCCCAGGGCAGCCGAACGGGCCTTGGACGGAGCGATATGGGCCGAGACTGCGGCGGCGCCATCGAGGCGCTGCAGCCACAGCAGGTGACCGCCGTCATCGACGATGGCAATGGTCACGGCCCACTTGTTCTTCAGCGCCTCGGCCTCTGCGGCGGCGGCAATGGCCTTCACGTCGGCCAGTTCGAGTTCATGCTTGGTCTTCATAAGATTGCAGTTATCCATTCCATCACAAATGTCCTATAAGCATAGCAATCGTATGAGGACTGACAATGCATGCGCAGAACAAAACATTCGAAACCAAACCATGGCAGAGGCTCGGGGTATTGCAAGCGGCGCGCGAGCCGCCACCTAGAATGGGCAAGTCGCAATAACACTCCTTCGGAGGACTGGCCACATGAATGATCAAGTCACCACACTGGGCTCTGCGGGCTACGGTGTCTCGCAGCAAGAGCGCAATCGCGTATTGCGCAACACCTACTGGCTGCTGGCCCTGAGTCTTCTCCCCACCGTGCTGGGCGCTTGGCTGGGCGTGGCCACGGGCATCACGCGCTCGCTGAGCGGCGGTCTGGGGCTCATCGTCTTCCTGGGCGGCGCCTTCGGCTTCATGTTCGCCATCGAGAAGACAAAGCACTCGGCAGCCGGCATTCCCGTGCTGCTGGGCTTTACCTTCTTCATGGGCCTGATGCTGTCGCGCATGATCGGCATGATCCTGGGCTTCAAGAACGGCTCCGAGCTGATCATGACCGCCTTTGCAGGCACGGCCGGCGTGTTCCTGGTCATGGCCTCGCTGGCCACGGTGATCAAGCGCGACCTGTCGGGCATGGGCAAGTTCCTGTTCGTGGGTGTGCTGGTGCTGTTCGTGGGCTCCATCATCAACGTCTTCATCGGCTCCACGGCCGGCATGATGGCGATCTCGGTGGCGGCCATCGGCATCTTCAGCGCCTACATGCTCTATGACCTCAAGCAGATCATGGACGGCGGCGAGACCAACTACATCAGCGCCACGCTGGCCCTGTACCTGGACCTGTTCAACGTGTTCCAGAGCCTGCTGGCCCTGCTGGGCATCATGGGCGGCGAACGCGACTGATGCCGCACGCGCCAAGGCTGCGCCTTGCGTGCTGCAACACCAAAGGCCTCCTTCGGGAGGCCTTTTGCATGTCCGGGATCATCATTCGTGCAAGGCGGGCTCAACTTTTTCCGGGTCGTGCCGATAATCTCGTCAAGATGACCATGCCTAATCTTCCCCGCACCTTCGCCATCCTGCTGCTGCCCACGCTGCTTGCCGGCTGCAAGCTGGATGATATTCCGGGCCTGGGGCCGGACCCCCGCGCCGTCGCCAAGGAGGCCGAGGCCAAGGCCATTGGCGGGGCCTGCCGCCATGCCCTGCGCGGGCTGGAGGATTGCTACACGCTCAACCCCAAATCGCCCAAGGCCCTGGTGTTCGCAGGCTGGAAGGATATGGACGAGTACATGCGCGCCAACAAGATCGAGGGCACGCCTTCGGTCCTGGGCCAGAGTGACCGCCGCCGCAGCGACAAGGAAGATGTGCCTGCCGAGCCTTCGGCAGGACGCAATCGCAGCTGATCCGGCAGGCATCCGGATCCGGCCGCAAAAAAGCCGTGGCGCCCTCAGGCGGCCACGGCTTTTTCATGCAAGGCCTGCGGGGCCGCCGTCAGTCCACGCGACGCTCGAACACCGCCATGCTCTCCACATGGGCCGTGTGCGGGAACATGTTGACCACGCCGGCCGAAACACAGCGATAGCCGGCCAGGTGCACCAGCAGACCGGCATCGCGTGCCAGCGTGGCGGGATTGCAGCTGACATAGACGATGCGCTCTGGAAAGCGCCAGTCCTCATGCCCTGCCGGCAGGGGCTCGGCGCCTTCGGCGCCGATGCGCGCCTGGTGGATGTCGGCCAGGGCCTTGGACAGCGCAAACGCTCCTTCGCGCGGCGGATCGACCAGCCACTTGCCGGCGACGCCGTCGGCGAACAGCATCTCGGGCGTCATCTCGAACAGGTTGCGCGCCACAAAGCGCGTGGGCGCGAGCTTGTCGCCCTCCGCCCGCTGCGCGTTGTTGGCCGCGTAGTTTTCATGGGAGCGCTTGACCAGGGTGTCGCTGCCCTCGATGCCCAGCACCTCGCGCGCCTGCGTGGCCAGGGGCAGGGTGAAGTTGCCCAGACCGCAGAACCAGTCGATCACGCGCTCATCCTTCTTGACATCCAGCAAGCGCAGCGCGCGCGTGACCAGCACGCGGTTGATGTGCGGATTGACCTGGGTGAAGTCCGTGGGCTTGAACGGCATGGTGATGCCGAAATCGGGCAGGCCGTAGTCGAGCTGGGCGCCTCCCTGCTCCATGAGGTGCACGGTGTCCGGGCCCTTGGGTTGAAGCCACCACTGCACGTTGTGCTCGGCCGCGAAAGCGCGGAGCCGGGCCTGATCGTCCTCGGACAGCGGCTCCAGGTGGCGCAGCACCAGGGCCGTGACCGAATCGCCGCAGGCGACCTCGATCTGCGGGCAGGTTTCGCGCGCATCCATGGAGGCGATCAGCGCGCGCATGGGCAGCAGCATGGCATCCACATGGGGTGGCAGGACCTTGCAGGTCTCCATGTCGGCGATGTAGCGGCTCTTGCGCTCGTGAAAGCCCACCAGCACCTTGCCCTTCTTGGCCACGTAGCGCACCGACAGGCGCGAGCGGAAGCGGTAGCCCCAGGACGGACCCTCGATGGGGCGCAGCAGCGTCTCGGGCCTGACCTTGGCCAGATGCCAGAGGTTGTCCTCCAGCACGCGCTGCTTGATGGCCACCTGGGCAGCGACGTGCAGATGCTGCATCTTGCAGCCGCCGCAGGCGCCGGCATGCAAGCCGAAGTTGGGGCAGCCGGGGCGCACGCGCTGGGAGGATTCGCGGTGGATGGCCGTCAGGCTGGCGGCTTCCCAGTTGTTTTTCTTGCGATGGGTATTGGCGCTGACCAGCTCGGTCGGCAGTGCGCCGTCGATGAATACCACCTTGCCATCGCTCTTGCGGGCCACGCCCTGGGCGTCCATATCCATGGACAGCACCTGCAGCCAGCCTTCGGGCAGTGCAGGGGCGTCGGCGTCGGCTTCGGGCAGGTTGTCGGGGATCTTGTTGTCGCGGGGTTCACTCATGGGGCCAGATTGTCTCAGGCTCTCCGATTGCCCTGGTGGCGGCCCCCCAAAAAAGCCCCGAACTCGCTTTTGCCCCTCAGGAGCGCGGCGTGCTGCTGCGGCCCAGGTCCCGCTGGCGCTCCTGGCGTGCACGCGCCAGTTGCTCGCGTTCGGCCAGCAGGTTGACTTCAGTGAGGCAGTTGAACTCGTCCAGCGTGAACACCATGGTGGCGCCGCGCTCGATCTTTTCCACGGTCTGGTGCAGCGGCAAGGTCAGGTCCACCGGCGGGCGGTTGGAGCGGTAGATCAGTTCCTGCTCGGGCGTGTAGACGGAATAGCAGGCGGCAGACGCAGCCTGCGCCAGCGCGCAGGCGGCCAGCACGGTGATGGCACGCAGGTTTTGCACAGCAGTCATGGTGTTCCCCTCAAAACGGTGGCCCGCCTGTGTATGTACTGGGTGGCAGGCCAGGCTGCCCAGCATTATGGAGCAGCACATGCCGCGCCCCGCCAGGTGCCGCCCCCGCGCTGCAGCCGGTTTTGATTTTTCAGCTTTCTCAAATTTCTCTCTTGACAGAAATTTCAGACCTGCAGACACTGAAGCCATGCAACTGAGTCCCATCGCACACCGTTTCATCCACCATTGGGGCGACATGGGCAGCTCCTGGGGAGTGAACCGCACGGTCGCCCAGATCCACGCCCTGCTGTTTTTCCATGGCCGCCCGCTCAATGCGGAAGAGATTGCCGGCACGCTGGGCGCCGCTCGCTCCAACGTGAGCAACAGCCTCAAGGAACTGCAGGACTGGGAGCTGATCCGCATCAGCCGCAGGCCCGGCGACCGCCGCGACTACTTCGAGACCTCGTCCGATGTCTGGGAGCTGCTGCGCACCATCGTGCGAGAGCGCAAGCAGCGCGAGTTCGACCCGACCTCCGAGATGCTGCGCGAACTGATAGCAGAGCCCGGTTTCGATGCCGAATCCCCCGACACCCAGGACCGCGTGCACGAGACGCTGCGCCTCATGGAGTCGCTGGGCATCTGGACCGACGAGATGCTGCGGCTGTCGCCCTCCACGCTGGACAAGCTCCTGCGCCTGGGCGCCAGCGTGCAGCGCTTCGTGCGCTCCGAGGCCGCTGACACCCGTGTCAAGCGCGGACGCCGAGCCTGAAATTTCCGTCACAAGAGAAACTGGAGGTCACCATGCGCATTCTGGTCTGCGGCGGCAACGGCTTCATCGGCCGCCATATCGTCAACCTGCTGGCACTGGCCGGCCACGACCCCGTGGCGCGCAGCCGCCATTCACTGCCTGCGCTCGACTACGCCAAGGCCACCACGCCCGAGGCCTGGCTGCCGCACCTGGCGGGCGTGGATGCCGTGGTCAATGCCGTGGGCGTGCTGCGCGACAGCGCCTCCCGGCCCATCGATGCCATGCACGCCCTGGCCCCCATTGCCCTGTTCGATGCCTGCGCGGCGGCTGGCGTGCGGCGCGTGGTGCAGATCTCTGCCCTGGGCATAGAAGGCAGTGCCACGCGCTACGCCACCACCAAGCGCGCCGCTGACGAGCATCTGCTGGCACTCACGGCAGCCGGCCATCTGCAAGGCTGCGTGGTCCGCCCCAGCGTGGTGTTCGGCGCTGGCGGCGCCAGCAGCGAGATGTTCCTGTCCATGGCGCGCCTGCCGGCGCTGCTGCTGCCGCGCCCCGTGCTGCAGGCCCGCGTGCAGCCCGTGGCCGTGCGCGACCTGGCCGAGGCCGTGGCCGGCCTGGTGACGCGCCCCGAGCCCGTGGGCATGATCGAGATCGGTGGCCCCCTGCCCTTGCCGCTGGCCGCACTGATTGCCAGCCTGCGCGCGCAAATGGGCCGCGCCCCCGCCCGCGTGGGCACGCTGCCCGGCTGGCTCACCCGCGCCAGCGCACGCGCTGGCGACTGGGTCAGCGCCTCGCCCTGGTGCAGCGAGACACTGGCCATGCTGGCCAGCGACAACGTCACTGATCCGGCTGGCCTGCAAGGCCTGCTGGGCCGGCCCGGCGTTGCGCCCTCCCAACTGCTGTCCACCTTGCGCCATGGATGAGCGCCGCTCTCGCACCGTTCCAGCGCCGCTGCGCACCATGCACTTGAGCCTGATCGCCGTCTGGCTGGGCACGGCCCTGGTCAGCGCCATCGAGCACCGCGGCCTGAGCGTGCAGGTGCTGGCCGATGCCGGCATCCACGATGCGGGCTGGCAGACATTCCTGATCTGGAGCGGCCTGCTCGCCGACCTGGCCGTGGGCCTGGCGCTGTGGCTGCTGCCCGGCCGCAAGAGCTATCTGGCGGCCCTGCTGCTGATGGCCGCCATGACCGTACTGGCCACGGCGCTGCAGCCCACGCTGTGGCTGCATCCGCTGGGGCCGCTGCTCAAGAACCTGCCGATCGCAGCCATGCTGCTGCACCTGATGTCGGCGCCCGTCACGTCCAAGGAGTCCGCATGAATCTCTACCTGTTGCTCAAGACGCTGCATATCGCGTCCAGCGTGCTGCTGGTCGGCACCGGCCTGGGCTCGGCCTTCTACATGTTCTTCGCCAACCGCAGCGGCAGCGTCGCTGCGCAGGCCGTGGTCAGCCGCCTGGTGGTGCGTGCGGACTGGTGGTTCACCACGCCCTGCGTGGTCATACAGCCTGTGAGCGGCATTGCCCTGGCCCACATGGCGGGCTGGCCGTTGACCACGCCGTGGCTGGCACTGTCGCTGGGCCTGTACCTGCTGGCCGGCGCCTGCTGGCTGCCCGTGGTCTGGCTGCAGATGCGCATGGCCGCCATGGCGCGCGGCGCACACGCAGCACAGGCCGCCCTGCCCGCCCTATATGCCGTCTACGCCCGGCGCTGGGAGGCGCTGGGCTACCCGGCCTTCATCGCCATGGCCGTGACCTATTACCTGATGGTCAACAAGCCGATGCTCTGGGGCGGTTGAGCATCGGCAGTGCCTTCAGTGCCTGGCCTCAGAGCTTGGCAATGGACACTTCGGTGGATTTGACCAGGGCCACCACGTCGGAGCCCACGACCAGGCCCAGCTCGTCCACCGAGCGCGTGGTGATCACCGAGGTGACCACGCCCCAGGGCGTTTGCACATCGACTTCGGAGACAACGTCACCACGGATGATTTCGCGCACCTGGCCCTTGAACTGGTTGCGCACGTTGATGGCTTGAATGGACATGTTTTTCTCCTGGGGATCAAAAGGAATCAAAGGAAGGTTGGGGAAAACGAAAAGTCAGACCGCCCAGCGCAGGCCATGGGCCGGCACGCCGGGCCAGGCCGTGGTGTCGGTCAGGGGGTTGGAGTCGGGCTCGGCAGCGGGCTTTTGCAGCACGCGGTCGAGAATGCGTTGCTCGATGGCCGCCAGCGCCACGCTGCCGTGCACGCGCGGCCGTGGCAGGGCAATGCGTTCGTCCAGCGCGATGCGGCCGTCCTCGATCAGCACCACGCGGTCGGCCAGGGCCACGGCCTCCTGCACGTCATGCGTGACCAGCAGGGCCGTGAAGCCGTGGCTCTGCCACAGGCCTTCGATCAGGCGGTGCATCTCTATGCGGGTGAGCGCATCGAGCGCGCCCAGCGGCTCGTCCAGCAGCAGCAGTTGCGGGCGGTGCACCAGGGCGCGCGCCAGGGCCACGCGCTGGCGCTGGCCGCCGGACAGGCGCGCCGGCCATTCGCCCTCGCGGTCGGCCAGGCCGACCTGGGCCAGCACTTCGCGGCCACGTTCCTGGGCCGAGGCGGGCAGGCCCAGCGTCACATTGGCCAGCACGCGCCGCCAGGGCAGCAGGCGCGCATCCTGGAACATGATGCGCGTGCCACCCTGCGCGCCCTGCACGGCGCGGGCGAGCTCGCCGTCCAGCAGCAGGGTGCCGGCCGTGGCCTGCTCCAGGCCTGCGACCAGGCGCAGCAAGGTGCTCTTGCCGCAGCCGCTGCGGCCCACGATGGCGACGAATTCGCCAGGCTCCACCTGCAGCTGCACTTCGTGCAGCACCTCGCGCTGACCGTAGCGCTTGGTCAGCCCGCCGGCCTGCAGGCGCACGCCACGGCGCGGTGCGGATTGGGGGGATGCGGACTGCGGTGCATCGTCGTTCTGGGCCAGGCGGTCGCTGACGTCCAGGCCATCGGCGTCGAACGAGGCCTCCCAGGCCATCGCCGGCGCGGTGGTGTTCAGCTCCACGGCCTGTGCCAGCGTGGTCTTCATGCGGTTCCATCGGCTCATGTCGTGCTCCTTGTGTCACTTGGGCTGGTAGCCCGGATGCCAGCGCAGCCACCAGTGCTCCAGCGCACGCGCAAACCAGTCGGCCAGCTTGCCCAGCAGGGCGTACAGCAGGATGCCGACCAGCACCACGTCGGTCTGCAGGAACTCGCGGGCGTTCATGGTCAGGTAGCCGATGCCCGACTGCGCCGAGATGGTCTCGGCCACGATCAGGATCACCCACATCAGGCCCAGCGAAAAACGCAGGCCGACGAGGATGGAGGACAGCGCGCCCGGCAGGATGACCTCGCGGTACAGCTGCCAGCGCGTGAGGCCGTAGCTGCGCCCCATCTCGATCAGCGCAGGGTCCACATTGCGTATGCCGTGGAAGGTGTTCAGGTAGATGGGAAAGAACACCGACACGCTGATCAGGAACAGCTTGGCGCTCTCGTCGATGCCGAACCACAGGATGACCAGCGGAATCAGCGCCAGCGCGGGAATGTTGCGCACCATCTGGATGGTGGAGTCCAGCAGCGTCTCCGCCCAGCGCAGCGAGCCCGTGAGCAGGCCCAGCGCCAGCCCCAGCCCGCCGCCGATGGCCAGGCCACCCAGCGCGCGGCCCGCGCTCACCTGCACATGCTTGAGCAGCTCTCCCGACTCGGCCAGCGTCTGCGCGGCGCGCAGCACATCCAGCGGAGCGGGCAGCACCCGCGTGGACAGCCAGCCCCACGCCGAGGCGGCCTGCCAGACGGCGATCAGCGCCAGCGGCACCAGCCAGGGCACCAGGCGGCGGCCCACGCCGGCCGCAAAGCGTAGCAGCGGCGACCAGGAATCGCCGGCCGGGGGGGCCGAGGAGGCCGGCAGCGCAGAAACGGTACGTGCATCGGACATGCGTGACTCCCTCAGCTTTGCGACGCGCGCGGCGAGTACAGGTTGGCAACGGTCTCGCCCAGCGGCCCGCCCACGCCGCCAGCCAGCCTGTCGCGCATGGACAGCGGCAGCAGCGGGAAGACCAGCTCGGCAAAGCGGTAGGCCTCTTCCAGGTGCGGATAGCCGGACAGCACGAAGGTGTCTATGCCCAGGTCCGCGTACTCCTTGATGCGGTCGGCCACGGTCTGCGCATCGCCCACCAGGGCCGTGCCCGCGCCGCCGCGCACCAGGCCCACGCCGGCCCAGAGGTTGGGGCTGATCTCCAGCTCGGCCCGCGTGCGGCGGCTGCCGCCGGCATGCAGGGCGGCCATGCGGCGCTGACCTTCCGAGTCCATGCGCGCGAAGGCGGCCTGGGCCTGGACCACGGTCTCGTCCTTGAGGCGGCTGATCAGGCGATCGGCGTCGGCCCAGGCCTCGTCCTCGGTCTCGCGCACGATGACGTGCAGGCGGATGCCGAACTTCACGCTGCGGCCATGGCGCGCCGCCTTCTCGCGCACATCGGCAATCTTTTTGGCCACCTCGGCCGGGGGCTCGCCCCAGGTCAGGTAGGCATCGACCTGCTCGGCGGCCAGGTCGTGCGCGGCCTCGGACGAGCCGCCGAAGTACACGGGCGGATACGGCTTTTGCAGCGGCGGGAACAGCAGCTTGGCGCCCTTGACCGAGAGGTGTTCACCTTCGTAGTCGAGCGTGCCGCCCTCATGGCTGCGCTCAAGGATCTCGCGCCAGATGCGGATGAACTCGGCCGATTGCTCGTAGCGCTGCGCATGGTCGAGGAAGACGCCGTCGCCCTCCAGCTCGGCGCGGTCGCCGCCCGTGACCAGATTGATCAGCAGCCGCCCGCCCGACAGGCGGTCGAACGAGGCAGCCATGCGCGCCGCCAGGCTGGGCTGGTGCAGGCCGGGACGCACGGCGACCAGGAACTTCAGGCGCCTGGTGACCGGAATCAGGCTGGAGGCGACGACCCAGGGGTCCTCGCAGGAGCGGCCCGTGGGAATCAGCACGCCCTCGTAGCCCAGGCTGTCGGCCGCGATGGCGACCTGCTTGACATAGTCGTGGCTGAGCGGGCGGGCGCCCTCGGCCGTGCCGAGGTAGCGACTGTCGCCGTGGGTGGGAATGAACCAGAAAACCTGCATGCGCTGCTCCAGTCAGGGGACGGAATCGAGGAAGGAAATCAAAGGGCGGAAGAAGGCCGTGCCGCCGCAGGCTCGGCCAGCCGCGCGTACTCGGCCGCCGAGGGCCGCCAGACGATGTCGGCCACCTGCACCTGGCGCGGAATCAGGCCCAGCCGAAAAAATGCATCGGCCACGCGCTGCTGGTCCACCACGGTCTGCGCAGCCAGCAGGCCCACGGGGGAGCTGGGCCGGCGCGCAATGAAGCGGCTGACCACCGCCGTATCCAGGCCGCTGAAGCCGGCCACCAGGGCCACGGCCTCCTGGCGTGCGCTCTGGGCCAGGCGATCGGCGCGCGTGAGCTCATCGAACAGCGCGCGCAGCACCTGCGGATGGCGCTCCACCAGTCCGCGCGCGGCCAGGTAGAACGAGGCGTTGCCCGACAGGCCTTCGCCATTGGCCAGCACGCGCGGGCGAATCGCCAGCTCGGTGGCCGCGTAGAACGGGTCCCAGATGGCCCAGGCGTCCACGCTCTTGCGCTCGAAGGCGGCGCGCGCATCGGCCGGGGCCAGGTAGACGGGCTGGATCTCGTTCCAGGCCAGGCCCGCCTTGTCCAGCGCGCGCACCAGCAGGTAATGGGCGCTGGAGCCTTTTTGCAGCGCCACGCGCCGGCCCTTGAGGTCGGCCAGGGCGCGCAGCGGCGAGTCCGACGGCACGAGGATGGCCGAGCTCTCGGGCTTGGGCGGCTCGGCGCCCACGTACAGCAGGTCGCGGCCCGCGGCCTGGGCAAAGACCGGGGGTGAATCGCCGGTCAGGCCGAAATCCAGGCTGCCGGCGGCCAGGGCCTCCAGCAGCTGGGGGCCGGCCGGAAACTCCAGCCAGCTGACCTTGGTGCCCGCAAAGCGCTTTTCCAGCACGCCTTGCTGCTTGAGGATGACCAGGTTGACGGCCGACTTCTGGTAGCCGATGCGCAACTGCTCGGGCCCGGCCACGGCGGCCGGCGTCTCGGCGCGTGCGTACTGGCCGGCCAGGCTCCAGCTGAAGGCGGTGGTGCCCAGCAGTTGCAGGGCCTGGCGGCGCACGCGGTCCAGGCGGGGCTTCTTGGAATTGGCATTCATGGTGCGGACTCCTTGCAGTGGGCTCAGGGGCGCGACGCGATCAGGTCCACCGGCGCGGCATGCAGCAGGTTGAGCTTGCGGGGGATGAGCTTGAGCTCGAAGAAGGTGTCGGCGATCTGCTGCTGCTCGGCCAGGATCTCGCGCGTCACGGACGAGGTGCCGAAGCGGGCACGGCTCAGGTACAGCTCGGTAATGGACTTATCCAGGCCCAGGATGCTGGACAGCTCGGCGGCAGCGGCCGTCTGGTTCTTCGAGGCCCAGCGGTCAATCCCATCGACCTCTTCGATGGCAATGCGCAGCACATCGGCATTGCGCGTGGCGAAATCGCGCGAGGTGAAGTAGTAGGCGCGGTTGTTGACCACGCCCGTGGCATCGGCCAGCAGGCGGGCGTCCAGCGTCTTTTGCGCGGCAGCCAGGAAGGGGTCCCAGATCAGCCAGGCATCGACGGAGCCGCGCTCGAAGGCGGCACGCGCATCGGCCGGCGCCAGGAAGACGGACTGCACATCGCCGTACTTCAGGCCGTGCTTTTCCAGCAGCTTGACCAGGAAGTACTGCACGTTCGAGCCCTTGTTGTAGGCCACGCGCTTGCCCTTGAGGTCCTGCACGCTGCGGATGGGCGAGTCCTTGGGCACGATCACCGCCTCCAGCCCGGGGCGCGGCACGGTGGCGCCCGCATAGACCAGGGGTGCCCCTGCGGCCTGCGCAAAGATGGGCGGGGCCTCGCCCACATCGCCGAAGTCGATGGAGCCCACGTTCAGCGCCTCCAGCTGCACGGGGCCGGCGTTGAACTCGATCCAGCGCACGGATACGCCCAGCGGCGCCAGCCGCTTTTCCAGCGTGCCCCGGCTCTTCAGGATGGACAGCCAGCCCTTTTGGTGGCCCACGCGCAGCACGCGGTCACCCGCCTTGTCCTGGGCCAGGGCCGGGCCGCCCACCGTGGCGACTGCTGCGGCAAGGCCCGCGCCCAGCAGTTGGCGTCGGCGCCAGTTGGCTGTGTGTCGGGGTAAAGAATCAAACGAGACCATGACGGACATCCTTGGAAGAGTGGTGCGTGGTGCGTGGTGCGTGGTGCGTGGCGCAGGCAAAGCGCTGCCCATGCATGCGCGCGGCATGCAGCCAAAAAACAAAAAAGGGAATGCGGAGCAAGGGGCGGCCGCCTGCAGGGCCAGGCCTGCAGGCGCACCGCACGGAGTCGTCAGGTGCTACATCGCCGGCTGGCGAAGGCCACGGTCTCGAAGCGAAGAAAAGAGCTGGATGCCACCACGCCTGCCTTGCCTGCCTTGCCTGCCACTCCTGCCTTGTGCATCCGCACGCCTGCCTGCGCCGTGCGGCGCGCGGCCGGCAAAGAGTGGCGGGAGGTCAGGAAGATGGACATGGCGGATCGTGGGAGGTTGGCAGGTGTCTGGGAAAGCGGGTGAATTCAGTGGGTGGGCGCCGGCCGGGCCGGCGCGCCGCACTCACTTCTTGGTGTAGATCTGGTCGAAGCTGCCGCCGTCGGCAAAGTGATCCTTGTCGGCCTTGGCCCAGCCGCCGAAGGCCTGGTCGATGGTGACCAGCTCCAGCTTGGGGAACTTGTCCGCGAACTCGGCCTTGACCTTGGCATCCGTGGGACGGTAGTAGTTGCGGCCGGCGATGCGCTGGCCTTCCTCGGAGTACAGGTACTTCAGGTACTCCTCGGCCACGGCGCGCGTGCCCTTCTTGTCCACGACCTTGTCGACCACGGCCACCGAAGGCTCGGCCAGGATGGACAGCGAAGGCACGACGATCTGGAATTTGTCGGGACCGAACTCCTTGAGTGCCAGGAAGGCCTCGTTCTCCCAGGCCAGCAGCACATCGCCCACGCCGCGCTGCACGAAGGTGATGGTGGCGCCGCGCGCGCCCGTGTCCAGCACGGGCACGTTCTTGAACAGCTTGCCGATGAAGTCCTTGGCCTGTGCGTCGCCGCCGTACTTGCGCTTGGCGAATTCCCAGGCGGCCAGGTAGTTCCAGCGCGCACCGCCGCTGGTCTTGGGGTTGGGCGTGATCACCTGCACGCCGGGCTTGACCAGGTCGTCCCAGTCCTTGAGGTTCTTGGGATTGCCCTTCTTCACCAGGAAGACGATGGTGGAGCTGTAGGGCGCCGAGTTGTGCGGCAGGCGCTTTTGCCAGTCGGCCTTGAGCAGGTTGCCGTTCTTGACCAGGGCGTCGATGTCGCCGGCCAGCGCCAGCGTGGCCACGTCGGCGTCGATGCCGTCGATGATCGAACGCGCCTGCTTGCCCGAGCCGCCATGCGACTGCTTGACGCTCACGTCCTGGCCGCTCTTGGCCTTCCAGTGCTTGGCGAAGGCCTGGTTGTATTCCACGTACAGCTCGCGCGTCGGATCGTAGGAGACATTGAGCAGTTGCACCGACTGGGCCAACGCCGGCAGAGCCGACAGGGTCAAGCCCGCGATCAGGCCGGCGGCGACAGGAAACTTGATAAAGTGGCGGCGAATTTTCATTGGAGTGTCGGTAGAGAGTGGAGACGACGGTCTGGTGCCGTGGAAAGCATTCTCAAAGCCAACTCTTAAAACTCAAACCAATAAGATTTCAGTTTGTTATTCCCAAAACATCTGAATCTCTGCAAGACAAGGACTCAATTCCCCATGGCACGTACCGTTCACTGCATCAAGCTTGGCGTTGACGCTGAAGGCCTGGATTTCCCGCCCTACCCCGGCGAGCTGGGCAAGCGCATTTTTGAAGGCGTGAGCAAGCAGGCCTGGGCCGACTGGCTCAAGCACCAGACGATGCTGGTCAACGAAAACCGCCTGAACCTGGCCGACGCACGCGCCCGCCAGTACCTGGCCCGCCAGATGGAAAACCACTTCTTCGGCGGCGGCGCCGATGCGGCGGCCGGCTACGTGCCTCCTACGGCCTGAGCCGCTTCGTGCCCTTTCACCGCCCCCGTCGCACCGCGCCGGGGGCGGTTTCATTTGCGGTGCCGCAAACGGCCGCCGCCCAGAGACCGCCTACAATGCCCGCCTTCTTGCGCTGGACGGCGCAGTGGCCGCACACCCTGCGGCGCGGGCCGGTCTTCATCCGAGGTTTTCCGTGCTTCCATCCGTCTCCCTGCTGGAATCGTTCCAGGCATCGCAGTTCACCGTCATGCTGGTGATCTACCTCGTGGCCATCACGGCCGAAGCCATGTCGGGCGCGCTGGCGGCGGGCCGGCGCAACATGGACATCTTCGGCGTGGCCGTGATCGCCTTCGTCACCGCGCTGGGCGGCGGCACCATCCGCGACATGGTGCTGGGCCACTACCCCATCGGCTGGACGCAGCACCCTGAATATGTCTACCTGGTCATCTCGGCCGGGCTGCTGACCATCGTCGTGGCGCGCCACATGCACCATCTCAAGCAGGTCTTTCTGCTGCTGGACGCCATGGGGCTGATCGCCTTCTCGCTGATCGGCTGCAACGTGGCGCTGGAGCTGGGCTACCCGCCCGTGGTGGTGGTGATGTCGGGCATGTTGACCGGCATCAGCGGCGGCATTCTGCGCGACGTGCTGTGCAACCAGGTGCCGGTCGTCTTCCGGCGCGAGCTGTACGCCAGCGTGTCCCTGGCCGTGTGCCTGCTGTTCCTGGGGCTGCGCACGCTGGACGTGGGCTCCAACCTCAGCACCGTCGTCTGCTTTGCCGGCGGACTCACGCTGCGCCTGGCCGCCATCCGCTTCAAGTGGCGCCTGCCCGTGTTCTCCTACCAGCAGCGCTGGGAGGAGTAGTTCTGCCCCTTGCCCATGTCCGAACCCATTGACTGGCTGCCCGATGGCACGCCCTACAGCCCGCGCTTCGGCGACCGCTACCACAGCGAACTCGGCGGCCTGGACCAGGCCCGCCACGTCTTTCTGGGCGGCTGCGGCCTGCCGGCGGCCTGGGCCGATGCGCCGCAATGGCGCATCCTGGAGACCGGTTTCGGCTTCGGGCTGAATTTCCTCGTGGCCTGGGAAGCCTGGAAGGCCGATCCCCGGCGCCCGAGGCTGCTGCATTTCGTCTCGGCCGAAGCCTTTCCCGTCAGCGCCGACGCCATGCGCCAGGCCATGCCGCGCGAGCCAGGATTGCGCCTGCTGGCCGAGGAGCTGGCCACCCGGTTCCAGGGCCTGCTGCCCGGCGTGCACCGCCTCGCCTTCGAGCAGGGCCGCGTGCTGCTGACGCTGTACATCGGCGATGCCCAGGCCATGCTGCGGCGCCAGCAGCTCACGGCCGACAGCATCTACCTGGACGGCTTCACGCCGGAACTCAACCCCGACCTCTGGAGCGCCGATACCCTGCGCGCGCTGGCGCGCCATTGCCGGCGCGGCACGCAGCTGTCCACCTGGTGCGTGGCGCGCACGGTGCGCGATGGCCTGGCACAGCACGGCTTTCAGGTGCGCAAGGTCGATGGCGTCCCACCCAAGCGCCACAACCTGCATGCCGTCTTCGACCCGGCCTGGCAACCGCGCGGGCCGCGCGGGCCGGGAGCACAGCCGCAGGAACCCATCACCCCACGGCGCTGCATGGTGCTGGGTGCAGGCATCGCCGGTGCGGCCGCCGCCGCCAGCCTGTCGCGCCGTGGCTGGCAGGTCACCGTGCTGGATGCTGCCGACGCGCCTGCAGCGGGCGCCTCGGCCCTGCCCGCGGGCCTGTTCTGCCCCCATGTCTCGCCCGATGACAGCCTGCTGTCCCGCCTGAGCCGCGACGGCGCACGCCTGACCCTGGCGCAGCTGCAAATGCTCTCCGGCCAGGGCCTGCTGCAACCGGGCTCGGACTGGTGCGATACCGGCGTGCTGGAGCACGGCGTGGAGGCCGCCCCGCGGCTGCCGCGCGACTGGCAATCCCCCGGCCCGTGCGACCACTGGAGCCGGCCCGCAAGCGCCGATCAACTCTCGGCGGCCGGCCTGCCCGCCGACGCCCCTGCCTGCTGGCATGCGCAAGCTGGCTGGGTACGCCCGGCACGGCTGGTGCAGGCGCAACTGGCGCTGCCGGGCGTGCGCTGGCAGGGCCGCGCCTGCGTGGCGCGTCTTGCACGCACCGACACAGCCGGTGGCGCGCCCGTCTGGCAGGCCCTGGATGCACAGGGCAATCTGCTGGCCGAGGCTGAACTGGTCGTTCTTGCACTGGGCCCCGCAACGAATGCGCTGCTGGAGCACAGCCTGGGCGCCCAGGCCGCCTGGCCGCTGCAGCCCATACGCGGCCAGGTCAGCTGGGATGTGCACACCCCGGCCAGCGCGCAGGCCATGCCGCCCTTTCCCGTCAACGGCCATGGCAACCTGGTGCCTGCCATGCCGCTGCCCGGCGATGCAGCCGGGCCAGGCTGGGTCATGGGATCGACCTTCGAGCGCGACCAGACCGCGCTGCCGCCCAGTCCCGAAGACCAGGCCGCGGCCCATGCAGCCAATGGCGCCAAGCTGGCGCAGCTGCTGCCACGTGCCTACCAGGGCCTGCAAGGCTTCTTCGACGCGCCACCGCGCGCCACCTGGGGCGCCGTGCGCGTGGCCTCGCCAGACCGGCTGCCCGTGGTCGGACCGGTGTCCGATCAGGCTCCCGGCCTGTGGGCGCTGACGGCCATGGGCTCGCGCGGGCTCACGCTGTCGCTGCTGTGCGGCGAGCTGCTGGCAGCACGCCTGCACGACGAACCGCTGCCCCTGGACGCCAGGCTGGCGGCTGCCCTGGCCAGCGAGCGCCTGGGCCGCAGGCGCTGAGCCGTTGAACCGCCCGGCCGCTGAACGGCACAGCATTCACACAACGGCCTGAAAGAAAACCCGAGTCTTCCCGCAGACGGTTTTTTGTCACTCGTTATGTTTTCTAGTGCATATCGCTAGAATCCGGAACCTGTTTTCAAAAGGAAACAACCAGCCGCTCCCCGCGTTCAACTACACAAGAACCTGAAACCGTGACCCGCCAGCCCCGCTCCTGCGCTCCCGCATCCTCACCCGCCCTCTGCTCACCCTCGTTCCGCCTTCGCTCCACGCTGACACACGCCCTGCTGCTCGCAGGCCTGGCCGCCAGCACGCAGGCGCAAGCCCAGGTCGAGGCCCAATCGGGTGCGCCTGCAGCCCAGGCTTCGCAGACCTTCCAGTTGGGCACGGTTGACGTGCACGGTGCGCGTGATGAAGCAGAGGCCATATCCGGCGATGAACAGCGACTGGGCGCCGCCGAGATGCGCCAGCGCAATGCCGACACCGTGGCCGACGCCGTGCGCCTGCTGCCGGGCGCCACGCTGTCGCGCAACAATCGCAACGAGGAAATGATCTACCTGCGCGGCTTCGATCCGCGCCAGGTGCCGGTCTTCGTGGACGGCGTGCCGCTGTACGTGCCCTATGACGGCTATGTGGACTTCGGCCGCTTCACCACGTTCGACCTGTCCGAGATCCGCGTGGCCAAGGCTGGCGCATCGCTGATGTATGGCCCCAATACGCTGGGCGGCGCCATCAACCTGGTCACGCGCAAGCCCGTCAAATCATTCGAGGGCGATGCGCGCATCGGCGCAGGCGCAGGCGGCGAACGCAAGGCCGCCGTGAACCTGGGCGGCAACCTGGGCACCTGGTACTACCAGCTGGGCGCCTCCTACCTGGACGCGGACAGTTTTCCGCTGCCCAAGGGCTTCAAGGACTTCAAGAAGCAGCCCACCGACACGGGCAACTACCGCGACAACGCCTACCGCACGGACAAGCGGCTGTCGTTCAAGCTGGGCCTCACGCCCAATGCCACGGACGAATACGCGCTGGGCTATGTGCGCCAGGAAGGCGAGAAGGGCAACCCCGTGTATACCGGCAGCGCCACGGGCAAGAACGTCATCCGCTACTGGCGCTGGCCCTATTGGGACAAGGACAGCGTGTACTTTCTGAGCACCACGCGCATCAATGCCGACAACCTGCTCAAGACACGCATCTACCACGACACCTACCAAAACGGCCTGGACATGTACACGGACGCGAGCTACACGCGCCATGACCCCACCAGCAGCTACAAGGACGTGAGCCAAGGCGCCAGCGTCGAGTGGGCCAACTACAGTTTCAAGGGCCATGCGCTGCGCCTGGGCGCGCACTACAAGATCGACGAGCACACCGATGCCGCCTCGGCCAAGGACCCCAGCAAGCACTACCGCGACGTAACGCGCTCGCTGGTGGTCGAGGACACGATCTCCCTGGCCGAACGCTGGAGCCTGAACCTGGCGCTCAGCCACGACCAGCGCGATGCGCGCGAGGTCTACCAGTGGCCCACGGGCTCCGCCAGCGCCACCAATGGCGTGGCCAAGCTCGGCTATGCGCTGGGCGGTGGCAGCGAGGCGTATTTCATCGCCTCGCACAAGACGCGCTTTCCCACCATCAAGGACCGCTACTCGGCACGCATGGGCACGGCCCTGGCCAACCCCGACCTGCAGCCCGAGACCGCCAACCACCTGGAGCTGGGCGTCAGCGGCTCGCCCTGGCAGGGCGGCCAGGGCCAAGCCGCGCTGTTCTACAGCCGCGTGCGCAACCAGATCCAGACCGTGGTCGTGGCGTCGGCCGAATGCGGCGGCACCACCTGCAACCAGGCGCAGAACGTGGGGCGCACGCGCAACATCGGCATGGAGCTGTCCCTGGCCCAGCAGCTGTCGGCACAGTGGAGCATGAACGCCGGCTACACCTACCTGAACCGCCGCAACACCAGCGACTCCAGCATCACGCTGACCAACACGCCGCGCCACCGCCTGCTGGCCGGCGTTCAGTGGCGTCCGCTGGCGCAGTGGGAATTCAATGCCGAGGTCGAGACCGAGAAGGGCCGCTACGTGCCGCTGTCGGGCAGCGGCCAGCTGCAGACGCTCAAGCTGCCCGGCTACGGCATTGCCAACCTGCGCGCACGCTACAAGCCGCGCAGCGACATCACCGTGGACTTCGGCGTGGCCAATATCGGCGACAAGTGGTACCAGTTCGATGACGGCCTGCCCATGCCGGGCCGCAGCTGGTATGTCAACCTGGGCTATCGCTTCTGAAACCGGGTCGGAGACTGTGCCCGTGCCCGATTCCATGGAACCGATCTGCCACCCTCGCCGTCGCCTGCTGGGCGCCCTGCCCGCGCTGGCAGCCCTGAGCGGCTGCGCCGCCCAGCCGGCCGAACCTGCCAGCGTGAACGTGGCCGTGGTCGGCGGCCTGTCGCTGTGCGGTGTGTGGCCGCACCTGGCCGACGCGGCGGGCCGCAGCCTGGGCCTGTCCGTGCGCACCGCCGTTGCCGCGCCCAAGGAGGGCGTGATCCCCGCCATGGCCCAGGGCCGCGCCCAGCTGCTGCTCATCCACGCCAGCGACGAAGCCATGTCGCTGGAGGCTGCCGGCCTGGCATCGGCCGCGCGTGTCTGGGGCTGGAACGAGCATGTGTTCGCTGGCCCAGCGCATGATCCGGCCGGGGTGCGCGGCGCGGCCGATGGCGTCGAGGCCATGCGCCGCATCGTTGCCAGCGGCTCGCCCTTCATCGCGCTGCGCGACCCCGGCAGCTATACCGTGGTCCAGCGGCTGTGGCGCCGCGCCGGCATACGGCCCGACGCACGCTGGCTGCGCGCCGATACCGGGCCGCGCCCCCAGGCCGTGCTGCAGTTGGCGGCCGAGCTCCAGGCCTATGCCGTGGTCGGCCATATCCCGCTGCATTTCGGCAAGATGGGCGCGCCCGGCATCGAGCTGCTGCTGCACGGCGACCCGCTGATGCGCCGGCCCTATGTGCTGCTCACGCCCGGGCCGCGCCATCCGGCCGACGCTGGCCAGCGCCGCAGCGCGCAACGGCTGGCCGAGCATCTGCTGTCCGCACCGGGCCAGCAGGAACTGGCGCTGGCCAATGTGGCAGCCGGAGGTCCCTGGATCTTCGGGCGCGACAGCATGCCCCTGGTCAACGACACCGGCGGCGGCCAGGAGTAAAAACCTGCCTGGATTCCACAAGCACCGCATGCCATGAACTCACCTGCCACCCTGCCCCTGGCCGCCCTGGTCCATCCAGACGACGAGCATGCAATGGAGCTGCTGCTCGAACGCGTGGCACGCCGCCTGCAAGGCGCGGGCTGGCGCGTGGGCGGCCTGGTGCATCGCCAGGACCGCTATGCCAACGGCAACAAGCGCATGCAGCTGTTCGACCTGCGCAGTGACCGCCAATTCGAGCTGTCCCAGGACCTGGGCTGCGCCTCGCGCGCCTGCAGTCTCAACCCCCAGGCCCTGGCCCAGGCCAGCGCCGTGCTGCGCCAGGCGCTGGACGATGGCGTGGATCTGGTGGTGATCAACCGCTTCGGCATCGTCGAGGCCTCGGGCCAGGGCTTTGCCGCCGAATTCGCGGCCTTTGTCGAGGCCGGCACGCCCGTGCTCACGGCCGTCACAGCCCGCCATCTTGAAGACTGGCGCAGGTACACCGGCAGCCTGCATGCCGAGCTGGCAGCCGATGAGGTGCAGATCGAGCAATGGTGCCAGGCACAGCTTGAGCGCCGTGGCTGCGCCAGCCCCATCCCCTGATTTTCATGACCGATCTTCTGTTCACCCGCCGCCGCTGGCTGGGCCAGGCCATGGCGGCACTGGCCTCATCGGCTCTTGTTCCCGGCCATGCCCAGGCAACCACGATTGCCGCCCGCATGGGACAGATGCCGGACCCCGCCAAGCTGCGCCGCGTATTCGCGGCCGGACCGCCCGCAGGCGTGCTGGTGGCCACGCTGGCACCGCACAAGCTGCTGGGCTGGCCCCAGCAGCTGGACGATGTCTCGCGCGCCTATCTGGGGCCCACACTGCAGGCGCTGCCGCATCTGGGCCGCCTGTCCGGGCGCGGCAGCACCATGCCGCTGGAGTCGCTGCTGAAGCTGCAGCCCGACCTGGTGCTGGACGCCGGCACGGCCGATGCCACCTATATCTCGGCCACCGAGCGGCTGGCACGCCAGACCGGCCTGCCCTGCGTGCTGATCCAGGGCTCGCTGACCGACCACGCACGCCAGTTGCGCGAGGTCGGCGCCCTGCTGGGCGAGGCCGCACGTGGCGAAACCCTGGCCCGCCATGCCGATGCCGTGGCGGCGCTGGCGCAGCGTGCCACCCAGGGCCTGGCACCGGCCGAGCGCCCGCGCGTGTACTTCGCGCGCAGCGCCAACGGCCTGGAAACGGGGCTGGCGGGCTCCATCAATGTGGAAGCCGTCGAATATGCGGGCGGGCGCAATGTGGCGGCCGATGCAGGGCGTGGCGGGCTCACGCGCGTGTCCATGGAGCAGATCCTGGCCTGGGACCCGCAGGTCATCGTCACGCAGGAACCCGGCCTTGCCGAGCGCATGCGCCAGGACCCGCTGTGGCGCGGCGTGGCCGCCATGCGCTCGGGCCGCGTGCACTGCGCGCCGGTCTGGCCCTTCGGCTGGCTGGATGGTCCGCCCGGCGTCAACCGGCTGATCGGCGTGCGCTGGCTGCTGGAAAAGCTCCACCCGCAGGCGCCGGCACTGCAGGGACTGCCGCCGTTGGAACGCGAGGTGCGCGACTTCTATCGCCTGTTCTACGGCGCCGACCTGTCGCCCGCAGCGCTGGGCAGGCTGATGGAGACCGCGCGTTGATGCCTGCCACAGGCCACCGCATGGGGTGGGTGCTCGCGCTGGCCTTGCTGGCCGCCGTGCTGCTGTGGGCGCTGGCGGCGGGTCAGTTCTCCATCGCGCCGCAGCAGCTGTGGCAGTCGCTGCTGGCGCGCGCCACGGGCACGGCGTCCCCCTTGTCCGCCAGCGCCGAGACCGTGCTCTGGAACATCCGCCTGCCGCGCATCGCCGCAGGCCTGGCCGTGGGCGCCACGCTGGCGGCGGCAGGCGCGGCCTACCAGGGCATGTTCCGCAACCCGCTGGTCTCGCCCGACATCCTGGGCGTCTCGGCCGGTGCCGGCCTGGGCGCGGTGCTGGGCATCTTCCTGGGCTGGTCCATGGCGGCCGTGCAGGCCCTGGCCTTTGGCGGCGGGCTGGCCGCCGTGGCCGTGGTGGTGGCCATCAGCGCCAGCGTGCGCCGCCATGACCCGGTGCTGGTCCTGGTGCTGGCCGGCATTGCGCTGGGCGCGCTGCTGGGCGCGGGCATCGCCCTGGTCAAGACGCTGGCCGACCCCAATACGCAGCTGCCATCCATCACCTTCTGGCTCATGGGCGGCCTGAGCGCCGTGACCCTGCCCGAGCTGGGTGCCACGGCACCCGTGATGCTGTGCGCCCTGCTGCCCCTGATGCTGCTGCGCTGGCGCATCAACCTGCTGGGCCTGCCCGACGAGGAGGCGCTGGCCCTGGGCGTGCCCGTGGCACGCCTGCGCCTGCTGCTGGTGGCCTGTGCCACGCTGGGCACGGCGGCGGCCGTGTCGCTGGCCGGCATCGTCGGCTGGGTGGGGCTGGTGGTGCCGCATGTGGCGCGCCTGCTGGTGGGCCCCAATTTCGTGCGCCTGCTGCCGGCCTCGGCGCTGCTGGGCGCGGGCTTCGTGGTTGCGGCCGACACCCTGGCGCGCAGCGCGACGCGCATCGAGCTGCCGCTGGGCATTCTCACGGCCCTGGTCGGCGCGCCCTTCTTTCTCTACCTGCTGTCGCGCACGGGGCGCAATGACTGAAGTGCAGGCCCCACCCGTGCTGCAGACGCTGGCCCTGGCCACGGGCCATGGGCGCCGGCGCGTCAGCCAGGGGCTTGACCTGGCCATTGCCGCAGGCGAGGTGCTGTGCCTGCTGGGCCCCAACGGCTGCGGCAAGACCACGCTGTTCCGCACCGTGCTGGGCCTGCTGGCGCCGCTGGCCGGAGAGGTGCGCGTGCAGGGCCAGCCCGTGCACAGCTGGCCGCGTGCCGAGTTTGCGCGGCGCGTGGGCTATGTGCCCCAGGCTCAGGCCGGCGTCTTCGGCTTCGAAGCGCTGGACATGGTGCTCATGGGCCGTGCCGCGCGCCTGCCTGCGCTGGCCCGGCCTTCAAGTGCCGACCGTGCCCTGGCGCTGGGCTGCCTTGAGCAGTTGGGCATCGCCCATCTGGCGCTGCGCCCCTATACCGAGCTGAGCGGCGGCGAGCGCCAGCTGGTGCTGATCGCACGCGCCCTGGCCCAGGAGCCCGCGCTGCTGGTCATGGACGAGCCCACGGCCAGCCTGGACTTCGGCAACCAGATCCGCGTGCTGGACCAGATTGCCGCGCTGCGTGCACGCGGCATGGCCGTGCTGCTGTCCACCCACCAGCCCGAGCATGCGCTGCAGGTGGCCGACCGCATCGCCCTGCTGGGCCGCGACGGACTGCAGGCCTGCGGTGCGGCGGAGCAGGTGGCGACACCGGCCGCGCTGGCTGCGCTCTATGGGGTGAGCGAGGCGGCGGTGGCGGCGCGGCTGCCGGCAATCCCTAAGGTCTGGGCGGGCGCCACTTCCAACACGGCGGCGGCGTCAAGGGCCGGCCTGCATCCTTGAGCAAGCGCTGCAGCAATTGCTGCTCGCTGTGGATGGAAGGATCGGCCAGCAGCCGGGCAAACCGGGTTCCTCCGTCCTGCATGCCGAGCGGGGCGGACGCTTGCATCAGCCACTCCAACTGGCGGCGCCGGGCCCGGGCCGCGGCGCGCTCGGTCGGGGTTTTGGCCAGCCGGCGTTGAATCGCCAGCCCAAAGCCCTCGTCCAGCACGGTCGATGAGCGCTGCGTCAGCAGGTGGGCTACATGCAGGCAGTCGGCCTCGCGCGCCGGGGTTTTGCCCATCGCTTCGGGTTTGCAGGCATCCAGCAGCGCCTTGTAGCCCGTCAAGGGAAAGGCTGTCCAGATACCTATTGCAGTGATCACCGCGCCTTCCTCGAGCCGGTAGTTCGGACTGCCACCCAGCGCCTGCAGCTCCTGTGCCGTGGGCGGATGGCGCAGCAAAGCGGACTGCATCCAGCGCACGCCGTCATACATGTGCAGGTCCGCGTAGCGGCTTTCGCGCGCTGCAACCAGCAGTTCCTGCGGTCCCAGCGCCTGCTGCATCAGCGCAGAGAAATTGCTGGGCTCCAGCGCCAGCCAGCGGCGGGCAGCCTCGGAGCGCACTTCGCCTTCGTCCTCAGGGGCCTTGGAGGCCAGCAGTTGATAGGCCAGCGCATCCTGCCCTGCCCGCTCCAGCGCGTCCTGGCGCCAGCCCTCGGCCTGGCTGACAGCGCTTTTGTCGCGGGGCGACAGATTGATCAGGATGGCCGCAAAGGCCAGATCGCGCCCGCTGCCGGAACCGGCCAACTGCGCCGCCACGCGATGCAGATACGCATCCCAGGCTGATTCCTGTGCGGATTTGTCGGGTTCAGGCATGTCAGCTGTGTGCGCTGCTGACAACGGGGACGGCGGCGGTGCCGGCTTCTGGGCCTGCGCCTGAGCAGCAGTTGCCAATGCCAAGGCCAGCCCGATGGCGGCACAACGGTTTCGCATTCTGAAATCCTCCCTCTGGCCGGAAAGCATATCGGCCGCTCATGCGTTTGACATGCCCAGCCCCACAAAGCCTGCTGCCATTCACTTATATCCATATCCACATACTTGCAGGACAAAACAATCGTTTGCTTCTATAAGGCCATTGCTTACATTTCCGTCCATGCAGGGTTCTGCGCGCGTTTCCCGCAAGTGCCTCGGTGCCACGCAATGAACCCCTGCACCGCCGCCACTGGCGGCAGTCGAAGACCCCACATCCGAAGCGCCATGTACCAATACACCGAATTCGACAAACAGTTCATCCGCCTGCGCGCCGAGCAGTTCCGTGACCAGCTCGAACGCTGGCAGGCCGGCAAGCTCTCGGAGGATGAGTTCAAGCCCCTGCGCCTGCAAAACGGCTGGTATGTGCAGCGCTACGCGCCCATGCTGCGCGTGGCCGTGCCCTACGGCGAACTGTCCAGCGCCCAGTTGCGCGTGCTGGCCCGCGTGGCCCGCGAGTATGACCAGCCCGACGCCGCCCTGCTGGCCGAGGCCCGCGCCACCCAGGACCGGCTGGGCGACATCCCGCTGCACGACGGCCGCCGCATCGGCTCCGACCTGAAGTTCGGCTACGGCCACTTCACCACGCGCACCAACGTCCAGTACAACTGGATTCCGCTGTCCAAGGCCGCCGACGTGATGGACCTGCTGGCCAGCGTGAACCTGCACGGCATCCAGACCAGCGGCAACTGCATCCGCAACATCAACAGCGACGCGCTGGCGGGCATTGCCATCGACGAGATCGCCGACCCCCGCCCCTTCACCGAAATCCTGCGCCAGTGGAGCACGCTGCACCCCGAGTTCAGCTTCCTGCCGCGCAAGTTCAAGGTCTCCATCAGCGGTGCCGAGGAAGACCGCGCCGCGCTGGGCTGGTACGACGTGGGCCTGCAGTTGCTCAAGAACGAGGCTGGCGAGCTGGGCTTCAAGGTGCGCGTGGGCGGCGGCATGGGCCGCACGCCCACCATCAGCCCAGTGCTGCGCGAGTTCCTGCCCTGGAACCAGCTGATGAACTACCTGGAAGCCGTGATCCGCGTCTACAACCGCTACGGCCGCCGCGACAACGCCTGGAAGGCGCGCATCAAGATCCTCGTGAAGTCCGAAGGACAGAATTTCATCGACCAGGTCGATGAGGAATTCCGCCAGATCGTCGAGGTCGAGGGTGGCCCCCACACCATCACGCAAGCCGAGTACGACCGCGTGGCCGCCAATTTCCGCGAGCCCGAGCTGGACCTGTCGCCCGCCAATGCCGAGGCCGAGACCCTGGCCCTGCTGCGCACGGCCGCCGAGGAAGACAAGGACTTCGGCCGCTGGCTGACCAGCAATGTGCGCCCGCACCGCCACCCGCAGTTGCGCGCCGTGCTGCTGTCGTTCAAGCGCCTGGGCTACGCGCCGGGCGACGCCACGGCCGACCAGATGGATGCCGCCGCCGAGCTGGCCGACCAGTTCTCGGCCGGCGAGATGCGCGTCACCCACGAGCAGAACCTGCTGCTGCCCTGGGTGCGCCGCGACCAGTTGCCCCAGCTGTACAAGGCGGCCAAGGCCCTGGGCCTGGCCAAGCCCAATATCGGCCTGCTGACCGACATGATTGCCTGCCCCGGCGGCGACTTCTGCTCGCTGGCCAATGCGCGCTCCCTGCCCATTGCCGAGGCCATCACCGAGCGCTACCAGGACCTGGACGAGCTGTGGGACCTGGGCGAGATCGACCTGCACATCAGCGGCTGCATCAACAGCTGCGGCCACCACCACAGCGGCCACATCGGCATCCTGGGCGTGGACAAGGACGGCAAGGAGTGGTACCAGATCACGCTGGGCGGCGCCGACGGCTCCCACCTGTCCGGCCCGGCCACTCCCGGCAAGATCATCGGCCCCTCGTTCAGCGCCGCCGAAGTGCCCGGCGTGATCGAAGCCCTGCTGGCCACCTACCGTGAGCAGCGCCAAAGCGAAGGCGGCCGTTTCGAGACCTTCATCGCCACCGTGCGCCGCGTGGGCATCGACCCGTTCAAGGCCGCCGGCAATGCCGCCCGCCACCCCGCCAAGCACACCGAGGAAGCGGCCGCCTGACCCCAGGTGAGAGCCGCAGGAGATCCCCATGAAAATCATCGCCGCCCACGAGCACCAAAGCCCGGCCGAAGGCCAGCAGACCATCATCGCCCCAGCCAATGACGCCGATCCCTTCACGCTGGACCTGACCGGCGTGCAGCGCATCGACCTGCACTTTCCCAAGTTCACCGACGGCCGCGCCTTCAGCCAGGCCCGCCTGCTGCGCAAGCGCCTGGGCTTCCAGGGAGAAATCCGCGCCACGGGCGACGTGCTGATCGACCAGCTGGTGCAGATGCAGCGCTGCGGCTTCGACGTGGCCGTACTGCGCGAAGGCGTGGACATCTCCGATGCCCAGCGCCAGCTGGACCGCTTCCACGGCTTCTACCAGGGTGATGCCGTCCATCCCGAGCCCCACTTCGTCAAGGCGGCCTGACATGGGTGCGCAAAGCTTTCTGTCGCGACAGGCATCGGCCAAGGCCACCGAGGTCAACGGCCGAGCCAGCAGCGGCTTTGCCGACAAGCTGGCCGCCACCGAGGCCTTGCTGCGCGAGGCAGCGGCGCTGGGCGCCGAGGCCGTGACGCAGGCCTCCAGCCTGGGCGCCGAGGATGTGGTGATCACCGACATCATCCACCGCCTGGGCCTGGACATCCCCGTCTTCGTGCTGGACACCGGCGCGCTGCACACCGAGACCCTGGCCCTGCTGGAGCGCACCCAGTCGCTGCCCGGCCTGAGCGTCAAGGTCTACCGGCCGCAGCTCGAATCGGTGATCCACTTCATCCGCGACAACGGCCAGGACGCCATGTACCGCAGCATCGAGCTGCGCAAGGCCTGCTGCGGCGTGCGCAAGATGGAGCCGCTGGCGCGCGCGCTGGCCGGCAAGAGCGCCTGGATCACGGGCCTGCGCCGCGAGCAGTCCAATGCCCGCGCCGACGTGCCCGCCGTGGACCGCAGCGAGGTCGAGACCAAGGGCCTGACCAAGTTCAACCCGCTGACCGACTGGACCCAGGGCGATGTCTGGCACTACATCGCCAGCCATGGCGTGGACTACAACCCGCTGCACGACCAGTTCTATCCCAGCATCGGCTGCGCACCCTGCACGCGCGCCGTCAGCCTTGGCGAAGACTTCCGCGCCGGCCGCTGGTGGTGGGAGGACGAAGCGGCCAAGGAATGCGGGCTGCACGCCAAGAAGTGAAACGACAGCGTTTGACACCGATTTGATTGGAAACCAAGAAATGAACGCCCGTGTGGACACCTCCGTGCTGAGCCATCTCAGCAACCGCCACCTCGACGCCCTTGAAGAGGAAACCATCTTCGTGCTGCGCGAAGTGGCCGCCGCCTTCGAGCGCCCCGCCCTGCTGTTTTCGGGCGGCAAGGACTCGCTGGTCATGCTGCGCTGCGCCGAAAAGGCCTTCGGCAAGGGTCGCATCCCCTACCCGCTGCTGATGATCGACACCGGCCACAACTTCCCGGAAGTGACCGATTTCCGCGACCTGCGCGCCAAGGAGCTCGGCGCCGAACTCATCGTGCGCAGCGTCGAGGACTCCATGGCACGCGGCACCGTGCGCCTGGCCCATCCGGGCGAAAGCCGCAACGTCCACCAGTCGGTGACGCTGCTGGAGGCCATCGATGAATTCCGCTTCGACGCCCTGATCGGCGGCGCGCGCCGCGACGAGGAAAAGGCCCGCGCCAAGGAACGCATCTTCAGCCACCGCGACAGCTTCGGCCAATGGCAGCCCAAGGCACAGCGCCCCGAACTGTGGACGCTGTTCAACACGCGTCTGGCCCCCGGCGAGCACTTCCGCGTGTTCCCCATCAGCAACTGGACCGAACTCGACGTGTGGCAATACATCGAGCGCGAGCAGATCGCCCTGCCCAGCATCTACTACACGCACAAGCGCGAAGTGGTGGAACGCCGCGGCCTGCTGGTGCCCGTGACCGAACTCACACCGCCGCGCGACGGCGAGGAAGTCGTGGTGCGCGACGTGCGCTTTCGCACCGTGGGCGACATCACCTGCACCTGCCCCGTGGAAAGCGATGCCGCCACGGCGGCCGACATCGTGCTCGAAACCCTGGCCGCCGATGTCAGCGAGCGCGGCGCCACACGCATGGACGACAAGACCAGCGAAGCCTCCATGGAAAAGCGCAAGAAGGACGGATATTTCTGATGACCACCGCAAGCATTGCCGCCGGCGCAGCCGTTGCGGATTCCCCCGCCACCGAGGCCTCCAACGCCTCGGCCCTGCGCTTCATCACCTGCGGCTCCGTCGACGACGGCAAGAGCACGCTGATCGGCCGCCTGCTGGTGGACACGCGTGCCGTGCTCCAGGACCAGCTCGCCGGCGTCACCAAGAGCGGCGAGACCGACCTGGCGCTGCTGACCGACGGCCTGTCGGCCGAGCGCGAGCAGGGCATCACCATCGACGTGGCCTACCGCTACTTCGCCACCGAAAGCCGCAAGTTCATCATCGGCGACGCGCCGGGCCATGAGCAGTACACGCGCAACATGGTCACCGCCGCCAGCAGCGCCGACGCCGCCGTGGTGCTGGTCGATGCCACCAAGCTCGACTGGAAGAACCCGCAGCTCACCCTGCTGCCGCAGACGCGCCGCCACAGCCTGCTGGCCCACCTGCTGCGCGTGCACTCGCTGGTGTTTGCCGTCAACAAGCTCGACGCCGTCGAAGACCCGCAACTGGCCTTCGTCCACATCCGTGGCGCGCTGCAGCGCTTCACGGCCGAGGCCGGCATCGCCTCCGCGGCAACCGTGCCCGTCTCGGCCCTCAAGGGCTTCAACGTGGTCAACGCCGAGCCCGGCTGGGCCGGCTACGACGGTCCCAGCCTGCTGCAACTGCTGGAGCAGTTGCCCAACACGCCAACCGACACCGGCCTGGCGCTGGCCTTCCCCGTGCAGTGGGTGGAGAAATTCTCGTCCTCGGCCGATACCAGCCAGGGTCGCCGCGTGTTCTGGGGCCGCGTGGCCGCAGGCCGCGCACGCGTGGGCGACGCCGTGCAGATCCTGCCCAGCGGCCAGCAGGCCGTGATTGCCCAGGTGCTGGACCATGCCCGCGTTCCCGGCTCCATCGACGCAGGCCTGTCGGCCGGCATCACGCTGGACCGCGAGGTCGATGTCTCGCGCGGCGACTGGCTCGTCGCAGCCCCTGCGGCTGCAGCGGCCGCTGCCGATGACGACTTCGACGCCCAGGAAGCGCAGCCCGCATGGCCCAGCAAGCGCGAGTTGACTGCCACCGTGGCCTGGATGGACGAGCAGCCGCTGGTCCCCGGCCGCACCTACCTGGCGCTGCATGGCCACCGCTGGATCAAGGCCAAGGCCCGCCGCGTGGTGCACCGCCTGAACATCCACACGCTGGCCCAGGAAGAGGCCACCCAGCTGGAGCCCAACGCCATCGGCCGCGTGGAGCTGCTGCTGCAGGAAAGCATTCCCGCAGCGCCCTTCGCCCAGGCCCGCCAGCTGGGTGCGCTGATCCTCGTGGACACGGCCAGCCACGCTACCGCAGGCGCTGCACTGCTGGATTGAGCAACTGGACAGTCCCGCTTCGCGAGCCGGCACATGCCGGCTCGTGGGCTTTCAGAAAACCGCAGCAGTCCGCGCCAGAATCTCTTGCATGTGCAGGACCGTGTTCCGAAAAATTCTAGAATCCCGGGTTGATACCGACATTCACACCGCAAATAAAAGACTCCCATGACTCACGTCGTCACCGAAAACTGCATCAAGTGCAAATACACAGATTGTGTGGATGTCTGCCCCGTGGACTGCTTCCGCGAAGGCCCCAACTTCCTCGTGATCGATCCTGACGAGTGCATCGATTGCGCCGTGTGCATTCCCGAATGCCCGGCCAATGCCATCTTTGCCGAGGAAGACGTCCCCGCCGACCAGCTCGCCTTCATCAAGCTCAATGCCGAGCTGTCGCTGGAAAAGGGCTGGAAGAGCATCACCAAGCGCAAGGCCTCGCTGCCCGACGCCGACGACTGGAACGGCAAGCCCGGCAAGCTGGACCAGCTCGAACGCTGAAGCCGCGCAGCCCATGCAAGACACCTCCGGCGCGCAACCGATCCAGACCGATGCCCTCGTCATAGGCGCAGGCCCGGCGGGCCTGTTCCAGGTGTTCCAGCTGGGGCTGCAAGGCATCCGCTGCCATGTCGTCGATGCCCTGCCCCATGTGGGCGGGCAGTGCGCGCAGCTGTACGGCGACAAGCCCATCTACGACATTCCCGGCATTCCGGTGTGCACGGGCCATGAACTGGTCCAGTTGCTGCAGCGGCAGGTCGCGCCCATGGACGCGCAACTGCACCTTTCCCAGCAGGTCGCCCAGCTGCAGCGCATGGACGATGGCCGCTGGCTGGCGCAGACCTCGCAAGGCCTTGAACTGCATGCGCGCAGCGTCTTCATTGCGGCTGGCGTGGGCGCCTTTGTGCCCAAGGCGCTGAAGGTGCCCGGCGTGGAGCGGCTGGCTGCAGGCCAGCTCCACTACCATCCCGCCGATCTGGAAATGGTGCGCGGCCGGACCGCCATCGTCCACGGTGGCGACGAAGAGGCCGTGGCCGCGGCCATTGCCTGCGCCGACAAGGCCCAGACCACCTGCCTGCTCTACCGCCGCGACGCCTTCCAGGCTTCGGCGCCATTGCTGGAGCGCCTGCAGGAGCTGCGCGACAGCGGCGCCATCCGCGTGGTGATCGGCCAGATCACGCAACTGCATGCCGACTCAGGCCTGCTGCGTGCCGTGCAGTGGATGGATGGCGAAGGGCAGGAGCATGAACTGGCGGCGCAGCAACTGGTCGTCTGCCTGGGCATCTCCCCCCGCCTGGGCCCGGTCGCCGAATGGGGCCTGGCCATGGAGCGCAAGCAGCTGCTGGTGAACCCTGCAACCCAGGCCACCGATGCGCCCGGCATCTATGCGATCGGCGACATCGTCAGCTACCCGGGCAAGCACAAGCTGATCCTGTGCGGCTTCCACGAAGCCACCATGGCGGCCTTTGCCGCCGCCGAGTACCTGCAGGGCGAAAAACCGCTGCTGCAGTACACGACGACCAGCGCACGGCTGCACGCCATCCTCGGCGTTTCCCATCCGGACGCCTGAGCTTGGTGGTGGTCGCCGCCCGGCGACCCTACAGTTCGGCGCGGCAGTGCCGATAAGGTGGGCAGCGTCCACTCATGCACATCAAGCCTATGGTTGCCACTCTAGAAGCCCCTCCCAGCACTGCCGTCGCGCCACCGGCCGATCCGCGCAGCTTCACCTTCCAGATGCCGCTGTTCCGCCCGGGCACGCAGGTCACACAGAACGGGAAGGCCGAGAAGGTCAGCCACGTCATACTGCGCCGCCGTGAACTGATGGTCTATCTGGTCGGCCATGAAGACCCCGTCAGGCCAGAGCGGCTGAGCATCGCACCCTCGATGTTCACCACACAGCGGCGCCCTGAAGCCCTGAGCTGGATTCTTTGACAGGAAACCGGGCCTGGGCCCGGTTTTTCATCGACGACCTTTCGAGACTCAGGCCTCGCCGCGCCCGGCCATCTTCTGGCCCAGGCGCACGGGCGCGGCATGTGTCCACTGCGCGTTGAAGCGCAGCCCTGCCGATGCGGGAAACAGCATGACGACGGTGGAGCCCAGCTGGAAGCGCCCCATTTCCTCGCCCTGGCCCAGGACGATGGACTGGTCCTCGTAGCGCCAGTCCTGGATGCGGCCGGGCCGCGGCGGATTGACGATGCCGTGCCACACCGTTCCCATGCTGCCCACGATGGTGGCCCCCACCAACACCAGCACCATGGGACCGTGGTCCGTATCGAAGACGCAGACCACGCGCTCGTTGCGCGCAAACAGGCCCGGCACGCCGCGCGCCGTGACCGGGTTGACCGAGAACAGTTCGCCGGGCACATAAATCATCCGACGCAACCGGCCGGCACAGGGCATGTGGATGCGGTGATAGTCGCGCGGGCTCAGGTAAATGGTGGCGAAATGCCCGTTGTCGAACTGCCGCGCCAGCTGTGCATCGCCGCCGACCAGCGCCGTGGCGCTGTAGCTGTGCCCCTTGGCCTGGAAGATCTGCTCGCCCTCGATGGCGCCGATCTGGCTGATGGCGCCATCGACCGGACAGACCCAGTCAGCCGAAGCCAGCGGCCGCACACCGGGCTTGAGCGCCCGCGTGAAGAACTCGTTGAAGCTGGCATAGGCCGCAGGATCGGAATCGGCCGCCTCCGACATGTCCACGCCATAGCGTGCAATGAAGCGCCGGATGACTGCCGTGGTCAGGTCACCCGCACGCGCCTGGGCCAGGCGCCCCATGACGGCAGTCAGCGCCTGCTTGGGCAAAAGATACTGGGAGAGAACGGCAAGTCGATCAGACATCGAGGTTTTGCTATAAAAGTAATAGAAGCTGTGGGCGGATTCTAGCCAACCCGCGACCATCGCCCCTCCTCGGCCACCGCGGCCTTCAACCCTGGCCGGACCACCCCAAAGCCTCGCGCACGTTTTTCGAGGCCATCTCATCACACGCGGATGACAAAAGCCTCGCCGTCCCAGCACGAATCCGACCTGTGTTTTGCGTACGATGGCCGCTTTGAGCACCGCCCGCACGGCGACGAATACAACACTGTAGAATCAGGAAGTTTAGGTGTTGCCGGGCTTCGTCTTTGCGACACCGTTGTGACCTGGTCCTCTGTCCGGTCTGCGCCTTTTGCGCAGAACATCCACAGCCTTTTCAGCCTGACCACGTACCCCATGTTCTGTGGGCCAGGCAAGGTTTTCGTGGTTCCGACAAATGAGTGCCGCAACCGACCCAGACCTAAGAGATTGAACACATGGCCAAAGAAGAACTGATTGAAATGCAAGGCTCCGTCACGGAAGTCCTGCCTGACTCTCGCTTTCGTGTGACGCTGGAAAACGGACACCAGCTGATCGCCTACACCGGCGGCAAGATGCGCAAGCACCATATCCGCATCCTGGCTGGCGACAAGGTATCGCTGGAGATGTCGCCCTACGACCTCACCAAGGGCCGCATCACCTTCCGCCACCTGGCCAACCGTGGCCCCGGCCCTGGATCGCGTTGAACAGAAAATTCGCACATTGCGAAAATACCCATTTTTTTGACGCTACAATAGCGTTTTAGTCGGAGCGTAGCGCAGCCTGGTAGCGCATCTGCTTTGGGAGCAGAGGGTCGCGAGTTCGAATCCCGCCGCTCCGACCAAATGATTCAAGCCCCTGGTTCGAAAGAGCCAGGGGCTTTTGTCTAACAGAATCCAAAGCGTCCAACGCAGCGCCGCCAGCACGAGCCCTCGCTTCAGGCCAGCAAACCGACCACCGCGACGGTATGGCAGGCGCTGCCGGCAACCACGAACAGGTGCCAGATGCCATGCGAATGGCGCATGCTCGAAAGGCTTCGGTAGAACACCGTTCCTGCCGAATAGAGCAGTCCGCCCGCGAGCAGCCAGGCCAGGGTCTGCGCACCTTGGCGCAAGGCCATCGGCACCGCGCCCCCTAAGCTGAGCCAGCCGAGGCTGATGTACAGGGACAGGCGCGGCGGCGAATCGAAACCAAGTGCACGTATCGCGCCCTGCAATGCGAGCGCCCATACACCGGCAAGCAAGGACCAAACCCACAAGCCAGAGGGCGCCATCAAGGCAAAGGGCGTGTGACTGCCGGCAATCAGCAGGTAAATGCAGGCGTGGTCGACGCGCTGCCAAAAACGCTTGCGTGCCCCGCTGCAGCCATGAAAGAGGGCCGAGGCACCGAACAGCGCCGCCAGAGAGAGGCCAAACACCACAGAGCCCACAATCTTGCGCGCATCGCCGCCGGCCACCGTTTCGCAGATGAGGCCCACACTGGCCACCACGCCCACGAGCAGGGCTGCCAGATGACTCCAGGTATTGAACCGCTCGCCGGGCTGGCACCAAACGCTCGTGCCGCTCGGCAAGCCTGCCTGCAAGTCTGGCATGAAGCCTCCTGTCGCATGACCAAGGAACGCCGGACGCCGTGCCCGGCTCCGCCACCTTACGGCTCAGACGTGACAGGGCAATGATTGCAACTCACACGCTGCAGCGCCGTCCGTCGGATACCCCACGACGCGCCGAGTCAAATTGCAACGCCAGGCCTTGAAACCATCCCCAAACCATCCACATGGATGGCATAAGGATGTTCCATGGCCGAAAACACAACCACCTCCAACCCTCGCGTGAGCGAATCCGAGAAGCTCACCATCAATCTGGGCTATGTCGACCTGGGCCAGATCGACCTGCTGGTCGCCGAAGGCTTCTACGCCAACCGCAGCGATTTCATCCGCACAGCGATACGCAATCACCTGCGCAGCCATGCGGACGCGGTGCAACAGGTCGTCGCCCGCAAGATGCTGGTCCTTGGGATGCAGCATTTCTCCCAGGCCGATCTCATGCGGGTGCATGCTGCCGGGGAAAAGCTGCAGATCCGCGTGTTGGGCCTGGCCAGCATCGCGCAGGACGTGCCTGCGCAGCTTGCCGCCGAAACCATCGAATCCATCACGGTGCTGGGAGCGCTCCAGGCCAGCCCCGCCGTTCGTGCCGCTCTGGCCGGCCGCATTACCTGAGAACCATTCCATGAAACAGCTTTTTCAAGACATGCTGGGCGAGGCGACACGCCTGACGCGCACCGGCCATCTGCTGGAAGCCACCGAGCTGATTCAGCGCACGCTGCGAGGCCAAAGTGCGCCCACACCCCACGACAAGCCAGCCGCAACCAGTCATCGGGATGCAGGCTGGATCGTCGATGCCGAAGCCCGCTTCATCGACGATGCTCCCGAACTCGCCGTGCCTGCGGACACATCGCAGGCAGGCACCTCCAGCGACGAGCAATGGCTGCTCGGCAGCTACTCTCACGGAGGCCGGCAGCTGGCCTATCGGCTGTACGTGCCGCCAGGCAGTGCCCTCGAAGCAGGACCTCGCCCGCTCATCCTCATGCTGCACGGCTGCACCCAAGGGCCGCAAGACTTCGCCGCCGGCACGCGCATGAATGACCAGGCGCGCAGCGCTGGCGTACTGGTGCTCTATCCCGAACAAACACAGCATGCAAACTCGCAAAAGTGCTGGAACTGGTTCAAGGCCCAGCACCAGCAACGGGGACGGGGCGAGCCCGCACTGCTGGCAGGCCTCACGCGCCAGGTGATGGCCGACCATGGAGCGGACGCATCGCGGGTCTATGTCGCCGGACTTTCGGCCGGAGGTGCAATGGCGGACATATTGGGACGCACCTATCCCGAGCTGTTCGCCGCCGTGGGCGTGCATTCGGGCCTGGCCGCCGGTGCCGCGTCCAATCTGCCCTCAGCCCTCGAGGCGATGCGAAGAGGCGCAGCATCTGGCTCGGCCAGCGGCCCCAGCGTGTGTCCAGTGATCGTGTTTCATGGTGACGCGGACACCACGGTGCATCACGACAACGGCGCGGCCGTCGTGCATGCTGCACGCAGCGCGCAAAGCCCCACAGGCGCACCTCGCGTCAGCCAGGGCCATGCGCCGAACCGCCAACGGTTCACCCGCTCTGCCTATATCGCAGCCGATGGCAGTACCGCCATCGAGCACTGGCAACTGCATGGCGCAGGCCACGCCTGGTCCGGCGGCAGCGCAGCGGGCAGCTACACCGCGCCGGGAGGAATCGACGCCAGCGCCGAGATGCTGCGCTTTTTCCTTTCGCACCAGCGTGCGCGCAACTGCTGATTCGGCGCCGCTGCTCGCATTCGCCAACCACATGATTTCAAAGGCTCACAAGGGTTAGGAATGGTTGCGCTTGGGCCTATTACTCCGGAAGAGCAGGCTCAGCAATAAATGGGCTGACCAGGACAGCAAAAGGGCCCCCAGGGCCCTTTTTTGCCTGCATGGAGTCAAGCTGCCTCGAAAGGCATGGGAAATCACCGCCAGATACAAGAGACAAGGCAGCCATATGAAATTCAACGATGGGTCGAAAGCTCTGCCAGATGAGATAAGCGCAGCCCTGACCATTTCGGAATCTGGAATGCAAGAGCCTTGTCCATCCTTGTCCATGCTGGAGACCTTGATAAGTCCGGCTACGACTGCGAAGGATATGCAGTGAAAGCCAGGATTTCCTTGGAGGCCTGGCCTGCAGGCCCGCATGGCAGCAGATGCTGCGCAGTAATGCGCGGTGGACGCACTGCCAGCGCCAGCGGCATGGTCCGCGAGAGATACCTTTACCGCGCTCTTCCACATGTCCAGCTCGGTCTGGGAGACCTTCGGGCAAGACAGCGCTCAGTCGCACTTTCCCGGACAGCTGCCGGCCGATCGAACCCACACGGGGACCCACAAAAGAAAAGGCCCGCGACTGCGGGCCCTTGATCAGATTCAGATCTCGAAAGCGGTTCGGTCCGCTGCGTCCTTGATCCAGCCGGGAGGCTTGCCCCGGCCGGTCCATGTTGCGCCAGTGGACGGATCACGGTACTTGGCCACGCCTGTGCCAGCAGGAGACTTGCGCTTACCGGTAGCAAACACGTCTTCCTGGGTCAACTGGAACTGCTGGACCAGTTCACGGACCTTGGCGATGGCACCGCCTTTTTCGGCTTTGAGGACCTCGGCAATGCGAGCCTCGATCTCGGCCTTTTGCTGAAGGAGAGTCTTGTAATCAGATGTCATGGCTTTTTCTTTGGATGCATGCTAGCAAAAACGCATTCTATTCAAAAAATGCTCCGCACCCCAAGGCACAAGCTTTCCACAGCCGTGTGCTGGGACAGAGAAGCCCTTCCGCGCGGCACGCCACACCCGTGGGCGAGGCTCCGTGGCCGACGCGGCGGCTGCCCAGATCGATCGCTGCCGCACCTCTGCACACTTGCGCACACCTGTGCGCGCCAAGGAGTCAGCCCCTTGGGCTGCAATGACTTGCCCTCGGCAGCCGCGATGTGGGGAGAGTTGCCCAGACACGTCAAAAGAAACGGTGCTCTCGCCTGCGGCGAGCGATGGCAAAAGCAAGAACGATTCACCACCCAAAGAGGAGCGGCGGATTGATGAGAAGTAAAGCAAATAGATCGGGACGCTTGACCCATCGCTCTTGGCATGGCGCAGGCTTCGAACGATGCAGCCCCCTCCGAAACCCTGTGGACTGTCTGGCAGCGTCCTTCATGCGCCGGCGCGACCTGATCTTTCACACGCCCGTCGCCCTGGCTGGCAAACCGACCGCAGATCGGCGTATGCGACTTTGGGAAATGGCAGCAGCCTCTGTGGAACCCGTTCCTACAGCCCTCCAGAATGCGCCAAGCCAGACTGGGACCTTTCCAATCAAGAAGGAATTCCCATGAATCCCAACATCCTCCAGCGCCGAACCTCTCTCGCCATCGTGATGGCCGCCGCACTTTTGGGCGCATGTGCCCAGTCCCAGCCCTCGCCCAACGCGCCGGTCACCGCCGTCATGGGCACGGTCGATCTGAGAGAGCCCATGCCGCTCCCGTCCGATGCCGTGCTGGTTGTGGAGCTGCAGGACACCTCTCGCGCCGATGCCGCCGCCCCCGTGATATCTCAGCAATCCGTGCGGCTTGAGGGCCTCAAGCCCCCGTTCAGCTACAAGCTGCCCGTGGAGCCCAATCGTCTCAATCCTGCGGCGCAATATACGGTGACCTCACGCATCACCCAGGGCAACCAGCTCATCTTCACCAATGACACCGTCCACCCGGTCCTGACCCGTGGAGCAGGCCCGAAGGCCGATATGGTGCTGGTGCGGGTTGCCCCCTGACCTTCCCTAAAAAGACAAAGCCCGCAGGACATTCCGGCGGGCTTTGTCGCGCAGAGGGCACCAGGCGGCCATCAAGGCATGCCGTTGGCACCATGCGTGCGAAAGCCTGGGCGCTCGCAAAGCCGCTCATAGTACGCACGGACTGCGGGCAAGTCAGGGCGATCCATCGGGGCAGACAGCCAGCGGTGGGCAGACAGGCCCAGCACGATGTCGGCAAGGGTGAGTTGCGCGCCTGCAGCAAAGGCGCCTGTGCGCGACAGTTGCTCCTCCAGTATGCGCATGTGGCAATGCCAGTTCGCCATGCTGCTGGCCAGCAGCGCAGGATCCTGATGCTCCGGACTGTTTCTCACCAATCCCATGAAGGCATAGCGCCAGGAGTTGTTCAGTTCGGTCGCCTGCCAGTCCATCCATTGCTCGACGCGTGCGCGCTCTGCGGGTGCTGCAGGCAGCAGGTCATGCCGAGCCTGGCGCGCGGCAAGATAGCGGCAAATGGTGTTGGACTCCCACAGCACCAGCGCCCCATCAAGCAGCACGGGAACCATGGCATTCGGGTTGAGTGCAAGAAATCCCGGCTCCTGCGTTGACCGATGGCCCGAACCCCACTCTTCCTGTTCGAACGAGACTCCCAGCTCCACGCAAAGCCACAGCACCTTGCGCACATTGATGGACGATGACTTTCCCAGAATCCTGATCATTCGCAGCCTTCTTCGGTTTCGGTGATTTGCAATCCTGCATTGTCCCGTCCAATCCGATGAGGAATGCGGTCAGATTCCCACTGCTGCCGCATGATGCAGACATGCCTCTGGAACAGCCGTCATCCCGCCGAAACCACTCTGGCCCTTCTCCGACCGACACAGACCTGTGGACTGCATACATCGATGCAAGCGCACTGCCCAACCCGGGTCGCATGGCCTTGGGAGCCGTCATCACGGCGCCCGACGGAACACGGCAGCTTCTGTCCCAGGTCTGCCCCGACCAAGGCTGCAACAACGAAGCCGAGCTGCGGGCCTTGATGGCTGTGCTGCAGACCCTGCTAGGCCTGCAGGCTCGCCGGCTGGCCATCTTCACGGACAGCAGCGTCCTGGTAGAGCAGTTGGCGCCATCGCCCCGCCCCACCAGGCCCATCGTGCGGCTGGCCGACCTTTTCGATCAGGCCCGCGCCATGCTGGCCGAGTTCGAGCATGTGCAACTGCGCTGGATTCCTCGTCACCGCAACACCGAGGCCGACGCGCTGGCCAGAGCGGCCCTTTTGCCGCCGTGACCCTGCGCTTAGCCGCACTCAGGCGGACTGCTGCCTGTCCAGCCGCTTGAGGAACACACCAATCTCCTTGACGACCTGGGCATCTCCCTTTTCCTGCGCACAGGCCAACCCCGTGCTCCACGCCTGCCGAGCCCCCGAAGCATCGTCCAGCGCCAGCAATGCCCGGCCCAGAAGCTTCCATGCCACCGAATAGCCGGGATCGAGTTCAGTGGCGCGCTGCAGGTGCGAGTGCGCCACAGCAGGCGCATCGCCATCAAGATACGCCTTGCCCAACGTGCAGCGCATCAAAGCCGAGTCCTTGCCGGACGCCAGGAGGCCCTCGAGCCTTTGCGTCATTTCGTTCATGGTTTCATCCTTTGGTGGCAATGCATGTTCTCGATCCAGCTGAAATTGCGGTCATGCTACAATCTCGCGGTTGTCTGCGCAGACAATGCTGTATCTCACGCCGGCGCGTCGTGCACTACGACGAAAAAAACAACGGTGACAGCCGCAGAGACGTTCTGCCGTAAAACGATGGTCGCGTAAGAGCCATCGTCCACATCACCCGCAAAAAGCCCGCTTTCAAGCGGGCTTTTTGCATTCCCACTGCCCGGCTGGTCTCACGATGGCGTGTGAAAAACAGGATTTACGACTCAGTTGCATGCAACTTCACCCGAGTTAGCTCCTTCAAGCACCTTGTTTCAATTTACACTTGACAACCAGGAAGGACCGGAGGCGCCAGACGCCAGCGCTCTCATTTCAAACTCTTAGCATGTGTCCTTCCAGGATTGATCGCATGGAACGCTCCATTCAGCGCCCCGGCCGCCTCCGCAGCCGGGGCGTTTTTTCTTGACGACGATCGCTCAGGCGCCCTGGCAACAACCGAAACGGGCACAAAGGCAAGTTTTTTCTCAATTCCAGAGAAAAGCACAGGTTTATTTGAGAATGATTCTTGTTTGCGTGTATGATTCAACCCATGCCGCAGCATTCATGGTGTTGCAGCAGTTCAGTTTCATCGTGGGGCGACTCGTCAGGCCAGTTCAGCCTGCAGTCGTTTTTGCCAGCCAGCGGTATGCCGGTTAGCCAGGCTCTTTTTTTAAAGCACGATCATTTCTGGATATTCAATGCATCAGTTGCACTGAGCAGCGTCCACAGCAGGCGCTTTTTCTTCGCCTCAACACTGCCATCGCGCATCCATCGCGCACCGGCATGCGACTGCACGCCAAATTTCTCTGAACTCCATCGCATCCAGGCAATGCCCTGGCTGCAGATTTCCTTCGCGCAATGCAACAGGCCCGGCCCGCGCCAAGCGCAAGCCGGGCCTTTCCCGTTGCCGGATCAGGAACCGCGACGGCGCAAACGGATGGCCAGCCCGCCCATCATCAGACTCAGCAGAGCCACAGCCCATTCGCTCAGTGAAGGAATCGCCGCTGGCGTGCCGCCGCCGACCGCCGCAGCAGGCACAACCAGTGCAGAGGGATCTTCCACCCGGCCGTTGGCCACCAGATCGTCATCACCCAGGCCACCATCGCGCAGCACGAAGGAGACGACGCGCCCCTGCAGCGTTGCCGGTATCCGATACCAGTGCTGCGTGGCGTTGTCGCTTGTGCGCCCCCACTTCCAGTACTCGGCACCGCTGGGCAGATCACTGGGATAGGTCAGCTTGACAGTCACGAGCGCACCCGCATCACAGCCATCGGTATTCAGCTTCAGCAGTCCGTGGGGCACCACAGCCCCCGGACGCGGTGTGCCAGGCGCCGCCATGACCTGAGGCGGCTCGGCCAGGCGGCAGTTGATACCGCCGCCGGCGACTTCGCCCGATACCGCCATCTGGCCCGACCCGGTGATGTTGAAGCGGTTGGCCTGGTCCACAGGACCTGCAGCAGCCGCCAGCAACGGATAGCTGGCAGTCACAGGCGCATGGACCCCATCGCTCGCGCTCAATTGCAAGCTGGCCGAACCGGCCACCGATGCCAGATAGACGGCGGAGCGAAATTGCTCCGACACCTGAGCGGGGCTGCCGCGCAACTGTATGCCCGGCTGCGCGGCATCGGCGTCCTCCAGTCCAAGCACCTGCCCGTTGCTGGCAACAATGGACAGCGTCACGACAGGGCTGTCGGCATCTGCCACCTGCACATTGGCCAGATCGGCCGCCTGGCCAACCACCACGGATTGCGCATTGGCGGGCAAGCCACTGAGCGATGGTGCCTGCCCACCGAAATTCAGACCCAGCAAAATCGGATTGTGGTCGCTGGAACGATAGGCCGTCGGCGCATAGAAGCTGGCCTGCTGGTCCAGCGACTTGAACTCGAGGTTGTAGTCCAGGACTTCAGGCTCCTCGGCATTGATGGCCCACTTGACCGCGCGCCCCACGCTCGGCTGCAGGCTGGCACTTACCAGCACATGGTCCAGCGAGCCCCACATTCCATCGAACGCATAGGACAGGCCCTGAGACACCTTGGCGTAGCCGCCATCCTCCAGCGCCTTGATGGGGTCCTCCTTCGAGTACGCATTGAAATCCCCGACCAGCACCACATGCGGGCTGGTCGTGCTTGTGGGCCGGGTTGCCAGCCAACTGCTCAGTTGCTCGGACGTCTTCACACGCGCGGCGTTGTTGGCGCCCTGGCCGTCAAGCGCGTCTGCATTGCCCGGGCTGCTGAGCACACTGCCCTTGGATTTGAAGTGATTCACCACCAGCGTAAACTGCTCCGTGCTGCCGCCTACCGCAAAAGTCTGTGCAATCGGTACGCGTGCGCCGCCTACGCCTGGGTTGAAGGCGTCGTAGGTGGTGACGCTGGGTGCCGCTGCGCTGCCCACCGGCGTGACACGATCGCTGCGATAGAGGATGGCCACGGTGATCGCATCCGTGCCAGCACCCGCCACCGTACCTGAAGCCTCGCTGAAAGGCGCCTTGACCACCGCATACACGGCGCCGGCAGGCTTGTCCGCACTCGCGTTCAAGGCGTCGGCCAGATCCTGGATGGCGCTGCCCGGGCCAAAGCCGTTGTTCTGCACCTCCATCAGGCCATACACATCGGCGCCCAGCCCCAGCAGATTGGCCACGATCTTGGCGCGCTGCCTGTCCAGCTCGGCAATGCTGTTGGCACCACGAATGCCCTGCTGATTGCCCAGGGGCGTGCTGAACATCACCTGGGAAGAGCCGCTGGTGGCACCCGTCAGGTTGAAGAAATTGAGCACGTTGGCTGAGGCAATCTTGAGCGATGCCGCCCCCACAGCCTGCTGCAACTGAGCAGCCGAGGGACGCGCCGCCCCCGAGAACTGCGGCGTCTGCGTAGGCTGTACGCGGTAGCTGGTCAGATATGGCTCGCTGGCAGCTGCATCCGAGAACTGATCGAGCACGCCGATGACACGGTCCACGCCATCGCCGGCACGCAGCGTGTTGGAGGCCGACAGAGACTGTCCGCCGCGGCCCGGCACAGAGGCGGGATTCTGTGCGCCCGAGCGATCATCCAGAATGATCTGGCTGCGCTGCAATGTCTGCACATAGGCGGCATAGCCCGTCACGCTGGGCGCATTGAGTTCGGTGTACTGCGCCAGCGGCGCGTCGGCAGACAGCGTGACATTGCCGTAGCGGCCCAGCGTGCGGTTGTCGCTCACCACCAGCTTGCCGCCCGCAGTGGCGGACGCGACCTCCACACGCATCCCCTCCAGACGCTCCCACTGCCCCATGTCGCTGACAGGCAGCGTGACGCGCACGGGCTCCGGCAAGGCGGCCGCGCCACGGACCACGAAGTCCGTGACGGCGCTGAGCTGGGTCTGGTTGCGAAACTCGCTCACCGAGGCGGAGACCTGCACCAGCTTGCCTACAGTGCCCTCATCCACCCCGGGATTCGCATTGCCGTAATAGACGAAGACGCCCTCCGAGGTGGCAGCATCGCCATCGGAATCCGCCTCCTCCTCCTGCACGAAGAAGCCACTCAACCCTGGCATATAGGCCGTTACCACGGCGCTCACTGTCACCTTCTGCCCCACCAGGGGAGACTGGTCGCCGGAACCCTGGAGTGCAGAAATTCTGGTGATGGGCGGCTCGTCCCCCGTCGTGAAGCCCAGCGCCGTGCCGGTCCACACATTGCCCGAGGTATCCAACACCGGCTCGCCCACGGGAACCAGGCTGTAGGACGTATTGACCGCCAGCCGCACACCCGCGTTGAGCGTGATGGTCGAGCCACTGAATTTCACCTTCGCCGCATCGCCAGCCTGCAGCATTGCCACCACGGTGCTGCCCTGGCGCAGTTCGAAGCTGCCGCTACCGGGTTTCACCGCCTCATCAAAGCTCAGCTTGATTTCGGGATTCAGCGCCACCCCGGTTGCCGCCGCAGCAGGAATGGTGGCCTGCACAGTGGGTGGCGTGGTATCGGGCAGTGCCAGGGCGATGGAGACATCGTCAACGGCCAGGCCGTGATCGTTGCCCACATCATTGAGTTCGACCCAACGCAGCCACAACGTGGCGCCTGGCGCCCAGCCCAGACCGCGCAGATCGCCGCCCACATCATTCACCCGTCCGGCCACATTGCCATCCACCGGGGCGGCAGTACCGGTAGCGATCGGCGATTTCCAATTGAAATTCGCACCCGCAGGCAGCCATTCAGGCACATCGGCAAAGGTCGTGCCCATGCCGTACTCCAGCTCCATGGGCTGCTCGGAGGTGTTGCCGCCATTGCGCCATTGCTCGCCACTGAATCGCAGGCTGATGCCATCCACCGCGCCGCCCGTGTCATTGCGCATCGCCAGTGCAATCCAGCCGGCCACGGCACCCTGGGAGGGGCTGCCAAAGTAAGCTCCACCCGATGCCACGCCACCCAATGCACGGTCCGCATCCAGCCCCAGGCTGTAGAAGCTGCCGGCATTGGACGCGCCATTGCCTGCCGCATATGCAGTGATGGCCGCCAGGCTCCTGTTGAAGAGAAACCAGCCCGGCAGGGTGCTGTCATTGGCCCAGGCCAGCCCCGTCCCGGACGCGGCCAGGGTGTCGAAATTCTGCGCATAGGTGCCAGTGAAAGGAACCTGCGCCCATACGCCGGCGGAGGCCGAAAGAAGCAGGCCTGCACCATACAGACGCCAACGATGGCGCTGCAGCGGCGGACTCATCGGATTGGCCGGGTTGAACACAAACGGAATCAGCGTGCGGGCAATGGACATGGATGTGCAATAAAAAAATAATGCGCATCCCCCCGTGGTTGCGCAACTTCCGGTTTATCGCGCATGGACATGACCAGCCTGTGACTCGGCGGATGCTCCCGCGTCCTACGCGCAGACTGGCCGCTCACCCATCTGCCACTTCCCACACGGCATGCATCATTGCACCCAGTTTCTGAATCGTTTCATTGCCGGCCCTGGGGCATTTCCTCCTCCCTCCCTCTCATTCCCCCAGGAAGCCTTCAAAAAGGCACCGGCTCTTTCTTCCCAGGCCAGCGCAAGCCGCTGGCCTTTTTCTTGGGCGCGCCTCGTCGCCACAACCATCCTCGTCACCCGTCTTGAACGCGCCACGTCGCTGGTGGCTTTTCGTGCGTCCGCACACTCCAACACTCTTTTTCTTACTCATAACTTACAAAATGTTCATTCCCGTGATATACACGCGCATCTCCCACTGAAAATCATCATCGCCATGACATCCGACTACAGGGCCCTGCTGCAACAAAAAGCCGATCTTGAGAAAAAGATCGACGCTCTGATCAAGCACGCAAGAACGGATGCGATCACTGAAGCAAAGGCCATGGTGCAGCAATATGGCCTGACGAAAGAGGATGTCTTCCCCTCCGCCAGGATCAAACCTCGCAAGATCGGACAGCGCAGCGTGGGCGAACCCAAATTCCGCAACCCCGAAACCGGCGCAACCTGGACAGGCCGCGGAAAGCCGCCCAAGTGGATAGAAGGCAAGGACCGCGCAAGCCTCGCCATCTGATCGCCAGCCATATTCAGGCGCGATGCCATACCATGTGCTTCCATCACCAGGAGGAAGCACACATGAGCAAACAGAACTCGGACACGCTGTTGGCTGCAGAACTGGCCGACCACTTCATAGAAGTCATTTTGTCGACCAAGCCTGAACTGCTGGTGTCGGGCATCGGCGGAGTGGCAGACCTGCACCACATACAGCATGGGGCCAAGGCCCTGGCACATTTCCGCCTGACGCTGATTCAGGAACTGTCCCAGCAGCCCATGCCCGACATGAACAGCCACTGAGGCGGGCGCGAGGCAACGAACAGGCAAGAAAAAACCGCCACACACTGAGGTCTTCAGTGTGTGGCGGTGTCTTGGATGGTGGAGCTGGCGGGAATTGAACCGCCGTCCAGGCCTTTATCCATGCTGGTACCGCTCTGATCCGTGCGATTTCCGTGCGAATCTATAAAACCCACCGACACCATCAGACACCAGAAACGACAAAAGCCCCCTCGGCGCCATCACGGCAGCCGAGGGGGCTTTTTTGCGTTCTGAGGTGCCTACATCCGTCCTGAGAAAAATCAACATCGCCGAGCGCGGGCCGGCGCTCTACCCTTCGGCCTTCAGTTCCGCCAACTGCTCAGCTGACAGAAGCGCCTCCTCTTCCGGTTTCTCCGCGCCACTGCGCAGCACACCCAGCGGCGGCAGCTTGATCAGCGCTTCCGCCTGCACGGCCGTGCCGTGCAGCCATGCATCCCAGTCGCCGGGCTCCAGCATCACGACCCCGCGCTTTTCTTTTCCCGGCCGGTGCATCAGCGAGAGCACTGGGTGCCCGTCAGCAGGCTGCGTGATCATCGTGTAGTTCGGCACCAGCTCGCCCGTCTCCGGGTCCGTCCATTCGCTGTACAGGCCGGCCAGAGCCGCTGGTTGCCCATCCGCGCGCCTGAACGACCACCACACATTGCGGCTGCTCAGGCCCCAGTACGGCTCCACCCAGGACTCGACGGGGATCAGGCAGCGCTGGCCCGCGCGCCATGCCGGCGCAAATGTCCAAGACTTTGCGATGGTCTCGCGCCGGGCGTTGTTCGTTGACATGGGCGTCCCGTCGCGGGTAGTCGGCCGGCGCGTCGGTGAGCTGCGCGGAATCATGCCCCACTGCCCAACTTCCAGCACGCCGCCGGGCTTGATGTACGGCCCCAGAGCCAGCGGCGTGACGTGCGGCTTCCACCATCGGTTCGGCGCTTGGCGTCCCAGCGCGAAGGCACGCTCGATCTCTATCTCCTCCGGCGGGGTGTAGCGATTACACATAGGGCCACCTCTTGGTGGGCCGCTCAATTGCAGCCTTTGCGGCAGCGTAACGCTGGCCCAGCCAACCGGCCATAGGCACGAGTGCCGCGTCGATGCCGGCGCGATCCGGGCAACACAACCATGTCTGCGGCCATCGCCTCAGATCGCCCTCATCCCACTCCAAGCCCCTCAGCAGCATTGACCCATCTTCGCGCATGCGCAGCATCTCAACTTGCCCCAGCCCGCGCGTGATGGGCCCCGAGCCTCCAGGGTCAACGATGTCTACACGGTCGTTTTCGTAAGCCCGCGTGGTCACCAGGAGGCCGGTGACGCAGTGCACGCTCCGCAACATCGGCACGGACAGGTAGACGCCGCAAAAGCGTAAGCGCAGCATCGTCGTGCGCCAGCCCGCCTCGACCTGACCCTGGCGCTCCCGCTCACTACCGGGCGCGCAGCCCTCTGAGCGATATCGGCCCGGCAGATCGGGCAACCCTGTTGAATCGTGGGTCATGACATTTTTACTGTATGAATATACAGTTATTATGCAAACCCGATCTCCAGGAAGTCCAGATGATCACCCCTCAAGCAACCCAGAAATTCGCCCTGCTCCGCATGCCTGAATGGTTCGGCGTGCCTGAGATTGAGACTCTGCCGGCCCCACCAGAAGCCTATCGGATCGTGGAAGCACAGCCTGGGTGGTTCGAGGTGCGCGGGCCAGGCGGCGCGCTGGTGTATAGCGGCCTGGGTCCGGTCCAGATTCTGGCGAACCACCATGTATGAAGATGACGACCCGCTGAACTGCCTGCACCCCACAGTGGTATGGCCATCGGGCTGGGCGGCGGTCTGTGGGCAGGAGATCCTCCCGCTGGCCCCGGAGTGCTACCGGGTTGTGCACACGGCTCCATGGTGGTCCATCGTCCTGGACCCGGAGGGCAATGTCGTGTACCGCGGCTTCGGGCCTGTCAGCGTGATCCGCTCGCCTGCGCCATTCTGATTCGGGTCACGGGCACAATGCCGGCCATGATCGACCCCACAAATCCGAAACACACAGTCCACCAGCGCGTCGTCGCTGGTTTTGCCGGCCACTGGAAAGCCCACGGCAGCGACAAGTACCCGCAGCGCTTCAGGTTGCCGCCTGAGGAGCTTTGGCACCTCGACAACATCATGCACAAGGGCGAACACCCGGGAATCATGTGGGGCGTGCCGCTCGAAGCTGACCCCACGACCCGGGGCGAGATGGTCGCAATCGACGGCTCAGTTGTGTCGATAGCGCCGGCTGACCCAGCGCCTGCGGCTTAGGCTCCAGCCGGGCGATTGCTCAACGGCCAGGGGTCCACAAGCCCGATGATCTTGTCCATCGCTTCGTGCACCGTGCCTCCGTCGGGCGGCAGGTAGTGCTGCACCACAGAAAGCACCTCGCCCAGCACCCGCTCCGCCTTGCTGGGGTCGTTGATGCCCGCCAGCTTGTCGCGCAGCCGGAAGCCCAGCAGCGGCCAGATCTTCTGCACTGCGTTCTCGCGCGCGATGCGGCGGCCGATGGCGGCGTCGAAGTTTTCGGGCGACGCGCAGGCCGACTCGCCGGTCACGGTGAAGCCGTTGCGCAGGCGCAGCACGCAGAAGGTCAGCAGGGCCAGGGTGCTTGGCACGTCGCCATGGTCGAGCGGATTCACGGCATCCTGGTGGCGAGCGCCCTGCTCGGCCGTAAAGAAGTGGATGCTCATGATTTCGTCCTCGATGTCCTGCGGCGTCACGCGCGGGGCGGTCAATCCCTTGGACTGGATTTCATCCTCGACGGACATGTCCACGCCTGCGGTTGCCACCAGGCCTTTCGCATCCATGTGGCCCAGCGGGTGCTTCGGATCAGCGCGGTATGCGCTCGTTGCCCATCGCAGCTCGGCCAATGACGCAGGGTCCGACTGGCTGGGCACCTGGACCTCAAGGTTGATCTGCGTGGCACAGAAAAGCAGGACCAGGAAAGCGCAGACGCCCACAAAGACGGGCAGCGCGGCGCCACTGGGGGACGCTCCGACGCTGTAGGCGGCCAGTGCCAGCGCGGCGCCCAGCACCGCGACGGCTGTGGCGATCATCTTGGGGGTGGTATTGAAGGTGAATTTCACGGGATTCTCCAATGTCCGGCAGCCGGCCGGTGCGGGCCGAACGGCTCAGAAATTGGCGATGCGCTCGCCGAGAACCGTGGACAGCTCGTGCATCACGTCCAGCTGGCGGCGCAGGCGGGCCTGTTCATCTTCGGGCAGCGTGCCGAAGATCGGGCTCTCACGGATGAAGGTGTCCAGGCGCGAGATTTCCTGATCCCGGTCCATCTTCTCGGCCAGCACGCGCTCCTGATGGCTGGCGGCCACGGGTTTTTCGCGCGCCGCTTCGACCTTGAAGAAGCCGCCCGCGCGAATGGTGTCCATGTTGAGGCGGATCGTTGCCACCGGACCATCCATCTCAGCGCGCAGAGATGCATAGGGCATGTCGGTAACGCCCTCCGAGCGCTCGATGCGAACTCCAAGAGGCTGCGCGGCTCCTGGCGCAGCTGCCTGGTCTGGCATGTCCAGTGCCACGCGGACAAAGCAGTCCTTGGCTTCCAGCAGCTTGCGCATGCCGGCGCTTTTCTCGGGGCCATCGGGCAGCAGGCTTTCCAGCTGGGCGGCCAGCAGGCCCAGGGGTTTGGCCACGGCCTGCAGCTTGGGAGGCAGATGAGCGTGGGCGAAATACTTGATGGTGGTGGATGCCATGTCGTCAGTGGTTGGGGGTGGTGCCTGCGGCCGGCAGGCTCGGGATCACGGGCCAGGAGGCGCCGAGGGTTTGGACATCAGCTGCGTGGCCTGCAGCCTTTGCCGCCATGTCCCCATACGCTGCGCGGCAGTCTTCAAATACGACTCCGAGGGCAGTGGCGTACTCAATGACGGCAGCGGGGGGAGCGCTGGCAAGTCGGCGGGCGGCATCTGCGGACTGCTCGCGCAGGCCGTCAGCAACAGCGAGCAGCTGGTCACGATCACGGCGCAGCAGCGCCTCGCGGTCACGGGCGGCATTGAGGGCTCCTTGGTATTTGGTGGCCACGGCCTTCTCGGCCTGGCGCACGCGGGCGTCTGCCGCGCGCTGTGCGGTGCTGGTGGCCAACTGCTGGGTAGTGGTTTCCAGCCGGGCCTCGGCCAGCTCGACGCCCAGGCGCGCGCCCTGGAACTGCCATGCCAACGCGGCGGCCACGGCGGCGGCGCCCAGGTGGGTGTAGAGCGCGGGGATCACCGCCCGCCCCTCCACCAGTACCACCACATTGCGATCCAGATCGGGCTCACGGCTGGGCCTCCATACACGCGGCGTGCCGCGCCTGTTGACGGGTCCAGACGCCGCGGCAAACCTTGTTGCCGGGCGTGCTGCAGTCGTAACGCCAGCGCTTCGGGCGGCCTGCCGCGTCCCACTGGTAGGCGCTGTAGCCCTGCAGCGGCTGGGCGCTGGTCATGTAGCGATAGGCCAGCAGCGCCTGGCAGGCCGGCGCGAACTGCCCGGCCAGCAGCCGCGTGCGCATGCGACTGGTGCGCCAGGCGCCTATGCCGTACTGGTAGGTGAAGTCCAGGTAGAGGTCGTATTCCGCCTGGTACAGGGCCACGCCCGGCAGGCTGGCCCTGAACATGGCTTCGTCCTTGGATGTGTGGCTGCGCACCAGCTGCAGCGCTCGCTCGCGGGTGATCGGTGGGTCCGACAACTGCACGGGCGTGCCGTCCTCGTAGACCGTGGAGCCATGCCCGATGGTCGGACGGTCGCCCTGCGTCGGGATGTGCGGCTCAGGCCGGAAGCCTTCCAGGCCCAGCGTGGCCAGCAGGCCGGCGGCCGATACCGTGAGCGCGGCAACGGCGGTGCGCGGGGCCTTGCTCACAACACCCCCATGTCGGTTGGAGAGTGCTCAGGCTCGTCGTGCACTGGCCGGAGCGGAATGCCGGTCTTGCGCATCAGCTCCATGCGAAGCGCATGCTCGGCTGCTTCCTCTTGCCGGCTGGCCGTGGCACGCCGGCTGGCCTCCCGCCTGTAGTACCAGTTCACCAAGGTGCCCAGAAGCGCAATACAAATGCCCAGCAAGCCTATGGCCTGGGAAGAGGCGAGCCAGCCGAGAAAGCCGACGACAGCCCCGCCGCCGGTGGTGCGACTGCCTGCCGTTGCGAGCGTGTCGAGGGTTTCAGTTTTCATGACCCCGATGATTCCGGGGCCGGGCCGCGCTGGCGAACCCTACACGGGGGCCGCAGGCCAGCCGGCCGCGACATCAATCTGCGACAGCGCCAGGGCGTCGTCGGCCACAGCCTCGATCTGGTCCTCGATGCGCTGTCGGGTGCCCGTCAGCAGGCCGTGAACTTGGCGGTATGCGTCATCCTTGGCCCGAATGCGCTCGGCCAGCACCAGGCGGTCCAGCCCGCGCGCCAGCGCTGCGGCGTCGATCCAGGGCGTGGCCGCTGCTGGGTCGGATTCAAGCGCCCTCGCCTCCTCCGTCTGCACGGGCCAGGATTCGCGCTCGCTCAGCGGGTATCCGGCTGCGATGACTTGCATGCGCCTGCGGTACTCGGCGGCCAGGGCCTGGCGCAGGGTCGCAGCAATTTCGGCTGCAGCCCGCATTTCAGCAGGTAGCGGCACGCCGCCGGCTGCGAGCCAGGCGCGGTATTCCACAGCATCTGGATTAGGCGGCAGGTCCGGGAAGTCGATCACAGGAATGGTGGTCCGTGCTCCGTCATCCCAGCGGATGACGAAATTCTCTCCAGTAAGCTGGTATTGCGTCATGAGTACTGGCCCCCAGTTGCCGTTGATCCGGCCGCGTTGCCGGGCAGGTAGCTTGCACCTGCGCCGAATGTGTCAATGACCGAGTTTGATTCGACTCGATATCGTGAGCCAGTCGCGGACCCAGAGAACGTGGTTCCTTGGACTTGCACGACCGAAGCTGCGGTGCATCGGGCAAATGCGTCGGAGAACGAAGGGCTGCCGGTCAGGGTGTACGTACCGCCAGGCACGTACACCCGCGAGACGGCACTGCAGGTAATGTGTCGCGGGGTGCTTCCCGTGATCGCGTTGTTTCCGGTCGACTGCATCCAGCCGCCATTCGCTGCTTCAACGTGGTACGACGAACATGAACCGAAGTCCATGTTGGCGTAGAAGAGACCGCCCCCGCGGATGCCGCGGATACCGCCGAACCCGGTGACCCTGAAACCGCGTGTTGTTGCACGAGCTCCGTCGGCGGCTTGGAAGCACGCACCTGTGGAGGACACCGCACAGTTGGCTGGTGTAGCGGTATCACCTACGATTTCCAGTAGACCGGCGCCAACCATGGTTGGGACCAAGACCGGGCCGGTATAAGCGCCGGCGCGCACTTGCACCGTCACCGTAGAGACCCCTGTGTCGATAGTTCCGACCACATCCATGGCGCGCTGGATGGTGGCGAAAGCCCCGGCCGCGTTGTCCAAGAGCCCGGTATTGCTGTCGCTACCATCCGTTCGGACGTAGTAGGTGCGCGCGGCCGTGAGCAGCTCGCGGAAAACGAGCTGATCCTGGGACGCGATGTCCTTGACATCTGTGCGGCGGCCGACGTGCTTCATGGAATCAGCCCGTGATGGTGGCCCGGTACTGGCCCGTTGTCGGCGCCACAGCGAAAGTCAGCTGTACCGTGTTCACACCGTTGGCGACCCAGTCACACAGCACGCCGGCATTCGTCGCGGTCTCCCGCACGCTGACCACCACGTCCTGGGTGTTGAGGCTGTGGGTCACGGTGATAGTCGTGGCCGTGCCATCGCCCACGGTGGCAGAGGCCTTGCGCGCCACCACGCCGGTATCCACCGCGATGACGCCGGCACTGATGCTGATGCCCAGTCCCGCCGTGTAGCTTGCACCGCCACCGACCTGGGCGAACGTCAGTGCCGTGGTGCCGATGGTGATCGGCGCGTCCGTGGTCATCAGCCAGACCTGGTTGCCTTGCGCCGTGCCCTCGGAGACAAAGACCGCAGCGCCCAGCACCTCGCTGGCGGCGTCGAAGTCCGTGGCCCGGGTCCAGGCGCCGGACGCAGCCAGGTAGACGCCATTGGCCGAGCCCGCAGTCTGGTTCTTCACCAGCACCCGGTCGCCAGCGATTACGGACACACCGTCAATGGTCTGGGCACCGGACAGCGTGATGTTGGCCGTGGTGGCTGCGCGTGCCGGCTCCTTCCATTTGTAGCCCTGGACAGCCGCATCCAGCTGGGCCTTCGTGACGGCATCCTGCGGGTTGACCGCATCGGCCAGGTTGATGACCCGGTTGCCCGAGGCGTCGAGGTTGTTCGTGATCTTCATGGCTGGGCCCTCAGTTGCAATAGGCGCGGCCGGTCAGCGGCACGCTGTGGGTGATCTGGGCAATGTCGGCGTCCACGTAGCGGACATCGGGGTAGAACTGCCCGCCGAGGTTGTCCACGACGGTGATGGAGGGGTGGCGCCCCAGGTTGTGGGCAACGGTCCAGACGGCTGCCGCGACGCTCTGGATGTGGGTGTAGGTCGCGCCAGCGCCGCCGCCGGGTGGCCCCTGAGGTCCAGGCGGGCCTGGAATGCCCCGGGTCACCACGACAGCGGGCGGCGCGGGCTGGCTCACGACTACCGTCTCGCCGTTCTCGCGCGTCACCACGACAGAGGTCTGCCGCTCGATGACAACGGCCGAGGGTGCTGACGAGACGACGGTGGTCACCGGGTGCCCTCCGGGTACAGGGCGAAGCGCAGCTCGTACTGCCGCTCCACGTCACCGCTGGGGCGAGTGACTTCGATCTGGCCGATGCAGGAGGACCAACCGGGCGCCATATCACCGTAGGCAAAGGCGCCCGTCTGCTCAGCCGTCATCAGCAACCGCAGCCAGGCACCATCCAGCTCTATCCCGCCGTTGGCCGTGCTCAACTCCAGTAGGACCTCCGGATCATCGATGTCGCGTCGCAACTGCATCCGCGCCGTGCAACCGGTGTAGTCCTCACGGGTGATGTCTGCATCTGGCACGGATGCGCCCGTGCAAGCGTCCACCAGCCGACCGCCGCACTCCTGACGCACCGAATAGGGCACGGTCACGCGCTCCAACTCCTCGCGGAAAGTGGCGCCCTGGTAGATGGGGAAGTTGAGGCATGCCGGCGTTGTCATGCCCTGCAGTGTCCCGACCAGTGCACGCGCAGGCGAACCCTAGCCGGGGGCGCGGCTCAGTGCATCACGGATTCAGGATCGAATCCCAGTCCGTCACATCCCGCTCGCTGCCGCTGTAGCTGCCGCTGGCCCGAATCTGGTTGTTCAGCGTCGTCACCATGTTGCCCAGCATGTCCACGATCTCCTGGCCGTTGACCATCTTGAGCTTGGCCACGTCAACAGCCACGTCGCTGATCTGCAGGGCGTCGGCCGTGCTCTTGTAGTGCCGCTGGGCTGCTTCCTGGGCCAATTGCGCCAGTCGGGCGTTGAACTGGGCTGGCAGCGCGTAGCTGCGGTTGTAGCTGTCGATCACGGCATCCTGGTCGCTGATCCATAGGCCCCTGGCGCGCAGCTTGTCGCGGAAGGCCTGGGCCGTCTGCTGGTGCAGCTGCTTGATGCGGTCCATGCGCTGGTCCAGCTCTGCACGCACCAAGCGCATCTTGGTCTCGCGCTCTTCGCGCAGGCGCGCGGCGTGGGTGGCCGCGATGGCATCGGCTGCTGCCCGGGTGCTTTCGGCGTGCAGGCGGGCAATGGCGTTGTGCGTGGCGCCCGGGGCGAAGCGGTGGCCGCTGGCGGCGGCGGCATCCAGCAGATCCCGCTCCCCGGCCCAGGCGTCCTTGCGAGCCAGCGCGAAAGCGGTGTCGCCGGCCACGCGGTCCACGCTCTCGATGTAGGTCGTGCCCACCGCAGAGGCCAGGGCCGACTGGATCCAGGCATCTGCATCGGCGCCAGCGTCCAGCAGACCCGGGAACAGGCCGTTGACCACGCTGCTGTAGCCCGTGAAGAACGTACCCACGGCCTGCTCGACGAACAGCGGCAGCTGGCCCACGGCCGGGCCTGAGGCACCGACCGAGGCCGAGCCCAGGGCCGTCAGCACGGCCGATAGGCTGTTGCTGTGCTTAGCCTTGGCGACCTCGGGTTCGCCCGGGATGCCATCGATGATCTGGGTGATGGCCGGGCCGATCTTGGACTGCATCCGGCCTTCGGCGTCCGTGATCATCTTGCCGATCTTGTCGATGGCGGTGTAGACGATGGCGGCCGACAGGCCCTGCATTGCGATGCCGGTGGTGGCCATGCTTACTCCTCGTAGTTCACGGTGTTGGATTCGGTGGCCTGCGAGTTCACCGACACGCCGGCACTGTTGAGCGCCGCTGCGGAGCCGGTGGACAGGCGGCGCAGGCGCTTGACCTGCTGCTCGACGTTCAGGCCGATGACTTCCAGCGCGCGGTCGTTCATGGCCTTGACGGTGCGCTGCGAGGCCGCGCTGCCGTCCTGGTTGGCCAGGACCTGGGCGTCCCAGCGCTGCAGCTCGGCGCTGGCCACCTGCATCTGGGCAGCGAGGGCCTGGTCGTCGCGGCGCACGCGCGTCAGGTACTCGTTGTTGCGGCCGAACACGTCGTACATGATGTTCATGCGCCCGAACACGAAGTCCATGGCCGTGTCCAGGGCGGCATTGCGCAGGCGCGCCAGCTCGGTGACGGCATCCACCAGCAGGCGGCGGCGCTCGGCTTCGCGGTCGGCTGTCATCTGGGCGGCCAGTCGGCCCTGGTACAGGTCCACCACGCCTCCGGCAACGGCCTGCAGCGCTTGGGCCGCGCCGGGCGGCACGGGCAGCCCGCGCTGGTTGAGTCCCCCCAGCACCTGCAGGCCCTGCTGTTGGGCCTGTGCCAGCCGGTGGTCCTGGCCGACATAGCCCACGCCGTCCTGGCCGTGCATGGTGGCGCGCAGCCAGTCCACGGCATTGCGCCAGCCCGGGCCCACGGGCGCCACGATGTCCATCACGCCCTGGAACTCCACGGCCCATTCGTCGGCCACCTGATCCAGCTGCCGGGCCAGGGCCTTGTCGTGCTGGGCCACCCAGGAGCCTGCATCCGCCGGATCGAATCCGCTGCTGTACTGCGGCAGCCGGTAGGCGCCATCAGTACGGGCGGGCGTGAAGGATGCCACGGGCGACTCGATGGCCTGGGCTTCGCCGTACTTCTGCAGCGCAATGCCCCAGGCACGGCCCAGCAGCTCGTCAAACAAAATCGCTGATGGCAGCGCGCGTCCATTGGCCATGGTCAGCCCCTCCCGATCCGGCGCTGGCCCGCGACCACGCCGAAAACAATGTTGTCCAGCTCGGCCGCGCCCTCACCCACAAGGTCGAAGGTGAAGTAGTTGGCAGCCAGGCCCCGGCCCGGATCGAAGCGCTGCACACGCTGCGCCGCATCCACGCGCCGCGCGCGGTAGGTGTAGGTCTGCTGGCCGTCGCCGATGCGCACATACAGCTGGCCCGTGGCCGAGACGCCGGCATGGACCGACTCCAGCCGCTTGATGGCCTGGCTGCCGAAGTCGTGCTTGCCCAGGCCTGCACCCCATTCGATGGGCAGGCCGGCATCGGTGGTGCCGCCCAGGCTGTAGACGCCATCGGCACGCACGCCGAACGGCCGGCCGCCCACGGTCATGAAGCTGTCGAAGGCGTAGCCCTCGTAGCGGGTGGAGGCGCTGGATTCGGTATTGACCACCCAGGCATGCCCGGGATCGACCAGCACAGGCTGGCCGTCCACGACCCGGAACACCAGCGCCCGATAGCGCTCCACGGCGCCCAGATGCTCGAGCACGCTGGCCACGATGGCCCCGGAGATCTCCGTCTCGGCCCCGCTGCTGATCTGCTCGTTCACGTCCAGCACCAGACCGGCCGCGCCCAGCGTCAGCGCGCCCGAGGCGCCCACGCGCTCGGCGATGACCAGGGTCACATAGCCGCTGGCCGTCAGCGCCAGATCGGCGCCCAGCAGGTCCTGCGCCCGCACCAGGTGGGTCAGCGCCTCCACATCGGACAGCAGCTGCAAGGGCGCCAGGGCCAGCCGGCCTTCGGCATGCCGGTCCTGGGAGGCCACGGTGAAGGCCGGGCCCAGGCGCATCTGGTAGTCGTGGCCCTGTCCGCTGATGATGTAGCCGTTGACCACGGGCGGCGGAACGAAGGCCGTGCCGATGGAGTACTGCGGGATCCAGGCGCCCTCTCCCACCTCGACCTCGGCCGTGGCCTGCAGGCGCGCCAGCGTGGGGTGCGCCACGGCGTCATTGCGTGCGTCCGATGCCCGGACCTGGGCGCCTGCCAGCCGCAGCGCGCCACGCGGGATGGGGTCGCCTGCCACGCGCAGGGGCTGCAGCCGCGCCTTGACCTGGGCCAGCGGCCTGTCCGCAGCGAACAGGTCCAGCGGCGCCAGGGCCAGCTGCATCCCCATGGGTTCCAGGGCCTGGCCCGCCGTCTGCAGGGGCGCCAGCATCAGCATGGCCGTGCCATCCTGCTCGGCCACACCGTCCTGCAGCCGGGGCGCGTCCACGACGTCATCACCGGCATACAGCACAGCATCGAGCACATAGGGTCCGGTCATCGCAAAGCGCCCCTTGTAGACGCTGACATCGTTCAGGAACCACTCGATGCGCCCGCCTCCGACCTGGGCGCGCACCGTGTCATTGCCCGTCATCGAGCCCACGCGCTGCAGCGTGACGCCGGCATGGCGCACGTTGACCTGGCCATCCCCAAAGAGCAGGCCGTACTCCACATTGGCGAACGATGAACGGCTCACGCGCGGAACCTGGCTGGCCAGGGTGAAGCCCACCACGGCGCCCACAGGCTTTCCGATCACGAAGGTGGCCGTGCCGATCCAGCTGGCCGGCAGCTCGCGCAGGCTGTGCGCTCCACCGTTCCAGCCGAAGTGCCAGTCGTAGGTGCGGCGCTCCGGGGTGGCAACCTTCGGCGGCCGCGCGGGAATAGCGGGCTGGGCGGGGATCACGATGCGCACGTTCTCGCGGCGCATGATCCAGGCGCTGGTCCAGGTCAGGGGCACGCGCTGGGCCTCGGCATAGTCGGATGTCTGCACGTAGGCCCAGACATCGCTGTAGTGGGCTGTCGCTGCGCTGAGTGATGGGTTGCCCACGCGCTCACGCAGCACATCCAGCGGCGTGCGCCAGGACACCAGACGTTCTCCGCCGGGCAGCTCCCGCTCCAGCCGCTGCATCTCATGCGCCCCGGCCTCGACCCGCACATCGCGCCATTCGTAGGTGACGCGCTCGGGGATGGCCGGCTGCCCCGGGAACCCCGGGTCCGCAGGCGTGGCCGGCACGAACTCGACCAGTTTCTTGTTCTTGATCAGCGCGTTACCCATTGGAGGGCTCCTTGGCGCGGTGGTCGGCCATCCAGGGCCGGCCGGGGTTCATGGGCAGCAGCTCGCCGTTGTCGTCGCGCAGGCTCAGCAGGGGGAACAGCTCGCCGCGGCTGTAGTCGAAGCGCGAGTCGTCGATGTCGTAGCCGCTGGAGCCGGGCAGCAGCTGGCCGTCCACCCAGGCCCAGTACGGCAGGCGCATGCTGAGCGCCGTGGCGCGCCAGCGCTTGCCGCCGTCGCGGCTGGTGTGCAGCTTCACGGCCAACGGCAGGATGGCGCCGGTGTCGTCGGTCTGGCGCGGGCCGTAGACGGGGATGGCCAGCGTGCGCTGGTCCAGCGCCACGACAAAGCCCACGCGCTGAGGCCAGGGCTGGGGCAGCATCCGCCGCTCCCAGGTGGCGCCGCCGTCATCGGAGACCATGAGCTGGGCCCGGCTGCCGGGATAGTCGATCACGCCCGGCGAGCCCTCGGCGTGGATGTACTGGGGATCGAACTGGACCCACAGCAGCGGCTTCCTGTCCACGCGCACGCCGCCGCCGTAGCCCACGGCCCAGTAAGGCGGGTAGTGCCGCAGGCCGCCGATCACATCGCCAGCATGCAGCCCTGCGCTGAACCGGCTGCCCGGGATGGTGCTGATGCGCGTGGCGCCGGCGCGGGTGAACGCATAGACCTGCACGCTGGCCGCATCGGGCGCGGGTACCAGACTGTCCAGCTGCAGCGCGGAGACCAGCAGCAGCGTGTCCTTGTCGCGCGGCACCATGGCGGCGATCACGGGCGCGGCGTTGCCATCCGTGATCCCGGTATGCGGCACATGGACCCAGGTGGCGCCGTTGTCATCGCTCCAGAGATAGGCCCAGCCCGCGCTGGCCGCGCCCTGGCTGCCGCCACCGGGCAGGCGCAGCGTGGTCATGCGCAGGGACAGCACCAGGGTCTGGGGCGACAGGCGCACCAGGTCCATCTCCACCGGTGCCATGTATTGGCCAGGGCCCACGGCCGCCGGCATGGTGATCTTGGAGGTCTGCACGCCATCGGCTGTGGTGCGTGTGCAGGTGAGGCGGTACAGGCCCGAGGAATCCGGGTGGTAGCTGTCCTCGGCCAGGCCATGTACGGCGACCAGGCTCAGATAGCTCTTGCCATCCTGCTTGGCCATGGCCGGCTCGGCCACGGCATAGGTGCTGCTGGGGTCGGCGCGCATGCTCAACAGCACGCGCCCGAACAGCAGGCCCGCATTGGCCGCATAGACCTTGCTCGCGTCGTACAGCTGATCGTCGTCTGCAAAGAAATCGATGGAGCGCGACCCCGGATCAAAGCCCAGTCCGCTGTGCACGCCGAACGAGAGCAGCACCTTGCCGCCGGCGGGCCGGTCCGGGTCCATGCGCACCAGCTCGACACCCGTGCAGCGGCTGACGCGGCGCACCGGCTGCGCGAAGCCATTCATCCCCGCGAAATACCGCGTGTCGCCGGCCGCAGAGACCTCGCGCACCAGCAGCACGGTGCCGTCGCCCAGGGAGAACAGCCGCCGCTTGCCGTTCTTGGTGGCATGGTCGGCCGTCTCCACGCGGGTCTCCACTCGGGTGAAGCGCGGCACGCGGGTCTGCAGCTTGGAAGCGGCCAGGTTGCCGAAGGACAGCGGCCCCTGCTGCTCGTCCAGCGCAGACGCCATGAGCTGCACCCGGGGCACAGCGTCGGGTGCTCCCGGGGCGGGCGGCGCCACGTCGTCGGGCACGGCCTGTGCATAGCCATCCGTCAGGCGGCGCGCGTCCGGCGGCTCCCACAGCGAAACCAGCTGCACGACCTCGCCACCCGTGCGCCGCAGCGTCACGAACTCGCCCGAGCGCTGCACCTCGCTGCCGTCGCGCCGGTCGGTCATGAAGGTATTGCCCACATCCAGCATGCCCTTGAGCGCCTGGTGCTCTGGCCCGCCGGCATCGCCCTTGAGGTCCTTGTGGATCAGCATCACACCTCCTCGCGCGCCAGCAGGAAGTCGGTCCAGAACTCGGAGGGGCCGCCTCCGCTGGTGCCGTTCCACCAGAAGGCAGCAAGGCGATCAATGCCGTTGAAGGCCCCATCGGCCTGCACACGGTCCGTCGCTGAAAGCGCATAGGGCCGCATCTCGTGCCACTCGAATTCCGTGCCCGCCAGTTCGGCTGCCGTGATCTCGCCCAGCAACACCTCGCCGTCGAGTACCTGGAAGCCACCGCCCAGGCTCACCAGGCGCAGCTCCTGCACCGTCGAAGGCACGTTGACCGGCTTGACCACAGCACCGGCCGCATCCAGATCGAACTCATGCACGCCCTCGTTCGTGTCCTTGTACAGCAGAGTGACGTCCGCCGTGACACTGACGGGCTCACCGGCCACCGTGACCTGGTACAGGCCCACGTTGATCGTGCGCACCAGCTGGGCCGGAGCGCGGACCTCGAAGTCCGGCGCCGGTGGCAGGCCCAGGTCGAGGAAGCCGCGCGACGGGTTGATCGCATCCCCGCTCCAGCCGAACGCCCAGTGCGCCGCATCGATCAGGTCCTGGAAGTCCAGGCCCAGGTAGGGATCATCGGCGGCCACCACGGCCACGAGCACGTCGGCCTGGGGCACCAGGGCCCCGGCCTCGTAGACGAGCGTTCCAGCAGCCATGCCCGCGCCCCCCGATCAGAACGCCGGCAGCGCGATGGAGAAGAAGTTGACGGCCTGCGGCGCGCCCACCGCCAGATCCACGCTGGTGATGTTCAGGTCCGCGCCCGCACGCGCGATGGTGCCCTGCAGACGGGGCTGGGTCGTGGAAGCCGCTCCGGTATCACCGGCTGCGGTAAAGCGGAAGAACCGCGCAGTGCCCGTCTCGATGACAGTGCCAGACCAGGCCTGCGAGGCGAGCTTCTCGATGAAGCCATCGGCCGCCGTGGTGCTGAGCGTCAGGCCCGCAGAGGTGCCGTCGCTGTAGATCCGGGCCAGCAGCTTGTGCACGACAGGGTCCAGCGCGGCGTCGGCCGTGGCCGGAATCGAGATCTCCGGGCAGCCGTACAGCTCCAGGAAGCCGCCATCCAGGGCCGCCTTGAGCGAGCCCGTGGCGAGCATGTGATTGCGAAGGCCGGTAGAGGCTTTGGTCGTCATGGTGATGGTCCTCGAGAAGGTCAGGAAGCGGTGGATCAGGAAACGGAGATGAACTGGAAGCCCGCCAGGATCTCCAAATAGAAGGCGGGATCGACGGCGCGCGCCACGGGCAGGCGCACGATGGACAGCAGCGCGCCGGTGTCCGAGCCCTTGCCCGAACTGCTGCTCACGAACACGCCGTTGACGGTCTGCATGCCGGTGAAACTGAACCGCGCCAGGCTCAGCTCGTTGCTCACGGCGCCGGCCGAGACGTTGCCCGGCACCCAGGCCTTGCGCGTCGTGCCGTCGTACTGCGTGACCTCGGTCACCAGCGTGGGCAACGTGGCGGCCGTCTCGGTGCCGTTGGGCACATAGGAGCCGGACCAGAGCCCGATGAACAGGTTGGCCGGCATGGCCGCGCCCTTGAAACAGGCGTTGGCGATCAGGTCCAGGCCTTCGCCCGGGACGCGGTTGTGCAGGCGCTCGCGCTGCACCAGCGCGTCGTCGGCGCGGCGCCGCAGCGCCAGGTCGTAAACAAAGCCGCAGGGAATGGCGTGGTTGGTGTTCATGGCTGGGCCTTTCGGACAAGCCGGGCCTGGGCATAGGAGCCCACGCCGGCCGAAGTGCTGGGGGATTGAGAGAGGGTGGCCACGATGGCGCGCATGCCGTCGGCCTCGCGGTACAGCGTTGCGCCAGCGCCCGAGGCCTCCATGGCGATGTGCTCGGCCTGCAGGTTGACCAGCGAACCGTCCGGCCGCGCCGAGACGATGCCGCGCGTGCTCATCCAGTGCGCGCCGTCCGTGCCGCCCGTGGCCGCGAGCCGATACCCGGCCTGCTGCTGCAGCGCCCCGTAGGGCAACACCGCGCGCATGGACTGCGCCGGCAGGCCGCCGGCCAGGAAATAGGTCTTGTCGGAGCAGACGAACACCCCGGCCTCCACGGCCGCGATGCAGGTGATCGACGCCGGAAAGATCTCGAAGCCCCGCGACTCGTCGCGCAGGCCCGGGGTAAAGGGCTCGCTGTAGATCAGCGCCGAGCCCACGGCCACCAGCAGCCGGCTGCCCTGGTAGGCAATGCTGCTGCCTGCAGGCATGACCGAGAACTGCACATCGCCCACGACCTGCGGCTGGGCATCGAGCCAGCGCGGCGTCGGGCCAGGCACGGGGTGGTAGGAGCCGACGCGGATGCCATCGGTGAAGTACACGGCCTCGTTGACCTCGGCATAGACCACGGGCGTGACCCGGCCGTAGCCCGCCGCGACCTGGGTGCGCGTGGTGGCGCCTGAGGCATCCACATCGATGCGGAAGATATCGCCGCTGTCGCAGTACAGGCCATAGGAGCCATCGAGCGGCGACCAGCCCGAATGGCAGTCCAGGCCCTGCTCCGCCAGCGCATACCCGGCCCGCGTCTTGAGCGAGCCCTGGGCCGTCACATCGACATTCAGCGCATCACGCAGCAGGTGGCCGGCGCCCTCGGGCAGCCCGAGCTTGAAGTCGGGTGCGCGGTTGTCCATTCCGAGGGGGAACGGGCCGATGGGCTTGGGGGTGGATGACATGGCCCGATGTTCGCGGGCCGGCGCTCATTGGTCGAACCCTCCTGGGGGGTCGTGCCGCGCCGCGTGGATTGCTTTGTCACGAGCGGGCTCATACGATCCCTTCATGCCCGGCATCATCTTCTGGCTGCTCGTGATCGCAGCCATCCTCTTCTTCAAGCTGACCACGCCCGCCGAGCGCCGCTCGATGATCGAGACCTACTGGCTGATCATCATCGGGCTCGGCGCCGTGGGCTTCATCTGGCAGTTCCTGCGGCAGGGCACGCTCAGTTCGTGAGCCCGGCCACGCGCTCGGCAATGGCGTTGCGGCGCTGCTCGATCTCGTTCAGGCGCTCGCGCTTGGCCTCCGCCGACAGCAAGCGATCCCCGTCGATCTTCTTCGCGCGCTGACCCAGTTCGGCCATCTGCTGCTTGGCGGCACTGATGGCCATGCGATTGCGCAGCTTCGGCCCTTCCTCTTCCTGGATGCTGCGCGCCAGCTCCACGTCGCCCGACTTGATCGCAGCCTGGTAGCTGGCCCAGGCCTGCTCCACATCCTTGGCCTGCTCGTACATGGTGGTGACGTAGCGGCTGGAGCCTGCGGGCAGCTCCTCGACGAAGTTGCCAGCCACGAAGGTGTCACGCAGGCGCATGGCCGGGCGCTCGCCCCGGTCGAGCATGGGGCGCGCGATGGCGTCCGTCGCACTGGTGCTGACCGTGGCCAACCAGCCGAAGTACCCGCGAAGCAGGAAGTCCACCTGTTTCGGGCTCAGGCCCGAGTACTCGCCCTTGGCCAGGCGCACCGGGTCCGGCAGACCCCAGGAGCCCAGCAGGCGCGCCACTTCCGAGGTGCGCTCGTTGTAGCGGTCCTGCGGGCGCAGGCGCTCGTCGGCCATGCCCTCGATGGCCCGGCCGCTGAAGCTGTCCTTGTTGGCGTAGACGTCCAGGAAGGGCTTGATGGCCTGTGGCGTCGGGTCCATGGCGAATGTGTTGAACACCATGTCGCTGATGCGCTGGCCGAAGCGTTTGCCCGTCATCTCCTCGCTCATCATCAGCTCGGCCGTTCGCTCGGCCACCGTGCCGATGGCACCCACCTCGAAGGGCTTGGGGATGCGGAAGGCCTTGTCGCCGATCTTGAACCACCAGAAGTTGTCCCGGTCGAAGTCCTCGCGCTTCTTCCAGTCGTCGTCATCGGCATAGGCGGCCAGCAGGCCCAGGCTGGCCATGGACACGGCGCCGGCCATGGCAGCGAAGCGGCGGGGGTCCTCGCCAGCGGCGCGGCCGAGCTTGTACAGGCCCTGCAGGCGCGCGTTCAGGAATGGCACGGTCTGGGCCAAGAAGCGCACCGTCTCCCATTTGCCGGACATGCTGAAGTCCATCAGGTCCCGGGCCTGGAAGCTGGCCTCGGCATGGCTCAGGCCCTTGGCGCGCAAGCGCTCGTACAGCGCTGTGCGATTCACGTTCTCCAGCCGGTCGCCGATGGTCTCGTAGGTTTCCCACAGAGAGCGCATCTGGTCCTTGAGCTTGTCGAAGCCCTGCTTGTCCAGCATCGTGCCGCCCAGGCGCTCGATCTTCCCGCGCAGCTGGTTGGTGTTCTCCTGCGTGCCGAACTTGATGATGCCGCCGCTGGCCAGCATGGAGGCATAGGTCTGGCTGTCCTTGGCCGTGGCCTTCCAGCCCTTGGCGACGTTCTCCAGCGGGTTGTAGCTCAGGTCGCTCTGCGCGATGGCCGAGAGGCTGTCGCGGATCAGGTTGCGGATCTTGAAGGTGGGGTTCACCGTCACGCCGAAGGTGAGCAGGCGCTTGAATGGCGCCATGGCCTTGACGATGCCCGGCGGCGTGTAGCTCATGGCCGAGATCGCATCGACCAGATACGGGTCCTCGACGGCCCAATGCTCGGCCACGCCCTCACGCATCACCTTCACGGCGCCCTTGGTGTCGGCGGGCACCTGGTAGGCCACGCCCATCTTCTCGGCCGCGTCCATGGTCTCCAGCGAGGCCCGGTTACGCGCGGCGGCGGCATAGAGGTGGCTCCAGTTCATGAGCGTGTTCTGCAGCAGGTCGGCGTTGAGCTGCTGCGTGCCGCCCTTGAGCTTCTTCCAGGCCTGCTGGTTCACCAGCCCGGAGCTGAAGCGCGGGCCGCGCATGCCGCCGTCCTCTTCCATGAGGCGGTAGAACGGCACATAGGGCTGGTCCTTCATGAGGTCGTACGCGGCCTGGTCGATCAGGCCAGAGTCCCGAGCCACCTTTAGGCTGGCCTCGTTGAAGGCATTCAGCTCCCGCAGCGCGGCGGCATATAGCGGCATGCGCGCCGTGCCATCGGCCATGCGGCCGGCATCCAGCGAGCGCAGGGCCGTGATGTCGCGGTCGGTCAGCAGGTTTTCCTTGCCCTCGGCCTTCAGGCGCTGGGCACGCTGGGCAGCCACCCACTGGAAGAATCGGTCGTGCTCGCCCTTGAGGCTGGCCAGCACGTTGGCGAAGCCTCCGTCCTTGATGTCCACGTCGGCCACGCCGTCGCGCAGGTAGGGCTTGCCGTACAGCAGCGCCGCCTCCACAGCACCGTCGCTGCCCTTGGACAGGCGCGCCAGGATGTAGGCCTTCTCGCTGATCTCCTTGATGGGGGCGAACTGGTCGACCAGACCCTGGCGCAGCCGCGTGCCGAAGTTCTGGCGCATGGCCTGCGCGCGCTCGGCCCAGGTCTGCTTCACCTGAACGCCGAAGGCATGCTCTGCGGCGCGGGCCTGCTCGGCGGTGTAGTCGCTGGCCGTGGGCGCGGCCGGCGCGGCGCGGCTGAACTGCACGTCCTGACGGGCAGGAGCTGGCGCGGGTGCCGGTGCAGCCGGGGCTGCGGCTGGGCTGGGCTTCTCCTGGGCAGTGGCAGCGCCGTCCAGCTCGCCAGCGAAGGCCGGGTTCTCCCGCTGCGCGATGCCGAAGGCCAGGTTCACCAGGTCCTGGCTGGCGAAGTCGCTGCGGCTGCCCGCGATCTTGGCCCAGACCTGGCGCAGCACCTTGCGCACCTGGTCCAGCCAGCGCGCCACCGTGCCAGGCTTGGCCAGGGCATTGGGGCGCACGCCCATCTCCAGTGCCACCTGCACTGCATAGGGGAACAGCTCCTGCGTGGACAGCTCCGGGCCGGAGGCCTGCACGCGGGCGGCCGCCTCGTTGTAGACCTGCCGCTCCAGGCTTCCCTCCGGCGCACTGGCCCAGCCGCCGATGGCGCCATGCAGCTGGTTCCAGCCCTCCTCGCCCAGCACCGCAGGCCCGTGCTTGTGCATCAGCTCGTGTGCCACCACGCCCAGCTCGTCGCCGGCCACGATGTGGTCGGAGATGATGAACACGGTCTTGGTGTTGGGATCGTAGAAGCCCTGGGCCTTACCGCCACCCTCGGCACCCATGGCCACGGGGCCGATCAGCGGCTCCCAGTTGGCGCGGATGTCGTCCGAGGTCGTGACCACGATGCGGCCCAGGCTGTTGGGCAGCATGCCCATGCCGCCGACCAACTGGTTCACGGCCTGGCGCACAGAGGCGTTCGTGGCGGCGGAGACCGGCGGACGCAGTTTGCGGATGGCCTGGGCCAGCTCCTCGGGCATGTTGCGGCTGAACTCCGGGGCGCCGCCGGCGCCAGAATTGCGGGCCTCGACCGACTGCGCTAAACTGAGCGCGTCCTCTGTAGAGCGGCCCGGGGTTACACCGCGGGGCTGCGCGAGGGTTGCTCTAGGGTCAGCATCGCTGGCTATCTCGCCGACCCACTCCCGCTGCAGGGGATTTTTTGCGTCCAGGCTCACCCCATCTTCGCGGGCAGCAGCCTCCAACCACTCCCTCCCAGGCATGTTCTCGTTCAGCTCAACCGCCTCCACGGTGTAGAGCGGACTGTTGCGGTCCTCGCGGGCGCTCTCCTTGACCGTGAGCTTCACGAGCTTCGAGCGGCCATCGACTTCCATAGGCGCGAAGAAGCGGTGCACCCCTCGAATATTGGGGTCGTCACTTCGATCCGGCTTGCTCCAGCCATACGTGGCGCCAGCAAAAAGCCGGTCGGCGTTTGCGACTGCCATGGAATGAATGCTGGCAGATTCCGACTTCCCCACGGCCTTGCCGCTCAGCATCTTGTCAATGCTGTTGCGGGACACCACCGCCTGCAGGCCCGTCTGCCCATTCGTCAGCGGCTGGCCCTGGAAGGCCCTGGCCGCCAGGCGCGCCTCGGCGAACGTGGTGGCGCGGCGCATGGCCGGCGGCTGCGCAGCAGCGGGCGCCGTTCCTTCGCTGTCAGGCCCAGGGCCGCGGCTGAACTGCAGGCTGGGCTGCTGCTGGCCGGCACGCGCCGCATCAGCGGCATCCACCTCGGCCAGGATCTGCGCCAGCCTCTTGCCCTTGGGATCTATTCCCAGACCCCGGGCCACGCGGCCGGCAGGTAGCGCGCTGGATCGCCAGTTGGCCGGGCGGGCTTCTGTTGCCTGCGCTTGTCCTTGCGCGCCTGGCGCCGGGCCGCCTTGCGCGCCATTGTTGAGAGTCGTGGTGCTGGCATTCGTCAGACCTTCCTGCGCTGCAGCAGCACCAGCAGCCGGCGCGCCTGGCGCTCCAGTTGCTTGCGGAGATTGCGCGCCAGCTTGCTGGGCTTGATCGGCTTGCGGGGCAAGGGTGGCTCCTATGGTTTGAGTCAGGGGGCCAGGCCCAGCGGCTTCCAGGGCGCCGGGTCCGGTCGAGGGAATGGCTGCTGGGGCGGCCATGGCGGCAGCTCGCGCCTGGGCACCTTGGGCATTTGCAATCTCCTGGGCTTGCAGCGCGGCCTGCTGGGTGGCGTCGAAGCCGGCATCCACGGCCATGGCCGCGCCGCGCGAGAGCGGGCCGTCTGCTGGGTTGATGCCCATGCGCTCGGATGGGCGCTGCAGCGGGCGCTGGGGAATCAGCGCCTCCATGGCGGCGTTGTCGGCGAAGGGGTCCACCGCTGGCGCGCGGTCGGCCGGCAGCGGCGCAGGCTCGCCCACACCCCGGAAGCCCATATAGGCGTCCACCATACGGCGCACGCGCTGCGTCTCGGCGGTGTCCAGCGGCTGCTCGTTGATGCGGGCCAGGCCCTCGTTCAGGCCGCCCAGCACCTGGGCCGTGTTGTCGGCGCCAGCGTCCAGGAGGTTCTGCAAGCCGGAGAGGATGCGGCCTGTGCGCACGCGGGCGTCCACGGCAGCAATGCCGGCATCCTCGCTGGACTGCTGGAACTGGCCCTGCAGCTGCACGCCCATGGCATCGGCCGCCTGCAGCCCGGCGTCAGGGGCTGGCGCACCAGCAGGATCAGCACCCACGTTCTGGGCCAGCCAGGCGTCTTCCATGGCATCGCGCACCGTGTCCACCGTCTGCTGGGTGGAGAACTGCGTGCCGCTGCGCACGGCGGCCTGGACTTCGCCCAGGTAGTCGGGGCCTGGCGCAGGCTGCTGGCCGTCGTCGTAGTTCTCCCACCAGCGGCGGGCCTGCTGTGCGGCTGGGTCGTTCACCTCGCGGATGGACTGACCCATGATCCTGGCCCGGGCTTCCTCTCGCTGGTCCTCGGGTAGGTTGGCCAAGTAGCTTTCCACCTCGCCCACACGGCCGACGCTGCCGTCAGGGAAGGAAATCAGGCGCTCGGGCGGCTGGTTGCCCAGCAGCAGCGGGGCCTGCGTGGCGGCTTCCTCGGCGGGGGGCTGCTGCTCGCCCTGCTGCGGCTGCTGGGCCCGCGAGTGCCCACCCGTCAGCAGCGATGTGCCGGCGCCCGTGACGCCGCCCAGGGCCGCGCCCATGCCGGCAGCCGCCGCCACGCCCTTCGAGGGATCGATGCTCGGGTCGAACGGCATGGCCGCCCGCTGGCCCTCGTACTGGGTGACGCCCTCTTCCAAGCCTTCCTGCGCTGCCTCGCTGGCCCCGGTCTTCAGGGCGCGCGCTGCAGCACCACCGGCAAAGCCTTTGCCGCCGGCAAGCAGCCGCTCGGCGCCGAAGGCACCGCCAGCACCGCCGATCACGGCCGGCAGCACGCTGGCACCGCGCGCAGCAGAAATAGCCTGATCCTCCGTGGCGCCGCCCTGCTTGGCCAAGTCGTAGGCCGTGCCAGCAGCATCACCACCAGCCATCGCAGCACCGGCAGCAACGCCGCCCGCGCGGCCCGCCGTCTCCACTGCCTTGCCGGCCAGTCCGCCGGCACGGGCCGCCAGTCCGGCACCCTTCACCGCCAGGCCCGGCGCCACGAACGAGCCCGCGGCCTGAGCCGCAGCCAGCAGCGGGTTCTGCGCCACGTACTTGCCCACGGCCGCCAGCTCGCCGCCGACACCATCAGCGTCCTGCACCTCCTGGCGAAACTGCTGCTTCGAGGCCTTGACCACGTCGCTCTGCGCCGCCTCGCCGGCCTGGATGATGTTCTTGTCGATCCAGCCCGAGACGTCGTTGCCGGGCTTGACGAAGTTGGCCGCAGCAGAGACGCCGCCCGCCGCCGCGTTCGCTGCCTCGATAGCCGTGTCGTTCAGGACGGAAAGGGGGTTGCGGGACTTGGGTTTGGGCGCGCCATCACCTACAGGCGTCGAACCCTGCTTCCACCAGTCGCCACCGGATGCAGCGGAATCAACGGGCGTGGAGCCTTGCTTCCACCATTCATTGCTTTGTGCCATGCCCCCAGTGTTCCCACGCAGGGGCTGGGGCGCGAACCCTGGGCGGGGGCGTGAAAAAGCCCGCCGACATGGATGACGACATTCTGAAGTTCACCAACGTGGCTGCAATGAGCAGATGCGCCTGCTCTGCAGCAAGACGGACCACGTGCCACAGGTCTTTCTGGGCAAGTTCAGTTTCTTCTGCGGCTTCCTCATAGGCGTCAACGACGACTTCATGCCCATGCTGACCACGCAGCCGCGTCTGAAAAAGACGTTGTCAAACCTGTAGGCACACATTCCAGACGCCATTTACGCGGCTGCACCCCCTACACAGGCGCGGTCTCGCCGTTATCCTTCATGGCAATCGAAAGACATGCATATGAACCAAGAGACAGCCCACATTGCCCAGCATGACGATGTCGCGCGCGGACATCGGTTCCCAAACGTCGTCTATCGGGGTGAGACGTGGGACTTGTCGCATCTGGACCCCTATGCTTTTCGGGCCGCGCTGAAACCTGATCTGACCGTCGACGTCCTGGTGCTCTTCTCGTGCCATTGCTTCACACATGACGAACAGGACGACGAGCGACCCTCGGTTCCTCGGGAAGAGATTTTCATGGAGGGAAACGTCCGCCGTGTCCTCAACCCCGAACGCTGGCGCCTCTCGCGAGAGCTGCTTCCCGGGCTTGAAGGGCACCTGCGTTGTCAGCACATCCGCGTGCTCGGAGGCGTCCAAGACAACTACGCGATCTTCACCGTCACCGATTCCGAGGGACAGACGGTCAACTACAGCATCTTCTTTGAAGTGATCAGAGACAAAAGCCGGAGAAAGCGGTTGTTGCTTCGCGTGCAATCGGCCTATGTCCTCGACAAGCCGACGCGAAGGCAGCAAAAGGCCCGGAAGGTCAACCTCGACGTGCTGCTGCTGGCGACCTACGAGGGGCGAAAGATCAGGCCTTGAAAAGACAACAGCCTCCCGAAGGAGGCTGTCGCATGCGAGGCTCTCTTTAATCCCACTCCAGGTGGGACCCGCGCCAGGGGGAGGTTGCGGGCGGCACCGGCACCATGTTCTCGCTTGTAGGTACCGGCCTTTGGTGCATCAATAGTAGCAGTAATTAACTGTCGTGACCACCGTGCCCGGGCACGCGTGTAGGGGGATACGGAAGTCCGACGCCCATCGGTCAAGAGTCCCAATGTACCGGCTTCGCACAGTCGTGGACGCAGTTCAGACGGGCCGCGTCCGCACCTCCGCCTGCCAGGGCGTCTGGCCTTCGAGCTGGATGCTCTGCCCCTTCGCCTGGCCGAAGTGGAGGTATTCGCCATCACGGAGCGCCGCGGCCCGATGCGAAAGCTGCTCGCGCAGTTCCTGGGGTTCGGTGCGCAGCCGGTTGATCACCAGCTTGCTGACCTTGATCTCGCGGCACGAGGGGCAGATGTAGTGGGTCCAGCTGTCGTACTGCTCCGAGAACGCCTCGGTGGTCTGGCCGCACAGCGGGCATGGGGATGGGTATGCGTTGGTGTTGCTCATGCCCCTACGGTACGGGGCCCGCGGGCGGCCGCGAACACCCTAGCCGGGGGAAGTTGAGACCACCGTTGCCCAGAAACGACGAAGCCCGCGCGGGGCGGGCTTTAGTCAGCAGCTACTTCTTCTCGCCATTACCGTTCGGGAAAAGCCCTCGTATGACTCCCAGGAAGGCAGCAAGCACGCTGACAGTTACTCCTGTCGTGACGGCGATGATCACCTTATCGCTCCACAGCGGATCACCACGCAAACCATTGACCAGACCGCTTGCGGAAAGCATACATGCCCAAGCAAACAAACAGACCTGGGCTAGGTTATACGCTTTGTCCGCGTACTTTTCTCTGAGGCTGCGATTCTGCTTTCTGTCCTCTATGGCCTGCTCGTCCATAGCGTCAGCCATCTTCGGTCCACCAGCTTTGCCGTCAGGCGGCTCGTCTTTTAGCGCCCCATCAGTCGGCTCATCTGCCCCAACGGGATCCTTCTCAGGAAAAGCATTTAACCAATCGTCTTCAGCGAAAACGCGGCTGTCAATTCCATCGAAGTTTCCAACCATGAGTGATCAAATGGTGGCGTCTTCTGCCATTTGCGCGTGCGTGATCGGGCTTCCGTCTGCAACGCCGTCTTCTAGGCCCATTGCCCAGGCAGAACCTGGTTGATGCGTGCGAGCAGATAGTGCTTGAGCACCAAGCGAGCCGTACCTACTAATAATTGCGTCCACCAGAGCCCAGGTCGACAAATCGTCTTCCGGTACTTTCGGCACGTGCATCTTGAACCCCGCCCCGTCTTCAGCCAGAGTGGTTGCCATAGTCGAAATGTCACGATATCCAAAGTCTTTGAACTCGTGATAAATCGACGGAATTACAGGTCCAAACTTCCAGCGTGCGAAGTTGTCATCGAGCAAGGGCGCACCTTTGACTTTGAGGTGCCACGCCTGCGCGTAGTACATAAGCTTCTGCAGCTTCATGGGCGACAGCCCGTTCAGCTTGCCCTCCAGCGACCTCTGAACGAATGCGTTGGCGATAGCGTAAGCAGAGTAAGCCATAGTCAACCTCCTTCCTTCGATAGCTGTATGAACATCCAGTGCTGTACGGAAAATTGTAGCAGTGCCCGGCCACTTATGGTATCGGCCGGGCAGCAAAAAGCTGGTCTTTCTACCAGCTTTCATGTGGTGGCCGGCCGCACGGGTTCAAGCCCGGGCGGTTACATTTGCGACCAGGAGGATCATCTGATGACAGCAAACCTGCGTTGCCCTCATTGCAAAGGGCAAAACGTTTTTGAGCGCCACATGGGAGCGAAGGTAGGCGGCGGGGTCGGCGCTGCCGCTGGCGCGGCAGGAGGGTATTCCGGCGCCTTTGGAGGAGCAGCGGCAGGACTTAAGGCGGGAGCTACCGTTGGAGCGTTTTTTGGCCCCGTGGGAGCATTCGCAGCAGGCGCCGCTGGTGCAGCAGCGGGCGGCATCATTGGTGCACTTACTGGGGCCACCATAGGGGGAGCGGTAGGTGTGAGCGCCGGGAAAGCGATCGAGGGCTCTGTATTCGACCGCTTTGAGTGCGAGGATTGTCGCCAGACATTTGATCGCGGCGCAAAAGACTGAAACAGGTTTTGAACGCCCCCTATGCGCACCCTCCTCATCCTCCCCGCTTTCCTGCTCTGCACCCCCGCCCTGGCCGCCAACATGGCCACGTGCCTGCTGGACAAGCTCCCGGGCACGCAGAACGATGTCGCAGCCCAGGCGGTGCTCCAGGTCTGCAGCGCTGAGCACCCGGGCGGGATTCAGGCCGTGCCCCAGGGAGATGGCCGGGGCATGCTGGGGTTCAAGTCCGGGCCAGAGTGCACAGCGAAGAAGGCGGGGGACACGCGCAGCAACAGGGCGGCGGAGCTGATTGGGATGGCTTGTCGGAGGCTGTATGACGAAGACGGCTGGTGGAAAAAGAACTCCATCCCCGTCAACTAGTTCTTCCGGTACTGCTGCCCGTCCGGTGCCGTGTATAGCGTCCCAGACGGCAATGCACTGAACTGTGCCTGACTCGTTACGGAGATAGGGCCGCCCTGTCCCATCGGCACCTGCTCCACCTGCCCCGTAGCCCTGTTGTGGCGGATGACGCTGCCCATGGAAGTGGAGCCGTCCAGGTTCTTGGTGGTCGGCGTCACCTTCACATCCCAATCACTGGGGGTCTGCGCGCCCTCGATATCCCGCATGTACTGCACCAGGCTGCGGCGCTTGGTTGGGTCCTGCTGCTGGGCCACCTGGTTGCGTGCTGCCTCCACCAGCCGGTTCGTGCGGTTGGTGTAGCCCTGTGTCTCGCGGTCCATGTCCAGGCGCTGCTGGGTCAGGCCGGCCTGCATGCCGGCACGCTGGTTCTGGCCCTGCTGCTCCATGGCGGCGCGCACCAGAGCATTGCCCTGGCGCACACCTTCGATCTGCATGGCGGGATCAGCCTGGCGCAGTGCGGCGTCAGTGCCCAGCGCGGCACGGTACCGCTGCATGTCCGGGCTGTTCTCCGCGCCACGGCCGCCGAAGCGCCGCGTGTTGGTGATGGAGCTGGCCGAGACCTCAGCATTGCGCAGCTCGTTGCGGGATTGCCAGTCGTTGCCGCTGTGGCGGATGCCTGCGGCTTGGACCAGAGGATTGCCCAGGGATGAGGACAGGCCGGGGGCGATGCCCTGCATCTGCGATCCTGGCGTTGCACCGCTGGGCAGCGAGTTCATGGTGCCGCCCGGGGGCTTTCCGTTGATGGTGATGTCGCCGCTGATACCTGCGGGGCCGCTGTAGCTGTTGCCGTCGCGCGTGATGTTGGCCGGGCCAGGAGGGGCGGCAGGTGCTGGCATGGGCGCAGCTGCGGAACCAGGGGAGCCCGGAGCGCCAGGCGCGCTCGCCTGCTGCTCCATCGCGGCGGCCACCAGCGGATTGGATTGGCGCGTGATCGAGCTGGCAGGCGCTGGACTCTGCGCGCCGGCAGCAGTCGCCAGCGCAGCACCGCCGCCCACCACGGGCGCATAGGGTGCAGCAGCCTGGGCGGCCTGGCCCAGCCCCGACATGGCCGGCTGCGATGCGCCGAAGGCTCGGGCAACCAGGCCAGTACCGCGCAGCGCTGCGCCAGGGATGCCGCCGGCACTGGGCAGCGCGGCCAGGTTGCGGCCGAAGTCGTTGTTCAGGGGATTGTTCTGGGAGCCGTCGGGAGTGGGCGCCTGCGGATTGCCGCCCACCGGAATCTGGTTGATCAGCGCGTCACGCCGCTGGGCTGCTTCGAGAAGAGGATTCGTTGCCATGAGTGTTCCTTGCGGAGTTGCTCATGACAGTGTGCGGATATGCTGTCGGCGCGTCGAACCCCAGTGGGGGCATTCACAAGAGAACCATCATGAAGGAGCACGAGGTGGAAGCAATAGAAATTAAGGAACTTGCTACGGAGTTTCGCAACGCCATAGAGTCCCTGCTTAAAAACCAGATTCCTTGTGAGATGAAAGACTTCCCATTAGGGGCATGTGGAGACGCTAGTCTGCTTTTGGGAGCGTATTTGTCCGACCAAGGAATTCTTGGATTCAAGTACGCAACTGGAAAGAGAAAGAAACCGAAAAGCTCTGCAGAAGATCACCATGGGTGGCTGATCCGCGAAGGCCTGGTTGTTGACATCACTGCCGACCAATTCGCAGATGCGCCGGCAGGTGTCATCGTGGAACACAACTCATCCTGGCACCAAAAATTCAAGCCTGATTTGCCGCCATCAGATGGGGATTTTAGAAATCGACTGTGCTCGGCCACCGCCTACCTTGCACCCACATACAGCAATATTTTGTCAGCGCTGCCTCGCCAACCCGGGAAGCAATAGGCAACCAGAGACGTTAAGCCAGCGGCCCCGGCACACCCACCTCGCGCGAGCGCACCCACTCCTCATTGCGCCCGCTGGCCTTGCGCCCGAACTCTGCTTCGAACTTGGCCAGGGCCACGGCGGCCTTGGCGTCGTTGTGCATGTCGGTGTCCTCTCGCCCGTAGGCTCGGTACAGCATCCAGTGCACCAGGGCGAAGTGCAGCTCCGGCCGGATCTCGGGCTTGTCCGTGCAGGCGCGCATGGGCTTGAGCGGTAGGCGCTGCACGGTCAGCCGCAGCTCACCGTCTGCTGCAGGCCTGGGCCACAGGTGCAGCTTGCCCGTGGTCATGCCGGCCACCAGGCGCTGCGGCACGTCTTGGCGCTCCTGGAACTGCCAGCCCGGGTGGTAGCAGTCCATCTCGTCCACGGAGATCTCGCCGACCTCCTGGCCGTTGATGAAGGCGCGCAGGATGCGCACCACCCTGCTGTCCAGGTCCACCGTCTCGGCGCCGGCCAAGAAGGCGATGCGGCACATCGGCGAGACCGAATCGCGCAGCAGCTGGCCACGGCGGCAGGCTTCGACCTGGGCCTCGTTGGCGTAGATGGTCAGCAGCTCATCGGTGCAGAAGACATCGCTGTCGCCACCGCCGACGGCCCGGCCCTGGTCGAGCGCGTCGGCCCGGTACTGCTTGATCAGGTCGTCGAGGGTCATGGTGTGTCTCGCGCTGCGATTACTGGCTTTCGGCCAGCACACCCTTCAGCCATGCACCGCCACGGGGGTTGCGGTCTTCGACGACGGTGAAGGGGTAGCGCAGGCCGTGGCGCTGACGCAGGTTGTTCATGGCCTCGCCCAGACGGTCATCCAGCTTCTGATCGAAGTCCGTGCGCTTGGCGCGTGCCAGGCGTTCCACGAACTTGCGCTTCACGGTCTGGGCCACGCCGCGGCGAAAGTATTGAGAAACGCCATTCACGCCCACCAGCACCATGTCCATGTCGTTCTCGTCGGTGGACTCATAGACCATGACCGTGACGGGCTCGTTCATGAAGGCTTCGAGCTCCAGCGCACCAGAGGGCAGCGGCTTGTCGACGACCTCGACGTCGCCTTGGCCGATCTCGCCGATCTGGACCGTGGACTCCTTGCCGAGGTATTGGTTGGTTGCATCCACTGCGGTGGTATTGCGTGCCATGCGTTTCTCCTGAAATGAGGGGGTTGCGCCCGGCACTGGGCCGGGCTTTGGTTCAGACCTGGGCGACGTAGTACAGCGTCTGGGACGCCACCACGGCCGCCAAGGTGGCGTTCTGGGAAACGCGGAAGCCGCGCGGGTCGGTCTTCACGCCAGCCGATGCGGACAGCGTGCGTGCGCCGTCAGCGGCGGCCTTGAAGGCCGAGTTCTCGGCCATTCCTGCATACCATTCGATGCAGACGCCGCTGGAGCTTTGCAGACGCACGTAGCGCGGCTTGAAGCCCACAGGGAAGAAGAGATCGTCACCGGCCACGATGGTGGTGGCGTCCAAGACGACCTTGCCCTGGGCAAAGCCAGGCGTGCCTTGGTCGTCCGAGCGGGTGCGGGTCTGGCCCGCAACGTTGTCAGCCATGATGTGCTCCTTGTCGATTCAATGGGTTGGAAGCGGGAGCGCTTTCGCGCCCCCGTGGCTTCAGGTCAGCGCAGAGACGCCGGCCTCGGCCACCGCCATCCAGCCCTCGTTGAGCAGCGTGCAATTCATGTAGAAACGCGTGCCCACGTAGCCGCGCTGGCCCAGCGGGTCGCTCTTGTCCTTCTGGCCGGCCGGGATGTAGGTGGGGTCCAGCGCGTTGTCCCCGCGCAGAGCCACTTGGCCCCATGCGTCTTCGCCCACCACGATGAACGGGTAGACGTCCACATTGGTGCCGCCCATGAGGCCGGTGCTTCCGATGGCCGCGCCAGCGTTGGCGTAGGGAGCCAGCTCGGGAGAAGTGATGAAGCGGAAGTTCTCCACGCTGCCCAGCTCGTAAGGGGACACCACCTTGCGGCTGCCGTACTCGGCCACGGGCGTGAAACCCACCAGATCGCGCACATCGGAATCAGCATCCGTATGCACGAACACCAGGTACGAGGCCTCGACGGGCGACGTGCTGATGTTGGGCGAAGGCGCCAGGATTCCGGTCACGCGCTTCGAGTGATTTGCCTGCAGGTTGCGGCTGATCTTGCGCAGCAAGTTCAGCGTGATCTTCCCGCTGACCGCATTGCGCGAGGAGCCGCCCGAATAGAAGGCGTTGGCGCAGCTCTTGATCACGCCGTAGCGGATCATCTCGCGCAGCAGGCCCACACGCTCGCCGCACTGCTTCTTCATCTCGGCGGGCACGTCGTCCTCGTAGGTGTCGGCCACACGGTTGGTCAGCTGGTACAGGCAGCCAAACTCGCGCAGCTTCACCTCGATATCCTGCGGCACCAGGGAGTCGGCCGAGGGCGTCACGCCTTCTTGAAGCTCGTGCGCGTTGACGCTCACCAGAGGACGGTTAATGGTGTTGAAGTCCGCCGCCGTCGCGCCGTACGGAAGGTAACGGCGATAGACGATGGTCTGGCCCACATTGCGCGGCATGGCGCTCTGCTTGCCAGTGATACCCAGGACTTCCACGCCGACGGCATGGCCCAGGATCTCACCCTTCAGTTTGCCGATTCGCTCGGCGGGATTTCCGGTCGTGAAGGTCACGATGTTCTCCTTTAGGCCTTATCGGCCAACCACCGACTTGAAGCCGGCAATGAATGCTTCCTGTTCGGTAGGCGCGGTCTGAGGGCGCGGCGCATTGCCGCTGGGCGTCACGGCAGCCTTGAGCCGCTGCTGACCCTTCGCGGCCTTGTCGGCGGCGGCGGTGCGTGCAGCGGTCCACTGGTCGTACTTGCCGATGACGGCGCCCAGGCTGTCAGCCGTGCCCGCTTGCGCGAACTCCTGCTGAGCCTGCTCCCCTTGAGAGGCGAGCCACAGGTTGAAGTCCTGCGAGTCCACCTTGTCGCGCCAGCCTGTGTGCATGCGGTCCATCACGGCCAGCTCCAGCGCTGCAGGGTCATGCTCGGCCGGGGCTGCGTGCTCACCACCCGTGGCCACGGGCTGCTGCACGGGAGCCGGCGGGGCTTCCTGGCGTGGTTGCTGGGGCGTGATGCCCAGGGCACGGACGTAGTTGGCAACGTCGGGATAGTCCTTCTCGAACTGCTGCAACTCCGGGGGCAGCTCGGGCGCCGGTGCTGGCGTCGGGGCTGCTGCGGGAGGCGGGGCTTGCAGGCGGCTGTTGAGTTCGCCGATCTTGCCGTTGGCCTTGCGCAGTTGCTGCTCGAGAGAGTCCACCTTGGCGGCGCTGCCCAGCAGGCGCTGCAGCTCGCTGCGCTTGTAACCCTCGAACACCACCGGGTCGTCCTCCGCAGTCGCCTGCCCCGGCTGGGCTTGCTGCGCCTCGGGAGCGGGCGGAGCGTCAGCGCCGTCCTGTGGTGCATCGCTGGCCTGAGGCGCTGCGGCTGAGGGCGCAGATGCGGGGGCTTCTGCAGGTGCCGGCGCGGGCGCTGCACCAGCCTCGGCCGTTGCATCCGAAGATGCTGCGGCGGGGGCCGGCGGCGGCTCCGTTCCGGTCACGCTGGCAAAGGCCTGCTCGAAAGCTGCCCGCTCCTGCGCCTGTTCCTGCTGTTGTTGCGGATCCATGCGTCATGCACTCCTGTGTTTCATGCCAAGGTCAGTAGCTCTCGCCACCAGCGTCGGCGGGTTGTGCCTGGGCTGACGGGGCCAGCGCAAGCAGTTCTTTCAAGGCCGCGATTCGCCCACGCAGTTCAGCGGTGCGCAGCGCGTCCATGGTTGGGCTGTCGTTCTTCTTGCGCAGGGTGTCGATCTGCGCGTTGGCATGGCGCTCGATGGCGCGCCACGTCGGTGAGGTGAAGTCGATGCCCTGGTTCGTCATGGCTTGCAGTGTCCAGAGGAACGCCCTCTGGAGCGAACCCTGGCCGGGGGTCAGCCCCGCGCGCCGTCAGCGGCCGGCGTCTCGATGCCCTGGCGCACGCCCAGCAGCGGGCTGTCGGGGCGCAGCGGCGTCAGCGGGTCGGTGTTGTTGGGCACGGCGCCAGGGTCTGGCTGCTGCTGGGGCGTGATCCATCCACCCTGCGGCACGATGGGGGCGGCGTCCTGGTCCTGGAAGCCCACCGACCTGGCCAAGCCATCGGCGAGCGTGGCCACGGTCGGGTTCATCGAAATGAGCTGGCCGGTCTGCACGCCGCTGTACAGCGTCTCCATGCCGGTGTTGGTGGCGTCGGCATCGGCCTTGCGGGCCTGTGCTGCCAGCAGCTGCGCCTTGGCCTGCACAGTCGGGTCCTGGCCCTGCTGGGCGCGCTGGGCCTTCTGCTCGTCCGTGTACTGGAAGTTGGTGGGGTCCAGGCGCTGGCCCTTGCACAGCTCGGCCGCCAGCTTGGCTGGGTCCAGCTCGTAGATGGGGTTGGCCGACACCTGCAGCAGCGTCATCAGGAACTGCTGCTGGGCGTCGCGCTCCACCAGGGCCGAGCTGGCGCGCACGTCGATCTGGAAATCGCCCTTGATGCTCTCGTCGTCCGAGTAGGTCATCATCCAGTCGAAATACCGCTGGATGTGGGGCCGGGTCATGTAGTCGTCGAACCGCTTGGCCAGGCGCCGCAGCACGCTGGTGGCGTTGTTGTTCTGCATCTGCATGCCGCCCAGGGTGTTGGGCGCATCGCCGCGGATGCCCTGCAGCATGGCCGGCATGCCCGTGGTGTCCTCGGCCATCTTCAGGGCTGTAGTGATGATGTTCAGCAGCGGTCCTTGAACAGACGGCACCACGAAGGCATTGAAGGCGCCGCGCACGTCGGACACATCCGCGCTGGCCTCAACACGCCAAATCTTGCCGGGACGCAACGACCAGACCCCATCCTCTGGAGTGATGCCATTGCCGATTACCACCTGGGGGGCAGATGACAGGCCGGCGTTGTCCAACATGCCACGCCAACCAGCATTGAGCACTCGTTGAGCTGTCCGGACTTGCCGGCTGACGCCCATTCCCCAGGGCAAGCCGGGGCGGCGCTGCCAGGCCAACACGTCATACGGGAACTCGCCGTCCTCCTGGGGGCTGAGCACGACCTTGACCAGGCGGTCGTTGATCATCACCGCCATCGTGGGCACGCGGTCCTCGTCGCCCTCCTCCAGCTCGATACCCATGCGCGCCAGGTGCTCGCGGGCGCAGTGGCCGTAGAAGATCCACATCTCGAACTCGTTCTCGCCCGGCCGGTAGACGGCTTCCGTGCCCTCGCGTGTGCGGGCAGGGCCTTCGCGCAGCACAGCCAGCAGTTCGGCGGTCTCGTAGGTGGGGTCGGCCAGCATCTCCTTGATCTGGCGCGGGCCGATGTGCTCGCGCTCCCAGGTATAGCTGCCGTTGTGGATGTTCTCCCCGCACGAAGGATCGGGAAAGAAATTCCAAAAATCAATGCGCTTGGAGCCAGGCTTCACCTCGTCCACCTTGACGAATTCGGTCAAGCCGGTGGCGGGATTCTTGTGCGTCATGCGCACAGTGCGGGGTACAGGGAACGGGCCCTTTAGCACGCCAGAGCCGATGCGCGCTGCGTCCTCAATGACCCGGCGCACCTCACCGTGCCAGTTGCTTTCCACCAGCGGGTCCTCGATAGCCTGTTGCATGCGCTCGGCGGCCTCCTTGGCTTTGGCCTGCTGCGCCTGCATTTGCGCCTGCGCAGCAGCAGGGTCATTCAGTCCCATGGCTTGGGCCAGCTGGGTGAGCTGCGCGGTGCTGAGCTGGGGGAGCGGCGTCGGCTTGATCTCCCAGGCCCGGTCATCGGTGGGCAGCAGCATGTCCGCCACGCGGGCGCTGGCCGCATCGACATACGAGCTTGTGATATTCACAAACACCACCGACCGGGCCGGGCCCTGCTGCTTGGGCTGGCCGCCGATGATGGCCGCCTTGCGGCTGCGGTACAGCTGGTTGGCGTTCTGGAAGTTGCGGTTGGCGTCGTCTATGCCCTGGTAGTGCTCCTCGTCCTCGGTCCATTCTTCCTCGATGCCGGAGCCGGCGCGGCCGGCAATGGCCTCGCGGCGCTTGGACAGGAGCGTCAGGACGAACTCGGCGCGCAGGTCGCGCTGGGGCTCGCCGCTGTCGTCGTGCTGCTGGGCCAGCAGGCCCCCATGGTTGGTGGTGGCTTGCATGTCAGTACCCTATCTCGTTGTCCAGTGGCTGCCAGGCCGAGGCTGCAGCGCGGGCCGGGGCCGGCCGCACGATGGCCTTGCGCTTCATCATCACGGCGTAGCGGGTGGCGCTCATCAGGTCGTCCTGCTTCTTGACGACCTTGCCGTCCTCGCGGTGGTACACGCGGAACTCGCTGAACCAGTCCTCCAGGTGTGCGAACACCTTGAGCCGGCCGGTCTGCATGCGCTGCAGCATCTCCATCAGCCCGGCCTCTACACCGTTGCTGCCATCCTCGAAGGTGGCGCGATCCTTGAGCATCCTCAGCCCGGCCTTCGCGTACTGGACGGCCAGCTGCTCGCCGCTGCCCTTGTCGTGTTGCAGGCCGTCGTGGGGCCAGGCCGTGGGCACCCAGTCGCCCCAGGCCTTGATGGTTGCGGCATGCAGGATGGGCGTGGCCTCCTTCTGGCGATGCCCCTGGATCACATAGAGGCAGTCGCTGTCTCGGTCCCAGGCCAGCTGCACGGCGGCCGTGGGGTGGTCCCAGCCGAAGTCCAGGCCGTTGATGCGTACCCAGTGGGCAGGGATCGGGAAAGGCTGCACCTTGATGCTGTCCTCTTCCACGGGGAAGATCCGGCCGCTGCCCAGCGTCGGGATGCCCTTGGAGCGCGCCTCCCGCTCGTGCGCCGGGTAGCTGGCGACGATGGACTGCTTCTGTTCCGGCGAGTAGTGGTCCACGTCCCAGATGGTCATGCTGGTGACGTGCCGGGCCTTGGCGCCCGGGTCGTCTGCCTCGGGCATCAGGAAGCGCATCACCACGTCCGACATGCCCAGCAGCGGGGTGAAGGTGGTCTGCGCGAACTGGCCGCGCTGGCCATTGTTGGTCCGGGTCAGGCCCTCGGCGTAGATGTCCTGCGGCGGCTCCTCGTCGAACCAGACGCCATCCACGGTGGGGCCCTGCCACTTCTCGCGGCCCTTTTCGTAGGACTTGAAGGCGATGATGGATTCGCCGGCCTGCACGTCGCCGCCACCGCCCCAGCGGATGACAGCACTGTCCAGCAGGTTGGCAACGCCAATGGCGCGTGTGGTGGCCTTGATGGCATCGCGCGGCACCATGCCCGTGCCCCAGGCATCCACCGTGGCCGGCGGCCCCAGCAACATGCGCTGAGGGTTGTCGCGCGTGGCTTCGCTGGTGACGGAGCCAGCCCAGAAGGTGACGGGCTTTTCAAAGGTGGCACCGTCCCACCAGTCCGGATACCGGCCCGTCAGGTGCATGGCCCACTCGGCGCCACCGGCCTTGGTCTTGCCGAGCTGGTTTCCGGCCATGAACAGGCGCTCGCTGAACGACGCGCCAGCACGGTGAAACTCTCGCTGCTTGCCGTAGGGGCCGTACTGGTCCAGCTGCCGCGCCGCCAGTTCCCGCTCGATCATGGCCAGCATGGCGGCCTGCTTCTCGGGAGAGAGGTTCATGCGCGCGCCCTCACGGCATCGCGCATGGCCAGCAGCTCGGCCGTGGTCACGCTCTCCATGCCCTTGGCGGGTGGCTCGGGCATCTCGTCGCGGATGCCATAGGCCTGGCGCTCCAGCCCGATGAGCACGCGCAGGGATTCGGACAGGGAGCGCATGGTGCTACTGCGGTTCGCCAGGCTGGAGGCCTTGCCCGCCGCCTCGGCCAGCTTGCCGCGCTGCTCCTTGGTCAGTTCCTCGGCCGGGGCGCTGCGCAGGATGGCGGCCACATCGCTCAGCAGCTTCGGGCTCGCGCTCTGCTGCTCCAGCTCATCCATGAGGCCCATACAGATGCGCCGGCACCGCACGATGTCGCCACGCTCGGCCAGCCGCACAGCCGCCTGAGTCGTTGCAGCGGCGTCCACCGTCTCCCGCTCTGCCGCTGGAGACGCATTGTTAACCGGGGTGTTAACCAGGGCCGCGTTAACCAGAGCATCGGCCTTGGATTGGATCTTTGCGGTGAGGTCTCGCGTCCATCCCAGCTTCTTGGCGCGCTTGGAGATGTTGACGTGGCTGGTGCCCGAGCCCTCGGCGATTTCGCGCAGGCTCTTGATGCCAGCCCGGTAGTCCAGCTCTATGCGCTCCCAGTCAGGGGAGCGGGGGCCGGGGGCTTGATCGGGATGCGGTGAAGATGGCATGCCCGGAGTCTCCCGGGCGCGTGTCTTTTAGGCGAACCCTAGGCGGGTGACACCTTAACCTTCGCCATATTTTTAAAGCTCTCCGCACTCATTTTTGGAAGTGAAACTGCCCTGAGAATGCTGGCCTGTGCTGACAGAAGCATTTTCTCAGCTTCAAGTTTATTATCTCCTTTCGAAGATGAGCCAATGCTCGCGCTCCACTTATAAATGTAATCCGTCGCACTCAGAAATGCTTCTCTGGCTTCGCCGTCAACGTAAACGAAGTTCTCGTATAGCCATTGTTCTCCATCGATTGTGAATCTCTCCATATCCTCAGTAATTCCACATGTCACGGAGAGAGAAATACTTCTCCAGTGGTTAAACAGTTCCTGATGAACGCTCAAGCGCTTTTCAGCAGCGACCATCGCCAAAGAATTGTGCGTCTTGAGATTCTCCAACCTGTGACTGAAATCCTCTTTTGCGGCCTCCACCTCTTTCGTAATGTCTCGAATGTCTTCCTTCGTTGCTAGATTCTCACCCTTCTTGCTCGTATAGCTTGTCAGGTAGTTCTTGCTCAACCAAAAAAGAAATCCAAGGAATGGCACGCCCCATACAGCCATTCCAAGACCAGTAACGAACCACTCCGCAACAACGTTCTGCATTGAATCCTCCTTGAATGGCGAGGATGCTACTGGATCATGGAACCCGCCAGCAGGTCCATCTGCGGGCTGGGCTCCACCCTGCGCCCCTCCAGCGCCTTGAGCTTGCCCTCCAGCTCCTTGATGCGGGCGGACATCTCGCGGCGCTGGGCGGCCTGCTGCAGTTGGATTTCCTGGGCCAGCATGCCGACGTCGTGCTGCAGCTGCAGGTTGCTGTGCTGCATGGCGTTGCCCTGAAGGCGAATTGCGATGTTGCGCAGTTCGCGGGGCCAGACCCGCAGTTCCTGGTCGCCGACCTCGATCAGGGTCATGCCGTCTTCCAGATCGGTGATGGACACCGGGCGTGGCGCCCCGGGGCCCTTGACCAGCTCGTACACGCCATCGGTGGTCCGCCGCAGGATGCCCTCGACGTCGATCATCCGAGAGACGTGGTCGTCGATGATGTGATAGCTCTTGCCGGTCAGGTCCATGAGCCGCTGGCGGGTGATGTTCTGGCCGAGATGCGCCATCTCCAGGATGTGATCCCAGATGATTTCGCGTGTGGTGCGTTCGTCGTGCTGTGGCGTGGTGGTGGTCATGGCGTTCTCCGGCTAAACTGCGATTGCTCAGGTCACAGGACCGGGATCGCCCGCCTCGCGCGGGCTTTCCTTTATCCGGGCCGGATCTGCCGGAACTTCAGCATCTCCTTCATCGACCAGTGCGCGGCCTCCACTGCGATGCCGTTGCGGTCGATCTCCAGCAGCTGGTCGAACACCTGGGCAGCTTGCAGCGCGATTTCCAGCTCTGACTGCGTCAGCTGCACCTTCCCCCAGCGTGCCCAGCGGGCGCACACTGGTTCGTACAGCTCCATCTGCGCGTTGACGGCTTGGGCGGCCTCCTCGGTCAGCGGCTCTCCATCCTGCTGGAGCAGCCACATCATTCGGCTGTAGGTCGTGCCGGTCTCGATCCAGTCAAGGAGGTGCGCATAGGTGGCGCCGCCCTGGGCGATGGTCTGCAGAAGGTCGTGGTGCACGAGCTTGGCTTCAACCTTCGTGGACTCGGCCAACTTGGGCCGCCAGAACTTCGGCAGTGGGGCCGGCGCGCGGTGTTGGTGGTGGCGCTTCATCCCAGCAGTCCTCCGTAGGTCTTCCACAGGCAGGCGCCCAGGCAGAAACCGAACATGCCGCCGCGCACCCATTCGTTCATCCGAGGGCTGGCCAGCACCAACATCAGCAGCAGGTAGTACTCGGCCTGGCTCATCGCTCGAACCCTCCCATGAACGACTCCATGCAGGCCCAGCGCTGGTGCACGTCCAGGGCGGGCCAGAGGACTGCCTGGGCGTGGCCTGTCCAGAGGAATGCATCGATCTCGCGCTGCAGCTCGCAGAAGCCGGCCTCGTCCATGGCTTCGAAGTCCATGCTCTTGGGGATCGCGTTGGGCTTGCCGTCCAGCCCGGGCACGAAATCACAGTGGCCGGCGCCCATCAGCAGCCAGTGGCGCAGCTTCGTGGTGTCGTCGAAGGCCTCGGTCTGGTCCAGCAGGCGGTTGAGCTTCAGGAAGAAAAAACGGTGGTGCTCCGGGCACCTGGGCAGCCAGAAGGAGAAACCCAGGGTCTCGCCCGGAGCCAGCTCCGTGATGGCGCGGCGGAACTTGGCGTAGGCACGCTGGGCGGCCGGATCCTTGCCGCAGAGCTTGCCCTGCTGGTCTTTGGTGAGGACGAGTTTGGTCATGAAGCCTCCCCATGCTGCTCCAGCAGCCCGTGCTCAACGATGCGCAGCGCGCCGATGGCGGCGGCGAGCGGGATCTGGCCGGCGTACTCGCGCAGGCAGTCGTTCAGGTCCTGGACCAGCTCCTCGATCTGGGGATAGGGCCGGCCGCCGAAGGTGGCGCGCACCAGGTTGTCGGTGGGATGGGTCATGCTTCTTCGCTCCAGAGTGGCAGGCGCGCGGGCCAGAGGCCACGCTGTTGGATCGTGTGACGGGTGATGCGGCCCCATTCCTGGCCGTAGGCGCGGTGCACTTCCCTGCCGCCTTCGACCAGCCTGTACTGGTCATAAGCGGAATGGCAGCCCTCGATGCCCGGCCGGGTGCAGCACAGCGGGAAGCCGGTGCGGTCGTCGGTCTTGAGCGCGAAGCCCTTGCCCAGGTTGAGGTGGGCATGCTGGCTCTGGCCTTCGATGCCGCAGGAGATGCATGGCAGGCTGGCCACGGCGCGGCGGTAGGCCTCGCAGGTCAGGATCTCGGCCTTGGGCACGGCCTGGCCGGTGGTGGCCGGGCCCATGGCCACGACGCTGGCGCAAGCCATGCCGGCCGTGGCGCGGGCGCTGGTCATGGCGCGGGCCGCCCGCTGCGCCAGGCGCTCGTCGCGGTCCTGCGCTGGCGCGGCGGCGGGCCGGCGGCCGAAGGGGCGACTGGTCAGCGCGGGCATGAGGACTCCTTCGCGCCAGCGGCTTCAAGCTGCTCGATGCGCTGCTCCAGCGCAGCGATCCTCTTGCGAGCCTCGCTCAGCAGGCCCATCTGCTCCCGATCCCAACGGAGCATCGCGCGCAACGCGGCCGCGGCCTTCTTCGCCGTGTCCTTGTGGATCTCGCAGTGGTTGGCCCACATCGGATCGGCGGCGGCCATCTCCAGCGCCTGGGCGGAGATGAGCGCGGTGGGTTTGCCGTACCTGCTCATGCCAGCGCTCCCAGCAGGTCGATCTTCCCCCAGTGGGCCAGCAGCACGGCCTCGGCGCGGTTGTGGTCCTTCTGGCGCTTCAGCTCGGGCAGCTCGCCGTACAGGCCGCGCGCCGTCTCCAGCGCTTCCTTCTTGTCGCTGCCCAGGCCGTAGCGGCGCTTCCACCGCTGGGGCGCCACGTACTCCACGGGGAAGCGCAGGCACTCCAGCACCGTCTCGATGGCGCCCAGGCTGCGCATCAGGCTGCCCTGCGTCTGCACGGCGTTGTTGGCCCCGCCCATGGTGTTGACCTGCTCCAGGATCACCTGAGGCTTGGCCGCGTCGGCCGGGCAGTGCTTGAGCAGCAGGCTGCACAGCGCGCGGCTGTCGATCTTGCGCTTCACGAGCGCCTTGGGGCCGGCGCCCGGCACGGGCATGGTGGGCAGGTCGAACACGGCGCGCACGCCCTGGTGGTCGATCACTGCGCAGGCGCCGGTGAGGCCTGGGTCAATTCCGATGATGATGGTCATGGAGGTCTCTTTCACTCGGTGGCGTTGGGGGTGGCGCGAACGAAGCGGAGCTTTCCGCAGGCGTTGGTCTCGACCAGGCCATGCCGACGAAGAGCGTTGAGGTGCGTGCACGCGGCGTTGGCCGAGGCCCAGCCGAAGTGCTTGGCGATGAATTCAGCCGGCGGCAGCTGGTCGTTGGCGGCGAAGAACTCGCGCATGAAGGCCAGCACCTGCAGGCTGCGTTCGGATGGCGCCCTCATGCGGCACCCCGCGACAGGGCGAAGTGGAAGACGCCGAACTTGTCCGGGCCACGGCCTTCGGGGCGGACCTTGCCGGCGCGCACAGCTGCTTCGGCCTGGCCCTGATTGACCGGGCTCTGCAGGCCAGCCTTCACGGCGTAGAAGCCGAAGCCCTCGCGGTAGCGCAGCACGGCGCCGTTCTTGAGCATCTGGATCAGGCCCATGGCTGCTCTCCGGCGTCCAGCTCGTCCTCGCCGGCATTGGCGCGGCTCAGGAAGTACGCCAGCGCGGCGTCGGGCGTGGCCGAGTACTGCACCAGCTCGGCCAGCCGCTGCAGGGTGGCCTGCTTGCTGCCCACGGGAAAGCGGATGGAGCACGTGCGCTGCTGGATGAACTCGTAGACGGTGAGCACGTCCACTGGCAGATCCTTGCCGTCCAACACACGGATGGCGAAGCGGATGCAGTGGCCCAGCTCGGTCTCCATGTGGGCGCAGTGCAGCGCCTCCATCACGGGGCCGGGCGTGGCCTTGGCCAGGAGCACGGCGCCCAGGGCGCGCAGCTCGGTACTGTGGATGGGGATGATCATCTCGGATGGTCCTCTCAAAATTGCTCGTTTGCTTCCCGGCCCAGCGCCTCGCGGGCGAAGCGCAGGCGGATTGCGGAGACCTTCCGGCCGCGCTGTGCTTCAGCCAAGATGTCGCGCGCCCACTGCTTCGGGTCGCGCGCCGCGCCGGCGGAAAGCGCATCGCGCAGGTTCTGCAACATGGCGACGTGGCGGCCGCTGGGGTTCGGGGTGTTGCTCATGCAACTGCCTGTGGCCTTCCTGCGGGCAGCAGGCCGGCGGGAGCGGCCTCGATGGCCTCCAGCGGCTGGTAGCTGATCGCCGTCTTGCCTGCCGCGTTGCCCTGCAGGTACACGCGCTTGGCGCGGGCGGCATCGCCCACCAGCGCAGGTGCCGGCAGGCGCAGGCCGTGCTTCTCGTACTCGCTGTCGGGGCTGCGGTCGCCCATGAGCCGACGCGGGAACTCGAACTGGCCCCGGCCGGTGTAGGCCCGGTGCGACTCAGTGAAGCGGTGCTGCAGGTAGGACAGCTCCTTGAGGTCCATTCGGCAGACCTTGGGCCAGCCGCCCAGGTCCTCGATGACGGCATGGATGGCCGGGTCATCGAACACGACGTCGGTGTACGCGCCAACAGAGCTCATGGCCTCGTGCACCTTGCCCCACGCCAGCGCAGCGCGGTCAGTGGCAGTGCCCTGCAGGATGCGCGCCAGGTCGGCCACCTTCGGGGCGAACTGGCCGCGCTCGGGGTCGGTGCAGTGCCGCTGCATGGCAGTGCGGATCTGCTCCAGATCGAAGCCCTGGCAGGCGTTCCACCACAGGTCCAGCACGAAGCGGCTGGCGTCCTGGCGGTAGTACGCCAGCACGTCGGTCACGAGTTGCCCGAAGGTCGGTCGGTCAGCTGCCTGCATGGTCATCTCCTCCGGCCGCCCAGGCGTCGGCCACGTTGCGGTTGCGGGTCTCCAGCGCCTCCTGGCGGTTGGGCTGGCGACGTTCGCCGGCAGTGCCCTGGCACGCGGCTTTGAGGTACGAAACGGGGTCGGCCGGACGGGTCACCACGGCAGCGCGGACTGCCTCCACGACCACGGCGTCGCCGTAGTCCTTGACCAGCTTTCCAACGAAGGACCCGCACTGCGCAGCAGGCATTCCGGCCTGTGCCAGCAGCGACTTGCCGGCCTTCCACAGCTCATCTCGGGCCATGTCGCCTGGCGAGGTGGCGGCTTGTCCGCCCGTTCCGTCAGGAACGGAATTAAGAGAAGTTGAAGAAGAAGATGAAGAAGAAGGGGGGGGTTCTTCGAAACCAGGAAGGGGGGTATTTCCGTTTCCAGTAAGGGGGGTTTCAGAACCCCCCTTCGGTTGAGAAGGACGCCCCCCTTTCTTTCCATGGGAAGCCCCCTTCGCTCCGTGTTCTGCGCCAGTCTTTCCACCTGCAGCACGGGCGTTTCGGGTGGTCTCGTCCTGCACCATGCGCTTGGAGAACAACGCCCCTTCTTCGGTGCGGCGGGCCACTCCAGCATCCAGCAGTTCGGAGACCAGGCCCTCGCATTCCTTCACGGAAAGACCGACCTGGCGGCCCAGCTGCGCGGTGTTCATGGGGCGGCCGTTGACCATCAGGTGGCCGTAGGGCTCGCATTCGTGTGCGATGCACATGGCGTTGATCCACAGGCCTTGGGCGGCCATGGAGCACGACTGCAGCTCGACATCCTTGCGCCAGTCCGCGGGGTAGAACTGGAACGCAGGACGCTTGGTTTTCTCGGTAGTTTCAGTCACTGCGCGCGCCCTTCATAGGCGGCAGCGAAGGCCTGGCCAGCGGTAGATTCCACGGGCCAGGGGCATGCCTGCTCCAGGGGCTGGCCAGCGGCGCGCGCGGCAGCCGCCAGGGTCTTGATGCGGTCGAGGCTGACGACTTCAGACATTGCCGCCATCCTCGCCCCGGAGAGCCGATGCCACAGCGAAAGGATTCACGGGCACGTTCGCCATGGTCATACTGGACTCATGCCAACGCTTCAAAGCCCAGCTGGTCAGGATCTGGCGGATCACATCGCCCCGGCTTGCATCGCTATCGCCGCTGTACAGGACTTCGATGTGCGCCTGGATCACGTCCAGGGTGAACTTGCGCACCGAGGCGCGAACTTCCATGAGCTCGACCTCGGGCTGGCCGGCGCGCGGGCGGTAGGAAACGATCTCGAAAGGGTTCTCCGGCGTCAGGCGCAGGTCCATGTCGGACTGGCGCCAACGCAGGTCGGCCCACGGGTCCAGGATCTCGTTGATGACCTGGTTCACGCTGCAGCGGGGCTCGCCCGAGCGCACGCGGATTCGCATCGCCGAGTCAAGCATCTGGTAGGTGAACACCGGCAGGTTCATGCGCAGGTTCGTGAATTCCAGGTCTGGGTTGCGGCCCCGGGCGTGTTGAGGTGGCAGGTGGTCGTAGTTCATGTCTTTGTCCTGGTGGCTGTGGTGGTCGTGGAGGACGAGGCCCTGGACGACGAATGGGACGTCAGCCGCAGGGAGCTGGATGCGTTGCTGTATGGGCTGGCACGGCGGCGGGCCGGCAGCGAAGGGGTGCCCGCCACCTCCCGGGGCAGAATGGAAGTTCCTACACAACCATTCCCGAGAGGGGCGGACATGACGACACCAACAACAGAGGAGCTCGCCGAGCGCCTGGAGCAATTGCGGGCAATAGTCATCGCAGACGCGTGTGTGCTCAGGTGCCTGCTGGCGACAGCCACCAACGCGCAACTTGCTGCGGCCAGCCGAGCATTCGACGAGCTGTCGGAAGATGTTTCGGTCAAGTTGCTGTTCTCCAGAACCAGAGACGGAACCAACCACGCGCTGGAGGAGCGGATTGGTTTTTGGCGTGACGAAACTGAACGAGTGGCGAAAGCCCGAGTGACTGCATCACGCTCAATTCCTCCGGAGCAGGCAGGCTGAGGCCGGCAGAACTCATCAGTGCGTCGGCGACAGCTCCTGATGCAGCGGAAGCGCCGGAAGCCTTGCCAGCCATCTCCAGTTGTCGATGCGCGATCAGCGCTGCGCAGATCACCTGCACGGCTGCATTGGCAGGGGACGAAGCAGTCTTGGCTGCTACGTCTCCTGCCGACCGAATGGCCTCTTCCATGGCTCTACGCTTGAGGTCTTCATGCATGGCCCGCCTCCTGAGTGCCTGGCTGGGGGGCGCCGAAGTCGCGCCCCATGGCGAACAGGCGCGCGGCCTCTTCAGGGGTCAGGCGCAGTTCGGAGAAACCCACCTTGATGACGACGCGGTCGTCGAGGTCTGTGATGGAGATGGCGCGCTGCGGCAGAGATGCAGGGGCTGTGCAGTTCGTGCTCTGCAGTGCCGCATAGACCTCTTCGTGTGCAGCGACGGAGGCAGAGGCTGCTGCCTTCTCTGCCGCCCAGCGAACCTCGGCTGCGCGCCACTCGGCCATACGCGCCTTCCAGATGCGGTCCATCCGCTTCATCCTCAGCTTGGCCTGCCACGGCAGACGCCCGAAACGGCGAGGCATGTGGGGCTCAGGCATGGCTGGGCTCCTGGGCGGGGGCCGGTTTGTCGGAAATCTCGACTGCCATGACCGCGCAATTTCTGCAGATGCAGGATTCACCGTTCTCGGCGAGAACCAGCCCAGGGAAGGCAGACGAATGAAAGCCGAGAGACGACAGCCCGCAGAAGTCGCAGATAAAGATGTGCCGTCCAGTGGCACGAGGATCGGCGACCTTCATGAGGCCTCCTGGGGCGCGGGGGCTGGTGCTTCTGGGGCAGCCGAGGCCTGGCTCATCCGCCACAACGCAGCCTCCACCCGATCCGAGATGCGGGGCGGAAGAATTTCTGGCCACTGCGAGATGGCCTGAGAGTTGATGCCTATGGCCTCCGCGGCTTTCGCCACAGAGCCCCCAAGAAGTTGGATGGCTTCGGTCTTGTTCATGCCACGCATGTTAGCAGCCTTACAAACAAAAGAAAAGCACACTAACCTGCAAGCCAAGTAAGCTAACTTACGTGACGACACTTCAAGAACGCATCAACGAACTCATGGCCGACAAGGGTTGGACCGTGGGAGATATCGCAAGCACTGCGGGCGTCTCATCCTCTGCTGTTTCTCAGTGGAAGGACGGGCGCACAAAGACAATCAAACTGGAGCCGGCCACCAGGCTGGCGAGTGCTTCCGGGTACAGCGCAATGTGGATCAGCACTGGTCAAGGCCGAAAGTTCGGGCCTCCTACAGTTGGAAACGTGGAGGCGGCAGAAGGATCCCGCGGCAAGATTCCGCTCATATCTTGGGTAGCTGCTGGGAAATGGTGCGACGCCGCTGATCCTTTCGTTCCAGGAGACGCCGAACGATGGCTCGACTGTCCAGTGCCTTATGGGTCGAACTCATTTGCCTTAAGGGTAAGAGGAGACTCGATGACTGCGCCCAGCGGTAACTCACGCACCTATCCGGAAGGGTGCATCATTTTTGTGGATCCAGAGAAGAGATCGCCACTGAACGGAGATCGGGTTGTCGCATGCCTCGACGATTCGAATGAGGTAACTTTTAAGGTCTACAAGAATGAAGATGGGAGACAGTGGCTGCAGCCACTTAATCCGTCTCATGAACCCATCCGCGATCGGTTCAAGATCGTCGGCACAGTCCTCGGCAAGTGGGAAGACGGGTAATTTCTCCTGGAGAGGCAGATGGAAGCAGCTTCACGAAAAATCGAAGAGGGTGTTTACGCCAAAGTCGCAGCTGAGATTTCGCAAGGAATCAAGTCAGATGGGCTGTGGGCAATGGCGCTTGCGCACTCTGCCGGCCAGCCGGAACTGGCCAAATCGCTGTACATCCAGTATCGGGCTCAGTCCATCGTGGACGAAATGGAATTAAAGGTTGCCCGCGACCTTCAGGCCTCGCGCAAAGCTGAGGAAGATGCCAAGGCGAGGGAAAAGCTGGCCATCGAACAGCGAGTGCAAGAACTCTCGCGACACCCGGCGCGTGAGAGCATGTTGCCAAAATGGCTGTTCTACGCTTTCGTCGCGACCATAGTTTTCGTGGGCGTCCAGCTACTCAAGCACTACGGTTAGACAGGATTTCAGACCCTCCAAAGGCCACCGCAAAGGTGGCTTTTTTTCGCCCACTCCAAAAGTACCCTAACATTTCCAAGTAAGTACACTTGACAGATGATGTTAGTGAACTTACAGTGCATCCCAGCAGCCCACACAGCGCATCAGCGCCAGGGCAGTCACCGGCCAGATGGTCAACCGGCGTCGGAAACGATGGGAAGGGTTCAAAGGAAGGCACAGCCGACCTGCCCATGGAGCCATGAAGGTGCTGCCCCTGCACCGAGAAGGATGGGGCGTAGTGAGGTTTGGAGCCGGGATTCCGGGAACAGCCAGACCGAAAACCTCAGGGCCTTGATTCAGGGTCCTGCGGTTTCACAACGAAGGAGATCTCATGGCAGAAGAGAAGTACGACGGCCCGCAGTGGGTCAATGCCGACTACGAAGTTAAAAGGGTATGGTTCTCCACGGTGCGCGAAATGCTGCCGCTGACGATGCAGCCGGGCCTCGTCGGCCGCCCGGAGGCGACGCAGCTGGCAATGGCTGTCGCGGACCTCGTGACGGATCAATTCATCAAACGCTTCCCCACGACACCGCAGCCCTGCCCCGAGCCATGACGGCCGATACCGAACACTATTTCAGCGACTTCAACGGGGCGCTCGAAGAGCTGGACCAGCTGTTCCCAATGCCGATCAAGGAATTCGAGCAACGCTGGCCCGGCGTCCGGGGCTTCCGAAACGACTGCAGCAGGAAGTGGGCGGGCCGGTCGGAGAGCGGCGAATCGCTCCCAGTGACGCACAAGCCAACCCAGAGCGGCCGGCTCACATCCGAATGAACACCGCCCGCCCCGAGCGTCATCGGGGCAAACAAAAGAGGCTTCTCGATTCGGGAGGCCTTTTCTGTTTCCGCCACCACCACAGGAGAGACCACCGTGAATAGAACAGAGGATGCAACCTTGACCATGCAGTGCAAGCTGCGCCTCCCCGTCGATATGCATGCGCGCCTCAACAAACTGGCTGGCGCGGCCAACCGCAGCCTCAACGCCGAGATCGTCCACCGCCTGGCCCAGACCCTGGGCGAGGACTTCGCGGCAGAGCAACCCGAGGTGCAGCCAGTGCTGGCCGAGATGGCCGGCTACCTGCGAGAGCTGCGCGACATGGCGCGGGCGCAGGCTGAGCAATCCCGACAGAGAGGATTGACAGCGCTCGATTGAAACTTCCCCGGCACGGCGCCGGGGCCATCAAGAGTGCTGACTGGTGGGCGCGCGCCTTGGAGTGGCCCGCCCCGAAAGTGCGCTGCAGGTGGTATCTGCAGGGGCCAGCCAGCACCCTTGATGGCCAATCGTGACGGGTAGTTGCCCACCCGCAAGCGGTGAGAGTCCGCCAAACCGTTGTTGAGGGAAAGCCGGGGCGAATACGGCCGGCCATCTTCATTTCCGACTGCGCTACGATACCCGCCATATCAATCACAACAAGAGAGGGGCATTCAATGCTGAGGCTCATTGTTTACGTGCTGATCGCGGTGGCGGCCTGGAAGGCATACACGTCATATCAGGCCAAGACTGGCGGCCTATCGCCCACCCTGCTGCTGACGGAGCCACGGCCTCGCAGCATCGACGTGGGCAGCAGCACCTCCAGCGCGCCCAAATACACCTGCGACGGGCGCACGCACTGCTCGCAGATGACCTCCTGCGAGGAGGCCAAATTCTTCTTGCGCAACTGCCCCAACACGAAGATGGACGGGGACAACGATGGCATCCCTTGCGAGCGTCAACTCTGCAACTGATGCCAACGATCTTTTACCTCCCGTACATGTTTTCCTGATCATGTCCGGGCCATACTGAGTTCAACAGTTTCACGCCGAGCCTGGGTTCCTCCTCCCTCCCTCTCTAATTCCCAGGCACGCCTTAAAGGCATCGGCACTTTGCACCAAGGCCCGCAGCGTCAACGCTCGCGGGCCTTTTCTTTTGCGGCCCGGGATGCCACCCGCACCGCAAAAACAAAAACCCGCCGAGGCGGGTTCTTGGTTTCAGCAGTTGCCCTTCTTGGCTTGGCCAGGCGGGCATCCGTGGGGATGGCTCTTGTACCCGCCGCGGTAGCCATCGTCATACACAGCACAGCCGCCGAGAACGAAGGCCGCAACGGCCATGGCGAAAGCGATTTTCATGTGGGAGCCTTTCATAGAGTTGTGGCCGGCAGTCTATGCCGAGCAACGACAGGCCTCTGTAAACCATTGTTCCGCAGCCCGTAGAGGGCTGTTTTCTTTTGGAGAACCGTCATGCTGATGACCGCCAACCCCTGCGCGGATGCAGAGCGCTGGGAGAACGAGATGGACCACCGCGCCGCTGCGGCTGACGAAGACAGGGCCCGCGCCTTCCAGAAGCTGCAGCGCGCCGCGGCGTTCATGACGCCAGTGGACTGGTTCCACGAGCGCATGCCCGGACCGTTCGGACTGCCCATGTCGTTCGACGAAATGCTGGCCGAGGCCATCGCCGACGGTGATCACGACAGCATCACGGCACTCGGCGCGCTGATGGTCAGCCAGCCGGCCCTGCAGCTGCGCACCGCCGTCATGGCCCACATCGCCAACCGCTACCCGGAGGGCATCAATGCTGCCTGATACCCGCCCTCCCATCCAGCTGCAGCAATTGCCCCGCCGCAAGAAGCCCGCCCTCAAGCGGGCTTCGCTGCTTCTGGGCCTCGCCGCCCTGGTCGTGCTTGGCCTGCTGGCCCTCACCGGCTGCGCTGATGCCGGCGCACAGGAGCCCCAGCCTACGGCGCAGGAGCAGCGCACTGCGCGCGCCGCGGCACGGGCCTGCGAGGGCCTCACCCCGGTCTACGAGGCCGGAACCGTTTCGTGTTTCAAGGAGAGATAGGCCATGCCCGAATACGCATTCCCGGGCCTCAACGCCCAGTTCACCGGCATCAGCAGCGACGGCGAGGAACGCTACGAGATCGCGCCCAGCGGCGGCATGCTGCTGCGCGACCACTTCGCCGGGCTGGCGATGCAGGCGTACCTCAGTGGGCACATCGCTCACCACGGGCACGAAAGCCCCTGGCCCTACGACGCGATGGCCAGCGAAGCCTACGACGTGGCCGACGCCATGCTGCGTGCCCGCGAGAAGGAGCCGAGCTCATGAAGCGCGAACACCCCAACACCGACGAGCTGCTGCGCATCGCGGAGATCAACGGCGGCCTCGCGCTCGCGCTCCAGCGTCTGCTGGAGGTCGCCCAGAGCAGCACAGGAATCGTCGGCTACCGAGGCAACCCAGAGCCCATGTCATGGGACTTTTTCTGGGAGGTCGATGTGGCCGAGAAGGCCCTCAAGAAATTCATGGGAGAAAAAGCATGAGCAAGTACTACGCCGACGACGACATTCAGCTGCTGGCCAATGGGGCAGTGAACCACCTCCTGCGCAACGCCTACATGTCCATCACCTTGCGCAACGGCCAGCAGCCCAAGGGGTTCCCTCTGCCCATCAAGCGCGTGCACGGTGAAGGCCACCTCACCCAGGAATATCGCCCCCTGGCCGTGCTGGAGTTCGTGCAGGACGTGGTCGCCAAGGAGGCCGCGCAGCGTGTCGCTGCGGCCAAGAAGGCGGAAGCGGAGGCAGAGGAGCAGGCCACGCCATGAACGCCCTCTTCCACCTCTTCCTCTGGCTCGGCCTGAGCGCCGTCTCGTTCGGCCTGGCCGCCCTCACTCCCGGCGCCTTCTGAGCGCCGTTTTCATTTCCACCACCGAGGTATTCACCCCCATGAACTCCGCTCTCGTCACGCTCACCCAGAAGCTGGCCACCACCCTGGATATGGGTGACGGCACCGGCCTGATTGAGACCCTCAAGGCAACCGCCTTCAAGGGCCAGGTCTCCGATGCCCAGATGACCGCCCTGATGGTGGTGGCCAACCAGTACGCACTGAATCCCTGGACCAAGGAAATCTACGCCTTCCCCGACAAGAACAACGGCATCGTGCCGGTGGTCGGGGTGGATGGCTGGAGCCGGATCATCAACTCACACCCGCAGTTCGACGGGATCGAGTTCGAGCAGGACAGCGAAAGCTGCACCTGCATCATCTTCCGCAAGGACCGTAACCGTCCCATCAAGGTCACCGAATGGATGGCGGAATGCAAGCGCGGCACGGGCCCCTGGCAGTCGCATCCGAAGCGAATGCTTCGCCACAAGGCAATGATCCAGTGCGCGCGGCTCGCATTCGGGTACGGCGGGATCTACGACCAGGACGAGGCCGAGCGCATCGTCGAAGCACAGCCTGCGGGCGGGCAGGTCAAGCACATGGGCGCCGCCGAGGTCGTGCTACCCGAATGGCCTGCCGACCGCTGGGCTGCGCGCCTGCCATCGATCCTTGAAGGGATCGCCCAGGGCAAGACCCTCGAAGACGCATTGGCCTGGCTGGGCAGCAAGGGAAGGGTCACACCGGAGCAGGAGAAGCAGCTGCGCGACGAGGTCCAGAAGCGCCAAGCCGCCAGCGCGGCGCCTGCAGGTGCTGCGGCTGATGCACTCGCCCCGACCACCGATGCCGACGGCGTGCTGGTGGTGGACGCCACCAAGCTGGAGCAGGACCTGAAGGATGCGGCCGACCTGGACACGCTCTACAAGCACGGCTCCTTGCTGGACGCCGTGGAAGACCTGGCCGAACGCCAGCGCCTCACCGAGATCTTCGATGCCCGCGTGGCTGAACTGGAGGGATGACATGCAGATCGTGAACCTCACGCAGGGCACACCCGCCTGGCACCAGCACCGCGCCCAGCACTGGAACGCCAGCGACGCGCCGGCCATGATGGGCTGCAGCAGCTACAAGACGCGCAGCGAGCTGGTGCGCGAGCTGGCCACGGGCATCGCGCCCGAGGCAGACGCCGCCACCGAGCGCCGCTTCGCCGACGGCCACCGCTTCGAGGCCCTGGCCCGGCCGCTGGCCGAAGAGATCATCGGCGAGGAGCTTTCGCCGTGCGTGGGCACCGAGGGCAAGCTCTCTGCCAGCTTCGACGGCCTCACGTTCATGAGCGACACCGCGTTCGAGCACAAGAGCCTGAACGACCGCCTTCGCGCGGTCATGTACAAAGACTGCACGGGCGCCGACCTGCCGCTGCAGTACCAGGTGCAAATGGAACAACAGGCCGCCGTGGCCGGCTGCGAGCGCATCCTGTTCATGGCGACGAAGTGGGCGCCAGACGGGACGCTGCTGGAGCAGCTGCACTGCTGGTACACGCCGAACCCTGAGCTGCGCGCCCAGATCCTTGCTGGCTGGGAGCAGCTGGCTCTGGAGGTGGCCGCCTATGTGCCGTCCGACGCCAGCGCGGCGCCCGTGGTGGCCGAGCCCGTGGATAGCCTGCCGACCTTGGCCGTCCAGATGCATGGCAGCCTGCAGGTGGTGAACAACCTTCCCGCCTTCAGCGATGCGCTGCGCAGCTTCATCGACAAGATGGTGCCCAAGCCCGCCACGGACCAGGAGTTCGCCGACGCAGAGGCTGAGTGCCGCATGCTCAAGGACGCCGAGAAAGCGCTGGACGCCGGCGAGGCCAGCGCCCTGGCACAGATCGAGGACGTGGAGCTCTTTCGCCGCACTGTGGCCGACCTGCGCAACCTCGCGCGCAGCACGCGTCTGGCACGCGAGAAGCTGGTGGCAGCCGAGAAGGACTCGCGCAAGGCCGAGATCGTGGCCAGTGCCCAGGCGAACCTGGACCAGCACATCGCGGCCCTGAACCAGCAGCGCCTGGGCGCCAACTGGATTCCGCGCGTGGCTGGCGGCTTTGCCGAAGCCATCCGGGGCAAGAAGTCGCTGGACAACATGCGCGACGCCATCGCCGTGGTGCTGACCAACGCCAAGGCCGACGCCAACGCGCTGGCCGGCCGGCTGGAAGCGAACCGCGAGCACCTGCGCCAGGACGACGGCGACTGGATCGCACTGTTCGCCGACTTCGCGGCCGTGGGCGGCAAGGCGCCCGAGGACTTCCAGGCCCTGGCCGCACTGCGCATCGGGCAGCACCGCCAAGCCGAAGCCAAGCGCCTGGAGGCCGAGCGCGAGCGCATCCGGCAGGAGGAAGAAGCCCGGGCCCAGCGCGCGGCTGCGGCAGAAGCGGCGCGCGTGGCAGCAGAGCGGGCGCGCCAGCTCGAAGCCGACCGGGCCCGTATCCGCCAGGAAGAGCAGCAGCGTGCAGACGCCGAGGCCCGCGAGAAGCTGGCCCAGGCCAACGCCCAGGCGCAGGCCGGCATCGCCGAAGGCCGCGAGGCTGGCGCGCTGTCCGCGCCGCTGCTGGATGACCTGAGTGCCACGGCAACCCACGTGCACGACAGCGGCGTGGCAGCGCTGGACACGCAGCAGGCCATCAGCACGGCCCAGGCCAGCAGCGCTGCTGCAGCGCCCGCAGCCGAAGAGGCCGGCGCCACGATCACCCTGGGCCAGCTCAATGCGCAGCTGAAGGCCGAAAACCTGTCGGTCAAGGTGTCCGCCGAGACGCTGGACGACCTGGGCCTTCCGTACCGAAAGGAGCGTGGTGCCGTCCTGGTGCTGGTCTCCGACGCCAAGCGCATGGCCCTGAAGCTGGCCCTGGGCTTCGAGAAGTTCGCCCACTCGCTCACCGCGCCCGCCTGATCCCGGGCTATGCCCGCCGCCACGATGCCCGCCTTCACGCGGGCATTGTCTTTTCCACATCGGCCGCCTGGCCGGGAAAGCCTGCACATGAACCCCGCCCTCTTCTTCGACACGGAAACCACCGGTCTGCCGCTCTTCAAGGAGCCCAGCGAACACCCCGACCAGCCCCACCTGGTGCAGCTGGCCGCCAGCCTGGTGGACCTCGACACCCGCACGGTGCTTTCCAGCATCGATGTCATCGTCAAGCCGGACGGCTGGACCATCCCCGACGACGTGGCCAAGATTCACGGCATCACCACCGAGAAGGCGCTCGACCTGGGCGTGCCCGAGGACGTGGCCGTCGAGATGCTGCTGTCAATGTGGGGCGGTCGCATGCGCGTGGGGCACAACGAGAGCTTCGACGCCCGCATCCTGCGCATCGCCATCAAGCGTCACATCGATGCGCGCGAGCCGGCCGCTGCCCTACCCCAATCCGACATCTGGAAGGCCGGCCCCAGCGCATGCACGGCGCTGCTGACCACGCCGCTCTGCAAGCTGCCGCCCACCGAGAAGATGCGCGCCGCCGGCATGGGCAAGTTCAAGACGCCCAAGCTGACCGAGGCCTACCACCACTTCTTCGGCCGCGACTTCGATGGCGCGCACACCGCTGGTGCTGACGTCGCCGCCTGCATCGCTGTCTATTTCGCCGTCCAGGACCTGAAGACGGCCAAGGCAGCCTGAACCCTGTTTCCACCACCACCACCGAGGACCACCATGGCCTTTGAACTTGCCGAATCCACGGCCGTCACCATCACCAACGCCAACCCGCGGCGCGAGCTGCACGGCGAAGAGAAGGTGCGCGCCATCGACATCTCCTTCACGCTCACGGGCGAGAACACCCTGCTGGACCTGCTGGAGCCCGGCCTGCGCGAGCACCACTACTGCAACAAGGCGGCCACCGCCGGCCAGGAGGCGCTGCCCGGTGTGCTTATCCCGCTGCCGAACCTGAGGCACCCGCAGCTGCCCCTGCTCTACCACTACGGCAAGGGCCAGAAGTGGCGCGGCTACCGCTTCATCTGGGACTGGGGCATCGAAGACGCGCACGTGGACTTCATGGACGCCGTGCTGACCGGCCTGCACTACGAGCTGAGCGAAGGCGGCAGCGTCACCATCAAGGGCACCATCCAATACAACGGCGACGAGCTGCAGGACAACGATGTCTTCGGCGAGCTGTCCGGCCTGGCAGCCGAGGGCGAGATCTACATCAAGCTGCTGGCCCCGGCCGAGTTACTGCAGGCAAAGAAGGGATACCGCGCCGGCAAGCCCGACACGCCCGCCAGCCAGCCGGACAACGAGGACCAGCAGGAGCTGCGCGAGGAAGGCGATGACGAGCCGCCCACCGACCCGAACCACCCTGTGAACCAGACGCCCGAAGACGCCTTCGCGGCGGCCGTGACCGGCGAACCGGCCTGAACCATCCACCGAACCACCCACGGCGCCTGCGCGGCGCCACGAAAGGAAACCCATGACCGAATATCAGAACCTGCTGGCCCAAAAGGCCACCCTCGACGCCCAGATCGCCCAGGCCCAGGCCGAAGCCAAGGCAAAGGCCGTGACCGAAGCCCGCGCCCTGATCCAGGAGCACGGCCTGACCGCTGCCGATGTGTTCCCGGCCCAGGGCAAGAAGCCCAAGGGCAGCGTGGGCGCCCCGAAGTACCGCGACCCCGCCACCGGCGTGACCTGGACAGGCCGGGGCAAGCCGCCTCTGTGGATCAAGGACGCCGCGGACCGCACGCCGTTCCTGATCGCCCAGGCGACCGAGTAAGCCGCCAAACACCAAACCCAGAGGCCCGCATCGCGGGCTTCGTCATTTTTGGAGTCCCCATGCAAGTTTCGAACGATGTCCTGGCCGTACTGAGTGCCGCACAGGCGTATGAAAACCAGGTGCAGCTGGTGGGCCAGCTCGACCGCGCCCTGTACGCCAAGGTCAACAAGGTGCTGGAAGCGGCCGGCGGCAAATGGGACCGCAAGGCTAAGGCCCATGTCTTCAGCGCTCCGGCTGCTGACCGCCTGGACCAGATCATTCTGTCGGGCAGCGTCGAAGTGCCTAAGGACGAATTCAACTTCTTCCCCTCGCCCCCTGCAGTGGTGGAGCGGCTGATGCGCCTGGCCGGGATCAAAGCAGGCATGCGGGTGCTGGAGCCAAGTGCCGGCCTGGGCGCCATTGCCTACGCATGCGCAGAGGCCGGCGCCGAGGTGGACTGCTACGAGATCCAGCAGGGCAACGCATTCCATCTCGCCATGGACGCGCCGCACGATCTTGGTCGCACACGGGTAGCCGACTTTCTGACCGTGGCGCCCGAGCGAGCCTATGACCGCGTGGTGATGAACCCGCCGTTCCTGAAGCAGGCCGACATCAAGCACGTCATGCACGCCCACCAGTTCCTGAAGCCCGGCGGCCTGCTGGTCTCGGTCATGGCTGCCGGCGTCACGTTCCGCACCGATGCGCGCACCACGGCATTCAACGCCTTCGTGCAGGAGCGCGGCGGCCATGTCGAGGAGTTGCCCGAGAACTCATTTAAGGCCAGCGGCACTGGCGTGCACACCGTCATCGTCACGATCCCCGCCTAACCCCCGAGGCATGAGCACAGCGCATGGGCGCTGTCCTGATACCTACCCTACCCCGAAGCCCTCCAGGTGCATGCCGCGAGGGCTTTCCTGTTTCTGCATTCCGTGAATTCCAAACCACCCCAGTGCCCGCTGCTGCAGCGCGCAGGCCACGTCATCAACACCACCAAAGCGCTCTGGCGCATCGAATCCTGACAGGAGAAACCATGGCAATCACCCTTGAAGCCATCCGCGCCGCTGGCGGAATCGTGCACAGCGACGGCAATATCTTCTTCCGCAACATCAGCATGCTGCAGGGCCTCGCCGGGGCAGCTCCTGCCGCTGTGGCGCCAGAGCACCCGCCCATGCCGGAAACCTGGGCTGTGGTGGCTTCGATAGAAGGTCAAGACGTCGTGTGCATCAGCAGTAGCGCCCTGTCCGGCAAGGGCGAGCTAACCGAATCCGAAGAGCAGGCAGTCATCGGCATGGCGCAGCACCTTCTGGCATTCGTGGGCTACGGACTGCCGCCGTGCGACTTCGACCCTGACGACGAGCCAGCTCCAGCGCCCGCCCTGGAAGCGCCTGCAGCCCCGCCTGGATTCGATGCGTGGTGGGAGCGCGCTGGAGATGGCCGGTCCAAGCTGATGGCGAAACAGGCTTGGCATGCCGCGCTGGCAGCAGCGCCCCAGGCCCCAGCACAGGAAGCGCCTGCAGCCCCGGTCTGCGAGCGTTGTGGCCTGTCGCCGGCAGAGCACAACCCGACGCACTGGTGCGACAACCAGAGCTTCGCGGCAGCAGCGCCCCAGGCACCTGCTGCGCCCTCGGCCATTGCCACGCAGGTCATCGAGAACATGCTGCAGCTGGCCCGCATCGTGAACACGGCAGTGGAGGACTGGGGCGAGTCGTTCGAGGATGGCTCCAGCGAGGTCACGTTCCACAAGGAAGAGGCCGACAAGCTGGAAGAGATCCTCGAATTCTTCGACAGCCTGCCGGACGCGCCGCCAGAGGAAGGTGTGATTCTGAGCGGTCCGTCCCGGGCGGCGCGTGTGCTTCGCGCCATGGCAGCACCTGCTGCGCCTGCAGTGGATGCCGAAACAATCCACCTGCAAGACCTGAAGAACGCCCTGGCCAAGTGCAAGGAATTGCGCCAGCAGCTCACGCTGATGGATGAGCATCAGGCTGGCACGGTGTGGCGCTGGCAGGCCGATAGCCAGGACAAACTCGAGACCATGGGCAATCGCATGGGCGTGCTGATCTACGCATGCGACCTGCGCGCGCTCCTGGCTGGGGCTGCGCCTGCAGTGGATGCTGACCCACTGGGCCTGCGCGACGTGGGCGAGGCGTTCATGCAAGCCATCGAACGCAACAGCGACGCGCTCAAGGCGGTCGGCTGGCCCGGCCCGATGGACTGCCCCAGCGAAATCGTGGCGGACCTACTCAACCTGCTGGAAGAGGCCAATACCACGTCTGCCCTGGGCGAATGGGTGGCCACGCTCGAAGTGGATAGCGGGGGAGGCCTGGACTACGAGACCGTGCCACCGTGCACGCTGCCGCCCGGCTGCTACCCGCTCTATCGCGCAGCCCAGGCCAAGGAAGGCGGTGAAGCATGACGAAATCATCGGACGCATGGGTCAACTACCAAGCCGAGAGCCGCCGCCTGCTGGCGGAATACGCGAAGGCCGTGCAGGAGGAATTCAAGCCGGGCATGCGCGTCCGCTGGGCGCACACCTACGACCGAGACAACCAGCCGGTTTACCGCGAGGGAATCGTGGTGGCTCCTGTTGCACAGGCCTGGGGCCTGGGCACCAAGGTGCACATCCAGATGAAGCAGGGCGGCCCGATCCACCAGATTGACGGAGCCGGATTGCACATCCTCGCCGCAGCCCAGGCAGCAGCCAAGGGGGCGAGCGATGACTGAAGCCCGCGTAATCGACGTGTGCTGCGGCAGCCGAATGATGTGGTTCGACAAAGCCGACCCGCGTGCCATCTTCGGCGACCGTCGCAGCGAAACCCTCACCGTCACCGACCGCTCGCACCGCGAGGACGGCACGCGCACGCTGCACATCGAGCCGGATGTGCTCATGGACTTCCGCGCGCTGCCCTATCCGGACGGCTCGTTCCGGCTTGTGGCTTTCGACCCGCCACATCTGGAGCGCGCCGGACCGCGCAGCTGGCTCGCGGCCAAGTACGGGAAGCTCAGCGACGACTGGCGCGCCGACCTGCGCCGCGGCTTCGCCGAGTGCTTCCGCGTGCTAGAGCCCGAGGGCGTGCTGGTCTTCAAGTGGAACGAGACCCAGGTGAAGCTCCGCGAGGTGCTAGCCCTGACGCCCGAGAAACCACTGTTCGGTCAGGTCAGCGGGCGCGGAGGCCTCACGCACTGGCTGGTGTTCATGAAGCCGCGCCCCACTGGGCACAAGGAGAGCACATGAAGCTCAGCAAGAGCCAGCGCGCGGCCCTGCGCGAGAAGTTCGGGGGGCGATGCGCGTACTGCGGCGGGGAACTTGGAGACCGCTGGCATGCCGATCACATCGAGCCGGTCGTGCGCAACGACTGGTTCAAGCGGGCCGGCTTCCCAGTGGAGACCCACCGGCCGCCCGACTACCCGGAGCGCGACACGCTGGTGAACCTCAACCCCGCATGCGTGCCCTGCAACCTCGACAAGCACAGCCTCACCCTGGAGAACTGGCGTGCGCTCATGCAGCGCAGCAACGAGGTGCTGATGCGCGATGTCAGCACCTTCCGGCGCGCCGTCCGCTACGGGCTGGTCGAATTGAAGGCCGCGCCCATCGTTTTCTATTTCGAGCGCGCCCAGGCGCAGCAGAAAGGACAGACCCCGTGACCAGTGCACCAACACCCCTGGCCGGCGTCAGCGCAATCCAGCCGAAGTCCCCCGCGGCCGGCTCCGGCTGGACCCGGGCCGATCACATCCTGGCCATGGCCCACGAACTGGACGCCATGGGCTACCCCTGGCAGGCCTGGGCCCACCAGGAGAACGGCCTCCTTGTCATCTCTGCCGTGGAGAAGCCTGAACCCGAGCCGGGAGAGTTCGACGCGGGCCCCGAGTACCACCTGAGCATCAGCGCCATGGGCAGTCGCTGCAGCAGCGCCGACGCCATGTGGGCCCTGGGACAGTTCGACCTGGCAGACGCCAAGGAAGACAACCACGTCCCCAGCGGACGCGTGCGCAACTTCTGGCGGCCGGTGGCCGACCGGCTCAGCGGCTTTGAATGCCCGTGCCAGGACAGCGAGCCGGCCATGCGCGAGGACAAGGGCGATTTCATCTGGAGAGGAGCACCACGATGATGGCAAGCAAGAAGCACAAGGAATGGCGCGACAAGCGCGCGCCACACCGAGACGACGAACCAATCACCTGGCCAGCACCCGCTGGCCTCTGTTTTTGAAAGGCCCGAAAGATGAAAGCCGTCTCCAACACTGCGGCCACGGGAGCCGCCGAAGAAAATGCCGCCGCCATCAGCCCCGAATGGGTATTGGCAAGCAAGTATGAGGAAATGACAGGCGTCACCCGCGAAACCGTCAAGCAGCGCAAGAAAAACGGCACTTGGAAAGTCGGCCAGCAGGTCACCGTCGTTTCCCGTCGTCTCTATGTAAACATCAAAGCAGCTGACAAATGGATAAGCGACCAAAGCTCGAAACACCACCTGGCGTAACCGTCCGGGAATTCGCAACCGGCAGCCGGATTCAAATAGCGTTCACATACGAGGGCCGGGAGTGCCGCGAGATGCTACCGGCCGGCCCAGTGAACAAGTCCAGCATCCAGCGTGCGGCGGTGCTGCGCGAAGACATCCGCGCCAAGATCAAGGCTGGAGACTTCGACTATGCCGAGCACTTCCCCGACAGCCCACGGGCCGGGGTGAGCCGGAAAAAGGCTGGCCTCATGCGTGCTCTGCTCCAGAAGCAACTGGAGACCTACGAGCGCCAAGTGCAGAACGGCCAGCTCTCGCCATCAACATACAACGGGTATGCGAAGGTGATCAACGGGGAGCGGATGAAACACTGGCACGAGGTGCAGGCCTCGGACGTGACACCCAGCATGCTACGCGAATGGATCACGGAAATGGACTGCACATCAAAGGCGATCCGAAATATGCTGATCCCGCTGCGGTCAGTATTTGAAGATGCGCTCAATGATGGGCTGATCGAATTCGACCCATTCGAGCGCATCGCATTGACAAAGCTGATCCGCCAGACAAGCCGGGCAAGCGACTATGTGGTGCAGCCATTCACCCGCTCGGAGCGCGAAGCCATTTTGGCGGCATGCCGGGAGGACGAGCGCCCCATGCTCCAGTTCTGGTTCAACTCTGGATTGCGTCCGGGCGAATTGCAGGCGCTCCAGTGGGATCACATCGACTTCGACAAGAAGATCGCGCGCATCGTGCTCAACCAGGTGGCTGGCGTCGTCAAGGCTCCGAAGACCGAGGCCGGCAAGCGGGACGTGGAACTCAATGCCGAGGCAGTCGAGGCGCTGAAGCAACAGCGCTCGGTCAGCCAGGCCCGCGGCGCCAGGGTCTGGCTGAACCCGCGCACCTTGAAGCCATGGACCACTGACGCCCAAATCCGGAAGACGCTCTGGCTGCCGGTGATGGAGCGGGCCGGGATCGAGTACCGCAACCCGTACCAGATCCGGCACACCTATGCGTCCACGCTGCTGACCGCCGGCGCCAACCCCTGGTATGTGGCCCAGCAGCTTGGGCACGAGGATGTGGAGATGGTTTTCCGGACCTACGGCAAGTTCATCGGCGAGGACTACCAGAAGCCCAGGGCGGAACTGCGGCTCGTCAGCGGATCGTAGCCCGTGCGAATCGCGTGCGAAATCGGTGCGATTCTGGCGACACCGCAGGACACTTCAAGGCAAGAAAAAACCGCCACACACTGAGGTCTTCAGTGTGTGGCGGTGTCTTGGATGGTGGAGCTGGCGGGAATTGAACCCGCGTCCGCAAGCCTTCGCCGGGCAGATCTACATGTTTAGCGTTCTGTTTTGAGTCTCGCCTCCCGAGTCGCGCAGGCGCACGCTACCCGGGATGCCAGCTTCCTTGGATCTTGCCACGTACTAAGAAGCCCAGTACGCAGCCAGCTGATGTGAATTCCCTTGCAGCCGGGAGGTATTGCTACCCCCTTGCCCAGCCCATCAGCGTGCTGTTGCAAGGCTCACCGGATTTAAGCGGCGAGTGCGAAACGTTCGTCGTTTGCAGTTAGTTTTTTGAATGGAGATTTACGAGCGTCAATCAAGCTCGACATGCACCACACCGGTCCCGAACCCACGTCGAAACCAGGACAGCCCCAAGGCTCCTATCTTAGCCTCTTTCCAGCAGTTTCAAGAGCTCCAGCGGAGAATTGATTTGCGCATCCGCCTGCCAGTGCAGCGTATCGCCGGCTGCGCCAAGGTAGCCGTAGCAAGCCGCCACGGTCTTCATGCCTGCGGCCTTGCCTGCAACGATGTCGCGCTCGTCGTCACCGACATAGACAAAACTCTCGGGAGGAAGGCCGATACGCGCGGCAGCCTCCAGCAAGGGTGCAGGATGGGGCTTTGCATGGGGCGTGGTGTCGCCGCTGACGACGGCTGACGCAGTTGCGAACAGCGGCATCTGTTGCGTCAGCGGATCGGTAAAGCGCATGGACTTGTTCGTGACCACGCCCCAGGGCATGGACACAGCCTGGAGTCGTGCAATCAGTTCCTCGACACCCTCGAACGCATAGGTGCGCTCTGTCATGCATTGCTCGTAGTTGCGGAAGAACTCCTCGCGCATCTGCGCAAACTCGGGCGAGTCGGGCGTGAGCCCGAACCCCACCCCCAGCATGCCCCGCGCCCCCGCGCCCGCCATGGGTCGATATCGCTCATAGGGAATTGAAGGCATCCCCCGATCCGTACGCATCCTGTCTGCGGCTGCACCCAGGTCTGGTGCACTGTCGATCAAGGTGCCGTCCAGATCGAACAGCACGGCTCGGACTTCTTTCCACATGCGGCTTACCCTTCGGCCCGGCGCGTGGCCAGCATGTAGTTCACAGATGTGTCTGCACTGAGCCAGTAGCGCCCGGTGATGGGGTTGTGCTGCAGGCCCTTGCTGGCCTGCAGATCAAGGCCAGCCTGACGGGCGAACATGGCGAGTTCGCTGGGCTGGATCAGTTTCGCGTACTCATGCGTTCCCTTGGGAATCATCTTGAGCAGGTATTCTGCCGCGACGATGGCCAGACCGAAAGCCTTTGCACTGCGGTTGATCGTAGAGAAGAACACCCAGCCGCCAGGCTTGACCAGCTCAGCACAGGCCGACACCACGGAGGCGGGATCGGGCACATGCTCCAGCATCTCCATGCAGGTCACCACATCAAAGGAACCAGGCTGCTCCTGGGCCAGACGCTCCACACTCACTTCGTGGTAGTGAATGTTGGGCGTACCCGTCTCCAGTGCATGCAGCTGGGCCACGCGCAATGCCTTGGTGGCCAGATCGATGCCAACCACTTCGCGCGCACCCTTGCGCGCCATGGAGTCGGCAAGGATGCCGCCGCCACACCCGACATCCAGAATTCTGCGCCCATTCAAGGGAACTTGCGCATCGATCCAGTCCAGCCGCAGCGGATTGATCTGATGCAGGGGTTTGAACTCACTTTCCGGGTCCCACCAGCGATGGGCCAGGCTGGAGAATTTCTCCAGCTCCGCCGGGTCGGCGTTGAGGTTGATTGCGTTGCTCATGGCGTCGATTGTCGGCGATTGCGGTGACCGTTCAGCCATAAAAAAAGCCCCGTTGCCGGGGCTTTTGCGAGAAGCAATCGAAAGATTACTGGGCGGCGCGGGTGCCGACCACTTCGATTTCCACGCGACGGTTCTTCGCGCGGCCTTCCTTGGTCTTGTTGTCGGCGATAGGCTGCTTTTCGCCCTTGCCTTCGGTGTAGACGCGATTCTTTTCGATGCCCTTGGACACCAGGTAAGCCTTCACGGCTTCAGCGCGGCGGACCGACAGCTTCTGATTGTAGGCGTCAGAGCCAACGGAGTCGGTGTGACCCACGGCGATGACCACTTCCAGGTTGATGCCCTTGACCTTGGAGGCCAGGTCGTCCAGCTTGGCCTTGCCTTCGGGCTTCAGAACCGACTTGTCGAAGTCGAAGAAAGCGTCGGCAGAGAAGGTCACCTTGGAAGCCACGGCCGGAGCGGGTGCCGGTGCGGGTGCGGGAGTTGCCGGAGCGGGCGTTGCGGCGGGAGCCACAGCGGCGGCCACAGGCTTAAGAGCGCCGTCGCAGTCAGCAGCTGCAGTGGCGGGCGTCCAGTTGGCATCGCGCCAGCACAGTTCGTTCGTGCCGTTCTTCCACACCAGTTCGCTGGTGCCGTTTTGCCAGTTGTCGATGGTCTTGCCACCGTCAGCAGCCTTCACTTGTGCGCCAGCGGCCGTTGCGAGGGCGGCAGAGGCAAACAACATCGCCACTTTGTTCAGTTTCTTCATGGTTCTCCTCTTGGGGAAAAAGCCGCAGCAGGGCTGCGAATCTGTGGACGTCATCAGTGACCATCACCAAAAACGTTGAATTGATTGTGCCATACGTCACATGCAGACGGACCGCCAAGCGGGGGCCAACAAGTAGGACAGCGGCGGAATTCCAGGGTTATGTTGCTCGGCTGCTACACGTCATTAGACCTAAAATGGGCCTTTTCCCGCCGTCAGAGTATCGCCACACATGACCCAGTTTGCTAAAGAAACCCTGCCCATCAGCCTCGAAGAGGAGATGCGTCGCAGCTATCTCGATTACGCAATGAGCGTGATCGTGGGCCGGGCGCTGCCCGATGCGCGAGATGGTCTCAAGCCTGTGCATCGGCGCGTGCTTTTTGCCATGCACGAGCTCAACAACGACTGGAACCGGCCGTACAAGAAGTCGGCGCGTATCGTCGGTGATGTGATCGGTAAATACCACCCGCACGGCGACAGTGCGGTGTACGACACCATCGTGCGCATGGCGCAGGATTTCTCGCTGCGCCACATGCTGGTGGACGGTCAGGGCAACTTCGGTTCGGTGGACGGGGACAGCGCGGCGGCGATGCGTTACACCGAAATCCGCCTGTCCAAGATTGCCCATGAAATGCTGGGCGATATCGACAAGGAAACGGTCGATTACGGCCCGAACTACGACGGCAGCGAGCGCGAGCCGCTGGTGCTGCCTGCGCGGCTGCCCAATCTGCTGGTCAACGGTTCCTCGGGCATTGCCGTGGGCATGGCCACCAATATTCCACCGCACAACCTCAACGAGGTGGTGGACGCCTGCCTGCACCTGCTGCAGACGCCCCAGGCCACCATCGACGAGCTGATGGAGATCATCCCCGCGCCCGACTTCCCGACGGCCGGCATCATCTATGGCATCAACGGTGTCAAGGAGGGCTATCGCACGGGTCGCGGACGCGTGGTGATGCGTGCCAAGTGCCACTTCGAGGACATCGACCGCGGCCAGCGCCAGGCCATCATCGTCGATGAGCTGCCCTACCAGGTCAACAAGAAGACGCTGCAGGAGCGCATGGCCGAGCTGGTGCACGAGAAGAAGATCGAGGGCATCAGCCACATCCAGGACGAGTCCGACAAGTCGGGCATGCGCCTGGTGATCGAGCTCAAGCGCGGCGAAGTGCCCGAGGTCGTGCTCAACAACCTGTACAAGCTGACCCAGCTGCAAGACACCTTCGGCATGAACATGGTGGCGCTGGTCGATGGCCAGCCCAAGCTGTGCAATCTGAAGGATCTGGTCGAGGTCTTCCTGCAGCACCGCCGCGAAGTGGTCACGCGCCGCACGGTCTATGAACTGCGCAAGGCGCGCGAGCGCGGCCATGTGCTGGAAGGCCTGGCGGTCGCGCTGGCCAACATCGACGACTTCATCGCCATCATCCGCAACGCGCCCACGCCACCTGTGGCCAAGGCCGAGCTGATGACGCGCAACTGGGACAGCAAGCTGGTGCGCGAGATGCTGACGCGCACCCGTACCGATGGCGGCGTGGTCAATGCCGACGACTACCGCCCCGATGGCCTGGAACGCGAATTCGGCATGCAGGCCGATGGCCTGTACCGCCTGTCCGAGACCCAGGCCCAGGAAATCCTGCAGATGCGCCTGCAGCGCCTGACCGGCCTGGAGCAGGACAAGATCGTCGCCGAGTACAAGGACGTGATGTCCGTCATCGAGGACCTGCTGGACATCCTGTCCAAGCCCGAGCGCGTGTCGGCCATCATTGGCGACGAACTCAAGCAGATCAAGGCCGAGTTCGGCCAGAGCAAGGTCGGAGCCCGCCGCAGCACGGTCGAGTACAGCGCGCAGGACCTGTCCACCGAAGACCTGATCACGCCCACCGACATGGTGGTCACGCTCAGCCACACGGGCTACATCAAGAGCCAGCCGCTGTCCGAGTACCGCTCGCAAAAGCGCGGCGGGCGCGGCAAGCAGGCCACGGCCACCAAGGAAGACGACTGGATCGACCAGCTGTTCATCGCCAACACGCACGACTACCTGCTGTGCTTCTCCAACCGCGGCCGCCTGTACTGGCTCAAGGTCTGGGAAGTGCCGGCGGGCTCGCGCGGTTCGCGTGGCCGCCCCATCGTCAACATGTTCCCTCTGCAGGATGGCGAGAAGATCAACGTGGTGCTGCCGCTGACGGGCGAGTACCGCAGCTTCCCGGCCGACCACTATGTGTTCATGTCCACCAGCATGGGCACCGTGAAGAAGACGGCGCTGGACGAGTTCTCCAACCCGCGCAAGGCCGGCATCATCGCCGTGGGCCTGGACGAGGGCGATTTCCTGATCGGCGCAGCCCTCACCGACGGCAAGCATGACGTGATGCTGTTCAGCGACGGCGGCAAGGCCGTTCGATTCGACGAAAACGACGTGCGCCCCATGGGCCGCAATGCGCGTGGCGTCAAGGGCATGACCCTGGAAGAGGGCCAGAGCGTGATCGCGATGCTGGTGGCCGAGGACGAATCGCAAAGCGTGCTCACGGCCACGGAAAACGGCTACGGCAAGCGCACGTCCATCGTCGAGTACACGCGCCATGGCCGAGGCACCAAGGGCATGATTGCCATCCAGCAGTCCGAGCGCAACGGCAAGGTGGTCGCCGCCACCCTGGTCCACGCCGATGACGAAATCATGCTGATCACCGACACTGGCGTGCTGGTGCGCACCCGGGTGTCGGAAATCCGCGAGCTGGGCCGAGCCACCCAGGGCGTGACGCTGATCTCGCTGGACGAAGGCGCCAAGCTGGGCGGCCTGCAGCGCATCGTCGAAAACGATGCCAACGAAGTCGAGGGCGAGGCCACGGACGAGGAAGCCCCGGGCGGCAACGAAGCCGCTGCCGAAGGCACGGGCGAGCCCGCCTGATGACCCGGCCGCCGCTGGGGCTGCCTCCCACACCGGGAGTGCAGCCGTAGCGGCGGCCCAGATTTTTGACAGTTGCAGGCCCCGCCCGACCTGGCACCTGCGCGTGACTTGACAGTGAACTCCATGAACCGCCCTTACAACTTCTCCGCCGGCCCTGCCGCCATTCCCGCCGAAGTGCTGCAGCAGGCAGCCGCCGAAATGCTCGACTGGCACGGGTCCGGCATGAGCGTGATGGAGATGAGCCACCGCGGCAAGGAGTTCATCTCCATCTACGAACAGGCCGAGGCCGATCTGCGCGAGCTGCTGGCCGTGCCGCCCGAATTCAAGATTCTGTTCATGCAGGGTGGCGGCCTGGCCGAGAACGCCATTGTTCCGCTGAACCTGTCGCGCGCCGGCACGGTGGACTTCGTGCTCAGCGGCAGCTGGAGCCAGAAGTCGGCCAAGGAAGCACGCAAGTACGTAGCCGATGCACACATCGCAGCCAGCGGCGAGGACAGCCAATTCACCACCCTGCCCGCCCCTGAAAGCTGGCAACTGAGCCGTGGCGCCAGCTACGTGCACATCTGCAGCAACGAAACCATCCATGGCGTGGAGTTCCAGGAACTGCCCGACCTGAAGGCGCTGGGCTGCGATGCTCCGCTGGTGGTGGATTTCTCCTCGCACGTGGCCTCGCGCCCCGTCGATTGGAGCCGCGTGGGCCTGGCGTTCGGCGGTGCGCAAAAGAACCTGGGCCCGGCCGGCCTGACCCTGGTCATCGTGCGTGAGGACCTGCTGGGCCACGCCCTGCCCGCCTGCCCTTCGGCTTTCGACTACAAGACCGTGGCCGACAACCAGTCGATGTACAACACGCCGCCCACCTGGGGCATCTACATCGCGGGCCTGACCTTCCAGTGGATCAAGCGCCAGACCGAAGGCGGCCTGACCGGCGTGGCGGCCCTGCAGGCGCGCAATATCGCCAAGGCCGACCTGTTCTACCAGTACGTGGACCAGTCCTCGTTCTACGTGAACAAGGTCGCTGCCAATTGCCGCTCGCGCATGAACATCCCTTTCTTCCTGCGCGACGAGTCGCGCAATGACGCCTTCCTGGCCGGAGCCCGGGAACGCGGCCTGCTGCAGCTCAAGGGCCACAAGTCCGTCGGCGGCATGCGTGCCAGCATCTACAACGCCATGCCCATCGCTGGCGTGCAGGCGCTGGTGGAGTACATGCGCGAATTCGAACAGCGCAACGCCTGACCGACCACACCCCTTCCATGAGCACCCCACCCCAAGCCTCTCCCGATCTGGCGCATCTGCGCGTGCAGATCGACGATATCGACCAGCAACTGCTGGATCTGCTGAACCGACGCGCCCGCGTGGCCGAGCAGGTCGGCGAGGTCAAGAAGCGGGAAGGCACGCCCTTCTTCCGCCCTGACCGCGTGGCCCAGGTCATCCAGAAGATCGAGTCCGCCAACCCCGGCCCGCTCAAGAACGCCCATGTCTCGGCCATCTGGCGCGAGATCATGTCGGCCTGCCTGGCGCTGGAGTCACCCCAGCGCGTAGCCGTGCTGGGCCCAGCGGGCACGTTCTGCGAGGAAGCGGCCATCCAGTACTTCGGCGGCGCGGCCGACCTGATGTACTGCAACAGCTTCGACGAGGTGTTCCACGCCACGGCTGCGGGCAGCGCGCAGTACGGAGTGGTGGGCGTGGAGAACTCCAACGAAGGCGTGGTCACGCGCTCGCTGGACATGTTCCTTCATACGCCCTGCCACGTGGTGGGAGAGGTCAGCCTGCTGGTGCGCCACAACCTGCTGCGCAGCACCAACACGACCGAAGGCATCAAGGTGGTTGCGGCTCACCCCCAGGCCCTGGCCCAATGTCAGGGCTGGCTGTCCAAGCATCTGCCACATGCCGAACGCCGCCCGGTGTCCAGCAACGCCGAAGGCGCCCGCCTGGCGGCGCTGCACCCCGACATCGCCGGCCTGGCCAGCGAACGCGCGGCCCAGCAATTCGGCCTGCACGTGGTGGCGCATGCCATTCAGGACGATGCCTACAACCGCACGCGCTTCGCCGTCATCTGCCTGCCGCACACGCTGGCGACGCCCGCACCCAGCGGGCAGGATTGCACCAGCATCATCATCTCCGTGCCCAACCGTCCCGGCGCCGTGCATGACCTGCTGGTACCGCTCAAGCGGCACGGCGTCTCCATGACGCGCTTCGAATCGCGCCCCGCACGCACCGGCCAGTGGGAGTACTACTTCTACATCGACCTCGAAGGTCACCCGGCCCAGCCCAACGTGGCCAGCGCGCTGCAGGAGCTGCGCGAGCTGTGCGCCTTCTACAAGGTGCTGGGCACCTATCCGGTCTCCAAGTGATGCAGCCGTTCGAACAACTGGGGTTGATCGGCTGCGGCCTCATGGGCGGCTCGTTCGCGCTGGCGCTCAAGCAGGCCGGGCTAGTCAAGCGTGTCGTGGGCTACAGCAAATCCCCGTCCACCACCGAGCGCGCACGCCAGATGGGCGTCATCGATGTGGAGGCACCCTCGGCCCTGCTGGCCGCCGCCGGCGCAGACCTGGTGCTGCTGGCGGTGCCCGTGGCGGCTACCGAGGCCACGCTCAAGTCCATCAAGCACCTGGTCACGCCCGGGATGATGATCATGGACGTGGGCTCCACCAAGGTCGACGTGGTGCATGCCGCACGCTCGGCATTGCGCGACCAGCTCGGCTCCTTCGTGCCGGCCCACCCCATTGCGGGCAAGGAAGTCTCGGGCGTCGAGCATTCCGACCCCCAGCTGTACAAGGGCGCACAGGTCATCCTGACGCCCACGGAACGCACACTGACCGAGCACCTGCAAAAGGCCCAGTCCCTGTGGGAGCTGCTGGGCTGCCGCGTGCGCGCCATGTCGCCAGAAGCCCACGACAGCGCCTTTGCCACGGTCAGCCACCTGCCGCATCTGCTGGCCTTCGCCATGATGCAAAGCGTGATCACCCAGCCCGATTCCGATGAGGTGCTGTCCCTGGCCGGCCCCGGCTTCCGTGACTTCACGCGCATTGCAGCAGGCGACCCCAAGATGTGGCGCGATGTGCTGCTGGCCAACAGCGAACAGGTGCTGGCGCAGTCGCGCCAGTTCCAGCAGGCGCTGCAGCAACTCGAATGCCTGATCCAGGCCGGCGACGGCCAAGGCCTGGAAGACCACCTGACCCTGGCCAGCGCGGCGCGTGCCCACTGGCGCATGGGCGTACCGCGCCGCTGACGCGCAACGCCGGCCGCGCTCCAAGCGCCCCCGAGCGCATCTGTGGATTGCGGCCAGCGCGGCCGCAATGCCTTCCGACAGCCTGTTTGCCTCCGAATTGCCATGTTCAGTACCGCCTTCCTCGATATCCCCCCTCTTTCCCGCGCTCAGGGCACGGTGAGCCTGCCAGGCTCCAAGAGCATCTCGAACCGCGTGCTGCTGCTGGCAGCGCTGAGCCAGGGCACGACCGTGGTCCACGACCTGCTTGACTCGGACGACACGCGCGTCATGCTCCAGGCCCTGCAGCAACTGGGCTGCACGGTGGAGCCCACCGCCATCACCGCCGACCAGCCTGTGCGCATCACCGGCCTGGGCGGCGTCCTGCCCTCCGGCGCCAGTGCCGAGCTGTTCATGGGCAACGCCGGCACGGCCATGCGGCCGCTGACGGCAGCCCTGTCCGTGCTGGGCGGCGACTTCCAACTCAGCGGCGTGCCGCGCATGCATGAGCGCCCCATCGGCGATCTGGTCGATGCGCTGCGCCAGCTCGGCTGCCGCATCGACTATCTGGGCAACGAGGGCTTTCCTCCGCTGCACATCCGCCAGCCCGATTTCTCGCAGCTGCCGCACAGCCCCATCCAGGTGCGTGGCGATGTCTCCAGCCAGTTCCTGACCTCGCTGCTGATGGCGCTGCCGCTGCTGGCCACCACGCGCGACATCACCATCGAAGTCGTGGGCGAGCTGATCTCCAAGCCCTACATCCATATCACGCTGGAGTTGCTGGCCCGCTTCGGCATCGTCGTGCACAACGAGAACTGGCAGCGCTTCACCATCCCGGCCGGCAGTCGCTACCGCTCGCCGGGCGAGATCCATGTCGAGGCAGACGCCTCGTCGGCGAGCTACTTCATCGCACTGGGCGCCATCGCCTCGGACAGCGCCGAAGGCATCCGCATCCTCGGCGTGGGACTGGATTCCATCCAGGGCGATATCCGCTTTGTCGAAGCCGCGCGCGCCATGGGCGCCGAGGTGGAGGGAGGCCCGAACTGGCTGCGCATCCGCCGCGGCGCCTGGCCGCTCAAGGCCATCGACCTGGACTGCAACCACATCCCCGATGCCGCCATGACGCTGGCCGTCATGGCCCTGTATGCCGATGGCACGACCACGCTGCGCAACATCGCAAGCTGGCGCGTCAAGGAGACCGACCGCATCGCGGCCATGACCAAGGAGCTGCGCAAGCTGGGCGCCGAAGTCGAGGAAGGCGCGGACTTCATCCGCGTCACACCACCCGCATCCACCGCCGCATGGCGCGCGGCCAGCATCCACACCTACGACGATCACCGCGTGGCCATGTGCTTCTCGCTGGCGGCCTTCAACCCGGCCGCCCTGCCGGTGCGCATCGAAGACCCCAAGTGCGTCGCCAAGACCTTCCCCGACTACTTCGAGGCCCTGTTCTCGGTCTGCGAGACGGCCCGCGCGCGCATTCCCGTGATCTGCATCGACGGCCCCACGGCCTCCGGCAAAGGAACCATCGCCGCCGAGGTGGCCGAGGCCCTGGGCTACCACCTGCTGGACTCAGGCGCGCTGTACCGCCTCACAGGACTGGCCGCGTCGCGGGCCGGCATGGTGCTGGACGAATCCCACGCCCCGCAGATTGCCGCGCTGGCGCGCGCGTTGCCCGTGCGCTTTGATGCCGAGCAGCGCATCTGGCTGGGCGACGAGGATGTCACCCTGATCCTGCGCAGCGAGGAGTCGGGCATGAACGCCTCGCGCGTCTCGGCCCTGCCGGCCGTGCGCGATGCACTGGTGGACCTGCAACTGTCCTTCCAGCAGCTGCCGGGGCTGGTCGCCGATGGCCGCGACATGGGCACGGTGATCTTTCCCCATGCTCCCCTCAAGGTCTATTTGTCGGCCTCCGCCGCCTGTCGCGCCGAGCGCCGGCATAAGCAGTTGATTTCCAAAGGAATTGCCGCTAACATAAGCGCCCTTCGGGCAGACCTTGAAGCACGCGATGCGCGGGACATGAACCGCAGCGTTGCACCGCTCAAGCCCGCCCAGGATTCCATGCTGCTTGACAGCTCCGAGCTTTCCATCGAAGAGGTGGCAGAGCAGGTGCTTTCATGGTGGCAGGAACGCCAGCCGTTCGGCCGCGACTGATTGCCAGTTGCGCCGCACGGTCGGCAACCCGCCCTCAGGGCCCAGACATGGCGGCACCGCCCCGTGTACGGCCCGAGGTTCATAGACTCCAACCCCGTGGTTGAACCCACAACACCTCCGCAAACAGTCCTAGAAACGCTTGGCAATGGTGCCAACGGAAACCTGTTTGCGGGCAAGGAAATACATGTCTGAATCTTTTGCCTCCCTGTTTGAAGAATCGCTGCAACGCACGGAAATGCGTCCTGGCGAGGTCATCACCGCTGAAGTCGTGCGCGTCGAGCACAACTTCGTCGTCGTGAACGCTGGCCTGAAGTCGGAAGCCTATGTGCCGATCGACGAATTCAAGAACGACCAGGGAGAAATCGAAGTCCAGGTGGGCGACTTTGTGTCGGTCGCCATCGGCTCGATCGAAAACGGCTACGGCGACACCATCCTGTCGCGCGACACCGCCAAGCGCCTGGCCTCGTGGCTGGCTCTGGAAAAGGCCCTGGAATCGGGCGAATTCGTGACCGGCACGACCTCCGGCAAGGTCAAGGGCGGCCTGACGGTGCTGGTCAACGGCATCCGCGCCTTCCTGCCCGGTTCGCTGATCGACACCCGTCCGATCAAGGACCTGACTCCGTACGAAAACAAGACGATGGAGTTCAAGGTCATCAAGCTGGACCGCAAGCGCAACAACGTGGTGCTGAGCCGCCGCGCCGTGGTCGAAGCCTCGATGGGCGAAGAGCGCGCCAAGCTGATGGAAACGCTGAAGGAAGGCGCCATCGTTCAAGGCGTGGTCAAGAACATCACCGAATACGGTGCGTTCGTGGACCTGGGCGGCATCGACGGCCTGCTGCACATCACCGACATGGCATGGCGCCGCGTGCGTCATCCTTCGGAAGTCGTGCAGGCTGGCCAGGAAATCACCGCCAAGATCCTCAAGTTCGACACCGAGAAGAACCGTGTCTCGCTGGGTCTGAAGCAAATGGGCGACGACCCGTGGATGGGCGTTTCGCGCCGCTATCCCTCGAGCACCCGCCTGTTCGGCAAGGTCACGAACATTGCCGACTACGGCGCGTTCGTCGAGCTGGAACCCGGCATCGAAGGCCTGGTGCACGTCTCCGAAATGGACTGGACCAACAAGAACATTGCTCCGACCAAGCTCGTGACCCTGGGTGACGAAGTCGAAGTCATGGTGCTGGAGATCGACGAAGACAAGCGTCGCATCTCGCTGGGCATGAAGCAGTGCAAGGCCAACCCCTGGCAAGAGTTCGCGCAGAACACCAAGCGCGGCGACCGCGTCAAGGGCCCGATCAAGTCGATCACCGACTTCGGCGTGTTCGTGGGTCTGGCTGCCGGTATCGACGGCCTGGTGCACCTGTCCGACCTGTCCTGGAACGAGCCCGGCGAAGCTGCCGTGCGCAACTACAAGAAGGGCCAGGAAGTCGAAGCCATCGTGCTGGCCGTGGACGTCGAGCGCGAGCGCATCTCCCTGGGCATCAAGCAGCTGGACAGCGATCCCTTCACGACCTTCGTGACCGTGAACGACAAGGGCCAGATCGTGTCGGGCAAGGTCAAGACGGTGGACGCACGCGGTGCTGAAATCGATCTGGGCGAAGACATCGTCGGCTACCTGCGCGCTTCGGAAATCGCCGTTGACCGCGTGGAAGATGCCCGCTCGGTGCTGAAGGAAGGCGACGAGATCACCGCCGTGGTGGTCAATGTGGATCGCAAGACCCGCAACATCCAGCTGTCGATCAAGGCCAAGGACCAGGTTGACCAGCAAGAAGCCATGGCTTCCCTGTCCGCCCAGTCGGCCAAGGAAAACGCCGGCACGACCAGCCTGGGCGCCCTGCTGCGCGCCAAGCTGGACAACTCCGACAAGTAATCTGCAGCCAGTCTGCTGACCGCTGAAGGTCGGATGCGACGGGTGCCTCCGGGCGCCCGTCGCCATTTCAACCCCTGATTCCTATCCTTGATGACCCGATCCGATCTCGTCGAAGAACTCGCAGCACGCTTTGGCCAACTGAGCCAGCGCGACGCCGAGCAGGCCGTCAAGACGATTCTTGACGCCGTCAGCGATGCCCTGGTGCGCGGCCATCGCATCGAAATCCGCGGCTTTGGAAGTTTCTCGGTCAACCACCGCCCGCCCCGCATGGGCCGCAATCCCCGCAGCGGCGAGGCCGTCCACATTCCGTCCAAGCGCGTGCCGCACTTCAAGCCCGGCAAGGCCCTGCGCGAAGCCGTGGACCTGCGCCCCGGCGCGGCGCCCGACACGGTTGCCGCCAGCTCCGCAGGCACCGGCCCTGCCGCCTGAAAGCCGGCTTGCCGGCTGCGCGCACTGCTGCCGTCGTCACCGCCAGGCTCTAGAATCGTTCCCGTCACACAAGGGAACACATGAAGTACTTCCTGTGGCTGCTCAAGGCGGCCATTTTTTTTACGCTGTTCGCCTTCGCACTGAACAATCAGCAGGACGCGACGGTGCACTTCTTCTTCGGCACCTCCTGGACTGCGCCGCTGGTACTGGTGGTGCTGGCGGCCTTTGCACTGGGCCTGATCGTGGGCGTTCTGGGCATGGTGCCGCGCTGGCTCAAGCACCGCAATGCCGCGCGCTCGACCCAGGGCACCGCGCCTGCAGCCGAAGGAGCGGCGCCAGCCACGGCGCCCAAGGCGCCCCCCTCCCCCATCCTGCCGGGCGACGTGCATGGAATTTGATCTGAGCTGGATACTGCTGGGCCTGCCCGTGGCCTTCGTGCTGGGCTGGCTGGCCTCGCGCTGGGACCTGCGGCAGATCCGCGCCGAAAACCGCCAGGCACCCAAGGCCTACTTCAAGGGATTGAACTTCCTGCTCAACGAGCAGCAGGACAAGGCCATCGACGCCTTCATCGAAGCCGTGCAGAACGACCCCGACACCTCGGAGTTGCACTTCGCCCTGGGCAATCTCTTTCGCCGCCGCGGTGAATACAACCGCGCCGTGCGCGTGCATGAGCACCTGCTGTCGCGCGGCGACCTCAGCCGCGTGGACCGCGACCGCGCCCAGCACGCGCTGGCCCAGGACTTTCTGAAGGCAGGCCTGCTCGATCGCGCCGAGGACGCGCTGCGCCGCCTGGAAGGCACGGCCTTCGAGGCCGAGGCCCGCCTGGCCCTGCTGGCCATCTACGAGCGCTCGCGCGACTGGACACAGGCCGCCGCCATTGCTCGCCGCATGCAGGATGCCAACCAGGGGGACTTCAGTGGCCGGCTGGCGCACTACCTGTGCGAAGACGCCCAGTCCTTGCTCACGCAGGGCCAGCAGGCCGAGGCGCTGCAGCGGCTGCAGCAAGCCATCACCACAGCACCCCAGGCTGCGCGACCGCGCCTGGAGCATGCCCAGCTGCAGCATCGCATGGGGCAATCGGCCCAGGCCTTGCAAACGCTGGAAAGCCTGGCCGAGCAGTCCCCCGCCGCGCTGCCGCTGGCAGCCCAGTTGCTTGTGGACATCGCAGCCGCCACGGGCCAACGCCAGCATGTCCACCAGCTGCTCAGCCAGCAATACACCCAGGCACCTTCGCTGGACCTGCTGCAGGCACTGGTTGCGCTGGACGCTCAAATTGAAGAACAGAGCACCGATGGTGAAACCAAGGCACCAGGACGCGCCCGCCTGGTCCAGCATCTGGACCGGGAACCTTCCCTGGTGGCTGCTGCGCAGTGGCTGGCTGGCGAGAAACTGTCCGAGGAGCAATACCACCCAGCCGTGCAACGCGCGCTGGACCACGCCGCCAAACCGCTGACCCGCTATCGCTGCGCGGCCTGCGGCTTCGAGGCGCGCCAGCATTTCTGGCACTGCCCCGGCTGCCAGAGCTGGGACAGCTACCCGGCCCGGCGCGTCGAGGAGCTGTGATGGGCCGGGATGGCGAAAGGCGGCCTTATCCCCGACACCGCGTCACCCCCATTGGCAAACACGGCATGGCCAGTGTATTTTCAGAGTATTCCTAGAAACCGCCCTGGAGGGCGCGTGGCCATTGGCTTTGGGCGCGTGCGGCCGTGCCTGCGCCGGCCTCCTGGAGCCCGCGACTGCCTGGCGGCACGCCAGAGGCCTGCATAAGATGCTTCTGGGTCGCAATGTTGCGGCCCTCAACATTGAGGGATCAGGAGGTTTGTATGTTCAGAAAATTGATGGCTGGCTTCATTGCGCTGCTGTGGTCCGTGATGGCTTTGGCCGCTGTGGAAGCCAACAAGGCGAATGAAGCCGAACTGACATCCATCAAGGGCATAGGCCCGGCCATGTCGGCACGCATTCTCGAGGAACGCAAATCCGCCCCCTTCAAGGACTGGCCCGACTTCATCGCACGGGTCAAGGGTGTGGCGGAACCGACAGCCACCAAGTTTTCGGGCGAAGGCCTGACTGTCAACGGCAGCAGCTACAAAGGCCACAGCGCCAAGCCTGATGCCAAGGACACTGCGACCAAGGGGGGCAAGGACACGGCCGCCCAGGGCACCAAGCCGACCAAGGAGCAGGCGGCAAAGCCGGCCACTCCAGCCAAGGCCGGCTCGGCCTCCTGAAGACGCGAACTGTCTCTATCCAACCCGCTTCGGCGGGTTTTTCATGCGTACGACCCTCGGGGTATGCGCGGCCATAGCCTGAAACATGCTCAGGTTTTCATAGCGAAGCAAAAAACCTTGCCCGTAAAATGGACCGCCCATGCACCTGATCACCCTCATACTCCTACCCTTCATCGGCAGCCTGATTGCCGCAATGCTGCCCGCCAATGCGCGCAATACGGAGTCGACTCTGGCCGGCGTGATCGCATTGGGCTGTGCCATACAGACCGCATTGCTGTTTCCACAGATCGCCGATGGGGAAGTGCTGCGCCAGGAGATCGAGTGGCTGCCGGCACTGGGACTGAACCTGGTGATCCGCATGGACGGCTTTGCCTGGATGTTCTGCATGCTGGTGCTGGGCATAGGCTCGCTGGTCGTGCTGTATGCGCGCTACTACATGTCGCCGGCCGATCCAGTGCCGCGCTTTTTCTCTTTCTTTCTGGCCTTCATGGGCGCGATGGCGGGCGTGGTGCTGTCGGGCAACATCATCCAGATTGCCTTCTTCTGGGAGCTGACCAGCCTCTTCTCCTTTCTTCTGATCGGATACTGGCACCATCGCAAGGATGCACGCCGCGGCGCGCGCATGGCGCTGACGGTGACGGGCACAGGCGGCCTGGCCATGCTGGCCGGCATGCTGGTGCTGGGCCACATCGTGGGCAGCTATGACCTGGACAACGTGCTCATCGCCGGCCAGCAGGTGCGTGACCACCAGCTGTACCTGATCGCCCTGGTGCTGATCCTGCTGGGCGCGCTGACCAAGAGTGCGCAGTTCCCCTTCCACTTCTGGCTGCCGCACGCCATGGCCGCGCCCACGCCGGTGTCGGCCTATCTGCACTCCGCCACCATGGTCAAGGCCGGCGTGTTCCTGCTGGCGCGCATGTGGCCCGTGCTGGGTGACACCGATGCCTGGTTCTGGCTGGTGGGCGGAGCCGGCGCGGCAACCCTGCTCATCGGCGGCTATCTGGCCATGTTCCAGCACGATCTCAAGGGATTGCTGGCCTATTCGACGATTTCCCACCTGGGCCTGATCACGCTGCTGCTGGGCCTGAACAGCAAGCTGGCCGCCGTGGCTGCGGTGTTCCACATCATGAACCACGCGACCTTCAAGGCCTCGCTGTTCATGGCCGCGGGCATCGTCGACCATGAAAGCGGCACGCGCGACATCCGCCGCCTCTCCGGCCTGCGGCACATGATGCCCATCACGGCCACGCTGGCCTGCGTGGCCAGTGCGGCCATGGCGGGCGTACCGCTGCTCAACGGCTTCCTGTCCAAGGAAATGTTCTTCGCCGAGACCGTCTACCTGGATGCCGCTCCCTGGGTGCGCACGGCCTTGCCGGTGGCCGCCACGGTGGCGGGCATGTTCAGCGTGGCCTATTCGCTGCGCTTCACCATCGACGTCTTCTTCGGCCCCAAGGCCACCGACCTGCCGCACGACCCGCACGAGCCTCCGCACTGGATGCGCGTGCCCGTCGAGCTGCTGGTGCTGGCCTGCCTGGTGGTGGGCATGCTGCCGGCGTGGGCGGTGGGCAGCTTTCTCGCAGCGGCCGCCACGCCTGTGGTCGGCGGCGACCTGCCCGAGTACAGCCTGGCCATCTGGCACGGCTGGAACATGCCCTTGATCATGAGCCTTGTGGCGTTGATTGGCGGCATCCTGCTGTACATGCTGCTGCGCTGGCAGCGCCAGGCCGGCCATATGGATACCGCGCCGCTGGTGGGCACGCTCAGCGGCCAGCGTGTTTTCGAGAATCTGCTGGCCCGCCTGTCCCTGCTGGGCCGCTGGTCGCGCCGGCGCCTGTCCACCATGCGCCTGCAGTGGCAGATGCTGTGGCTGGTCTGCACCGCCGTGCTGGCTGGCGTTCTGCCCCTGTGGCTGCAAGGCATCAAGCTGGGCGACCGGAGCATGCTGCCGCTGTCGCCCGCCTTCGTGATGCTGTGGGCCGTGGGCATTCTCTGCGCCCTGGGTACGGCCTGGAAGGCCAAGTACCACCGGCTGACGGCGCTGATCATGCTGGGCGGCGCCGGCCTGTGCACCTGCCTGACCTTCCTGTGGTTCTCGGCGCCTGACCTGGCGCTGACGCAGCTGGTCGTCGAGGTCGCCACCACGGTGCTGATGCTGCTGGGCCTGCGCTGGATGCCCAAGCGCGACAAAAGCCTGCACATTCCCGTGCTGTCCGCCGAGCTGCGCGCCCGCTCGCGCCGCATGCGTGACCTGCTGCTGTCGCTGGTTGCAGGTGGCGGCATGGCCTGGCTGGCCTTCGCCATGATGAGCCGCCCCTTCTATGACGGGGCCTCCACCTTCTTCCTGGAACATGCGCTCAGCGATGGCGGCGGCACCAATGTGGTCAACGTCATGCTGGTGGACTTCCGGGGCTTCGACACCTTCGGCGAGATCGTGGTGCTGGGCATCGTGGCCCTGGTCGTCTATGCGCTGCTCAGGCGCTTTCGCCCGGCCCGCGAGACGCTGGACCTGCCCGAGCAGCAGCGCTACATGCCTGGCGACCTGCAGACCGATCTGTTCAATCCGCGCAACGCAGGCGATACGGCCGTGGGCTACCTGATGGTGCCCGCCGTGCTGGTACGGCTGCTGCTGCCGTTTGCCGCCCTGGTTTCCGTCTACATCTTCATGCGCGGCCACAACGAGCCCGGCGGCGGCTTCGTGGCCGGCCTGGTGTTCTCGGTCGCCTTGCTGATGCAGTACATCATCTCCGGCACGCAGTGGGTCGAGGCCCACCTGCCGATCTTCCCGCGCCGATGGATCGGTGTCGGCCTGCTGTTCGCACTGGGTACCGGCATGGGCTCCATCGTGGCCGGCTATCCCTTTCTCACCAGCCACACCTTCCATATGACCCTGCCAGTCGTCGGCGACGTGCATCTCGCCAGCGCCCTGTTCTTCGACATCGGTGTGTTCTCGCTGGTGGTCGGCGCGACCATGCTCATTCTGACGGCCATCGCCCACCAATCGGTGCGCAGCCACCGCTACCACGCCCGTCTGCTGGAGGAGCAGCAGCAACAGGCCGAAGAGGCCGAAGCCGCCGTGCAGCAGGCCACCGCTGCAGCGCTTGCACGAGGAGGTTTCTGATGGAAGTCGTGCTTGCCATTGCCATCGGCGTACTGACGGGCTCGGGCGTGTGGCTGCTGCTGCGCCCACGCACCTACCAGGTCATCATGGGCCTGGCCCTGCTGTCTTACGCAGTCAACCTGTTCATCTTCAGCATGGGCCGCCAGGGCCTGGCCATCGACAAGGAGCCCGTGCTGCGCGCCGGCGTGCCGCAGGATCTTGCGCACTATGCGGATCCCATGCCGCAGGCGCTGGTGCTCACGGCCATCGTGATCGGCTTTGCCATGACGGCACTGTTCCTGGTGGTGCTGCTGGCCTCGCGCGGCACCACGGGCACCGACCATGTGGACGGAGCCCATTCCCGCACCGAGCAGGAGATGCCATGAACGAGCTGACCGCCCGTCTCATGCCGCACCTGATGCTGGCGCCCATCGTGCTGCCCATGCTTTCGGCAGCGCTGATGCTGTTGCTGCGCGAAGAGCGCCAGCGCCTCAAATTCGCTCTTGGACTGGTATCCACCCTGATGGGGCTGGGCGTGGCCGTGATGCTGATGCTGTGGACCGACCAGGCCGGCGCGCCGGTCAACCTGGGCGTCTACATGCCGGGCAACTGGCCCATGCCCTTCGGCATCTCGCTGGCACTGGACCGCCTGACCGGCATGATGCTGGTGCTGACCTATACGGTGGCCCTGGCCTCGCTGGTCTTCTCCAGCGCCCGCTGGCACCGCGCGGGGATGCACTTTCACTCGCTGTTCCAGTTTCAGCTGATGGGCCTGAGCGGCGCCTTCCTCACGGCGGACCTGTTCAACCTGTTCGTGTTCTTCGAGATCATGCTCGCGGCCTCCTATGGACTGGTCCTGCATGGTTCCGGGCGGACGCGCATCCAGGCGGGCCTGCACTACATCGCCATCAATCTTGCAGCCTCGTCGCTGTTCCTGATCGGCGTGTCCATGCTCTACGGCCTGACCGGCACGCTGAACATGGCCGACCTGGCACGTGCCATCCCCCAGGTCAGCAGCGACGACCGCGGGCTGCTGCATTCGGCCGCTGCCATCCTGGGCATTGCCTTCCTGACCAAGGCAGCCATGTGGCCGCTGAACTTCTGGCTGGTGCCGGCCTACAGCGCAGCCACCGCTCCCGTGGGCGCCGTGTTCGCGCTCATGACCAAGGTGGGCGTCTACGTGGTGCTGCGGCTGTGGACGCTGCTGTTCAGCTCCGAGGCCGGCGCCTCCGCCCTGTTCGGCAGCACCTGGCTGATCGTCGGCGGCATGCTGACCATGGCCTTCGGCGGCCTGGGCATGCTGGGCTCGCAGCGCCTGACGCATATCGCGGGCTTTGCGGCCGTTCTCTCTTCGGGCACCTTGCTGGCCGCCACGGGCTTTGGCCAGAACGCCTTGACGGCGGGGCTGCTGTACTACCTGCCCAGCTCCACCCTGGCCGTGAGCGCCCTGTTTCTGATCGCCGACGTGGTGGACCGCTGGCGCGTGGATGACGATGCGGGCGAGCCCTATGAGGATGACGAGGCTCCCTTCCTCAACGCCGAACTGCTGCCCACGGAGGGCTTCAACCTCGACGAATCCGAAGAGGTGCTGATCGGCCGCGCCATTCCCGCAGCGGCCGCCTTCATCGGCCTGAGCTTCATGCTGGCCACCCTGGTGGTCACCGGCCTGCCCCCGCTTTCGGGCTTTGTAGGCAAGTTCGCCATGCTGTCAGCCCTGCTCAACCCGCTGGGCCTGGGCAACTCCAGCGGCTTCCAGGCCGGCTGGGCCGGCTGGGTGCTGGTGGCGCTGATGATCGCCACGGGACTGCTCGCCCTGCTGTCGCTGGTGCGCGCCGGCATACGCCATTTCTGGGCGACCGAGGAGCAGAACTCGCCCTCGTTGCGTGTGGCCGAAGGCCTGCCCATCGCCGTGCTGCTGGCCTGCTGCGTGGCGCTCACCGTGCAGGGTGGCCAGCTGATGGGCTACACGCAGCGTGCGGCCGATGCGCTGCTGGCGCCCGATGTCTATGTGCGCTCCGTCATGGGCACGCAGCCGGAGCCGAGCCCGGCAGAAAAGAAGGCGCGGCTGGAAGCCGGCCCCGAAGGCGCCGCGCGCGCCGCTGCCCAGGCCAGCGGCGCCCCCATGCCCGCAGGCATAGGCGATGCAGGCCCAACGGCCGGCAAGGAGGATTCCCGATGATGAAAACCCTGCTGCCCGCGCCGCTGCTGTCGGTGGCGCTGTTCCTGCTGTGGCTGCTGCTCAACCGCTCGTTCAGCAGCGGCCAGATCCTGCTGGGCGCCTTGCTGGGCCTGTTGCTGCCGCTGCTGCTGCGCGGCCTGCGCCCCTTGCCCGTGCGCGTGCGCCATCCGCTGACCATCGTGCGCCTGGGGCTGCGCGTGGTCTGGGACACCTCGGTGTCCAACTTCAACGTCGTGCGGTTCATGCTGTTTCCGGGCATGCGCAAGCACCCGGCCAACTTCGTGCGCATCCCGCTGGAACTGCGCGACCCCAACGGCCTGGCCGTGCTCGCCATGATCGTGTGCATCACGCCCGGCACGGCCTGGGCCGAGATCTCGCGCGACCGCTCCCAGCTCATGCTGCATGTGCTGGAGGTCGATGATCCCGAAGAGATCGTCCAACACGTCAAGCGCTCCTACGAGCGCCCCCTGATGGAGATTTTCGAATAATGCCCTGGTTCCACTGGACTTTGATGTTCGCGCTGGGCCTGCTGGTCGCCGCCATGGGCTGCGCCGTGCTGCGCCTGCTCAAGGGCCCGCACGCCCAGGATCGCGTGCTGGCGCTGGACTGCATGTACCTCAACGGCATGCTGGCCATGCTGCTGATGGGCATCATCTATGACAGCACCAGCTATTTCGAGGCCGCCCTGCTGGTTGCGCTGTTCGGCTGCGTGGGCTCCACGGCCATGGCCAAGTTCCTGCTGCGCGGCGAGGTGATCGAATGATGCCGGAAACCACCACGCTGCCGCTGTGGTGCCAGATCCTGGTGGCTGTGCTGGCGTTGGGCGGCGCCATCATCGCCTTTCTGGGCTCCATGGGCCTGTGGCGCCTGGACAGCTATTTCGAGCGCGTGCATGCGCCTTCCATCATCGCCACCATGGGCTGCTGGCTGATCATGCATGCCACCTGGATCTACTTTTCCGTCAGCGGACAGAGCCTGGCCGTGCATGCGCTGCTGATTGCGGTGTTCATCTCGGTGACCGTTCCCATCACGACCATCTTCCTGATGCGTGCAGCCCTGTTCCGCGCACGCCGTGCGGGCCAGGACGTGCCGCCGCCGCTGAGCAGCGTCGTGCGCAACGAGCCGGCCGAACACCCGGACGTCTGAAGCGCAATCGGGCCTGAAAATACCCGCCGATGCGGCAGGCAGCGGCAGGCAAAAGCCCTACTGCCAGCTGTCCAGCATACGAATTCGCCCACGGCTGCGTCAATGCGCCAAAGCACCCGGTGCGCGAGCCCCGCGGCTATGAGTTTGTGAGCGTATAGTGCAGTCATCATCTGCGCCGGCAACGTATTTGATGGAACGGCCACAGGCGTGGCCGCCCTGGTTTTTCCTGTGTACGAGGGTTCATGCAAATCTCTTCCCCCCTGACCGATACCGACCTCGCCAACGGCTGGTCGGCCCTTCACAACCAGGCACACAACGGCATGGCATTGCAGCAGAACTCCAATCGCCTCGCCTTCGCGGACCCGGAATTCATGTTCCGCCGCGAAACCCGCGGCATCCGCATGCAGCTGGAGCTGCTCAAGCCGGACCTGGCCCAGATCGAGCGCGGCATCGAGCACACCGTCGTGGTCTATGGCAGCGCCCGCTTCGTGGACCTGGAGCAGGCCGAGCAGCAATTGGCCGACGCACAGGCCAGCGGCGATCCCCAGCGCGTTGCCTTGGCCGAGCGCGCCGTGCGCAATGCGCACCGCTATGAACAGGCCCGCGCCTTCACGCGCATCGTGGCCGCCGACAGCCTGAACCAGCCGCCCGAGGAGCGCCTCTACATCTGCACCGGCGGCGGCCCCGGCATCATGGAGGCGGCCAACCGAGGCGCCCATGACGTGGGCGCGCCCAGCATCGGCCTGAACATCGAGCTGCCGCACGAGCAAAACGGCAACCGCTTCATCTCGCCGGACCTGAGCTTCAAGTTCCACTACTTCGCCCTGCGCAAGATGCATTTCATGATGCGCGCCAAGGCCCTGGTGGCCTTCCCCGGCGGCTTCGGCACGCTGGACGAGCTGTTCGAGGTGCTGACCCTGATGCAGACCGGCAAGACGCATTCCGTGCCCGTGATCCTGTTCGGCACCGAGTTCTGGAAGCGGCTGCTCAACATCGACCTGATGATCGAGGAAGGCACGATCTCGCCCAAGGACCTGCAGCTGTTCCGCTATACCGATGATCCGGTCGAGGCCTGGGCGCTGATCAAGCAGTTCCACGCTGGCGGCTGGTAAGCCGCAGCGGCCGGCAGGCAGCCACCGCATCGCAAGGCGATCTGCGCACCAAGGCGCAGGTCGCTTTTTTTCATTCCGGCTTGCGCGGCGTCAGCCCCATGAACCAGGCCGTGCGGATGCCCGAGGCCACGGCCGCGCCCACCACCCAGAACAGGGCTGAGACGCCGATCAATGCCCCCGCCGAGCCGAACAGCACGGGCATGGCCACGCTGGAGGCATTGATGGCCATGAGCCGCAGGCCCAGTGCCTCGCCATGGCGGTGCTCGGGCGTGATCTGGTGCAGCATGCTCATGACCATGGGCTGCACAGATCCCAGTGAAAAACCCAGCATCACCGAACACATGCCCATGGTCAGCGCCGAGTCCATGAAGGGGTACAGCGCAAAGACGAAGGCGGTGATGGCCATGGCACCGGAGATCACGGCGCCTTCGCGCAAGCGCTCGGCCACCAGCGGCATGGCCAGGCGGATGGCGGCGGCCGCCACGGCAAAAATGCCCAGCAGCGTGCCGATGACCGAGGCGCTCAGGCCCTTCTCATGGCCCAGCAGCGGCAGCACGAAGGTGTGCACGTCCCAGCATGCGGACTGCAGCCAGTTGACCAGCAGCAGGTTGCGGAAATTGCGGTCGCGCAGCAAGTCCCAGGCATGCTGCTTCGGACCGCCTATGGGCGCACGCACGGGCGGCAGCTCCTGCGTGTGGCGCACCCAGCTCCAGGCCAGCACGGGCACCAGGGCCAGCAGGCCGAAGGCGACGCGGTAGCCCATGGTGCTGCCCTCGCCGCCAAAATTCGCGTGATCGATCAGCAGCCCGGTGCTGAAGGGCCCGATGAAGTTGGAGATGGCCGGGCCTATGGCCAACCAGCTGAACACCTTCTTGAGCGCCACCGCATCGTGGGTGACACGGCCCGCATGGCGCTGCACGGCAATCACCACGGCGCCGCTGGCTCCGCCCGTCAACAACGCCGCAAGGCATAGCACCGGATACAGCGGCAATGCCAGCGCCAGCGCGCAGCCCCCGCTGGCCGCCAGCATGGACAGGAAAAACGGCTTGCGAAAACCATGCTTGTCAGCGAAGCGCCCGGCCGGCAGCGCCAGGAACACCTGGGTCAGCGCGAACAGCGCCAGCAAGATGCCCACGGCCGCCGCGCTATAGCCCTGCTGCAGCGCCAGCAAGGGCGCTGCCAGCCGCATGCCGGCCATGGTGGCATGCACGCTGACCTGCGCCATGATGACCTTGAACAGGGCCAGGTTCATCTCAATCCTGCTCCGATCCCGGCTCCATTCCGGCCGCAGCATCCTTGTCATCCGGCAGGCCGGGCCGCGCTGCACTAGAGGTCGGCGCGGGCAGCTCCTGCACGTCGCGCAGCTGGCGCTGGATGGCGCGCGTGCGCACGCCCACCTGCTCGAAGCGCTTGGCCGCCGCGTCTATGGACTTGCGCGTGGCATCCACCACTTCGCCGAACTTGGCGAACTCGGTCTTGACCTGGCCGAGCACCGCCCAGACCTCGGACGAGCGCTTTTCGATGGCCAGCGTCTTGAAGCCCATCTGCAGGCTGCTGAGCATGGCGGCCAGGTTGGCCGGGCCGGTGACCATCACGCGGCAGCCGTTCTGCACGGCCTCGACCAGGCCGGGGCGGCGCATGACCTCGGCAAACAGGCCTTCGGTGGGCAGGTAGAGCACGGCAAAGTCCGTGGTGTGCGGCGGGCTCACGTACTTGCCGTGGATCTTGCGCGCCTCGAACTTGATCGATGCCTCGAAGGCATTGCCTGCCGCGGCAATGGCCGCCTTGTCCGCCGCATCCTGGGCGTCGAGCAGGCGCTGGTACTGCTCCACCGGGTACTTGGCATCGATGGGCAGCCAGACCGGCGTCTCGTCGCTGCGTCCGGGCAGGCGGATGGCGAACTCCACCATGTCGTCGCTGCCGGGCACGGTCTTGACGTTGCGCGCGTACTGCTCGGGCGTGAGCACGTTCTCGATGATGGCGCCCAGCTGCAGTTCGCCCCAGGTGCCGCGCGTCTTCACATTGGTCATCACGCGCTTGAGATCGCCCACGCTGCCGGCCAGCGTCTGCATCTCGCCCAGGCCCTTGTGCACCTGCTCCAGCCGGTCGCTGACCAGCTTGAACGATTCGCCCAGGCGCTGCTCCAGCGTGGCATGCAGCTTCTCGTCCACCGTGCGCCGCATCTCTTCCAGGCGCGCCGCGTTGTCCGACTGGATGGTGGCCAGCCGCTCGTTGAGCGTGCCGCGCAGCTGCTCGGCATGGACCTGGCTGGATTGCGCCAGCCCGCCCAGCTGCTGCTGGATGTCGTTCTTGAGGGAGTCCAGCGTGCTGCGCGTGGTCTGCGCCAGCGCCTCGAAGCGCTCCTGCACATGGGCGTTGAAGCGCTGCGTGCTTTCGCCCTGGGCCTCGCGGGCCTGGGCGCTGTCGGCGGCCAGCCGCACGGTGAGCCGGCCCAGTTCCATGCGAAAGGCTGCCAGCGCCTCGCCCTGCTCGCGCCGCGCCGCCTGGGCATCGAGCTGGGCCTGGGCCAGATGGGCCTGCAGTTGCTGCGAGACGCGGTCCAGCCCGCCATCGCTCTTGGCCACGGCCATCTGCGTAGCCTGGGCACCGCGCTCGAGCTGCTGCAGCCGCACGTCCAGCATCTGCAGCGCCTGCAGCACCTGCTGGGGTGCCACCCCGTCCTCGCGCTGCGCCGAGCGCCTCCACAGCAGCCACATCACGGCCGCCTGCCCCAACAGCAGCACGGCCCAGGCCGCCCACCACACTCCGGATATCTGGGTCAAGATTTTGCTTGCGCTCCATGCAGCGGGAAGCGGCCAGGGCCAGCCTTCCCGCGATTGTCACAACACGGTGTTCAGGCCTTGGCGCGCGCGCCGGCGGCCGCCGCTTCGGGCTGGTTCACGGGCGTGCGCGGGCCCTTGCCGGACAGGAAGTCGATCAGGTTGTCGGCCGCCAGCTCGGCCATGGCGCTGCGCGTGCCCATGGTGGCGCTGGCGATGTGCGGGGTCAGCACCACGTTGGGCACGGTCAGCAGGTCGGGATGGACCGAGGGCTCGCCCTCGAACACGTCCAGGCCTGCTGCAGCAATGGTCCTGTCGCGCAGTGCCCTGGCCAGCGCCGCGTCATCGACGATGCCGCCGCGCGCGATGTTGATCAGCGTGGCCGTGGGCTTCATCCGGGCGATCTCGGCCGCGCCTATGGTGTGGTGGTTTTCCTTGGTGTAGGGCAGCACCAGCACCACATGGTCGGCCATGGCCAGCAGTTCATCCTTGCCCACGTAGCCGGCCTTGCATTCGGCTTCCAGCTCGGGCGACAGGCGCGAGCGGTTGTGATAGACCACCTTCATGCCGAAGCCATGCGCCCCGCGTTTGGCGATGCCCTGGCCGATGCGGCCCATGCCGATGATGCCCAGCGTGCTGCCGTGCACTTCCGAGCCGGCAAACAGGTCGTAGCGCCAGGAGTTCCACTTTCCTGCGCGCAGGTAGTGCTCGCTTTCGGTCACGCGGCGGGCCGTGGCCATCAGCAGGGCAAAGCCGAAATCGGCCGTGGTCTCGGTCAGCACGTCGGGGGCATTCGTGCCCTGCACACCTGCAGCCGTCATCGCAGGCACGTCGAAGTTGTTGTAGCCCACGGCCATGTTGGCCACCACCTTCAGGCGCGGGCAGGCGGCCAGCAGCGCCACATCGATGGTCTGCGAGCCCGTGGTCAGCACGCCATCCTTGTCCTGCAGATGCCGGGCCAGTTCCTGCGGGCTCCAGACCACGTCATCCTGGTTGGACTCGACCTCGAAGTGCTGCTCCAGCTTGCGCACCACTTCGGGCGGGATGGCACGGGCGATCAGGATGCGGGGTTTGCTTGCCATGTCTGTCTCTTTCCTTGTCTTGGCGTTAGGCGGTTCTTCAGCGGAACCAGATGAAGCTCATCAATACGAACAGCGGCACCAGAATGCACAGCGACCAGGCCATGTAGCCGAAGAAGCTGGGCATCTTCACGCCGCGCTCCTCGGCAATGGCCTTGACCATCAGGTTGGGCGCATTGCCGATATAGGTGTTGGCGCCCATGAACACCGCGCCCGCCGAGATGGCGGCCAGCGTCGAGGCCATGGCCGTCATCATCTGAGCGGCGTCTCCGCCCGCCGTATTGAAGAACACCAGGTAGGTCGGCGCGTTGTCCAGGAACGAGGACAGCAGGCCCGTGGCCCAGAAATACATCAGCGGATCGGGCGTGCCGTCGGCGCGCGTCACGGCCCCCACGATGGCGCCGAAGGGTCCGGCCGTTCCCGCCTTGAGCATGGCGATCACTGGAATGATGGTCAGGAAGATGCCCGCGAACAGCTTGGCCACTTCCTGCATCGGCCCCCAGCCGAATTCATTGGCCTGGTGCACGCTGCGCGGCGTGAGCCTGAGGGACAGCACAGTCACGGCGACGAGGCCCGCATCGCGCACCAGACCCGGCAGGCCCACATGCGTGCCGGCCAGCACCAGGCCGGCATCGGTACGCCACAGGCCGCTCATCAGCACCAGTGCCACCACGGCCAGCAGCAGCACGAAGTTCACGCCGCCATCAAAACCCAGGCGGCTGGCGCGGCCCAAGGCATCGACGCTGGGCGTGGGATCGGGCAGATCCGCTTCGCCGGCCTTGCGCAGCAGCCAGGCATCGATCGCGTAGAACAGCGCCAGCAGCGCGCCCACCAGGAACAGCGTCTCGGTGAAGATGTGGCGTACCGTCCAGAAGAAATCCACCCCCTTGAGAAAGCCCAGGAACAGCGGTGGATCGCCCAGTGGCGTCAGCGAGCCGCCGGCATTGGAGACGATGAAGATGAAGAACACCACCACATGCACCTGGTGCCTGCGGTTGTCGTTGGCGCGCAGCAGCGGCCGGATCAGCAGCATCGAGGCGCCCGTGGTCCCCATGAAGCTGGCCAGCACGGCGCCGATCGCCAGAATGGCCGTGTTCAGCCCCGGCGATCCCTTGAGATTGCCGCGCACATAGATGCCGCCCGACACCGTGTACAGCGCCGTCAGCAGGATCACGAACGGCAGGTATTCGGCCAGCAGGGCATGCACCAGGTTGGCCATGGCCGCGCCCACGCCGAACACCGCCGCGAAGGGCAGCAGAAAGACCAGCGCCCAGGCGGCCGTCACCTTGCCGAAATGCCGGTGCCAGAAATGGGGCGCCGCCAGCGGCACCAGGGCGATGGACAACAGCATGCCCGCAAACGGCACGCCCCAAAGTACCGAAAGCTGGCCGCCATCGATATCGGCGGCCAGGGCCCAGGATGGCGCGCAGGTGGCCAGCAGCGCCAGCAATCCGCGCAATGCCTTCATGGTCCCGTCTCCTCTTTGTTCTCTATTCACTGTCCCCTCCTGGCGGCAGGTGGTGCCGCAATCAAGCCTGCGCCGCAGGCGGCGCAATCTCGAACACCTGGCGCAGGTAGGCCAGGTACTTCTCGTCATCGCACATGCTTTTGCCCGGCGTGTCCGAGAGCTTGGCCACGGGCTGGCCGTTGCAGCGGGTCATCTTGATGACGATCTGCAGCGGCACATGGTCGGGCGCGTCGCCCAGGTCGTTGGTCAGGTTGGTGCCTATGCCGAAGGCCAGCTGGCAGCGGCCATGGAAGCGCTGGAACAGCTCGATGGTGCGCGGCACCGTCAGGCCGTCGCTGAAGATCAGCGTCTTGGTCAGCGGATCGATGCGGTTGGCACGGTAGTGGGCCAGCAGCCGCTCGCCCCATTCGAACGGGTCACCGCTGTCGTGGCGCGCACCGTCGAAGAGCTTGCAGAAGTACAGGTCGAAATCGCGCAGGAAGGCCGACATGCCGTAGACGTCCGACAGCGCAATGCCCAGGTCGCCCCGGTATTCGCGCGCCCAGGATTCGAAGCCGAAGATCTGGCTGTCGCGCAGGCGCGGGCCCAGGGACTGGCAGGCCTGCAGGTATTCATGCGCCAGCGTGCCCAGGGGCCGCACGCCCAGCTTCATGGCGTACAGCACATTGCTGGTGCCGGCGAACTGGCCTTCGGTCTCCGCGGATGCGCCGGGCCGGCCCAGGCGTGCGCACAGCACGCGCAGCACCTCTTCATGCCAGGCCCGCGAAAAGCGGCGGCGCGTGCCGTAGTCGGCAATCTTGAGCTGCTCCAGGCCGGGCTGCTGCAGCAGCGCAATCTTGGCATCGAGACGGCGCCGGCCTTCCGGAAAATCGGGCACCGGCTGGGTGTTGCGGAAGTACACCTCATTGACGATGGCCAGCACGGGAATCTCGAACAGGATGGTGTGCAGCCAGGGCCCGCGGATGGTGATGTCGATCTCGCCATTGGGCAGCGCCTGCACCGTGATGCATTTCTCGTTGAGGTGGAACAGGCCCAGGAAATCGACGAAGTCGCTCTTGATGAAGCGCAGCGAGCTCAGATAGGCCAGCTCCGCGTCCTGGAAACGCAGACTGCACAGCGAGCGGATCTCGGAGCGGATCTCGTTCACATAGGGTGCGAGCTGCACGCCGGGGTTGCGGCACTTGAAGCGGTACTCGACCTGTGCTCCGGGAAACTGGTGCAGCACCACCTGCATCATCGTGAATTTGTACAGGTCGGTATCGAGCAGGCTGGTGATGATCATGGACAGAGCCGGGCGGTAAGCGCCCCAGCGGTCAGATGGCAGACAGCTTTCGAGTGTAGGCCATACACACGCTGCCGCGCTGCGAGCGCACGCCTTGCATGCGCCCCGGACGCCATCAGCCGCGCAGCAGCGGCTCCAGCACCTGTCGCAGCGCCTGCGGAATCTGGGCAGGCCGGCGCGTATGCCGGTCCACATAGACATGCACGAAATGCCCGGCCGCCGCCGTCAATGGCTCGCCCTGCGCGAACAGCCCCACCTCGTAGCGCACGCTGGAGCCACCGATGCGGGCCACCCGGATACCGGCCTCCACCTCCTGCGGGAAGGCCAGCGGCGCAAAGTAATTGCATTGCGTCTCTATGACCAGGCCTATCGTCTCGCCCGCGTGGATATCCAGCGCGCCCTGCTCGATCAGATGGGCATTCACCGCCGTATCGAACCAGCTGTAATAGACGACGTTGTTGACGTGCCCGTAGACATCGTTGTCCGACCAGCGCGTGCTGATGCGTCGGAATGCCGCATAGGCCGAACGGGGCTGCGGCGCGGGGCGGCTCGGGGGCGATTCATTCATGGCGGCCATTGTGCCGCCGGCCGAATGCGCCCTGTCCCCAGCCACTGTCGCCATCACGACGCGCACTGCTGCCAATCACTCGCCAAGCGAGTAAGCATGCAAACCGAAAAATGTCGTCAAACCGACATAAAACCAATTCAAAATCAAAGACTTACAAAAAACCCACAGCTTTGCCGATTTTTTTGCTGCACCGCAGCATCAGGTACTTGATTCCTTTTTTGCAATCCCTACAATAAGACCCATGCTGCACTGCAACATGACACTCAGTCAGGTCAGCGCAGGCAATTCCCCGTAACCCGAGACCCCTGTGGTCCGTTTTTCTGGAGACTGACATGAGCTTGACCCCTGACCAAATCCTGAGCGCACAAAAGGCCAACCTGGAAACCCTGTTCGGCCTGACGAGCAAGGCCTTCGAAGGCGTTGAAAAGCTGGTGGAACTGAATGTGACCGCCTCGCGCGCCGCACTGAACGAAGCCGCCCAGCACACCCAGGCCGTCCTGAGCGTGAAGGATGCGCAGGAACTGCTGTCGCTGCAAGCCAACCTGTTCCAGCCCCTGGCTGAAAAGACCGCTGCCTACAGCCGCCACCTGTACGACATCGCCAGCGGCACCGGTGCCGAGCTGGCCAAGGCCTTCGAAAGCCAGGCGTCCGATCTGCAGAAGAACTTCAGCGCCCTGGTGGACACCACCGCCAAGAACGCACCCGCAGGTTCCGAAACCGCCGTGGCCGTGATGAAGAGCGCCGTGTCGGCTGCCAACAATGCCTTCGAGTCGGTGCAAAAGGCCGTCAAGCAGGCTTCGGACCTGGCGGAAGCCAACTTCACGGCCGTGACCAACACCGCCAGCGAAGCCGTCCAGTCGGCCCAGACCCGCAAGCGTTGATCACGCCGTCTTACAACAGGACTGCGTGCAAGAATTAGTGATTACCCTCATAATTGCATGCATCCCGGGTCGCAAGACCTGACCAGTTGTCTCCTTGGATCCTCTCGAAACCCCCGTTTCTGGATCCTTTCAAAACCCAGTCCTTGGACTGGGTTTTTTTTCGCCTGCCATGGCCTGTTCATGGTTTGAGCCTGCGCATGGCCAAAGCCACAATGGCCGATGCGGCCAGCTGCATTGCGGCCACTCCATAAAGGCCCGCGCCGACACCACCGGTCCACTGCTTGGCCCAGCCCATCATGAACGGCGTGGCAAAGCCTGCGAGATTGCCTACCGAATTGATGAAGGCAATGCCCGCAGCAGCCGCTGTGCCGGTCAGAAACGAAGCTGGCATGGCCCAGAACACCGGGAAGGCGCCCAGAACACCAATGGCAGCAATGCTCAAGGCCACCATGGCCAGCACCGGGTTGCCCATGGTGGCGCCAGTCAGCGCAAGCCCGACAGCACCGACCAAGGTGGCACCCGCACAATGCAGACGGCGCTCGCGGGTGGCGTCGGAATGTGCCCCGTTGATCACCATGGCCACCGTGCCAAGCATGAACGGAATCGCCGACAGCAGGCCGATGTGCAACGCACTGTGCACACCCAGCTCACGCACCAGCGAAGGCATCCAGAAGGCCAGCGTGGCATTGCCGCCCACGATGCAGAAGTACGCCGCCGTGCACAGCCACAGCGCGGGCAGACGCAGTGCCTGCATGAAGCTTGCATGCTTGCCCGCACCCTGCCGCTCGGCGTCGAGTTGCATTTCCAACGCGCTTTTCTCTGCCTCGGACAGCCAGTGAGCCTGGCAGGGCCTGTCGGGCAGCCATGCCAGGACCACCAAGCCAGCGATCACCGAGGGAATGCCTTCCAGGACGAACAGCCACTGCCAGTTTCGCAGAGGGGCCACTGCCTCCATTCCACTCATGATGAGCCCAGCGATGGGCCCGCCCACCACGCCCGCGATGCCGAAGGAAGTCATGAACCATCCGTTGATGCGGCCTCGCCTGGCAGCCGGAATCCAGTAGGTCAGGTAAAGCATGACGCCCGGGAAAAACCCCGCCTCGAACACACCGAGCAGGAAGCGCAGCGCATAAAAGGCCTCGGGCGTGGTCACAAAAGCCATGCCCATGGACGCCAGCCCCCACAGGATGGTGATGCGCGCCAGCGTCTTGCGCGCACCTATGCGCTGCAGCAACAGATTGCTGGGGACCTCGAAGAGAAAGTAGCCGATGAAGAAGATGCCTGCGCCCAGTCCGTAGACAGCCTCACTGAATCGCAGGTCCTGCAGCATCTGCAGCTTGGCAAAGCCGACATTGACACGGTCTATCCAGGCCAACAGAAACAGGAAGACAAGAAAGGGGATCAGCCGCCATGCAACCTTGCGATGCACGGCGTCCGAATCGAAAGCCGGCGCTTGGACCAGCGCCTGGGGCAAAGGCAACTGCGGAGAAAGAGCGTCCATGATGGGTGGTTCCTTGGTAGGTATGCCTGCACAAGACATCCCCCTCGAAACAGCGAGGTCAGGATGCACGATCAAATTTTTTTGATTTCTATAAATATATTTTTGATCGCGCAAATAACTTATATACCCCGGGACTTCCCGCAGATGTCCTGCCTGCGCCCTCGTGCGCTCAAGCCAGCAGGTGCTTGGGCAGGGCCGCGATGAACGACGCGAAACTGGCCGAGCCCTGGCCAGGACTCATGTGCCGGGTCATCAGGGAGGCCGCCCGCGAAGCATCCTGCGCCTGGACTGCTTCGACCATTTCTCCATGCTGAGCCCAGGACAGGGCCGTCTGGCCAAAGGCCGAAAATGCATGGCGTCTGTAGGCACCGGTGCGTGAACGCATACGCAGGATCTCCTGCCGAAGATAGGGATTGCGCGCCCCCTGGTACAGCGCCTCGTGGAAGCGCCGGTTGTGCTCCTGCCAGGCTTGTGCGTCCTCTCGACGCGCCACGGCTGACGCGCGTTCATGGATGGCGGCCAGCTCCTCGCGCTCTGCTGGTGTCATGCGCTCGCAGGCCAGCCTTGCGCCTATGCCCTCCAGCTCCGCCAGCAACTCCCACATGGCCAGCAGTTGGCCCACATCCATCTTGGCCACCACCATGCCGGCGCGCGGCAGATTGACCACCAGGCCCTGGGCCTGCAACTGCAGCAGAGCCTCGCGTACGGGTGTGCGTGACACGTCATAGGTCTGCATCAGCGCCTGTTCATCCACCGCATCCCCGGGCAGCAGGCTGCCGTCGCGTATGGATTCCTCAATGGAAAGGCGGATGCGCTCAGCAGCCTTCATGGCAAGCCTCCCCTTCGCAAAAACAGAACGGATCGCCGCCTGATTTTATTTCCTTGACTTTCATAAATATATTTATGACACTCAAAATTAGATCAATGCACAAGCGTAGCAGGAGACAAGCACCATGCACGAAGACTGCTCACATGATTGGCTGGCCTGGGCTGCACTGGCCTGCCGGCTGCGGGGCCTGGCTTTGCCACCGCAGGACCTTCAGGCCATTGCCCAAACACTGGCCCGATTGAGCGCCGTGGCGAACGAACTGGAGTGCACGGAGCCCGGCCATGGCTGAGTTCGAGACGCTTCCTTCAGTGGACGAAATGCTCCGGCGCTTCGCCCTGCTGCCTCCCTCGGCACATGACAGTCATGCGGCAGCACTGGCCACCGAATTCAGGCGCCGCAACGCGCAGTGGCACTGCGCGGAGCACATCTTTGCCGCACCGTCGCCCCAACCCGGCGGCCTGCTCTCCGGCGTGCCACTGGCACACAAGGACGTCTTCGACACGGGCCTGCACGTGCCAGGTCTGGGCCGGCCTCGCACAACGGGGCAGATCCGGCCGGCCGCCACCGTCTTGCAACGGCTGAAGGCGCAGGGCGCACTGCACCTGGGCGCGCTCACCATGGCGGAATTTGCATGCGGCGCCACGGCAGAGAGCCTCCATTCACCACGGCTGCTCAACCCTCTTGACGCCCAGGCTGCCGTCGGCGGCTCGTCCAGCGGATCGGCCGTGGCCGTGGCTGCGGGTCTTTGCGCGGCTTCGCTGGGCACCGACACGGCGGGCTCAGTGCGCATGCCGGCGGCAACCTGCGCCCTGATCGGCCTGAAGCCTACGCGCGGCCTGCTGCCCTCCGATGGCGTGGCGCCATTGGCTCCCACTCTGGATACCGTCGGGGTGATCGCGCGCAGCGCAGCCGATGCGGCCCGCATCTTCACAGCCATGCTGCCGACGCGGCCTGACACGCCGGAGCCCCCACCGCGCTGGCGCATCGGCAACGCAATGCGCACAACCCACGAGGATGCCGGCGTGGCGGCTGCGCTGACCCTCTTCGAAAAGAGCCTGCACGCCAGCGTGCAGATCCAAAACCGCCCGGCGCCTGACCTGGGCCGGCTGAACCGGCTGGCCCAGATCGTCCTGCATGCCGAGGCAGCCATTTCACTGGAGGCCGCTGTGCGCACAGAGCTTGACACCCTGGCTCCGGCCACAAGGGCCATCGCCCTGCCGGGCTGGGCCATGCCAAATGGCTGGTATCGCCATGCCTTGCATCAGATACCGGCACAGAGCCATGCCTTCATGACCACCTGCCTGGACGGCATCGACCTTTTGCTGACGCCCTGCCTGCCAAAAGGCGTGCCCGACCGCGAGACCGTCACAACCTCCTGCCCCGGCTTCGACCCTCGCGCGCTGGCGGCAATGCACCGCCACCACGCCTATATCAACTACCTGGGGCTGCCAGCGCTGGTCATGCCCGTGGGCAAGGACGGCCGGGGCCGTCCGGTCAGTGTCCAGATCGTGGGAGCACCCGGCAGCGAAAGCCTGCTGCTGGCCTTTGCCCACGAGTTTGCCTTGCCCTTCCATCACTTTGTGCACCCTTGATACCGGGAGACAACATGCCTCAAATCAACGCATCCCCCGCCCTTGCGCATCTGCGAGTGCTTGACCTGTCACGCGTGCGGGCCGGCCCGACCTGCGTGCGCATCCTTGCCGACTTCGGCGCCGATGTGATACGGATCGAGCCACCGGCAGGCATCGATCCCAATGAGGCCATGTTTGCCGCCGACCGCCAGGGGGGAGACTTCCAGAACCTGAACCGCAACAAGCGGTCGCTGACACTCAATCTCAAGACGCCCGAGGGCTTGGAGGTATTTCGCAAGCTCGTGGTCGACGCCGACGTGGTGGTCGAGAACTGGCGGCCCGATGTCAAGGACAGGCTGGGTCTGTCCTACGAAAAGCTGAGCGCCATCAACCCCCGCGTCATCCTGGCCAGCATTTCGGGCTTCGGCCAGAACGGTCCCTATGCAGGCAGGCCCGGCTTCGACCAGATCATTCAGGGCATGGGTGGGCTCATGTCGGTCACCGGCTTTTCTGGTGGCGGACCGCTGCGTGCAGGTCTGGCCGTGGCCGATTGCGGCACCGGAATCTATGCCGCCGTCGGTATCCTGCTGGCTTTGCTGGAGCGCGAGCATTCGGGCCTGGGTCAGTGGATTCACAGCTCGCTGCTGCACACGCAGATAGCGCTGATGGACTTCCAGGCCGCGCGCTACCTCAACGAAGGCGACCTGCCGGTGCAAGTGGGCAATGACCATCCCACAAGCAGCCCCATGGGCCTGTTCAATGCGCGCGATGGCGCCTTCAACCTGGGAGCCTCGGGAGAGGGCAATTGGAAGCGTCTGTGTGACTGTCTGGGCGAGGCCGCGTGGCTGCAGGACCCGCGCTACGCGTCGGAAAAACTGCGCGTGCGCCACCGCACTGCGCTGAACGAGGCCCTGGCCAGGCGCTTTCGGGAACGCGACGTAGCCCACTGGGTGAAGCTGCTCAATGACGCAGGTGTTCCCGCAGGTCCGGTCTATTCCATGCCTGAGGTGTTCGACGACCCCCAGGTGCGACATCTGGGTGTGGCGCAGGCCGTCCCCGGCGACGATGGCAGCAGCTACCGGCTCATCTCCCAGCCCGTCACCCTGGAGCGCACGCCTGCCGGCATTGCGCGTCCCGCGCCTGGCTGGGGCGAGCACACACAGGAAGTGCTGGCCGAGATCGGCTATGGCACCGCCGATGTGCAGCGCATGCGCAGCGAGGGGGTGGTATGAGCGGCGGCCATATCCAGCAGGCGTTGACCGACGGCATCGCCACCTTGACGATCTGCCACCCCGAACGGCGCAATGCAATGACGCTGGCCATGTGGCAGCAGCTGGCGCAGGCGCTGTACCAATTGCGCGAGGCCGATGGCCTTCGTGTGCTGGCACTGCAGGGCACAGGCAGCCAGGCCTTTGTCTCGGGCGCTGATATCGCAGAGTTCGATCAGGTTCGCGATGGCGCCGAGGCTGTGCTGCGCTACAACCAGGCAGTCTCTGAGGCACAGCAGGCGCTGGCAGGGTTTCCCGCCCCGACCGTGGCGCTGATCCAGGGCGCCTGCATGGGCGGGGGTATTGGCCTGGCACTGGCTTGCGACCTGCGCTATGCCAGCGCAAGCGCGCGCTTGCGCATGCCGGCCGCACGGCTCGGCCTGGGTTACGGCTTCGCCGACATGCGCCGTCTCGTCGAGGTGACAGGCATGGCATCAGCCTTCGAACTGTTCTACACGGCACGCACGCTGGACGCATTCCAGGCCCTGGCCAGGGGACTGGTGCAGGAGTGCTTTGCTTTGGAAGACTTTGCAGCCATGTCACGCGCGCGCCTCGAGACCATCGCAGCAAACGCGCCGCTGACGTTGCGCGCCGCGAAAGCAGCCATACTGGCCTCGCGCCAGCCAGGCAGCAGTGCACAGGCCGTGGCCACAGAGGCACTGATACGCCAATGCTTCGACAGCGCGGACTATGCAGAAGGCCGCCGCGCCTTTGCGGAAAAGCGCGCCCCTTCATTCACAGGCCGATGACCGCACCCATGATGAACAATCCCCGCATCCCGTTTCAGCTATCCAGCCGCAGGCCAGCGCTGCGCGGATTGGACGGCCGACATATCCTGGTCCACCTGATCATCAATGTGGAGCACTGGCCCTTTGACCAGCCCATGCCGCGCACCATACTCACGCCGCCCCACGGCCGAGAGAATCTGCCCGACGTTCCCAACTTCAGTTGGGCCGAATACGGTCTGCGCTGCGGCCTGCCTCGCATGATGGCGGCCATTCGCAGCCGCGGCCTTGTTGCCTCGGCCAGCCTCAACGCCACCGTCATCGACGCCTATCCCCAGGCCGCTCAGGCATTGCTGGACGCAGGCTGGGAAATCATCGGACATGGCATGCACCAGCGCGCGCTGTCGCACGATGGTGGTTCAGACCAAGCCGGGGCCATTTCCAGCGCACTGGACCGCATAGAACGCTTTTGCGGAATCCGGCCCCGCGGATGGCTGTCGCCGGGCCTGCGAGAAACGCTGCAAACGCCCGACCTGCTGGCCCAGGCCGGCATAGACCATGTATTCGACTGGTGCCTGGACGATCTGCCCAACTGGATGCAGACCTCCAGCGGTCAGTTGCTGGCGCTTCCATACGCGCTGGAACTCAACGATTCGGTCATTCACGCCGTGGAAAAGCACGCCACGGGCGAGTTCGGGCGCCGCCTGGAAAGCACGCTGCAGGTTTTCGAGAACGAGGTGCGCGAGCATGGCTCACCGCGCGTGCTGACGCTGGGCCTGCACCCTCATCTGATGGGAGTCCCCCATCGCTTGCCCGATTTCGAGTCCATGCTGGATCGGCTACAGCAGCATCCGATGACCCGCTTCGTGACAGGCACCACCCTGCATGCCTGGTATGCGCAGCAGTGCCCGCCACCCACCTGCACGCATGACCGAGGTGCTGCATGAATGCAATCGACACACTGGTCGCGCACGTACAGCACCTGCGCTATGAGGACCTGCCCGCGCCTGCCGTGAACGCCGCCAAGGCATTTTTGCTCGATGCCGTCGGCGTGGGGCTGTCAGGCTCACGCCATCCGCGCATGGCCGCGCTGCACCGGGCGGCAGCGGCCCTGGGCCAGGGACAAGAGGCCACGGTGTGGGCCAGCGGCGAGCGACTGCCGCTGGCCAGTGCGGTGATGCTCAACGCCTACCAGGTCTTCAATCAGGAATTCGATGCCATCCATGACCGCGCCGTGGTCCATGCATTCGCCTGCATCGCGCCTGCGACGCTGGGCTACGCCGAGCGCGAGGGCGCAATCGACGGCCGCCAACTCATAGAGGCGGTGGCCGCTGGCCTGGACTTCGCCATCCATGTGGCGCTGGCGCAGCGCGCGCCCATGCGCTTTTTCCGGCCCGCCATGTGCGGCGGGCTGGGCGCCACGGCCGCACTGTGCAAGCTGGCGAGTCTGGACGAGACCACCACGCGTGATGCGCTGGGCCTGGCCTACAGCCATCTGTCGGGCACCATGCAGGCGCATGCCGAGGGATCGCCGGCCGTAGGACTGCAGGTAGGACTGAACGCGCGTTCCGCAATCACAGCCTTCGAACTCGCACAAGCGGGTTTTCCTGGGCCGCGTGACATTCTCGAAGGGCCGTTTGGCTATTTCGCGCTGTTCGACGCCGGCCAGGCCCGCTGGCACGAAGTGGCTGCCGACGTGGGTCATGTGTTCCAGATCGAGCGCATGAGCCACAAGCCCTACCCCACAGGCCGCGCCACGCACAGCGGCATAGGCGCCGTACTGCAATTGATGCGCGAGCACGGATTGCATGCGCAGGACATCGCAAGCGTATGCGTACATGCCTCTGCACTCATCGTGCGCCTGGTAGGCCGGCCGGCGCACGCCGGCATGGACTCGGCCAGCGCAAGACTGTGCATGGGCTACGCGGTGGCCACGGCCGCGCTGCAAGGCCACGTAGGCCTGGACGACTTCGACGCCGCCATGCTGTCCGACCCGCGCAGGCTGGAGCTGGCCTCACGCGTGCAGGTGCTCGACGACGGCAACCCCGACCCCAATGCAATGACACCCCAGCGCGTGGAGTTGCGGCTTTGCAATGGGCGCGTGCTGTCACTGGACATGCCCGATCTTCCTGGCAGCCCCGCATTGCCGCTCAACGAAGCCGAGCAGGATGCGAAATTCCACGCCTGCTGCGCGCATGCACTGCCGCCGGTACCGAGTGCACGGGCCGAGAAACTGCGGCAGGCGCTGCGCCAGTTGCAGGACCAGACGGACCTGCGCGACATCATTGCGCTGATGCGTCCGGCATCCTCGCCGCACTGAGCACTGCACCCTGCAACGCACAAAGGCCCTGGGGCGAGAAAACCTTTGGAAGCCTCTTCCCTTTATTAAGAACAATTCGCGTTTGACCTATCATCGCGCTTTGCCAACAAAGAGAGGCCTGTCTTCATGTCGAAATCCCTGAAAGCCCTGTTTGCCGCTTGCGCCCTGGTGGCTGCCGGCACAGCCATTGCCGACTCCCAGGTCGTCAACCTCTACTCCGCGCGCCACTACTCCACGGACGAGGAGCTGTACAACGGCTTCACCAAGGCCACCGGCATCAAGATCAACCGCGTGGACGGCGACGACGCCGGCATCATTGCGCGTCTGAAGGCCGAGGGCCAGGCCTCGCCGGCCGACGTGATCCTGCTGGTCGATGCCGCGCGCCTGTACCGCGGCGAGGTGGATGGCCTGTTCCAGCCCATCCACTCCAAGCTGCTGGAAGACGCCATTCCCTCCAACCTGCGCGCCCAGCCCACGGCCGATGGCATCAGCTGGTTCGGCCTGTCCACACGTGCCCGCGTCATCGTCTACAACAAGGCCAAGGTCCAGCCTGCCGACGTGCAGAACTACGAATCGCTGGCCGACCCCAAGTTCAAGGGCCAGCTGTGCATCCGCTCGGGCTCGCATCCCTACAACCTGAGCCTGTTCGGCACCGTGGTCGAACACATGGGCGAGCAAAAGGCAGAGGGCTGGATCCAGGGCATGAAGGCCAACCTGGCCCGCCCGCCCAAGGGTGGCGACACCGACCAGATCAAGGCCGTGGCCTCGGGCGAATGCACCATCGGCGTGACCAACAGCTACTACCTGGCGCGCATGATGCGTTCGGGCAAGCCCGAGGACCAGGCCGTGGTCGGCAAGATCGGCGTGGTCTTCCCCAACCAGTCCAGCTGGGGCACGCACCTGAACATCGCGGGCGGCGCCGTGGCACGCCATGCCAAGAACAAGGACAACGCCGTCAAGTTCCTGGAGTACCTGGCCAGCCCCGCCGCCCAGAACTACTTTGCCAACGGCAACAACGAGTGGCCAGCAGCCAAGGGCGTGGAACTGGACAACCCTGCCCTCAAGGAAATGACCGGCGGCAAGCCCTTCAAGAGCGAGACCATCCCGATCACGGCCGTGGGCAAGAACATGACCAAGGTCCAGCAAATGCTGGACCGTGCCGGGTTCCAGTAATCCCCATCGCGCCCATCACCAGCCCGGCACTGCCGGGCTTTTTCTTGGGCGCGACATGGCTGCGGCCGGGGCTGCATGCATAATTTGAGAGTTACGTTTACGTCAACGTCAGATAACCAAGGAGACATTCCATGCAGATCAAGGACCGGGTATTCATCGTCACGGGCGGCGCCTCCGGGCTGGGCGAAGGCACGGCGCGCATGCTGGCGGCCGAGGGCGGCAAGGTGGTGATCGCCGACATGCAGGCGGACAAGGGCGAGGCCGTGGCGCGCGAGATCGGCGGCGTCTTCGTCAAATGTGACGTGAGCCAGGAGGCCGATGGCCAGGCTGTGGTGGACAAGGCCGTGAGCCTGGGCAAGCTGGCAGGCCTGGTCAACTGCGCAGGCATTGCGCCCGCCGAGAAGACCGTGGGCAAGAACGGCGCGCACAACCTGGCGCTGTTTTCCAAGACCATCACGGTCAACCTGATCGGCAGCTTCAACATGATCCGCCTGGCCGCCGCCGCCATGTCGGCCAACGAGCCCGAGAGCACGGGCGAGCGCGGCGTGCTGATCTCCACGGCCAGCGTGGCCGCCTACGACGGCCAGATCGGCCAGGCGGCCTATGCGGCGTCCAAGGGCGGCGTGGTCGGCATGACGCTGCCCATTGCGCGCGACCTGGCGCGCAACGGCATCCGCAACATGACGATTGCCCCCGGCATCTTCGGCACGCCCATGCTGTTCGGCATGCCGCAGGAAGTGCAGGATGCGCTGGCCGCCGGCGTGCCCTTCCCCAGCCGCCTGGGCACGCCCCAGGACTATGCCAAGCTGGTGCGCCACATCCTGGACAACGACATGCTCAATGGCGAGGTGATCCGGCTGGACGGGGCCATTCGTCTGGCGCCGAGGTGAAGCACCCCCTGAGCGGCTGCGCCGCTTCCCCCTCTCTTTCTCGCTTCGCGCGGGAGGGGGACGACACCCTCGCGGCGGGGCGGCGCGGCCGGCATAGGCCCTTGCTCGGTGTCCCTCGCTTTGGGCCGTGCCGGTTTTTGAGATATGCGCGTTGTCACACCGTGGTGTCTGCAGGCGTGTCTGCAGGCGCTCTGGCCATCATCTCCAGCCCCTTGCGCAATGCAGGGAACAGGCTGTGCTGGAAGTTGTTCCAGCGCAGCTCAAGAATCGTGTCTTGGGGATCGATGTCGGTGCCCAGCACGTCGACGATGACTTCGCCGGAGTCGATGCCGTTGTCCACGTAGTGAAAGGATGCGCCGGTCTTGAACAGGGGCGGGACCGGGCGCTGTTCCATGGTCTTCCAGTCCACGATCTTGTAGCCTTGTGCGCCATGCAGCGCGTCCAGCGTGGCGCAGGCGCCCCGGCGTTCATAGGGCGACTCCAGGCGCGTGATGCCGGGGTGGATGTTGGCGATCCTGCGGTGGAACAGGGCCCCGGGCCGCACGAGCCGGTCCAGGATGACGAGCAGGCCATCCAGCACCACCCGCTCGGCACCCAGCTGCACCAGCCTGTCCTGCAACTGCGCCTCGAACATCTGCTTGCCCGCGGCGCGCTGCGGATCGTTCAGCGGCAGGCGCCGGTAGGAAGACGGCACGGCCATGAGCAGGTCATTGACCCTGCGCCCCTGGATGCGCAGATCCGGCGGATAGAACCAGCGGCCGCCAGGCTGGTAGCTGAAGCCGTAGTCGCCGATTTTTTCGCGGTCGCGCGGCGAGGCCTCGTCGTCGTCATGGATCACGGCCTCCAGGCTGTAGATATCGCCCAGCGGGCTGGTGTCCAGCAGCTCGCCCAGGTATTCGAGCGGCGACTTCATGTAGCGCGTTGCGCCCTTGTAGGCGATGTGCTGGCCGGCCTGGTCGGCGGCGGCGTTTCTCAGGGACCAGATGTAGACGAGTTTTGTCTTTGCCATGTTCGTGGATTCAGCAGGAATTCAGATGTCGGCCAGCACGCCTTGACTGGCCAGTCCGGCCGGGCTGGCCGCCACCGGCTGCGCCCCGTCTTGCGGCAGGACCATGCGGCCGGCCTCCATGCGTACGATGCGGTCGGCCAGGTGGAAGTAGCGATCGTCATGGGAGATGACCACCAGCAGGTGGCCCCTGGCGCGCAGCTCGGGCAGCAGCTCGGTGTAGAACAGGTGGCGGAAGCTCGGGTCCTGGTCGGCCGCCCATTCGTCGAAGACCAGCACGGGCCGGCCCTCCAGATAGGCGTGGACCAGGGCCAGGCGCTTGCGCTGGCCGGTGGACAGGTCGATGGTGCTGAAGCTGCCGTTGCGCACGCTGACCTTGTGGGCGATCTCCAGCCGCTGCAGGTAGGGCAGCGCGGCCTCGGGCAGCGCGGCGGCCTGGCCTTCCTCGCCACCGGCCACCAGGTCCTCGAACAGGTAGAAGTCCGAGAACACCGTGGTGAACAGCTGGCGGTAGTCGTCGCGCGTCTGCGCCGTGACGGGCTGGCCGTCGTGCAGGATCTCGCCCTGCTGGGGCGCATACAGGCCCAGCAGCAGCTTGATCAGCGTGGTCTTGCCCGAGCCGTTGTCGCCCACCACAAAGACCAGTTCGCCCTTGCCCAGCTTCAGGTCGATGGGGCCCATCTCGAAGGCCTTGCCGCCTTCGGGCGCATCGAAGGCATAGCGCACGCCCCGCAGCTCCAGGCCGTGGTCCAGGCGGACCTCGCCGGGCGGGCTGCCCAGGTGCAGGTGCGGCTCGGGGCTGGCAAAGCGCGCCGACAGGTCGGCAATGCGCTGCAGCGCCACCTTGGCGCGGCCCAGGTTGGGCAGCGCGCCCGCGATCTGGTCCATGGGGCCCTTGAGGAACAGCAGCACCAGCACGAAGCCGCTGAGCACCACGGGCTCGGTGGTGCGCAGCGCGGCCCAGCCCAGGATGAGGGCGATCAACAGAAAGAACAGCGCCGAACCGAAGGCCGTGGCCAATACATAGGTGTTGATGGCGCGGCTGTTGATGCGGCGGATGGCATCCACGGTGGAGCCGATCTGCCCGTCGAAGATGCGGCCCCGGCGCGCGCGGTGCATGCGCAACTCCTTGGCGCCTTCGCTGATGGCGCGGTAGGCCTTGTGCAGCACTTCCTCGTGATCGCGCGCCTTCCAGAACCCCGCCACGCCGCGCGACTGGGCCAGCGCCTGCAGGCTCACGCCCAGCACCAGCGCCACCACCAGCATGGCAAACAGCGGCGGCGACAGCAGGGCCAGATAGGCCAGGCAGCCCAGCGCAATGGCCAGGGCGATCACGTTGGAGGCCAGCACGAAGGCCACGTCGCTGATCATGTCCACGTCCTGCGTGAGCACGGGCATGAGGCGGTGCGTGCGGTAGCGCTCCAGCGCGTCGATGGGCGCGGCCAGGATCTTGCTGGCCAGCTCCTTGCGCAGCCGGGCCACCAGGCGCTGCCCCACGAAATTGCCCGACATGTCGGACGCGGCCCGGCACACCAGCACGGTGGCGCACAGGGCGATGAAGGTCAGCAGCAGCCCGCCGGCCAATCCGCCTGGGCGGTTGAGCACCTGGTTGATGGTCGCCAGCAGCGCCACCGTGGCCCCACCCGCGCAAATGCCCGTGACCACGGACAGCGCCATCCACGGCAGGAAGGGCCTGAGCAGGCGCAGTACCTCGGAGGGCGGTCGGCTGGCGTTTTCCATAAGGGATTCCTCTGGCGCCCGTGGGCGCATGGCCTTGCAATGCCGGCGCGGCCCGGCGTTTCCTGGAGCGCGGCGCACGGCGAGCGCTCCCTACTCCCTGCAAGACGTGCGTGCGCCAAAAATGTTCACCGCCCAGGCGATGAACAAATTCCGCCGCCCAGCGTCATCACGGGGAAGGGGCAGCGCGGGCGCCATGCCCTGCATCGGCCCGCCCTGCCTTGTCTGCCGCACACCCGAAGGACGCCATGGCTCTCCACCCCGACCTGCAAGCATTTCTTGAACTCGCCAACGCCCAGGCATCCAGCCGCCCGCGCATGAGCCAGATGACGGCAGCGCAGGCGCGCGCCGCCTACGACAACGCCACGCTGGCGCTGGACCTGCCGGGCGACGATCTGCCCACCGAGGACCTGGAGCTGCCCACGCGCGACGGCGCGCGTATCCGTGCCCGGCTCTACCGCGCAGCCCCTGGACACACAGCCGCGCCCTGCCTGCTGTTCCTTCACGGCGGCGGCTATGTGCTGGGCGGGCTCGAATCGCATGACAGCCTGTGCCGCAGCCTGGCGCTGGGCACGCCCTGCAATGTGCTGGCCATCGACTACCGGCTGGCGCCAGAGCACCGCTTTCCCACCGCCTTCCTCGACGCACAGGACGCCCTGGCCTGGCTGCTGGAGCACGGCGGCCGCCATGGCCTGGACGCGCAGCGCCTGGCCATTGGCGGCGACAGCGTCGGGGGCACGCTGGCCACGGCCCTGTGCATCGCCGCACGCGACGCGGGCATGCCCCAGCCCTTGCTGCAGTTGCTGCTCTACCCCTGCACGGCAGCGCAGCAGGACAGTGACTCGCATGCGCGACTGGCCACCGGCCATCTGCTGGAAGGTGACACCCTGGCCTGGATGTTCGGCCAATACCTGCGCAGCGATGCGGACCGGCAGGACTGGCGCTTTGCCCCGCTGCAGGCATCCGACCTGGGCCGGCTGGCCCCCACGCTGATGGTGCTGGCCGAGTACGACCCGCTGATCGACGAAGGAAAGCGCTATGCCGAGCGGCTGCAGGCCGCCGGCGTGGTCGTGGACCTGCAGATCTACGCCGGCATGGTCCATGACTTTGCGCGGCTGGGCGCCCTCACCGAAGAGACCGAGGTGCTGCGCGACCGGCTCTGCAAGGCACTGGCCCATGCCTTCCAGGCGACCCGGATCCCGGCCCTGGCATGAACGGCCCTGGCATGAACATTTGCCGCGCCTGCACGTCATCCCGGTCATGAGGCTGCCTTGCGTCCCCTGCGTCCCCTGCGTCCCCTGCGTCCCTTGTGCCCTTGCCCCCATCCGTGTCCCGCACGCGGGGCACTCCATCTGAAAGAGTCCACGTGCGTCCAGCCGAAGCCACCGCTACACCGTCACCGGACGCCTCCGGCGCCAGCTACCTTGCCCATGCAGGCGCCGAGACGATCAGCGTCTTCGGCGATGGACAGCGGCTGCGCCTGGAGCGTTCGGGGTCCGTGGATGCCGGCAGGCCCGGCAAGCACAGTCTCTGGAACCTGTCACCCGCGGCCGCGCCAGGCCTGCTGCGGCTGCAATGGATGGGGCCCTGCTCGGGCATGCCCGAAGCCGATGAACTGCTGGCCGCGCTGCAGGCCGGTTTCGGCCTGCGCCCGGATGCCCGGGAAATCGAGCTGTCCCTGCCCCGCCTGCCACCGGGCCTGCGCGACAGCATCGCCACGGTGCAGCCGGGCCAGGCTGCGCGCGTGGCAAGAGACGTGCTCTGGCAGCAGCCCCTGTGGCTGCCCCGCCCGCGCCCACCCTATGCGCTGCACTACACGATCAGCGAAGGCCGGCGCCACCCCGTGCGCCTGCACAAGCCGCGCGGCGAGGTCTACCGCCGCTTCATCCCCTGGCTGGGCCGCACGCTGAGCTTTCGCACCGTGGAGCCCGAGGCCGACCTGCCCCTCATCCACCGCTGGATGAACGACCCGGTCGTCGCGCATTTCTGGGAGGAAAGCGGCGACCTTGCCCACCACCGCGCCTATCTGCAGCGCATGGCCGGCGACCCGCATGCGCTCGGCCTCATCGGCTGCTTCGACGGCGAGCCCTTCGGCTACTTCGAGGCCTACTGGGCCAAGGAAGACCGCATCGCCCCCTTCTATGACGCGGGCGACCATGACCGGGGCTGGCATGCGCTGGTGGGGGAGGCGCGGTTCCGCGGCCAGCCCTACCTGACGGCCTGGCTGCCCTCGCTGTCGCACTACCTCTTTCTGGACGACTGCCGCACGCAGCGCATCGTCGTGGAGCCGCGCGCCGACAACCGCAAGATGCGCAAAAGCCTGCCGCGCTGCGGCTATGCGCTGGTCAAGGAATTCGACTTCCCGCACAAGCGCGCCGTGCTGGGAGTGCTGCTCAGGGAACGCTTTTTCGCAGACGCCTTGTGGATACCGCAGACCGACGCAGCCGCGCCGGACGCACTGGACGCATCGACCCAATGAAAGGACCTTCCATGCAAACCCACCCGCTGATCGGCATCGGCTTCGGCCCCTCCAACATTGCCCTGGCCATCGCCCTCAAGGAGCGCGAAACCACCGCGCGGGCCATGCACCCCGTCTTCATCGAAAAGCAGCCGCGCTTCGCCTGGCACCGGGACATGCTGCTGGAGCAGGCCCACATGCAGGTGTCCTTCCTCAAGGACCTGGCCACGCTGCGCAACCCCACCAGCCGCTTCACCTTCATCAACTACCTGCACGAGAAGGGCCGGCTGCAGGACTTCATCAACCTCAAGACCTTCTTTCCCAGCCGCCACGAATTCAACGACTACCTGGCCTGGGCCGCCTCCAAGTTCGAGGACCGCTGCGTCTACGGCCAGGAAGTCATCGAGGTGCTGCCTGAAAAACGCGACGGCAAGGTGGAGCTGCTGCGCGTGCGCTCGCGCGATGCGGCCGGCAACGTGCATGAGCGCCTGGGCCAGAACCTGGTCATGAGCATCGGCGGCACGCCCAGCATTCCCGAGCAGTTCAAGCCCCTGCGCGGCGATGCCCGCGTCTTCCACTCCAGCGCCTACCTGCGCAGCATTGCCGAGCATGCCAGGCCGCTGCGCATCGCCGTGGTCGGTGCGGGCCAGAGCGCCGCGGAAATCTTCATGGACCTGCACGGCCGCTACGCCACGGCCGAGATCGACCTGGTCATGCGCGCCCGCTCCATCCGCCCCTCGGACGACAGCCCCTTCGTCAACGAAATCTTCAACGCCGACTTCGTGGACCATGTCTACAGCCGCCCGCACGACGAGCGCGGCGCTCTGCTGCGCGAGTTCTGGCACACCAACTACGCCTGTCCCGACCTGGAGCTGATCGAGAGCATCTTCAAGGTGTTCTATGAACAGAAGGTCGTCGGCGACACGCGCCACCGCTTCCTGCGCCGCCACGAGGTGCAGGACGTGCGCGCCGCCAGCGACGGCATCCACCTGGGCCTGCGCGATCTCAACAGCGGCATCGACCATGCATCGCGCTACGACGTGGTGGTGCTGGCCACCGGCTATGCGCGCGAGCACCACAAGACCCTGCTGGACCCGCTGGCCCCCTACCTGGGTGACTTCTCCGTGAGCCGCGACTACCAGGTGCACACCACGCCGGACTTTCGCCCCGCCATCTTCCTGCAGGGCGCCTGCGAGGGCTCCCACGGCCTCAGCGATACCCTGCTGTCCGTCACCTCGGTACGCACCGGCGAAATCGGCGACGCCCTGCTGGCAGCGCAAGCCCAAAAACCCGATGTTGCGCGCACAGAACAGCTGGCGCTGCAGGACTGAAAGATCGCACCGGGCATGATGGCGCACGAATCTCCCATGCCATAATTTGAATGCAAACCATTTGCATTTGAATTCGAATCACCTGCGCCGCTGAATCCCATACCCGCTGCTGCACCGCCCCGGCCCTGGCCGGGGTTGCGGCATCCGGTAGGCCCATCTCTGTACGGACCCAGGGGTTCCAACCCATCGCCCTTGCGGAAAGGCAGGTATCCGGATGCGTGACCTGATCCAGGAACTCGTGGCTCACTATGGCGATCTGCGCCGCCAGCTCACGCGCGATCTCCGGGATCCGCACTATGCGGCCGACATCGCGCAATCGAGCTTCGAGCGGGTCTATGTGCACGCCCTGGGCCTGCGCAGCGGCAAGAAGGCCGAGGCGCTGCCCGATGCCGACATCGAATCCCCGCGCGCCCTGCTGTTTCGCGTGGCACGCAACCTGTGCATAGACGATGCGCGCAAGCGCAAGACCTCCCAGGACTGGACGCGCCAGCAAATGGCGGTGCAGCACAGTGCGCCCTCCAGCGAAACCCTGGCCGCCCAGCGCCAGATCCTGGACCGCGTCGTCCAGGCGCTGGAAGGCCTGCCGCCGCGCCGGCGCGAAGTCTTCATCCTCTTTCGCGCCCATGGCTACACGCGCGCGGAAATCGCCGATCAGCTCAACATCACCGAAATGGCCGTCGCCAAGCACATGGTGCGCGCCACGCTGGACTGCTCGCGCGTGCTGGCCCAGCTGCGCTCCGAGCTGATCGAGGACCATGCGCTGGGCAGCGCCATGGATTTCGACAACAGTACACTGACCGACGACGCATCCTGACCCCCCCTTTCCATGGCAAGTGCACCTAGCGAGCGCATGGTCGAGCATGCGCTGACGCTGATCGTTCAAAGCGAAATCGCTCCCGACCCGGTGGCCCACCAGGCACGCCTGACCCTGGGCGAATGGCGCGAGAAATCAGCCCGGCACGATGCCGCCGCACGCGAGGCGCACCTGCGCTGGAACATGCTCGGCGGCCTGTCCGGCGGACTGCGCGAGCAGTTCCAGGAAACCGACCTGCTGGCGGACAGCGCCTCGCGCTCCACCAGGAGCGTCCAGCGCCGCAAGCTGCTGCTGTCGTTTGCAGGGCTAGTGGGCACCGGCGCGCTGGCGGGCCGGGGCGCCTACTGGTACTGGCAGCAGCCCTTGCACACCTCGGCCTATGCCACGCGCAACTCGCAGATGCTCAAGGTCACGCTGGCCGACGGCAAGGCGCCGCTGCAGGCCAGCCGCATCGAGCTGGCGCCCCAGAGCGCCATTGCCGTGACGCTCTACCGCCAGCGCCGCAGCGTATCCATGTCGCGCGGGGAAGCGCGATTCGAAGTGGCATCGGACCCCGACCGCCCCTTCGAGGTCATCACGCGCGAGGCGCGCATCGAGGTCGTGGGTACGGTGTTCACCGTGCGCGACCGTGGCGGCACGGTCACGGTGGGCGTGGAGCATGGCCATGTCAGGGTCCGCGTGCTGGGCAGGGATGCGCAGGATCCGACGACCGAGGCGGCGGCCACGCTGGACCTGCTGCCAGGCCAGGTGGTGGACATCCGCAATGGCCAGCCCGAGGCCGTGCGCCAGGCAGATGCCGCCACGCTGTCCGCCTGGCGCGAAGGCTGGCTGGTCTTCGAGAACACCCCGCTGGCCGAGGCCCTGGCCACCGTCAACGCCTACCGCACCCAGCCCATCGAAGCCGCCGATGCGCGCGTGGCCGCGCTGCGCCTGACGGGGCGCTTTCGCGCCAATGACTCGGCCGGCCTGCTGGCCGTGCTGCCCTCCATCCTGCCGCTGAGGGTGCGCGCGCAGGCCGATGGCAGCGTGCAGCTGCAGGCGCTCTGAACGGCGCCTTCGGTTCCCCGACAAAGAAAAGGCCACGGCCGGATCGCTCCAGCCGTGGCCCATGGCCCATGCCCGCCTACCAGCGATAGGTGGCCGTGCCGATCACCTTGCGGGGCTCGCCGTAGAAGCAGCCGTAGGAGCAGCTGGCGATATAGGTCTTGTCGGTCAGGTTGGTGAGGTTCAGGGCGAAGCGCCAGGGTCCGGTGGTGTAGCTGACCATGGCATCCACCAGGGTGAACGCCGGCAGCGAGACGGGAACGCCATAGGCCAGGCCGCGTGTCTGGCCCAGGTACCTGGCGCCCAGGCCCACCTTGAGGCCGGCGAGCCCGAAGTCGCCAAAGCTGTAGTCGCCCCACAGCGATATCTGGTTGTAGGGCACGCCGATGGAGCGCTTGCCCAGCTCGTCCGGCTGCAGGGGGCTTGCCTGCGTGGTGCGCGCATCCGTGTAGGCATAGGCGGCAATGATGTTCACATTGCGGCCGATGGAGCTTCGTGCCTCCAGCTCGAAGCCGCGGGAGCGGACTTCACCGGCCTGGATGTTGAACGCCCTGCTGGCGTCCTGGGGATCGGGCACGAGCAGGTTCTGGCGGGTGAGCTGGAAGACCGCTGCCGAAACCATGGCCCTGGAGCCGCTGGGCTGGTAGCGGACACCGGCCTCGTACTGCTGCCCCGTCGTGGGCTTGAACCGCGATCCAAGGCGGTCCTGGCCCTGGGTGGGCTCGAAGGACTCGCTGTAGCTGAAGAAGGGGGCAAGGCCATTGGCGGCGAGATAGACCACGCCCAGCCGGCCCGTGAAGGCCGAGCTTTTCTCATTGGCCGCGCTCACGTCCCCGGTGAAGAAGTTCGTCTCGTTGAAGCGGACCTTGTCATAGCGGCCGCCCAGCAGAACCACCCACTTGTCATCGATCTTGATCTGGTCCTGCGCATAGATGCCGAGGCGCTTGTAGTCGTTCTTCCAGGACGAGCGGTAGTAGGGGGAGACAGGGCCCACCGGCTTGCCGTAGACCGGGTTGAAGACATCGAGGTCGGCGGCCTGCTGTTCATAGCGCTCGGTCTCGTGCTTAGGCAGGGCGTAGTCGAAGCCCACCAGCATGGTGTGCTTGACGCGGCCCTGGTCCAGCTGGTACTGCAGCGAGGTATCGGTCACGAAGGCCGACGAGCGGTCCCAGCGCGGCTGGTAGTAGCGCTCCACCACCGAGCGCTGGTCGGCGGACAGGCCCCAGCCGTCCGTGCTGAAGTAGCTGCTCTTTGCGTTGTAGTAGCGCATGCTGTTCCTGAGCTTGAGCTTCTCGGAAAAGGCATGTTCGAAGAGATAGCCGATGGAGTAGCGGTCCAGATCGAATTTGTCCCGTCCCGCCTCTCCGATGAAGCGGTTGCGGGGAATCTGTCCATTGATGTTGGGCAGCAGGGTGCCGTAGGCGGGCAGCCCGTAGACGTAGGTGGTGCGGTCCTTCTGGACCTCGGCCAACAGTGTCAGCGAGGTGTTCGCATCGGGCTGCCACTTGAGCGATGGGGCGATATAGGTTCTGTCATCGGGGACTCGGTCGATGAAGCTGTCGCTGTCGCGCTTGAGCGCCACCAGCCGGTAGGACCATTTGCCCTCGTCGTCCAGGGCACCCGCAAAATCACCCGAGACCTGCTTGCGCCCGAAGCTTCCGGCATCGATGTTCAATTCCCGGATTTTTTCCGCGGTGGGCCGCTTGCTCACGGTGTTGACCACGCCGCCCGGGGAGACCGAGCCAAAGATCACCGAAGAGGCACCCTTGAGCAGCTCGATGCGCTCCAGGCCGTAGGGCTCCTGCCGTCCGTCGTAGATGTTGGCCGTGAACAGGCTGCCGTCCCGGTACATGCCCGTGGTGCGGAATCCGCGCAGGTACAGGCTGTCCGAGGTCCGGTCCAGGCCCTCGGCGCGGGTGACGCCGGCCGCGTAGCCCAGCGCATCCTGCAGGCTTTGCGACTTCAGCGTCTCGATCTCCTGGGCGCCAATGACCGTGATGGACTGCGGTGTCTCCAGGATGGGCGTATCGGTCTTGGTACCCGTTGAACTGCGCCGGGCGACATAGCCCTGCACGGGGCCGGCTGCGGTTTCGCTGTCCGTGACGTTGATGGTCGGCAAGGTCGCGCCGGAGACCGCGGGACGGCGGATGGCGAAGCCTCCGTTGTTCATCCTGATGGCTTCCAGGGACGTGCCGGCCAGCAGCTCCCGCAAGGCCTGCTCCGATGTCAGGCGGCCGTTGACGGCGCGGGAACTGAGCCCGGCAACCAGGTCGCCTGCGGCAAACATCTGGGTTCCCGTCTGGCGGGACAGCTCGTTGATGGCCGAAGCCAAGGCCTGGGCCGGCACATGGATATCGAACACTTGGGCAGCCTCCTGCCCTGTGGCCTGGGCCACCGCCTCGGTGCTCCAGAACGAGACGGAACCAAAGGCCGTGGCAAGGGCCAGGCTCAGCAGATGTTGACGGGGCAAGGAAGGCATGGTCGAAGAATTTCCAAAGGCATTGAATGAGACTGGTTACCAACCGGGCACGGACCTCCGCCCGGGTTGTTGTGCATTCCAAAGACGTTCTGCGCGCAAAAATGGAGACAAGGTGTAACCCGGTTTTCACGAAAAAGACCCGGGACGGGGCGGGCCAGGGGCACCCCGGCCGCCGTTGCCCCTCAGTCCAGCGCGTACTCCAGCGCCAAGGCGTCGAGGATTTCGGCCGTCAGCCCCTCGTTCCTCATGATGGCGTAGTGGTCGGCGCGGATCACCGCGCCCTCTGCCCTTTCGGCCCTTTCGACCCCCTCGGCCCCCTCCTGGCGCAGCTGCTGCGCGAGCCGCAGCCGGTGCCCGGCCGCGGTTTCATCGCTCCACCAAAGGCTTGCCGCCGCTTGCACGGGCGCCAGGGCCTGCGCCTGCAGCGCCAGGTGCTTCAGGTGCAGGGTGGTCAGAAAGGCCTGGGCCAGGTCGGCGCCGTCCATGCAGGCATGGCCGCTGGGCCCCCCCGGTCCCTGCCTTGCAGCTTCGCGGCCCAGCGCGGCAGCCAGCAGATCGGCGCGGGGCGGCACCGATGCATCGATGTCCGCAAGGTCCTCGATGCGTGCCAAGGGCAGCATCTGCGAGACGAAGAGCCGGAAGTCATCCCACCACGACGGGGACCCGGCCGCATCGCCAGCAGGCACGAACGGGTCCACCAGTCCCAGGAAACCCACCGTCTGCCCTTGGCCTTCGAGTCTGGCGGCGATCAGGGCCGCCAGGCTGCCGCCCAGGGACCAACCGAGCAGGTGGTAGGGACCGGCGGGCTGTACCTGCCTCACCATCGCGCAGTAGTCGTCGGCCATCTGCTCCAGCGAGCGGTCGCGGTAGCCGGGATCGCCCAGGCTGCGGCAGGGTATGGCGTGGACGGTGCGCCGGTCCTGCAATGCCCGCGCCAGCGGCTGGTAGTCAAATACCGTGCCGAACCCGGCATGCACGCAAAACAGCGGTGGCGCAGCCTCGCACACGGCGTTGAGCGCCACGACGCCCCCAGCTCCACCGGCGCCGGCTGAGCGAAGCTCCAGCAGGCCGGCAATGGTGGGCCGCTGCAGCAGGTCGCGCAGCTTGAAGTCCAGCTGCGGATCGCCCAGCTTGCGCACCTTGGCGTGCATCCTGAGACTGAGCAGGGAGTCCCCGCCCAGCTCGAAGAAGTTGTCGGTCTCGCCCACGCGTTCCACGCCAAGCACCTCCTGCCAGATGCGGGCCAGCGCCATGGCCGCCGCTGTGGACGGTGGCACGTGAACCCGCCCGGCATCTGCCTGCGGCAGCGGCAGCGCACCACGGTCCAGCTTGCCGCTGACCAGTCTTGGCAAGGCGGGCAGGACCAGCGTATGGGCCGGCAGCATGTAGTCGGGCAGGTGCTCGCCTGTCTGCTGGCGGATGCGCTGGACCAGGGTCTGCGCGGCGGTGCCCTCCTCCCCCACCACATAGGCCACCAGTTGCTTGCCTGTACCGGCATCCTGGACCAGCACGGCGGCATCGACCACGCCGGGCACGGCCCGGACGGCCTTCTCGACCTCGCCCAACTCGATGCGGAAACCCCGGATCTTGACCTGGTGGTCGGCCCGGCCGATGTACTCGATGTTGCCGTCCGGCATCTCGCGCACCAGGTCCCCCGTGCGGTACAGGCGGCCGCCACCGCCGTCGAAGGGGTCGGCGACGAAGCGCTCGGCCGTCAGGCCGTGGCGTGACAGATAGCCGCGCGCCAGGCCGTAGCCGCCGATGTACAGCTCGCCCACGACGCCGTGCGGCACCCGGTGCAGGTCGGCATCCAGGATGTGCACCGTGCGCTCGCCCACGGGCCGGCCGATGGGGGCGTAGGCGCAGTCGAAGGTCTCGCTGGCCTCGGCCTTCCAGATCAGCGGCGTCACCACCGTCTCGGTGGGGCCGTAGCCGTTGATGAGCAGGCGCGGGCGCAGGCTCTGGCGCACCTTGTCGTAGGCGGCCTTGGGCATGGCCTCGCCACCGAAGACGTACAGCTCCACCGGCGGCGGCTCCTGCGACTGTTCTGCGGCCCAGTCCGCGATCTGCGCCAGATAGGCAGGCGGGAACGCGGCATTGGAGATGCCGTGGTGGCGCAGGGCCTCGCAGGCCTGCTCCGCCGTCCACATCTGCGGCTCGCGCAGCACCAGGCCGGCGCCGATGCTCAGGGCCGTCAGCCAACGCTCGTGCGCGCCGTCGAAGGAGAAGGACATGAAATGCAGCTCGCGCGAGTTCGCCCGCATGCCGTAGATCCCGGCCGTGGCCGCGCAGTGCATGGCCAGCGGCCCGTGCTCGACCACCACGCCCTTGGGCTGCCCGGTCGAGCCCGAGGTGTAGATCACATAGGCCAGGTCGCGCTCATGCACGGCATGGGCCGGCGCCGCATTGCAGGCCTGGGTGAAGTCCACCTCCTCGGCCACCACCAGATGGGCCACGGCCGGCGTGCCCAGCTTGTGCAGCGCCGCCCTGTGGGCGATCAGGTGGGAGGCACCGCTGTCTGCCAGCATGAACCTCTGGCGTTCGGCGGGCGACGCCGGATCCAGAGGCAGGTAGGCCGCGCCCGCCTTGAGCACGGACAGCAGGCAGATCACCATCTCCAGTGAACGCTCCATGGCGATGCCGACGATGGCACCGCGCCCCACGCCGGCCTGCACCAGGCGGCTGGCGAAATGGTTGCTGCGCGCCTGCAGCTCGCCATGGCTGATGGTTTGCTCGCCCATGACCAGCGCCACCGCGCCCGGGTCCCGGCGCGCCTGCAGCGCCATGCAGGCATGCACGGGCAGGAACGGCGGGCGGCAGGCATCCGTGCCCATGCCCGTGCCCGTGCCTGTGTCCGTGCCCGCCGGCCCATCGCGGCCGGGCTCGGGCAGCAAGGCGATGTCCCGCAGGCAGTGCATGCCCTCGCCCGCCATGGACGCCAGCACCTGCACCAGTTGCCGCAGCAGGGCCTGCACGGCGTCATCGCCGAAGCTGCTCCGCTGGTAGATCATCTTGAGCGACAGCACATCGCCCAGCCGCACCTCCAGGTCCATGGGATAGGAGGTCACGTCGATGGCATGCGTCACCGCAAACCGCAGATGCGGGTCGTCGTGCGCGGACAGCACCGCATCCATGGGGTAGTTCTCGAACACCAGGATGCTGTCGAACAGGCCGCGCTGGCCCTTGCCCGCCCAGCGCTGGATGTCCGAAAGCGACGTCTGCTCATGCTCGCGCGAGGCCAGGTTCTGAGCCTGCAGCGTGCGCAGCCAGGGGCCCAGCTCCAGCGCGCCGTCGCAGGCCACGACCACCGGCAAGGTGTTGATGAACAGCCCCTGCATTCTTTCCACACCTGCCAGCTCGGGCGGGCGGCCTGCCACCGTGGCCCCGAAGGCCACCGTGGCCTGGCCCGTGTACCGCGCCAGCACCAGCGACCATGCGGCCTGCACCAGGGTGTTGGCCGTCACGCGCTCGCGCTGGGCAAACTCCACCAGCTGCTGCGTGGCACCGGCATCCAGCGCGGCGCCGGCCTCGTGGTGCCCCTGACGGGCTGCAGGCAAGGCACCAGGCCGGACAGCAGGCCGGGCAAGCGCATCCACCAGCAAGGTGGGCTCGTGCAGCGGCTGCACCAGGCGCCTCCAGTAGGCCTCGCTGGCCCCGTGGTCCAGGCCTTGCAGCCATGCGATGTAGTCGCGGTAGCTGGTGTCCACGGGCTCCACGGCAATGCCCTTGTAGTCGCGCAGCACCTCGCCCAGCAGGCTCGATGAACTCCATCCGTCCGTGAGCAGGTGGTGGGCGGTCCAGATGCAGTGGTGGCTGCCATCGGACACGCGGACCAGGGCCAGCCGCATCAGCGGCGGCTTGCTGAGGTCGAAGGCCGCGAACTGCCCGGCGGCCAGGGCATCCAGGGCCCCCGCCACATCCTCGCTGTGCCGGCAGTCATGCTCGGTGATGTCCAGCAGGACCTGCCTGGCCACCCATTGCAGCGGCAGGGACGCATCGGCCAGGAAGCCGCTGCGCAGCACGGCATGGCGGTCCAGCACCGCCTGCCAGGCCTTTCGGAAGCGCGCGGCATCCAGGCCATGCGCGTCGATGCGCAGCTGGGTGACATAGGACAGCCCCGAGGGATCGGACAGGCTGTGGAACAGCATGCCCGACTGCATGGGAGACAGCGGATAGAGGTCCGCCAGATTGCCAGCAGGCAGGTCCAGGCCGTCCAGCTGCGCCTGCGTGACCCGGGCCAGCGGGAAGTCCGAGGGCGTCACCCCCTGCGCGCCGCTCAGGCAGTGGTCGATCAGCCCTTCCAGCTCCTGCCGGTAGCGCCCCATCCAGGCCTGCACATCGGCGGTGTCGTGGCGGGCCGTGCTGAAGGCGGCCGTCATCACCAGCTCGCCGTCGTAGACGCGGCCATTGATGGTGAACTCGTGCGACAGCGGCGCCGAGGCGTCGGCCGGCATGCCGCTGCCCTCGGCAGCCGGCAGCCATTGGGCCGCGCTGTCAAAGCTTGCATCGAACTGCCCCAGGTAGTTGAAGACCAGGCTGGCCTGGGGCAAGGCCTGCATGGCCTGCCTTTGCTGCGCCGTGCCCAGGTACTTGAGCACGCCATGGCCCAGGCCGTGCAGCGGCACTTCGCGCAGGCTTTGCTTGACGCGCTTGATCGCGTCGCCCGGGCCTGTGCCTGCATCGAGCGCCACCGGGAAGACGCTGGTGAACCAGCCCACGGTGCGCGAGACGTCCACGCCGGCCGACAGCTCCTCGCGGCCATGGCCCTCCAGGTCCACGAGGATGCGCTGCTGCCCGCTCCACGCGCACAGGGCGCGCCCCAGGGCGGCCAGCAGGATGTCGTTGATCTGCGTCCTGTAGGCCGCCGGCACGCGGCTGATCAGGGCCTCGGTGCGCTCGCGGTCCAGCCGCAGCTCGACGCTGGACTGCCATGCCAGGGTGTTGGCCCCCCCGGGGCGGGCACAGGGAAGGACGGCAGGCACCTGGGCCAGCGCCTGCCAGAAGGCCAGCTCGCCGCCGCATTGCGCGGCATGGGCCTGCAGCGCCTGCGACCAGCGCTGGTAGCTGGCGGTCTTGTGGACCCTGGCGGGCTCCAGGCCCTGCAGCCGGCTGGCATAGGCCGAACGCAGGTCTTCGAGCAGGATGCGCCAGGAGACCCCATCGACGACCAGATGGTGGGCCACCAGCAGCAGGCGCCAGCTGCCGTCGCCCACCTCGATGCACAGCCCGCGCAGCAGCGGCCCGTGGACGATGTCCAGGCTGCGCTGCGCCTGTTCGCACAAGGCCTCGATCGCGCCGGCATCCCGTGCCTGGCGCACCCACAGCAGTTCCTGCAGGTCGGCCTCGGACGGGCTTGCGTAGGCCTGCTCCCAGGCGCCCTGCGCCGTGGGGCGAAAGCGCAGGCGCAGGCTGTCGTGCCGGGCCAGCAGGTCGGCCAGGGCCTGGCGCAGCGGCGCAGGCTGCAGCGGCTGCGTGCTGCGCAGCAGCAGGGCCTGGTTCCAGTGGGATCGCTGCGGCACGTCCGTTTCGAAGAACTCCGCCTGAATGGGCAGCAGGGGAACGCTCCCCTGGACCGGGGTCTCCTGCTCCACGGCCTCGTCCTGCACGGGCTCGGCCACACGCGCCAGCTCGGCAATGCTTTGCCGCTCGAACAGCTGCCGTGGCGACAGCTTCCAGCCGAAGCGGCGCAGGCGCGAGACGATCTGCAGGCTCAGGATGGAATCACCCCCCAGCGCGAAGAAGTTGTCGCTGCGCCCCACCCGCTCCAGGCCCAGCACCTCGGCCCAGATACGGGCCAGCAGCGCCTCCAGTTCGCCCTCTGGCGCCTGGCTGGCGGCTGGCATGCCGAACGCGGGCAGGGCCTGCCGGTCCAGCTTGCCGTTGGCGTTCTGCGGCAACTGGTCCAGCACCATGATGGCGCCCGGCACCATGTAGTCGGGCAGTACCGTGGCCAGGCGCTCGCGCATCTCCTGCCCGTCCAGGGTCCGCCCGCTGCGGGCAGACACATAGGCCAGCAGCCGCGTGCCCGCCGGTCCCTCGCCGGCCACGACCACGGCCTCGCGCACATCGTCCAGCGCCAGCAGTTGCGCCTGCACCTCGCCCAGCTCGATGCGCAGACCGCGGATCTTGACCTGGTGGTCCACCCGCCCCAGGTACTCCAGCTGGCCCTGCGCATTCCAGCGCACCAGGTCGCCCGTGCGATAGAGTCTTGCGCCATCGCGGCCGAAGGGGTCGGCGACAAAGCGCTCCGCGCTGAGCCCTGCCCGGTTCAGGTAGCCGCGCGACAGCAGGGGCCCGCCTATGCACAGCTCGCCGGCCACGCCCAGGGGCACGGGGCGCATCCGGTCGTCCACCACCCACATGTGCCGGCCCGCCAGAGGCCGGCCTATGGGAAGGTCCTGTGGCGGCAGCACCTGCGGCGCCGCGCCGGCGCCTTCCACCAGGCCCGTGCAGTCGAAGAGGGAGGCCGTGACGGTGGCCTCGGTCGGGCCATAGGCATTGAGCAGCCTCACATGGCCCAGCCCAGCATCGCGCCAGGCCTGCAGGCCGGCGCCCGGCATGGCCTCGCCGCCCACATGCACCTGCCTGAGCCGCCCGTACCCGCGCAGGCCCTGGCGCGCGAAATCCTGGACCAGCAGCAGCCAGTAGGCGGTGGTCAGATCGGCCACGCTGATCTGCCTGGCCATGAGTTCCCTGTGGAAGGTGGCGCTGTCCCAGAGTTCGGGCCCGCGCAGCACCATGGCCGCGCCGGCCACCAGCGGCGCGAACAGCTGCTCGATGCAGCCATCGAAATTCAGCGTGGCGAACTGCAGCACCCGGTCCTGCGGCGACAGCGCGGCAAAGCCGACGGCCAGCTGCGCCTGTTCGGCCAGGCAGCGGTGGGAGATGCCAACGCCCTTGGGGCGGCCGGTGGAGCCCGAGGTGTAGATCACATAGGCCAGGCATTCGCCATGCACGGCGGCGCCGGGGTTGTGGTCGGGCCCCGGCATCGCGCCGATGGCATCCAGGTCCAGCGCCTTCACGCGACCGGCCACCTCCAGCCCCAGGCGGGACTGCGTGAGCAGGCAGGCCATGCCGCTGTCCTCGACCATGTGGGCCAGGCGCTCGGCCGGATAGCCGGGGTCCAGGGGCACATAGGCCGCGCCCGACTTGAGCACGGCCAGCACGGCCACCACCATTTCCACCGAGCGTTCCACCGCAATGCCCACGCGCACCTCCGCGCCCACTCCCTCGGCGATCAGGCGGTGCGCAAGGCGGTTGGCACGCCGGTTGAGCTGCGCATAGCTGATGCATTCGTCGCCAAAGACCAGGGCCGTGGCCTGGGGCCGCTCGTCCACCTGCTGCTCGAACAGCCTGTGCACCAGGGGCTGGGCGTCGCGGCGCGGCGGGTTGCATCCAGACTGCACCGATTGCGCCCATTGCGTCAGCAGCGCCCATTCGTCCCGGTCCAGCAGCTCGATATCGCAGGCCGGCAGCGCAGGCGTTTCGGCCAGGGCCGCAACAATGCCTTCCACTGCGGCCAGCATGTAGGCGCACAGGCGCTGCGCGCCCACGGTCTTGCTGGCCTGCCCGACCAGGCGAAAGCCCTGGCCCAGGTCATCGATGGACATGTCCACCGGGTAGTTGGTGCGCTCCTGTCCGCCCAGGGCCGTCATGCCCTCCCACGCGCCCGAGGCTGCGCCCGCTGCCTCCGTCTCCTGCGGCGCTGCGGTGTAGCGGTAGTTGAGCAGGGCCGAGAACAGCGGCGTTCCCCCCGCCAGAGCGCTGCAGCGCTGCGCCAGCGACAGCGTGGCGTGCTCGTGGTGCATCAGCCCCGTCAGCAGTTCATGCGTCTGGCGCAGGCATTCCTGCACGCTGCGGCCGCCCAGCTGTATGCGCAGCGGCAGCGTGTTGATGAACATGCCCAGCGCGCTGTGCGCGCCCTCCCCGCCCTGCATGCGGCCAAAGAGCACGGTGCCGAACACCACGTCGTCCTTGCCCGTGGTCCTGCCCAGCACCAGCGCCCAGGCCAAGTGGAACAGGCTGGCCGCACTGACCCCATGGCGCTGCGCCTGCCGGCGCAGCTCGCGCGACAGTTGTGCATCCAGCGCAAGCCTGGCCTCCTCCACCGCGCTGCCGTCGCCCTGCACATCCAGCAGGCCAAACGGCGCCGTGGGCTCATCCACATCGCCGAGCATGGCGCGGAAGAAGTCCTCATGCTCGCTGGTGCTCACGCCCAGGCGGGCCTGGGCCACGAAGCGCCTGAACGGCAGGGGCCTGGGCAACTCCGCCTCGCGGCCCTGGGCCATCAGCGCGATCTCCTCGACGATGCGCTCCAGCGTCGTGTGGTCCAGCACCAGGTGGTGGGTCAGCAGCTGCAGCAGCCAGCGCCCGTGGGGCGCATCCTGCGCCGCCACGGCGCGGATCATGGGCGCGCGGCGCACATCGATGCGCTGCACGCGCGGGTCCAGGCGCTTCTGCAGCACGGCGGCCACATCGCCTTCGCCCTCGCTTTCACCAGGCTCCAGCCAGTCGAGCAGCACCTGCGCCTGCCGGCAGACCACCTGCACGGGCTCGGCCAACCCCTCCCACAGCACGGCCGTGCGCAGGATGTCGTGGCGTGCGATGACCCGGTTGAGCCGTTGCACAAAGCCCAGCAGCCGCTCGCGCGTGTCGAAGCCCAGCAGCGTGGGCGTGGCATAGGCGTCGCCCTGCTGGTGCAGCGTGTGGTGGAACAGAATGCCTTCCTGCAATGGCGCCAGCGGATAGATGTCCTGGATGTTGGCCGCGCCACCGGGCACGGCGGCCTCGACCCGTGCGATCTCCTGCACGTCCAGCGCCACCAGCGCCAGCATGGCGGGCGTGATGGCCGTGCAGCCTTCGGGAATGCCATTGGGCGGCACCTGCACCTGGGCAGCGTCGTCCGCCTGCATCAGCTGCGCCGCAAAATCCGCCAGCTGCGGATGCTGGAACAGGCTGCGCACCGAGGCCGACAGGCCATGCGCACGCATGCGTTCCAGCATGCCCATGGCCAGCAGCGAGTGTCCGCCCAGCTCGAAGAAGTTGTCGCGCCGCCCCACGCGGTCCTGCCCCAGAAGCTCGGCCCATATCGCCGACAGCTGCTGCTCCACCCCGTTGTGCGGCGGTTCGTATCCACGCTGCGCCCATTCGGGCTGCGGCAGGGCCTTGCGGTCCACCTTGCCGTTGGCATTGAGCGCAAGCGCAGGCAGCACGACGATGGCCGAAGGCTGCATGTAGTCCGGCAGCCGCCGGGCCAGCGCCTGGCGCAAGGTTTCGGCCAGCCCCGCATCGGCGTCCGGGCCGGCCACATAGGCGACAAGGCGTGCGCCCGCCGCGCCCGACGTGGCTTGTGCCGCGACCACCACGGCCTCGCGCACGCCGGGCTGAGCCAGCAGATGGGCCTCGATCTCGCCCAGCTCGATGCGCAGGCCGCGGATCTTCACCTGGTGGTCCAGGCGCCCCAGGTACTCGATCTGGCCCTCGCCGTTCCAGCGCACCAGGTCGCCCGTGCGGTACAGCAGGCCGCCCTGCGTGTCCAGCGGGTCGGCCACAAAGCGCTCGGCCGTCAGTGCGGGGCGGTTCAGATAGCCGCGCGCCAGGCCCGTGCCGCCCAGGTACAGCTCGCCGGCCACGCCCTGTGGCGCCGGCCGCATGGCGCAGTCCAGCACATAGGTGCGGATGCCGCTGATGGGCTGGCCGATGGGAACCTGGCGCCGCCCGTCGTCGCGGCAGCGCCAGTGGGTGACGTCGATGGCCGCCTCGGTCGGGCCATAGAGGTTGTAGAGACCGGCTCCGGGCAGGAGCCTGAAGACGGCGTTCTGCGCCTCGGCCGGCAGGGCCTCGCCGCTGCACAGGATGCGCCTGAGGCCCGTGCATGCCGCAACGCCCGCATGGGCCACAAAGGCCTGCAGCATGGAAGGCACGAAGTGCACGGTGGTGACGCCATGGCCCGTGATCAGCGCCACCAGCCTTGCGGGGTCACGGTGATCGCCAGGCGCGGCCATCACCAGCCGGGCGCCGGCCATCAGGGGCCAGAAGAACTCCCAGACCGACACATCGAAGCTGAACGGTGTCTTTTGCAGCACGGCGTCCGAGGCATCGAGCGCATGGGCCTGCTGCATCCAGGCCAGCCGGTTGTGCAGGGCCGCATGCCGGTTGGCCGCGCCCTTGGGACGGCCCGTGGAGCCCGAGGTGAAGATCACATAGGCCAGATGCTCCCCATGCACGGCAACCACCGGGTTGCGCTGCGATTCACCGGCCACATCGATGCGGTCGATGTCCAGCCACTGCAGATCCTCGCCTGCGGGCAGGCGCTCGCGCAGCGCGCTGTGGGTGAGCAGGCGCCGCACGGCGCCGTCTTCGATCATCTGCGCCAGCCGTTCGGGCGGGTGATCGGGGTCCAGGGGCACATAGGCGCCACCGGCCTTCATGATGGCCAGCAGGCCCACCACCATCTCGATGGACCGCTCCATGGCGATGCCCACCCGGGTCTCCGGCCTCACGCCCAGGGCCATCAGCCGGTGTGCCAGCTGGTTGGCGCGGCGGTTGAGCTGGTGGTAGCTCAGCACCTGATCGCCAAAGACCAGCGCCACGGCGTCCGGCCGTGCCTGGGCCTGGCGCTCGATCAACCGGTGCACAGGCTGCATTCCGGGTTCGGTTCGGGCGCCCAGGCTCCAGGCCTGCAGCTGCGCCCATTCCTTGCCGTCCAGCATGTCCAGCGCCGCAGCCTCCAGGCCGGGCTCGCTTTCCAGCGCGTGGACCAGGGAGGCCACGGCCGACGCCATGTATCCACACAGCCGTTCAGCCCCCAGAGCAGCATCGGCCTGGGCCACGATGCCAAAGCCTTCGCCCAGGTCGTCGATGGACACGGTCACGGGGTAGTTGGTGCGCTCCTGCCCGCCCAGCGCCGTCATGCCTTCCCATGCGCCCGAGGCTCCGCCCGCTGCGCCCCCCTCCTGCGGGGCCACGCTGTAGCGGTAGTTGAGCAGGGCCGAGAACAGCGGCGTCCCCCCCGCCAGAGCGCTGCAGCGCTGCGCCAGCGACAGCGTGGCGTGCTCGTGGTGCATCAGCCCCGTCAGCCCCGCATGCGTCTCATGCAGGCAGTCCTGCACGCTGCGCCCGCCCAGCCGACCGCCCAGCCGTATGCGCAGCGGCAGCGTGTTGATGAACATGCCCAGCGCACTGTGCGCGCCCTCCCCGCCCTGCATGCGGCCAAAGAGCACGGTGCCGAACACCACGTCATCCTTGCCCGTGGTCCTGCCCAGCACCAGCGCCCAGGCCAGGTGGAACAGGCTGGCCGCACTCACCCCATGGCGCTGCGCCTGCCGGCGCACGCTGCGCGCCAGGGGCTCGTCCAAGGCCATCCTTGCCTCCTCCACCGCGCTGCCGTCGCCCTGCACATCCAGCAGGCCAAACGGCGCCGTGGGCTCATCCACATCGCCGAGCATGGCGCGGAAGAAGTCCTCATGCTCACTGGTGCTCACGCCCAGCCGGGCCTGGGCCACGAAGCGCCTGAACGGCAGGGGCCTGGGCAACTCCGCCTCGCGGCCCTGGGCCATCAGCGCAATCTCCTCGACGATGCGCTCCAGCGTCGTGTGGTCCAGCACCAGGTGATGCGTCAGCAGCTGCAGCAGCCAGCGCCCGTTGGGCGCATCCTGCGCCGCCACGGCGCGGATCATGGGCGCACGGCGCACATCGATGCGCTGCACGCGCGGGTCCAGCACGGCCTGCAGCCGGCTGGCCACATCCGTTCCTTCCCCTTCGCTCTCCTCCAGCCAGTCGAGCAGCACCTGTGCCTGCCGCCAGACTACCTGCACGGGCTCGGCCAGCCCTTCCCACAGCACGGCCGTGCGCAGGATGTCGTGGCGTGCGATGACCTGGTTGAGCCGTTGCACAAAGCCCAGCAAACGCTCCTGCGTGTCAAAGCCCAGCAGCGTGGGCGTGGCATAGGCGTCGCCCTGCGGGTGCAGCGTGTGGTGGAACAGAATGCCTTCCTGCAGCGGCGCCAGCGGATAGATGTCCTGGATGTTGGCCGCGCCACCGGGCACGGCGGCCTGCACCCGCGCGATCTGCTGCGCGTCCAGTGCCACCAGCGTCAGCATGTCGGGCGTGATGGCCGTGCAGCCTTCGGGAATGCCGTTGGGCGGCACCTGCACCTCATGCCGGGGCAGGCCCTGTTCGCGGCGCAGCGCCAGCGCCAGATCCGCCAGCCGGGGGTGCTGGAACAGCGTGCGCACCTGCGTCACCCAGCCCTGGGCGCGCATGCGCTCCAGCAGCTTCAGGGCCAGCAGCGAGTGCCCGCCCAGCTCAAAGAAATGGTCGTGGCGCCCCACGCGCTCCACGCCCAGCACCTCGCTCCAGAGTGCGGCCAGCCGCTGCTCGCCGTCGCCCACGGGCGCCTCGTAGTGCAGGCTGGCCAGCAGTTCTGGCTCGGGCAAGGCGGCCCTGTCCACCTTGCCGTTGGCATTCAGGGGAAGGCGGTCCAGCACCATGATGGCGGCCGGCACCATGTAGTCCGGCAGTTCAAGGGCCAGGCGCTCGCGCAGTTCGGTCGCCGTGACCTGCTGCCCTTCATGCGCCGAGACATAGGCCGCCAGGTGCATGCCCGCCGGACCCTTGCGGGCCACAACCACGGACTCCCGCACCTGGGGCTGGGCCAGCAGCCGGGCCTCGATCTCGCCCAGCTCGATGCGAAAGCCCCGGATCTTCACCTGGTGGTCCAGGCGCCCCAGGTACTCCAGTTGGCCTTCGTCGTTCCAGCGCACCAGGTCGCCCGTGCGGTACAGGCGGCCGCCGCCCTGGTCGAACGGGTCGGCGACGAAGCGCTCGGCGCTCAGGCCGGGCCGGCCCAGGTAGCCCTGCGCCAGCGCCTGCCCGCCCAGATAGAGTTCGCCGGCCACGCCTGCGGGAACCAGTCCCAGATCCTGGCCCAGCACCAGGGCCTTGGTCGCGCTGACGGGGCGGCCGATGGGGACCGGGCTGCGGCCATCGTCGCGGCAGGTCCAGTGCGTCACGTGGATGGCGGCCTCGGTCGGGCCATAGAGGTTTTGCAGGCTGACGCCGTGCAGGCGGCGCAGGGCCTCGCGCTGTGTCTCGGCCGGCATGGCCTCGCCGCCGCAGATCACATAGCGCAGGCGGGTCTCCTCCTCGATGCCTTCATGGGCCAGAAACGCCTGCAGCATGGCCGGCACGAAGTTCAGCGTGGTGATCTGGTGGCGGCGGATCAGCGCGACGATGCGCTCGGGATCGCGGTGGTCGCCGGGCCGGGCCACCACCAGGCGCACGCCCGCCGTCAGCGGCCAGAAGATTTCCCAGGCCGAGACATCGAAGCCGAAGGCCGCCTTGTGCAGCACCGCGTCGGCCCGCGTGAGCCGGTAGTGGTCCTGCATCCAGGCCATGCAATTGGACAGCGCGGCATGCCGGTTGGCCGCCCCCTTGGGCCGGCCGGTGGAGCCCGAGGTGTAGATCACATAGGCCAGATGGTCGCCATGGACCGCCACGCCGGGATTGTGGTCAGGCCCTGCGTCCAGGTCCAGGCCGTCGAGCTCGACCACGTTCAGCGCCTGCGCGAACGGCAGGCGCTCGCGTGCCTTGCGCTCGGTCAGCAGCAGGGCGATGCCGCTGTCCTGGGCAATGTAGGCCAGGCGGTCCACCGGGTACTCCATGTCCAGCGGCACGTAGGCGCCGCCGGCCTTGAGCACCGCCAGCAGTCCCGCCACCATGTCCACCGAGCGCTCCAGCGCAACGCCCACGCGCACGTCCGGCCCCACGCCCAGGGCCATCAGCCGGTGGGCCAGCCGGTTGGCACGGGCGTTGAGCCGGGCCGAGGTCAGCGCCTCGTCGCCATGGACCAGGCAGACGGCATCGGGCTGCTCCCGCACGCGGGCCTCGAATTCCCGGTGCACGGGCAGGGCCTCGGGATGGGCCTTTCCATTGAGGCTCCACTGCAGCAGCCTGTCCCGTTCATGCGCGGGCAGCACCGCAATCGCGGTCACGGGCTGGCCGGGGTCGCGCGCCAGGGCATCGGCCAGGCCGTCCAGCGCCTCGTGCATGTAGCCGCACATGCTGTGGGCATTCACCGCATCGATCACATGCGCGATCAGCGTGAAGCCCTCGCCCGTGTCGTTGACCGACAGGCCGAACGGGAAGTTGGTGCGCTCGTGGCTTTGCAGTATCTGCACGCCGCTCCAGGCATCGCCAGCGTCCGCGTCCTGCAGCGCCGTGTGCCGGTAGTTGAGCAGGGCCGTGAACAGCGGCGCCCCGCCGGCCAGGCCGCTGCAGGACTGGGCCATCGACAGGCTGGCATGCTCGTGGTGCAGCAGGTCCGTCAGCGCGGACTGGGTCTGGCGCAGGGCCTGGGCCACGCCACGACCGGCCAGGCGAACGCGCAGCGGCAGCGTATTGATGAACATGCCCAGCGCGCGGGCCGCGCCCTGCTGCGCCTGCATGCGGCCAAACAGCACGGTGCCGAACACCACGTCGTCCCTGCCGCTGGTCCTGGCCAGCACCAGGGCCCAGGCCAGGTGGAACAGCGCGGCGGCGCTGACGCCGTGGCGCCGGGACTGCTGCCGCAACCGGGCGGCAAGGCCGCCGTCAAGCACCTGCCGCACCTCGTTCGTGCGCGCTCCGTCGCCCTGGACATCCAGCAGCCCGAAGGGCGCCGTGGGCTCCTGCACATCGCCCAGCATGGTGCGGAAAAACGCCTCATGCCCGGCCGTGCCCTCGCCCGAGCGCGCATGGGCCACGAACTGGCGGAACGGCAGCGGCCGGGGCAGCGCGCTGGAGCGGCCCTGCTGGATCAGCGCGATCTCACCGATCACCTGCTTGAGCGTGGTGTTGTCGTCCACCATGTGATGGGCCAGGATCTGCAGCAGCCAGCGCTGGCCCGGCGCGTCGTGCGCGGCCACCAGGTGGATCAGCGGCGCCTTGCGCAGGTCGATGCGGTAGCCCTGGGCGCAGGCGGCCAGCCGGGCCAGCGCGTCCTGCGATGATGCCGCCGCGCCGCCCTCCTCCAGCCAGGACAGCGGCAGGCGGGCCTGCCGGCAGACGACCTGCACGGGCGTCGCCAGGCCTTCCCAGAACACGGCCGTGCGCAGGATGTCATGCCGCGCGACCACCTGGTCAAAGCTCTCGGCAAACCGCTGCAGCCGCTCGCGCGAGTCGAAGCTCAGCGTGTGCGAGGTGACATAGGCATCGCCCTCGGACTGCAGCAGGTGGTGGAACAGAATTCCCTCCTGCAGCGGCGCCAGCGGGTAGATGTCCTGGATGTTGGCCGCGCCTCCCGGCACCGCCGCGGCAATGCGAGCAATCTCATCTTCATCCAGCGCCACCAGGGTCAGCATGTCCGGCGTGATCGCCGTGCAGCCTTCGGGGATGCCGTTGGGTGGCACGTCGATCTCGCCGGCCACCTCCTCCCCTTGCTCACCCTGCTGCTCCTGCTGTTCCTCCAGTACCGCCTGCGCAAACTCCGCCAGCCTCGGGTGCTGGAACAGCGTGCGCACCTGCACGCGCAGGCCCTGGGCGCGCACGCGCTCCAGCAGGCCCAGGGCGAGCAGCGAATGTCCGCCCAGCTCGAAGAAGCCGTCCTGCCGACCCACGCGCTCCACGCCCAGCACCTCGGCCCAGATCTGCGCCAGCGTTTCCTCCAACTCGCCCTGCGGTGCCTCGTATTGCTGGGCGCTGACCATCTCCGGCTCGGGCAGCGCCTTGCGGTCCACCTTGCCGTTGGCCGTCAAAGGCAGGGCTTCGAGCACGACGATGGCCGAAGGCACCATGTAGTCGGGCAGCGCATGGCACAGGCGCTGCTTGAGCTGGCTTTCCTCCATCGCGTCACGCAGGGAGACATAGGCGATCAGCCTTGCACCCTCCTTGGCCAGTACCACGGCCTCGCGCACCTCGAGCTGGGCCAGCAGCTGCGACTGCACCTCGCCCAGCTCGATGCGGAAGCCCCGGATCTTGACCTGCTGGTCGGCACGGCCCAGGTATTCAAGTTCGCCCTGGGCGCTCCAGCGCACCAGATCGCCCGTGCGGTACAGGCGCTCGCCGGACTCCGCGAAGGGGTTGGCGATGAAGCGCTCTGCCGTCAGCCCTTGCCTGTTGAGATAGCCGCGTGCCAAGCCCTCGCCCGCCACATACAACTCTCCCGCCACGCCCTGCGGCAGCAGGTTCA